>CALRPY020000023.1:0-63020 GCA_943370145.1 Hydrogenophaga intermedia | reverse complement strand
CCGCGGCCTTCAGCTCGCGCCGGCGCCGGTGCAGCACCGGCTCGGTGTAGCCGTTCGGCTGGTGCACGCCGCCGAACACCAGTTCGCAGGCGGCCTGGAAGGCGACGGACTCGTCGAAGTTGTCTGACATCGGCTTGTAGCCCGGTTCGTTCGCGTTCTGCCGGTCGACGATCACCGCCATGCGCTTGAAGGTCTCGAGCACGTGACGGCGCCGCACATAGTCGTGGCGCAGCCAGTTTGCGATGTGCTGGCTGGAGATGCGCAAGGTCGCGCGATCTTCCATCAGGCCCACGTCGTGGATGTCCGGCACCTTGGAGCAGCCGATGCCGAGATCGATCCAGCGCACCACGTAGCCGAGGATCCCCTGGCAGTTGTTGTCGAGCTCGGCCTGCACCTGCTCGCGCGTCAGCGGCGTGTCGCCGAGCAGCGGGATGGTCAGGATGTCGTCGAGGCTCGCGCGCGGTCGCTTCTTCAGTTCGTTCTGCACTTCCCACACGTTGGTCTGGTGATAGTGCATCGCGTGCAGCGTCGCCGCGGTCGGCGACGGCACCCATGCCGTGCTCGCGCCGGCGAGCAGGTGCGCGCGCTTGGTCTCGACCATCTCTTTCATCAGGTCCGGCTTGGCCCACATGCCCTTGCCGATCTGCGCCTTGCCCTGGAGGCCGCAGGCGAGACCCACGTCGACGTTCCAGTTCTCGTAGGCCTTGATCCACTTCTCCTGCTTCATCGCCTCCTTGCGCACCATCACGCCGGCCTCCATCGACGTGTGGATCTCGTCACCCGTGCGATCGAGGAAGCCGGTGTTGATGAAGATGATGCGTTCCCGCGCCGCGCGGATGCATTCCTTGAGGTTGACGGTGGTGCGGCGTTCCTCGTCCATGATGCCGATCTTCAGGGTATGGCGGGCGAGGCCCAGCATGTCCTCGACCTTGTCGAAGATGTCGCAGGCGAACGCGACTTCCTCGGGGCCGTGCATCTTCGGCTTCACGATGTACATCGAGCCGGTGCGCGAGTTGCGCAGCGTGCCGAGCCCGCGCAGGTCATAGAGCGCGATGAGGCCGGTGATCGCGGCGTCGAGGATGCCTTCCGGCGCCTCCTCACCCTTGAACAGCACGGCGTCGTTGGTCATCAGGTGGCCGACGTTGCGCACCAGCAGCAACGCGCGGCCGTGCAGCGTGAGCGGCTTGCCCTGCGGGTCCAGGAACTGGAGATCGGGCGCCAGCGTGCGCGTCATCGTCCTGCCGTTCTTGACGAAGGTGTCGGTCAGCGTGCCCTTCATCAGGCCCAGCCAGTTGCGGTAGACCTCGGCCTTGTCGGCGCCGTCGGCGGCGGCCACCGAGTCCTCGCAGTCCTGGATGACGGTCGTCGCGGACTCGAGCACCAGGTCCTTCACGTGCGCGAGGTCGTCCTTGCCGACCGGGTGCTTCGCATCGACCTGGATGATGATGTGCAGGCCGTTGTTCTTCAGCAGCACTTCGGTCGGCGCCTCGGGCGCGCCGTTGTAGCCGGCGAAACGCGCCGGATGCTGGAGGCCGGCGGTCCCACCGTTGGCCAGGGTCACCTGCAGCTGCCCCTGCACGACGCGGTAGGCGCTGACGTCCGCGTGGGACGCGCCCGCGAGTGGCGCCGCCTCGTCGAGCAGCTGCCGGCCATAGGCGATGACCCTGGCGCCGCGCACCGGGTTGTAGGGGCCGGCACGGCCGGCGCCGTCCGCCTCGTCGATGACGTCCGAACCGTAGAGCGCGTCGTAGAGCGAACCCCAGCGCGCGTTCGTCGCATTCAGCGCATAGCGCGCATTCTTCACCGGCACCACGAGCTGCGGTCCCGCAATGGTCGCGATTTCCTCGTCGATGTTCGTCGGCGTGACCGTGAAATCGGGCCCCTCCGGCAGGAGGTAGCCGATTTTCTGCAGGAATTTCTTGTACTGCGCGTGATCGTGCGGGGCATCGCAACGGGACTGGTGCCAGGTGTCGATTTCGGCCTGCAGCTTGTAGCGCTTCAGCAGCAGGATGTTGTTGCGCGGCGCGAGTTCGGTGATGAGTTCTTCCAGCTTGTGCCAGAACCCGGCCGGGTCGATGCCGAGGCCGGGCAGGATTTCGTCCATCACCAACCGGTAGACCGGGTTGGCGACTTCCATGTGGCCGCTGTTGACGGGGGTATGGGTGGCGGTGTTGCTTGCGCCAGCGTTCATGTCTGTCTCTCGGCTGTCACGGGGGATGCCCAATGATAACCGGTCCCGGGGAAGTTTCGGCCCGTCGGGGTGTATTGCCTGCGGCCCGGGCGGATTCCTCCGCGCCCGCGTGGACTGTCGTTGCCGCTTGCACAGCAGGTTTCACCGCTCCCGCTGGCGGGAGCGGTTGACACCGAAGGCGGCGGGTGAGGGGCGCGTCAATCGGCGCTGCGCCACCCGGAAACGACCCTCACCCGCGCTGCGCGCGGCCTCTCCCGGGGCGGGCTGTCTCTTGGTCACATTCGGATGCGGGTGCCCGCGTCCACGTGCTGTTGGGCCACAGAGAACGCCGAGAACACCGAGATTAGACGAGTGGGGCTGAGCCAGCGGTCGACGGCATGGCCATTGCCCGGACCACGCTCGAAAATGCGACTTCTCCATGTCCCCCGTGCTCTCCGTGGTGAAACCTGGCGTTGCCACGGCAACAGGCGCCGAATCTTGACCAAGAGCACGGAGGACACGGAGAAGAACGGTGAATTGCGGAAGGCGCCTCTGCCGTGGCAATGCCGGCCGGGCGGCACCTGTCCACCCGATCCGCTCAGTGTTCTTGGTGGCCCATCAAGGTCTGCACCCCGGTACCTGCGTCCAAATGTGACCAAGAGCCCCCCCGGGGCGGGAGAGGCGAGCTTCATTCATGGTGCGGGGTGACGCCTCCCGACTCAGCCGCGGCCGAGCGCCGCGAGCGCCTCTTCGCGGAGCTGCCGCTTGAGAATCTTGTTGGTGCCCGAGAGCGGCAGCGGGGTGTGCCGAATCTCGATGCTGCGCGGACATTTGTAGCCTGCGATGAGGCCGCGGCAGTGGGCGATCAATTCCTCCACGGTGATGCTCACCCCCTCGTGCGGCACGACGATCGCGTGCACGCGCTCGCCGAAGTCGTCGTCGGGCAGGCCGATGACCGCGCACTCGCGCACGCCGTGGTGCTCGTGCAGGGCGTTCTCGACCTCGCCGGAATACACGTTCTCGCCGCCGGAGATGATCATATCCTTCAGGCGATCGACCATGAAGATGAAACCCTCGTCGTCCATCCAGGCGGCGTCGCCGGTGTGCATCCAGCCGCCGCGCAGGGTCTGCGCGGTCAGCTCGGGCTGCTTCCAGTACCGCTGCATGACCATCGGTCCGCGGACCTGGATTTCGCCGACCTCGCCGCGCGGGACCTCGTTGTCCTGCTCGTCCGCGATGCGGATCTCGGCCGTGTGGATCGGCTGGCCGATGGACTTGATGCGCCCGGCGAGCGGTCCTTCGAGCACGTGGTACTTCGGCTGCAGGTATGCCGCAGAGGGGGACAGCTCGGTCATGCCATAGGACTGCGTGAAGCGCACCTTCGGCAGCAGCTTCAGCGCCTTGCGCACCAGGGACTCGGGCATGATCGAGGCGCCGTACGAGATGTTGGTCACGCTCGAGAAATCAGTGTCGGCGAAGCGCGGGCTGTTCAGCAGGCGGTTGATCATCGTCGGCACCAGCAGCAGGTGCGTCACGCGGTGCTGCTCGACGGCATCCAGCACGCCGTCGACGTCGAAGCGCGGCTGGATGATGCCCGTGCCGAGCGCCGTCATCGTGCTGTAGATCCGGGCGCTGCCGGCGGTATGGAACACCGGCGTCGAGTGCAGGTACACCATGTCCTCGTGGAATTCCATGTTCGGAATCTGCGCGAGGGTGTTCGCGACGAGGTTCGAGTGCGCGAGCGCGACGCCCTTGGGATGTCCCGTGGTGCCGCCGGTATAGATGATTGCGAGCAGGTCGCTGCCGCCACGCCGGCAGTCGGGCAGTGGCGCACGGGCGCGCAACAGGGTTTCGTAGTCATGGCCGCCGCTGTCCGCCGGCATGCCGATGGTGATGACTTCCCGGATGCGCGGCGCGAGCTTGCGCAGCGCCGGCAGCCGGTTGGCGTACTCGGCGCCGCAGATCAGGATCTCGGCGTCCGCATCGTTCAGGATGTAGCCGAGTTCGGCATCGGCCAGCCGCGTGTTGAGCGGCACCATCACGCCACCGGCCCACGGCACGGCGAAGTGATATTCGAAATAGGGGAAGCCGGAGTCGGCGAGTATCGCCACGCCGGTGTCGGCCTTCACGCCGAGGTCGGCGAGCATGCCGGCGAAGCGGGCCACGCGGTCGGCGAAATCGCGCCAGGTGCGGGATTCGTCCCCGCAGTGGAGCGCCGTGCGGCTGCCCTTCAGCAAGGCGCCGCGGGAGATGGCTTGTGTCAGGTGCATGGCCGCATTGTCGCCGCCGTCCACGGCAAGCTCAATAACGGGCCGGCGCTTCAGTCTCCCCCGCCCGAGGTATCGCCGGTCAGTGGCACGAAGCGCACCGGCAGCTTCGATGCCTGGTGCAGCGTGCCGTCGGGCTTGCGCGTGATCACCACGAGTTCCTGATCGCCTCCGCTCACCCCCACCGGCATCACGAGGCGACCCTCCGGCGCGAGCTGCTCGACCAGGGCCGGCGGAATGGGTCCCGCCGCGGTGACGATGATGCCGTCGAAGGGCGCCGCCTCCGGCCAGCCGAGGTTGCCGTCGCCGACCCGCACGTGGATACGGTCGTAGCCCATGCCCGCCAGTCTTGCGCGCGCCTGTTCGCCGAGCGGCGCGACGATCTCGATGGTGTAGACCTCCGCGCCGAGTTCGCCGAGCACCGCGGCCTGGTAACCGGACCCCGTGCCGATCTCGAGCACCCGATCGCCAGGCTCGACCTCGAGCAGGTCGGTCATCAGCGCGACGATGTAGGGTTGGGAGATGGTCTGGCCGTGACCGATGGACAGCGGCCGGTTGACATAGGCCTGGTCGGCATCTTCGGCGTCGACGAAATCCTCGCGGGGCACCTTGCCCATGGCGTGCCTGACCGCTCGGCCCATCGCCCGCAAGCCCGTGTAGTCGGCGGTTTCACGGTAGTCGAGCGCAATCTCGTCGAGCAGCCGGTCGCGTGCCTGGTGAAGCATGGCCTTCTCCTCCGCGCCTGCGCTGCAGGCGTATGCGAACAACAGCACTGCAAGCGCGTCCCGCCAGGGTCGTCGCGCAGACCTTGGCCTTGGGCGCCCGGGGAGCCTTGATGTGCAGCGCGCGACTGGCTGTGTGCAACCAGTCGTGCCGTCAAAATGCACGATATCACCCACTTCCTCGCGGCGATGTCGGCAGCCATCCACAATCCGCGCGCTTGTCGTGCAAAAATTTTGCATCGGTACACATTTTGCCTTCCAATCGCGCCTCTGTTATTGCCACGGATCAATATGAAACCCCGCACCGCCATTCGAACCGCAGGCGCAGCGCTGATCGTCACGCTGCCTTTCACCGCCACCGCGACCGACGAGCAGTACACCGTCACCGCCACGCGCGTCGAGCGCGATGTCCTGCGCACCCCGCTTGCAATCTCGACCGTCGAGCAGGCATCGATCCAGCGCCGCCAGCAACTCGGCATCGACGAGTCGATGGCCCGCATCCCCGGCGTGTTCTTCCAGAACCGCTACAACTTCGCGCAGGACACGCGCCTGTCCATCCGCGGTTTCGGCGCGCGCTCACAGTTCGGCATCCGCGGCGTGAAGATCTATGTGGACGGCATCCCGTCGACGCTGCCCGACGGCCAGGGCGGCATCGACGACATCGACCTGAACTCGGCATCGCGCATCGAGGTGCTGCGCGGCCCGGCGGCGGCGCTCTACGGCGCGTCGGCCGGCGGCGTCGTCAACATCTTCACCGAGGACGGTCCGGACCAGCCCTACGCCGAGGCCGGCTTGAGCCGCGGCGAGTTCGACTTCGGGCGCTACACGGTGAAAAGTGGTGGGCAGGTCGGCGCGCTGAACTATCTGGTCAGCGGCTCCTATCTCAATATGGACGGCTACCGCGATCACAGCGAGGTGAACCACTCGCTGGTCAACAGCAAGTTCCGCTACAGCTTCAACGACGGTTCCGAATTGACCGCCATCGTCAACGCGGTCGACTCACCCGTATCCGACGACCCGGGCGGGCTCACCGCCGCCCAGGTCCGGACCAATCGCAAGCAGGCGGGCGCGAACAACCTGCGCTTCGACTCCGGCGAATGGCTCGAGCAGCAGAAGGTCGGTTTCGTGTACACGCGCGACATGGGCGAGTACCACCACCTGCAGCTGCGCAACTATTACATCTGGCGTGATTTCGCCAACAACCTCGCCATCGGCGTGCCGTTCGGCGCCGCCGACGGCGTGGTCGAATTCAATCGCTTCGTGCTCGGCGGCGGCGCGCAGTACTCCTTCGATGCGCCACTGTTCGGCCACGACAACCGTCTCACCGCGGGCTTCGACATCGACGCCCAGGAAGACGACCGCCAGCGTTATCTCAACGTCGCGGGCGCGCGCGGCGCGCTGAGCTTCGACCAGGTCGAGAACGCCGACGCCCGCGGCTTCTACCTGCACAATGAATTCGGCGTGACCGAGCAGATCGACGTGCTGCTGGGCCTGCGTTACGACAGCATCGACCTCGACGTCGACGACCGCTTCCTCACCAACGGTGACCAGACCGACGGCCTCGACTTCGACGAACTGAACCCGATGGCCGGCATCGTCTACAGCCCGCTGCGCGAACTCAATCTCTACGCGAACTACGGCACCGCCTTCGAGACGCCGAGCTTCACCGAACTCGCGAACGCGTCGCGCGGCGGCATCCTCGGCGGCTTCGGCAATGTCGCCGCCCAGCACGCGAAGACCTACGAGGTGGGCGTGAAGGGCCTGGTGCGCGAACGCCTGAGCTACGATCTCGCGGTGTACTACACGACGGTCGAGGACGAGATCATCAACGTCGTCAACAACGGCGGCCGCACGTTCTTCCAGAACGCGGACACGGAACGCAACGGCGTCGAAACCAGCCTGCGCTACGAAGTCTTCCCGGGCCTCGACCTCGCGGTCGCGTACACCTACGCGGACTTCACCTTCGACCGCTCCTTCGCCACGCCGGCCATCGAGGGCAACAACCTGCCCGGCCAGCCGGAGCACCAGTTCTACGGGGAAGTGGCGTACACCCACAGCTCTGGCTTCTACGCGATTTTCGACATGCTGCACGTCGACGAGCTCTACGCCGACAACGCGAACACCGCGACCAACGACAGCTACCACGTTGGCAACCTGCGCTTCGGCCGCGACTTCGCGCTCGGCCAGTGGGGCGTGCAGCCGTTCTTCGGAATCAACAACCTCTTCGACGAGGAGTACAACCAGAACGTGATCCTGAACGCCACCGGCGCGCGCTACTTCGAGCCGGCACCCGACCGCAACGTCTACGGCGGGTTGACGGCGCGCTACACCTTCTAGGCCGGCGGCACGCAAGCAGGAAGGCTTCGCCTCTCACGCCCCGGGAGAGGCCGCGCGCAGCGCGGGTGAGGGTCGCTGCCGACTGGCGCCGCACGCACCAACGCGCCCCTCTCCCGGCCCTTTCGCCGAGCGTGGGCGCAGGGCATCCAGGTGACTGCCCTGCCCATTCCCCACCCCCGCGAATCTTCCTACACTGGGCACTCAGCCTCTGGAGGTCGCGCATGAAGCAGCTGTTCCGCACTCGCACGATGACGCACGAGCACTATGCCGACAGCGGCCTGAAGCGCTGCCTGACCGCGTTCGACCTGACGCTGCTCGGCATCGGCGCCATCATCGGCACCGGCATCTTCGTGCTCACGGGCATCGCGGCGGCGAACCAGGCCGGCCCTGCCGTCGTCCTGTCCTTCATCATCGCCGGCGTCGCCTGCGCCTTCGCCGCCCTGTCCTATGCCGAACTCGCGGCCAGCCTGGGCGGTTGCGGCAGTGCCTACGGCTACAGTTACTCGGCCTTCGGCGAATTCATCGCGTGGATGATCGGCTGGACGCTGTTGCTGGAGTACGGCATGTCCGTCGCGGCGGTCGCCAACGGCTGGTCGGGGTACTTCGCGAACGCGCTGGCATCAATCGGGCTCGAACTGCCGAAGGCGATTTCCTCGCACCCGGAGAACGGCGGGCTGGTGAACCTGCCGGCCGTGCTGGTCATCCTGTTCCTGATGGGCCTGCTGATCGTCGGCGTCAAGGAAAGCGCCCGGCTCAATGCGCTGATGGTCGCGGTGAAGCTCGCGACGATTGCAATCTTCCTGTTCGCGGCCACCCGCCACGTCGACGCGACGAACTGGGTCCCCTTCATGCCCTACGGCTGGTTCGAGCGCATGCCGGGCGGCGAGACGGTGGGCGTCCTCGCCGGCGCGTCGCTGGTGTTCTTCGCCTACATCGGCTTCGACGCGGTGACCACCGCGGCCGAGGAGGCCCACAACCCGCAGCGGGATCTCCCAATCGGCATCCTCGCCGCGCTCGCGATCTGCACGGTCGTCTACATCGCGGTGGCCGGCGTGCTGACGGGGGTGGTCAGCTACAAGGAGCTGGGCGTGTCCTCACCGGTGGCCGCCGCCCTGCTCTCGATCGGCCATCGCTGGGCCTCCGGGCTGGTCGCGGTCGGCGTGATTGCCGGCCTCATCACGGTGATGCTGGTGCTGTACTACGGGCTGACGCGCATCATCTTCGCGATGGCGCGTGACGGCCTGCTGCCCCCCTTCTTCAGTGACATCAACCCGAAGACGCAGACGCCGGTCAAGACCATCGTCGTCGTCGGCCTGATCTGTGCGCTGTTCGCCGGGGTGCTGCCGCTGGGCAAGCTCGCCCAGCTCGTGAACATCGGCACGCTGTTCGCGTTCGTGATGGTCTGCGGCGGCGTGATCCTGCTGCGTCATACCCAGCCCGCGCTGCACCGCCCGTTCAGGCTGCCCTGGAATCCCCTGATCCCGCTGGCCGGCGCCCTGTCCTGCGGTGCGCTGATGCTGTTCCTGCCGGGGCACACCTGGTCGCGCTTCGTCGGCTGGCTCCTCGCCGGCATCGCGTTCTACTTCCTGTACTCGATCCGCCACAGCAAGCTGGCGGCGCCTTCGGCCGGTTGATGCCAGCAAGCGCGGCGAACGCGCGACTGTCGGGGTGCACGAGACACCTGTCGCATAGGCAGCTGCCCGGCCGCCGGGTTTGACACAGAGGACGAGGAGAACACGGAGGAAGAAGGATTTGGACCGTGCCTGCTCCAGGGCACGGGCGCTGCGGAGCGACATTCCGTCAAGTCACCTTGCCTCTCCGCGCCCTCCCTGCCCTCCGTGGTAAAAAAAACAATTCGGGGCGGATGCCGCCTCGACCGGGGCATGGAGCCCATCTGTGCGGCAGAATGAGATGTCCCATTACCACGGTGGCTGACCCGATGAGCGAAGTACCCCTGGACATCGACGGCATCCGCTCGCCCTGCCTCGACGCCGGTGCGGGCAGCGAGGCGGCCGTGTTCGTGCACGGCAATCCCGGCAGTGGCGACGACTGGGGGGCGCTGGTGGCCGGCGCAGGTGAGTTCATGCGTGCGGTCGCGCCGCACATGCCGGGCTTTGGCCGGGCCGACAAACCCGGGCATTTCAACTACACGGTCGATGGCTACGCCGGCCACCTCGGCAAGATGCTCGACACGCTTGGCATCGAGCGGGCCCATCTCGTGCTGCACGATTTCGGCGGCCCCTGGGGGCTGGCCTGGGCCGCGCGCAACCCGGCGCGGGTCGCGTCGATCACCCTGATCAACATCGGCGTGCTGCGGGGCTATCGCTGGCACTTCCTGGCCCGCATCTGGCGCACGCCGCTGCTGGGCGAAATCTTCCAGGCCACCACCACCCGCGCCGGCTTTCGCGCGCTGCTGAAGCTCGGCAACCCGCGCGGGCTGCCGCCCGACTTCGTCGATCGCATGTACCACGACTTCGACCGTGGCACCCGGCGCGCAATCCTGCGGCTGTACCGCGCGACCAGCGACATCGACGGCTTTTCGCAGGCGCTGCACGCGGCACTGCGGCCGCTCGATCTGCCGGCGCTGGTGGTGTGGGGCGAACGCGACATCTACCTGCCGGCGCGCTTCGCCGACGCGCAGCGCGACACCTTCCCGCGCGCCCGGGTGGTGAAGCTCGCCGACAGCGGCCACTTCCCGTACGCGGACAATCCGCAGGCGGTCGCGGCGGCGGTGCTGCCGTTCCTGCGCGCCCGCGTCGGCCGCCGTCCGGCGGACTGAGGACGCAAACCCCCTTCATCTGGGGGACAATGGGTGCGCCGCGCCGCATCGTCGCGGCACAGGGTGCGCAGTAAGATGTGGCGCCCACAGACCATGAACCAGGAACGACCGAGGAGGATCCATGACGCTGCCCGTAGGCTATTTCCCGTGTACCCAGGACCCGCCGAAAGGCGAAAACGTCGCCCGGATGATCGACGAGATCGTCGAACAGGCCGAGCTCTGCGAGCAGACCGGCTTCGACGGCTTCTTCTTCACCGAACATCACCAGCAGGAAGACGGCTACCTGCCGGCGCCGGTGCTGATGTCCGGCATCGTCGGCGCGCGCACGAAGCGCATCAAGGTCGGCACCTGCGTGCTGCTCGCGCCGCTGTACCACCCGATCCGCCTCGCCGAGGACATCGCCGTCGTCGACCAGGCGACCAAGGGCCGCTTCATCACGGCGGCCGGCATCGCCTACCAGCCAAGTGACTTCGACGCCTTCGGCGTCAACAGCAAGCAACGCGTCGGTCGCACCGAGGAAGTCGTCGAAGTGCTGCGCAAGGCCTGGACGGGCCAGCCGTTCAGCCATCCGAGCAAGTACCACAAGATCGAGAACGTGCGCGTGACGCCGCGCCCCTACCAGGACGGCGGTCCGCCGATCTGGCTCGCCGGCTGGGTGCCTGAAGGCATCGCCCGCGCCGGCCGCATGGCCGACGGCTGGATCGCGGATCCCATCCAGTCGCTGCCCGTCATCAAGGAATACACGCGCCAGTACCGCGAGGCCGCGAAGGCCAACGGCCGGAAGCCCTTCGTCTGCCTGATGCGCGACTGCGTGATCGGCGACGACTGGCAGCAGTGCATCGACAAGAGCGCGATGACGATGGTGACTCATCGCTGGTATCACAGCTTCGGCGCCTACGCGCCGGACAAGTACCTGCAGGACGTCACGAATTCGGACCAGCTGACCTTCGAGAAGGTCGCGCAGGACCGCCTGATCGCCGGCTCGCCGGAACAGTGCCTCGACCAGCTGAAGATGTGGCAGGAAGAGATCCAGCCGGACTACCTGATGCTCCGCATGCGCCAGCTCGGCCAACCGGCGCAGGCCGAAGCGCTGCGCGACATCCGCGCCTTCGGCGAGAAGGTGATTCCGAAGCTTTGAGAGGCCTCACCCGCGCTGCTGTTCACCTCTCCCGCCTGCGGGAGAGGTCGACGGCGAAGCCGACGGGTGAGGGGCGTGTCCGTTGGCGCTGAGCCAACCTGAAACCACCCTCACCCGCGCTGCGCGCGGCCTCTCCCGGGGCGGGAGAGGCGAAAATTCCCAGCCTCGCGCCGGCGAGGTCAAGCACGGAGACGAAACCTTGGACTACCTGCCCTGCGTCGAAATCGAGCCCGCGCAAGCCGCGAGCGGGAGTGTCATCTGGCTGCACGGCCTGGGCGCCGATGGCCACGACTTCGAGCCTGTCGTCCCCGAACTCGGGCTGCCTTCGTCGCTGCACCTGCGCTTCGTGTTTCCGCACGCGCCGTCGATGCCGGTGACGATCAACAACGGCTACTCGATGCCGGCCTGGTACGACATCCTCGACATGGACCTCGACCGCCGCGCCGATCGAGCCGGCCTGCTGGCGTCAGCCGCGCGCGTCGCCGCGCTCGTCGACCGCGAACGTGCGCGCGGCATCCCGAGCGAGCGCATCGTGCTCGCCGGCTTCTCGCAGGGCGGGGCAGTCGGCCTGCATCTCGCGCTGACCTACCCGCACCGCCTCGCGGGCCTGCTGGCGCTGTCGACCTACTTCGCGACCGGCAACGACATCACGCCGCACCCGGCGGCGGCGGGGCTGCCAATCGAGGTGCACCACGGGCTGTTCGATCCGCTGGTGCCCGAACTGATGGGCCGCATGACCTGCGACCGCCTGCGTGACCTCGGTTTCGAGCCCGCGTATCGCACCTACCCGATGGAGCACTCGGTCTGCGCCGAACAGATCGCCGACATCGGCCGCTGGCTGGTCGGCCTGCTGCCGGCGGGCGCGGGCTGAGCGGCACACCGTGGCCGTCCAGTCGATCAATGCGCTGACGCTCGCCACGCACGACATGACGCGGGCGGTCGGTTTCTACTCGGCGCTGGGCTTCAGCCTGCGCTACGGCGGGCCCGAAGCCACGTTCACGTCGTTCCAGTTCAACGGGCAATACCTGAACCTGGTGCTGGTCGGACCGGCGCGCCAATGGTCGTGGTGGGGCCGCGTGATTTTCCACGTCGACGACGTCGACGCGATGCACGCCCGCGCGGTGGCGCACGGCTTCACGCCGGAGGCCGAGCCGGCCGACGCGCCCTGGGGCGAACGCTATTTCCACCTGACCGATCCCGACGGCCACGAATTGAGTTTTGCGCGCCTGCTGGGCGCGCCGTCCTGAGGACCGTCCCGGCGCACGGGTCGAGCCACGTGCCGACGCGTCACTTTCCCGATTACGCAAGCATTGGAGCCACCATGTCGCAGCGACCGCCCGAGTTCAATCATGCCCTGAGCTTTCACCAGCAGCCCGTCGGCCTGCGCTGGTCGACGCAGCGGCGCACCGTCACCGAGCACGATCTCATGACCTTCGTCACGGGCTTCGGCTTCAACGAGTCGCTGTTCCTCGACGCCAACGCGCCGGCCGAATTCGGCTTCGACGGCCGCCTCATCCCCGGCGCGCTGACGATGGTGCTGGCGGAAGGCCTGGTAATCTCGAGTGGCGCCCTGTCGGGCACCGGCCGCGCTTTCCTCGGCTGCGGGCTCGAAATCAAGGCGCCGGTGTTCGTCGGCGACACGCTGGAAGTGTGGGTCGAGGTGACCGAGGCGCGCCTGACCTCGCGCGGCGACCGTGGCGTCGTCACCACCCGCAATGAAGTCCACTCGCAGCGCGGTGACCTCGTGCTGGTCTACACGCCGTCGCGGATGATCAAGGTCTGAGCGGGTCGCCGCCCCGGGCCGCCGTGGCACCCCGGGGCTGGCCCCGGTGGGGATCTCAGCCGTTGCCGGCGAGCTTGGGTTCGACGGTGACCACCGGGGCGCCTGCCTTCTTCCACGCTCCGAAGCCGCCCTCGATGTGGCAGACCGGGGTCAGGCCCATGTCCTGGGCGGTCTTCGTGGCCAGTGCCGAGCGGATCCCGCCAGCGCAGAAGAACACGAAGCGATCGCCGTTGGCGAAGAATTCCTTGTGATACGGGCTGCCCGGATCAATCCAGAACTCCAGCATGCCGCGCGTGACGTTGATGGCGCCGGGCACGCCGCCGTCGCGCCAGATTTCGCGCGGATCGCGCAGATCGATGAAGGTCACGCCCGGCGTACCGAGCAGGCCCTTGGCCTGCTCGACGTTCAGGGTTTCGATGGCCGCGGAGGCCTCGGCGAACATGTCCTTGACGCTTTTCTTGATTTCCAGTGGCATTGAGCTGCCCTCCTTGTCCAGTTGCTGAATCAATAGGCTCGCGCGAAACAGGGGACAGACCACGATTCCCCCCCTGGAATCGTGGTCTGTCCCCTGTTTGGACCCTGTTTGGGAATCGTGGTCTGTCCCCTGTTTGCCTGCGGTGTCCAAGCCCAGCACCTCCGCGCGGTGCGCCAGCTGTCGGCCGCGTTGGCAAGCCCCAGTTCGAAGCGCATGACGCCTCCCGGTTCAGGCTGGGGCAGGATGGTCCATCTTAATACGGCGGCATCGATTAGCCACCGGGAACATCGAGATCATCGCGCGCGGAGGAGATAGGCATGTGCCTGCCGCATGCCACTGTCGCGGCAGAGGCCCATGCGCTCTATTGAATTTCTTCTCCGTGCTCTCCGTGTCCTCCGTGGTGAAATCAGGATTCATGCTCGGCACCTGACGCGACTGGTTTTACCACGGACACGGAGAGCACGGAGAAGAGCATGAGCGAGGCGGCGCGTTCCAGATGAATCTGCTCGTTACAAGCCGGTGCTTCCTGGTGCGGAAGAGGCGCCCGATGTGCTGAGCACCCTCTGGTCGCGCCGTGGCATGAAATCGTCCGTTGCGGTCAGTAGGACTTCGGCAGTCCCAGCACGCGCTCCGCGAGATAGCTCAGCATCAGCGGCGGGCTGATCGGCGCGATGCGATGGATCATCACTTCGCGCAGGTAGCGCTCGACGTGATATTCCTTCGCGTAGCCCATGCCCCCGTGGGTCATCACCGCGTTGGTGCAGACCTCGAAGGCGGCTTCCGCCGCGAGGTACTTCGCCGCGTTCGCCTCGGCGCCGCACTCCTGGCCGGCATCGAACATCGCCGCGGCCTTGAAGGCCAGCAGGTTTGCCGCTTCGAGCTTCGCCCAGCCCGCGGCGAGCGGATGCTGGATGGCCTGGTTCATGCCGATCGGTCGCCCGAACACCACGCGCTGCTGCGCATAGTCGGTCGCACGCCTGAGCGCCGCGCGGCCCAGGCCGACGAGGCCGGCGGCGATCAGGATGCGTTCGGCATTCAGCCCAGCCAGCAGGTAACGGAAGCCCTTGCCCTCCTCGCCGATCAGGTTGCCGACGGGCACGGGCATGTCGTCGAAGAAAATCTGGTTCGAATCGACGCAGGCGCGGCCCATCTTGTCGATCTTCCGGATGTCGGCGTGACGGCGATCGAGATCCGTGTAGAACAGCGACAGGCCGTCGATCGGTCGCGCGGTCTCCTCGATCGGGGTCGTGCGCGCAATCAGCATGATCTTGTTCGCGACCTGCGCGGTCGAGATCCAGACCTTCTCGCCGGACACGTAGTAGTGGTCGCCCCGCCGCTTCGCAAGGGTCTTCAGCCGCGTGGTGTCGTGGCCGGTGTTCGGCTCGGTGACGCCGAAGCAGGCGATGTCCTCGCGGCGCACGATGCGCGGCAGCCATTCCCGCTTCTGCGCCTCGGTGCCGTGGGCAAGCAGCGGCTTCAGCCCGAAGAGGCCGATCGCGATTGCGGACACGCCGCTGTTGGCGGCACCCGATTCGGAAATCGCCTGGACCACGATCGCGGCTTCCGTGGTGCCGAGTCCACTGCCGCCGTATTCCTCGGGGACGGCCACGCCGACCCAGCCGGCATCGGCCAGCGCGCGGCAGAAATCCTCGGGAAACTCGCCATCGGCATCGCGGGCCAGCCAGTACTGGTCATCGAAACGCGCGCACAGCTTCAGCACGCTGTCACGGATCTGCTGCTGTTCCGGGGTCCACGAGAAGTCCATGCCCTGCTCCTTGTCTGGGTTGACGGCACGTCGCTCGCCGGCCGCCTGTGTTGCCTAGGCCGGCGCGGCCGCCGCCGGCCGCGCCGGGCGCGCTTCACGGATCGGCAGGTGGCAGGCGACGGCGAACAGTGCGAGCGCGATGTCCGCGTACCACATCCACGCGTAGTCGCCGAACCGGCTGATCGTGATACCACCCAGCCAGGCGCCGAAGAATCCCCCAATCTGATGCGTGACGAGGGTCAGGCCGAACAGGGTCGCGAGGTGGCGCGGGCCGAACAGCTTGCCGACGAGGCCGGCGGTCGGCGGCACCGTCGCGAGATAGGTGAAGCCGAGGGCCGCCGCGAACAGGTAGAAGGTCACCGGCACCTTGGGCGCCAGCAGGAACAGCGCGATGATCAACGCGCGTGCGCCATACATCCACATCAGCACGTCCTTCATGCGGTACCGCTGCGACAGCGCGCCCGCCGACAGGCTGCCGGCGATGTTGAACAGGCCGATCAGGGCGAGCGCGGACGCCGAGACCGCCGGCGCGAGGCCGCACAGCGCGACCTCACCCGGCAGGTGCGTGACCAGGAAGGCGATATGGAAGCCGCAGGTGAAGAACGCGAGATGCAGCATCAGGTAGCTGCGTTCACGCAGCGCGCTGCGCAGCTGCTGTCCCAGCGCCGGGGCGTGGGCCGCCACGACGTGGGCATTCGCAGGGGTGCGGGCGGTCAGGTACCAGGCCAGCGGGATGGTCAGCAAGGCCGACGCGGCCAGCGCGAACATCGCGCTCATCCACCCGAACGCCGCTATCAGGCCCTGCGTCAGCGGCGCGAACACGAACTGGCCGAAGGACGAGCCGGCGTTGATGAAGCCGGTGGCGAACGCGCGCCGGTCCTCGGGCAGGTAGCGGGCGATGCCACCGATCAGGATGGCGAAGCTGCCGCCGGCCGCACCGGCGGCGGTAACGATGCCGAGCCAGAAACTGAGGCTGGCCGACGTGCGCGCGAACGGCGTCAGCGCGGTGCCCAGCGTGACCAGCAAGGCCCCGAGGGTAATCACCGCGCGCGTGCCCCAGCGCTCGGCGAGCGCGCCATAGAGGGGTTGCGCCGCGCCCCACACGAACTGTGACACGGCGAACGCGAAACTGACGCTGGCGATGCCGAGCCCGGTCGCCGCGTCCAGCGGCGCGACGAACAGGCCCAGCGACTGCCGCGCGCCCATCGTGATCATCAGGATCGCGGCGGCCGCGACCACCAGCGGCCAGAAAGGCACGGCACGCACCGGGGAAGCTGGGTGGGAGGCGGACATTGCGGCACCCTACCAAGGCCGGCGGATTACGCAAGCCGGCGACGCTCAGCCGTACAGAAAGGTCTCCAGCGGCATCGGTTCGCTGATGCCGTAACCCTGGGCGTAGTCGACGCCAATCTCGCGCATGCGGGTCTCGATGGCCCGGCTCTCCGCGAACTCGGCGATGGTCCTGATACCCATGACGTGGCCGATGTCGTTGATGGACCTGACCATCGCGAAGTCGATCGGATCGTCGACGCAGTCGCGCACGAACAGGCCGTCGATCTTCAGGAAGTCGACCGGCAGCGTGCGCAGGTAACCGAAGGACGACAGGCCGCTGCCGAAGTCGTCGAGCGCGAAGCGGCAGCCGCGCGCGCGCATCGCGTTGAAGAACTGCACCGCGCGCGACAGGTTGCCGATGGCGGCGGTCTCGGTGATTTCAAAGCACAGCAGGGACGGTGGCATCGCCGAGCGGGTCAGCGCCGCATCGAGGAAGCCCGGAAACTCCTCGTCGCACAGGGACAGCGCCGACAGGTTCACCGCGAACAGGATGTCCGGCGTGAAGCGCTGCGGCTGCCGCGCGTAACTGTCGAGCAGCGCCGTGACGACCCAGGCGTCGATCCTGGGCGACAGGCTGTAGCGTTCGGCCGCCGGCAGGAATTCGGCCGGGGAGCGCAGCACGTCACCATCACGGTAGCGCAGGAGCACCTCGACGTAGCGGGGAGCGGTCGCATCCTGCAGCGCCCTGGCCGGCTGCACGAACAGCTCGAAGCGGTCCTCCAGCAGCGCGGTGTTGATGCGCGACACCCACTTCATCTCGCCGCGCCGGCGCTCCATCGTCTCGTCGCCCGGATCGTAGACGTGCACGCGATTGCGCCCGTGTTCCTTGGCGAGATAACAGGCGGCGTCCACGTGCCGCATCACGTCCGCCATCTGTTCGCTGGTCTCGTCGATCGTGACGAGGCCGATGCTTGCGCCGACCGCGAACATATGCTGGTCCCACCGGAAGCGGTAGTTCGAGATGCGTTCGCGGACCTGCGTCGCGACCCGCGTGGCCTGCTGCAGCGTGCAATGTTCCATCAGGATGCCGAACTCGTCGCCGCCGAGCCGCGCAACCGTGTCGCGCCTGCGCACGGTGTCCTGCAGGAGCAGCGCAATCTGGCGCAGGAGTTCGTCGCCCGCGCCGTGACCGCAGGTGTCGTTGATGACCTTGAACTGGTCGAGATCGAGATAGCACAGCGCGTGGCAGTCTCCGGTGACGGTCGCGTTGCGGATCACCCGCACCAGGCGGCGTTCGAACTCGACGCGGTTGACGAGCCCGGTCAGGCCGTCGTGCGTGGCCTGGTAGGTCATCGCCTCGGCCATGCGCCGTTCCTGGGTGACGTTGCGCAGGACCAGCACCGCGCCGTAGACCTGCCCGCGGTCGTTGCGGATGGGCGTCGCCGTGTACTCGATCGCGTGCTCGCCGCCGTCCGCGGCCAACAGCAGGGAGTCGCCGCGCGAATCGACGCCACCGTGACGGAGGCACTGCTCGACCGGATCGCTGATGGGTTCGCGGCTGCCTTCGCTCACGATGCGCACGATCTCGTGCAACGACCGGCCACGGGCGCCGGCCTGACACAGGCCCAGCAGTTTCTCCGCCGCATTGTTCAGCATCTCGACGCGCCCCCGGGCGTCGGTGGTGACGACCGCGTCGCCGATCGAGGTCAGCGTGACCAGGGCCTTCTCGCGCTCGGCCTGGAGCGCGAGTTCGGCCTCCTTGCGCTGGTGCACGTCCTGCATCGAGCCCGACATCCGCACTGCGCGGCCGGTTTCGTCCCACTGGGCGACGCCGCGCGAACGGAACCAGCGATACCCGCCATCGCGCAACTGGAGCCGGAACTCCACGTCATAGGGTTCACGGCATTTGAGATGCCGGGACGACGCCCGCTTCACGCGTTCGAGATCCTCGGGATGGACCCGGTCGGAAATCCAGGCGCGATCCATCTGGATGTCGGCATCGGGACCGTAACCGAGCAGGGCTTTCACGCTGGCCGAATACCAGACGCGTTCCTCGGTGATCTCCCAGTCCCACAGTCCGCTCGTCGAGGCTTCGATCGCGATGCGGAAGCGCTCCTGCAGTCGCTGGATCTTGGCCATCGCGGTGATGCGCGCATCGATGTCCTGGAGCGAGCCGACCAGGCGTCGGACCCCGGTGGACGGGTCGCTGACACACACTGCCCGCGCATGGAACCAGTTGTAGTGTCCGTCCTTGCGGCAGAGCCGGAACTCGAGGTCGAAATCCTCGCCATGCCGCGCCGCCGCGTCGATGGCCGCGGCAAGCGCCGGCCGGTCGGCGTCGTGGGTCATCGCGAGCAGGGTGTCGCGCGTGGTGTCGAATTCCCCGTCCGCATAGCCGATGAGTTCGAACGCCCGCGCCGAAGCCCAGAAGCGCGGCGCGGCGAGGTCGGGCCAGTCGAAGATGCCCTCGCTGGAACCGGCGACGGCGAGCCTGAAGCGCTCGAGCATCTGCGCCTCGCGTTCGCGCGCCAGGCGCAGGTCCGTGATGTCGAGGAAACACCCGACCATGCCGCGATAAGCACCGGTGGCATTGAAACAGGGCATGCCGTGCGTGCGCATCCAGCGGTATTCGCCGTCGGGACGGCGCAGGCGGAATTCGGCGACCAGGCGCGTGCGGCCCGCTTGGGCCGCCGCATAGGCGGCCAGGGCGGCCGGTGCGTCGTCCTCGTGCAGCAGCGTGGTCCAGGCGCGGCCGAGCCCTGCGCCGGGCTGGAACCCGGCGACACGCCGAAAGGCTTCGTTGATGTAGACGAGGTGCAGGTCCTCGACGGCAACGAACAGCGCGACGCTGGTGGTTTCGGCGACGACGCGTTCGATGTCGTCGAAGCCCTCGGGCGTCAGGGCCGCGGCGGCCCGCTCGAGCGTTGCGTCCAGCGCCGTGTCGGGATCGGTCGGCTTGCAGATGTTCACGGGTGCCGGACGGGGGCGCCGACGCTCAGTAGAGCGTCGTGCGGTAGTTGTCCTCGATCAGCTCGTCGACGGTGTGGACGGTCTCCGGCGAAGGGGGGGCGTCGGCGGCCGCCGTCTGCTCGAGGATCATCCTGCCCAGCGACGGCAGCTCGCCGCGTTCACGCCGCGCCGCCGGGTCCCACAGGCGCGAACGCTTCACGGCCTTTGCGCAGTGCAGGTAGGCCTCCTCCACCGTCACGCGAATGCCGATTCGCGGTTCCTTGCCGTTGACCGCGCAACGCGCCATCAGCGCCGGTTCGTGCATCAGTTCGGCGCGCCCGTTCACCCGCAGCATGTCCTCGAAGCCCGGCACGAAGAACAGCAGGCCCACATGCGGGTTTTCGATGATGTTGAGCAACGAGTCGTAGCGCGCGTTGCCCGGCCGTTCGGGGATGAACAGGGTGTTGTCGTCGAGCACCAGCACGAAACCGGGCTGGTCACCGCGCGGCGAGACGTCGGTCTTGCCGGCCGCGCTGGACGTCCCGAGGCTCATGAAAGGCGAGCGCTCGATGAACGCGCGACAGTACTTGTCGAGGCTCGGCAGCGCCTTGCGCACCGCGAGCTCCATCGGGTGACCGAGCGCTGCGCGCAGCGCCGCTGCGGACGAATACACCGTGGTGGTCATGGACTGCTCCTGGCCGGTGGCCGTGTGGTCGGGTTGCGCCGACTATACCAAAGCGTAGTTCCCGGCAAGCGCACCGGGGCGGTCCGTGCTGTCGATTGCATTGCAAGTGCGCACATCGTCCAGCGGCCGCGCCGATCCGGGGCGGGCGCCACCGCAAGCGCCGGCGGCCCGTCACGCGACGCGCGGCCGGGGGCCCGGTCTCGGGCCGTCGTCATTTCACCTGGAAGGCCTCATCGACCGGGACCTGCATCGTCGTCACGAGTCCATTGGTGGAATGGGCCATGCCGATGACGGCGAGGAGTTCGGCGTACTGCGCCTCGGTCATGCCCTTCGCGCGCGCCGCCGCCGTGTGCGAGTGTATGCAGTACGAGCAGCCGTTGGCCACCGACACCGCGATGTAGATGAACTCCTTGGTCAGGCCGTCGATCGCGCCGGGGGCCATCACGGCCTTCGCGCCTTCCCAGGTGCGTTTCAGCTGCTCGGGATTGACGGCGAGCGCCTTCCAGAAATTGTTGATGAAGTCCGTCTTGCGGGTCGCGCGGATGTCGTCGTAGACGGCGCGGACCGCCGGCGAGGCGTCTTCGTATTCGATCAGGGACACGGTGGCCATGGGATGCTGCTCCGGGGAATGGGTCAGGGGCGAGCCTAATCGAAGCGCAGCCCCCGGTGTAGCGCCCGCGGGCCGGCACGGGGCGCGGGAAAGTCGGGGCCTGGCGGCACACCGCCAGCGGGTCGCTTGCCGCCGCGACAAGGCGCGGCGCAGAATGCCGCCCTGCCGCCGGTACCCCACTGATGACCACCCTGCTCACTTTCGAAGATGTTTCCCTCGAGTTCGGCGAGGTGAAAATCCTGCAGTCCGCCGATTTCGCCCTCAGCGCCGGCGAGCGCGTGTGCCTCATCGGACGCAACGGCGCCGGCAAGTCGACGATGCTGAAGCTGGCCGCCGGGACGGTGCTGCCGGATCACGGCGAGATCAAGCGCAAGTCCGATTTGCACGTGAGCCAGCTCGCACAGACGCTGCCCTCCGCGCTGCACCTGACGGTCCACGAATTCGTGTCCCTGGGCGTCGCCCGCCTCATCGAGCGCATCGCAGCCTACGAGGGCCTCGCCGCCGCGCATCCCGACGAGGCGCAGATCCGGCAGATGGAAGTGCTGCAGCGGCAAATCGAGGCGCACGGCGGCTGGAACGTCGCGCAACGGGTCGGGCAGACGCTCTCGGAGCTCGACCTGCCGCCGGAGCGCCGGCTGGACGAACTCTCGGGCGGCTGGCGGCGCCGCGCCGCGCTGGCGCAGGCGCTGGTGAGCGGCCCCGATCTGCTGCTGCTCGACGAGCCGACCAACCACCTCGATCTGAGCACCATCACCTGGCTCGAGAACCGCATCATGGGTTTTGGCGGCAGCGTGCTGTTCATCACCCACGACCGCGCCTTCCTGCGCAGGCTGGCCACCCGCATCATCGAGATCGATCGCGGCCGGCTCACCGACTGGCCGGGCAACTACGACACCTATCTCGCGAACAAGGCCAAGGCGCTCGAGGACGAGGCCCGTCACCACGACCTGTTCGACAAGAAGCTCGAGCAGGAAGAGGCGTGGATACGCCAGGGCATCAAGGCGCGGCGTACGCGCAACGAGGGGCGCGTGCGGGCGCTGGAGGCCATGCGCGAGGAAGCCGAGGCGCGCGTGAAACCGCTCGCGGCGCCCAGGATTCACGTTTCGGAGGCGGAGGCGTCCAGCCGCAAGGTAATCGAGGCGCGCAACATCGTGCACGGCTATGGCGGGAAGCCGCTGATCAACGGCGTGTCGTTGAAGATCATGCGCGGCGACCGCGTGGGCCTCATCGGCAACAACGGCGTCGGCAAGAGCACGCTGCTGAAAATCCTGCTCGGCGAGCTGACGCCGGAAAGCGGCTCGGTCAAGCTGGCCGAGAATCTCGAGATCGGATACTTCGACCAGATGCGGCGCGAGCTGGATCCGGAGAAGACCATCGCCGACGTGGTCGGCGATGGTCGCGACTACGTGACGATCGACGGCCGCGATCGCCACATCATCGGCTACCTCAAGGGCTTCCTGTTCAATGCCGAGCGCGCGAAGACGCCAATCAAGGCGCTGTCCGGCGGCGAATGCAACCGGGTCATCCTCGCCCGCATGTTCACGCGGCCAACCAACCTGCTGGTGCTGGACGAGCCGACCAACGATCTCGACATCGAGACACTGGACGTGCTGGAGGAGAAGCTCCGCGACTACACCGGCACGCTGCTGATCGTCAGCCACGACCGCGCGTTCATGGATGCGGTGGTGACCAGCGTGCTCGTCTTCGAGGCGGACAACCGCATCGAACAGTACCCGGGCGGCTACAGCGACTGGCTCGCGCGCGGCCGCAAGCTCGCCGAGACGGACAACCCGAACAGGGGGCGCGACAAGCCACCAGCCAATGCGCCGGTGCCGGCCGCCCCTGCGCAGCCCGCCGAGGCCGGACCGGCAAGGACCGGCGGCAAGCTCAGCTACAAGCTCAAGTTCGAACTCGAACAGCTGCCCGATCGCATCGACGCGGTGGAGCGGGAAATCGCGGCCCTGAGCGCGGAGACCGGCGCGCCCGGCTTCTACCAGCGACCACACACCGAAACCCAGGCCGTGCTCGCGACCCTCGCCGCGAAACAGCAGGCGCTCGACGCACTCATCACGCGCTGGGCGGAACTCGAGGAACTCGCGTCCTGACAACGCGGATGGAGGGGGGCCGAGAAATAGGGGACAGACCACGGTTTCCCCAGCAAGCGCAACGTTCGGCGCCAATGTCAGCCACCGCGCGCAGTGCCTGCGATGGCTTTCGGAGAAAAGGTGTCAGATTTGAAATCTGACACCTTTTCTCCCCTCGGTGGCTCTCGCAACGCCCGTCGGCAACGACCGGCGCCGAGGGCGGCCACAGGTCGCTTGCGCCGGGTGACCGTATCGACGCTCCAGCACAAATCCGATCAGGAGACAGCGCCCGCGGGCGAAGGGAGTCGACTACGCGGGCCACGCCGCAGCGAGCTCCCCAAAGGCCCGTGACGGCTGCCAGGCCGCGGCGAGTTCGACCGCCAGGTGTTCCACGAGTCTGGGCGCGAAGACTTCTCCCGCCGCGGGGCGTGGCGCGAAGCGCGCCATCGCATCCACCAGGCGCTCGACACCAGCCGCATCCAGGACCTCGCCCGCCGCGTGGCGGATGCGGTCTACCCGGTCCGCGCGCGGACCGTACCAGTCGACCACGGTGACGCTGTCACCGCTGCCGCTGCGCGTGATGACGAGATGGCCGCCGTCACGCGCGAACCACAACTCCGCCGCGGCGCCGACATCTTCGAACACGATCTCGTCATGGCCGGTCGTATCGAGGTTGACGATGCGGTCGTGTCCACTGCCACGAGCAAGCCGATAGCTGTCGTCTCCCGCGCCACCGCAGAGCGAATCGTCCCCCGCACCGCCCACGAGGCGGTCGTCCCCGCCGCCACCGGCGATGACATCGTTCCCCGCATCGCCGTACAGCTGGTCATTGCCATCGAGCCCGTCGAGGCGGTCGTCGCCGGCCGCTGCCGCGAGAACATCCGACCAGGCCGTGCCGGCAAGATAGTCGTCCGCCACGCCGCCTTGCTGTGTGACACCGCTGCCAAAGGCCAGGCTGAAGGCAAGCGAGGCACCGGCTTGCGCCGGATCGACCACGGACGCGCGCAGCGCCAGGTTGCCCGTGAGGGTCGACGGCGTGGTGCCGGACAGACGGCGCGTGCCGGGGTCGAAGTGCAGCCAGTCAGGAAGTGCCGTGTCTGCGCCGTCGGCCACGACGCGCCAGGCGAGTCCGTCGAGCGGATCGGGATCGCGAAACCAGCCGGCCGGGAGTTCGAGCGAAATGGGCATGCCGATGTCGACCGGCAACGCACCCCCCCGCAGCGCGCCGTCCGGGGGGCGATTCGCCAGCGCCGCGAGGTCGAGCGTGCGGCCGTCCGCGAACTCGATCAATTCGACGCGCGCGTCCCGTGCGCGGTGCCAGTCCGTGATCCGCAGTTCGCTGCCGGCCGTGTAGCGCACGAGGAGATCGTGCCCCGCATGCGCAAAGCCAAGTTCGGCCGGCTGGACGTCGTCGTCCAGGCGGATCCGATCGAAGCCGCCGGCATCAAGCACGCGATCGCTGCCGTCGCCCCGCCGGAACACGTAGATATCGTCGCCGACGCCACCGTCCAGGGTGTCGTTGCCGGGACCTCCATCGAGGAGATCGGCGCCGGCGAGGCCCGCCATCCTGTCGACGACGTCGCTCCCGCGCAGCGCGTCGTCGCGCGGCGATCCCGGGACATCGAAGCCCCGGGCAATCAATTCCTCGTAGCTCAGCGCGCTGCCGTCCTCGAACTCGATCCGCCCGACGGTGCGCGGCCCGCCCAGCACGTTGTCGAGATTGACGTCCTCGAGGTGGATCTGCGGCCCGTCGGCGCCAAAGTCGAGCGTTACCGACCCCTGCCGCAGCAGGAACTGCGCGCTTTGCAGGCCACCCTGCAGGCGCAGGGTGTTGGGCTGTCCCGCGCCGTCCCGCAGGTGGATGACCGCGAGACCCGGCGACACCACGACATAGGTGTCCTCGTGCAGACCGCCATGGACGTCGACGTGGAAGATCCGGCGGCCCGGCAGCTCGCTGACCGTCGGCCCGAACAGCAGGTAGACGTTCCGTCCGCTGCCGCCGAACACCAGCGTATCGGCCGTGATTGGCACGTGCAGCGTGTCGTCGCCGGGACCCGCGTGGGTGACGTCACCCGGCACAACCTGCAGCGTGTCGTCCCCCGGGGTGCCGGCGTGCATCGTGCCCGAAAAGGCGGAGCGCCCGTAGACCACACCGGCGGCGCCCGTCGCATCGTCGATGGCGAACATGTCGTCGTAACCATCGCCATTGAGGTCGCCGGCCGCGCTCAGCACGTGCGCCGCCGAATGACCGGTGATCGGCACCGCGAAATCGACCATGAATCCGTTGGCGCCGTTCAGCGCCGCCAGCTTGAGCGTGCCGCCGTGACCATCGCGGCGCCCGAACACGACGGCGGCCACTGGGGCCTGCGCGGCGAACAGGTAAGGCGCCGAACCGACACTGAAATCAGCGAGCCCGTCGCCGTTGACGTCGCCCAGCGGCAATAGCGGACCCCAACCGCTCGCCACCAGCGCGGCGTCCGGCTCGACGCCCGGATAGCCGCCGTAGGCATCGGTCAGGATGCGCAGCGCATGGCGCCCATCCGCGCCGTCGAGGGCGACCGCGCCGGCGAACCCGGAGGCCTGCCCGAAGACTACGCCGCGCCACGCCTGTGCTGCCGAGTCCCCGCCGATGCTGGCCAGAAAGTCTTCGAGCCCGTCGCCATTGACGTCACCTGCGCGACGCCAGACTGCGGCGGAGACGACGCGGCCGTCATGAATGAACGTCGGCGCCGGCGCCTCCGCGGCGGGGGCCTGCGCGGGCAGTTCGCGGAAGTCGATGCCGGACGCAAAACGCGCGCGTTGACCGTAGAGCACCCGCGCCGGGGCGGTGTCCTCGCCATACAGCGTTGGCAGCATCACGTCTCCGACACCGTCACCATTGAAGTCACCAATTCGCGGCGTGAGCGGAAGACCGGCAAGGTGCGCGCCATCGGGCATGTAATGCAGCAGCGAAAATCCGTCATAGCCGTCGCGCGGGGCTGGGCCGAGCGCGCTGCCGAAGCCCTCGCGACGCCCGAAGCGCACGCTGTCGCCGACGATGAAGTCGTCGCAGCCGTCGCCGTTGAGATCGCCCAGCGCGGCGACGAACGGCGCGGCCGAGGTGGCGAAGGGATCGACCGGCATCGTCACGTGGAAGCCGTTGACGCCGTTCAGCGACGCCAGCGCGAGCAGCGCACCCGGCGCCCGGTGCAGCGTCGGCAGCACGTCGAGGCCGAAACGATCGCTCGCGGCGAGCCCGAGGCCGTCGCGTGCCGTGATGCGGATCGCGTAGGAACCGGGTGCGCCAGACGGTGCGCTGCCGCTGAATCGCCCGGTCGCTTCGTCGAATGCGAGCCAGCCCGGCAGCGGATTGCCGTTGTCGAGCGTCGCCGCGTAGCGCAGCGTCGTGCCGGGATTGGGGTCAACGAAGCTGCCCGCCGGGATGGCGAAGGAAAACGCTTGCCCAAGGTGCACCGCGCGATTGGCCAGCGGCTGCGCGAGGGTCGGCGCAAGCGGGACCGTCTCGAGGAAGTGGCGCCGGAACGCGGCGGCCTCGAGTTGCGTGCCGTCTCCGAACGCGAAATGCGCAATCGTGTCGGGCGTGAGCGTGATGCGATTGTCGCGCAGCGCCAGCACGTAATCGTTGCCGTCCAGTGCGAATTCGATGTCGTCGAAGCCGACGTCGCCGGCGAAGCGCAGCGTGTTGCGGCCTAGGCTGTCGGCAATGCGCAACGCAACCCCCGTGCCGCCGCTCGGCAGGAGGTAGCGATCGTTGCCTTCCCCCGCCGTGATCGTGCCCGCCGCAGCATCGAGCAGGAGGTCGTCGTCGCCCGCCGTGCCGACCGTGGCGCCGCCGCCCGCATCGACCAGCGCGCCCAGCGCACGCACGCGCCCTGCGCGCTCGGGCTCGAGGAAGTGCTCGCGATCGAGTACGCGCTCGTCGCCGATCCGCATCCGTTCGATGGCGCCCGCGCGCCAGTCACGCACGCGCACCCCCTGGCCGTCGCCCCAGCCGATCAGCAGGTCCGCGCCCCGTTCCTCGACGTTCAGCGCCGCGGCCGACACGAGCGCCGGCAACTGCAGCTCGTCGTGGCCAGCCGCGTCGACGATCACGTCGAACCCCTCACCCGATCCCACCCGGTAGACGTCGTTGCCCGTTCCACCCTCGAGGAGGTCATCGCCCCGCCCGCCGAGCAACAGATCGTCATGCGCGCCGCCGCGCAGGCGATCGGCGCCGGCGCCCCCCTCCAGCACATCCGCGCCGTCGTCGCCGTGCAGCTGATCGGCCCCCTCCCCGCCGCGCAGACGGTCGTGCCCATCGCCGCCATCGAGGTAGTCGGCGCCCCCGTCACCGTCGAGCAGATCGTCGCCGTCGCCACCGAACAGGCGATCCTCGCCATCGCCGCCGGCAAGCGCGTCGGCGCCGTCGTCGCCGATCAGTGCATCGTCTCCGGCGCCACCCTGGAGTTCGTCGTCGCCTTCATCGCCGAACAGGCGATCGTGGCCGGCCTCGCCCAGCAGCCTGTCCGCGCCCGGCCCGCCCTGCAGCTGGTCGTCGCCATCGCCGCCCGCGAGGAAGTCCGCGCCATCCGCCTCGCGACCGTCGTCGCCGCTGCCGTGCCCGACGAGGAAGTCGTCGCCCACCCCGCCGGTCATGTAATCCGCGCCGCCGCTGCCGCGCAGGTGGTCGTCGCCGCCCCCGCCGTGGAGCACATCCGCGCCGTCACCGCCGAGCGTGGTGTCGTCACCCGCGCCGCCGTCGATCAGGTCGTCGCCCGCGCTGCCGAACAACCGATCGTTGCCCTCCTCGCCATAGAGCAGATCACCGGCGAGCTCCGCCGGCCGGTTCAGTGCCGACAGGTCGAGCGCATGGAAGCCGATGAGACGCAGGCTGCGGGGATCGCGCAGGAGGCTGCCGACGGCTGGCCCGTGGCGCTCGACGGCCCAGGCCGCGTCCGGGTGCCCGAAATCCAGCGCCCCGGCCAGCAGATCGTCGCCCGCTCCGCCAAGCAGCACGTCCCGACCGCCGCCGCCGCCGAGCACGTCATCTCCGGCGCCACCTTCGAGCACATCCTCGCCCGCACCACCTGCCAGCGCATCCGCATCGTCGCCGCCGGCCAGCCCGTCCCGTCCTGCGCCGCCGGCAAGCCGGTCGCGCCCGTCGGCGCCGAACAGCGTGTCGTCACCAACGCCGCCGTCCAGCCTGTCGTCGCCGCTGCCGCCATCGACGACGTCGTTGCCCGCACGCCCGTCGAGGACATCGTCACCTGCGGCGCCGTCGATACGCTCATCAAGGCCGGTGCCGGCAATACGGTCAGCGTCGGGCGTACCAGGCAGCTCGGGCAGTTGCAATGGCGACGCCTCGGTGAGCGGGAAATCGATGCCGAGATCGCCCGGCGAAAAATCGATCACGCGCACATTGCCGACCCGCAGTTCGCGGCTGTCCAGGTTGTAGGCGAGCAGGAGGGCGGCCGCGTCGTCACTGCGCAGCACGCGCACGCGCGGCGAACCGGGCAGCGGCAGATAGCGCCGGCCGCCCACCGGCGCCCACGCGCCGTCGCTCAGCACGAACAGCTCGCCGGTCGCGTCGCGGACGATGTCGCCGCTGCCGGCATACAGGCGATCGTGGCCCGCGCCGCCGACCAGCACGTCGGCCGCGTGGTCCTCCGCGTGCAGGACATCGCCGCCGTGGAGGCTGTCATCGCCGGCACCGCCCTCGAGCGCGTCGGCGCCCGCGCCGCCTTCGAGGCGATCGTCGCCGGGCCCGCCGTCGAGATGATCGTCGCCGGCGCCGCCGCCGAGCACATCGTCGCCGAGGCCGCCGTGGATGCGATCGCGCGCGCTGCTGCCGGACGCCGCACCCTCGCGATCCGCGTGCTCGGTCCCGATCACCACGACCGCGTCCAGCGGCCGCCGCAGCTCGGGCAACATCTCGCCCACGACGAAATCGATACCCTGCCGCAGATCGATCATGCGCAAGGCATCGATGCCGAACGCCTGCCCCTCGTCCAGGTCGCCACGTCGGCGCCCCATCTCGTACTGGTGGAGCAGGACACGGTCGGCCAGCTCGGCGGCCGTCATCGCGTCCGGCGCGAGCAGCGGGTCATCGCGGTGGAGCGACGCATCACCAACGACGGCGAACGGCTGGTAGTGAACCAGGGCGTGACGCCAGGCCGCGGAGGCCTGCGCGTGCTCGATCAGCCTGGCCGCCGGGACCTCGAGCAGGGATTCGAGGCGCAGGTCGGGCGCCGCGTCCAGCGCATCATGGAGGGCGAGCAGGCGGTCCTGCAGCGCCATGCGCGCTTCGAGCACAGCCTGCTCCTGGCCGTAGCCGAGCCAGCCGGCGGCCACTGCGGACAGCGGGGCCTGCTGCGGCAGGAGCAGCGCGGCCAGCCCGTCGACCAGCGTTTCGCTGGTGGTGCCGCCGTGCGCGCTCGCGGCGTCGAACAGTGCGAACAATGCCGCCGGTGGCAGCGTCGGCGCGAGCCGCTCCAGCAGCGCCAGGACGCCGAGGTCGTCGAGCAGCTGGTCGATGGAATGACTGTTGAGCTCCGTGCGCACCGGCGTCACCGGCGGCAGCGCCTCGTTGCCGGAGAACACGGACGGCACGATCGCGAGATCAAGGTCGCGCGCGGAACTCTGGCTGACCACGTTCAGCAGGCGCGCGCCGAAGCCGGTGAAACCGGCGGCCGGCGGGCCGGGGAGCAGGGGCGAGAAGAATTCGACGAAGACCTCGGTCAGGTTGCGCGAGCCCGGCGGATCGAAGCCCGGCGCATTGAAGGCCACGGCTGCGTCGAACAGGCCGGGAAACAGGCGCAGCGCCAGCGCCGACAGGTGACCACCCAGCGAGTGGCCGACCAGCGTGATGCGCTCTTCCGGCGCGAGCAGCC
This sequence comes from Hydrogenophaga intermedia, assembly GCA_943370145.1. Lineage (GTDB taxonomy): Bacteria > Pseudomonadota > Gammaproteobacteria. Next base: position 33,115 of record CALRPY020000023.1, on the reverse strand, counting down.
CCAGCCCCGCGGTGCTGTCGGCGCTGAGCCAGTACCAGCGCCGCCCGCCGAGCGCATTGTCCACCGCGAGGCGCGGCAGGCCTTCCGGCAGTGCCGTCGCTCCCGGGGTCGTGCCCGGAGCCTCGTGCAGCGTGTACTGCGGCACCACTGCCCCGAGCGGCCCACTGCTGCGCAGGACATGGTTGACGAGGCTCGTGGCCTGCCCCAGCGCGAAACCCAGGCCGCCGATTTCCCGCAGATCGGCGCCGAAGAAATCGAGGATGGTCTGTTCGCCGAGCCGGACGCCCGGCAGCAACGCGAGCAGGAAATCGATCGGACGATCCTCGATTTCGGTGCCGCGGATCGCGAGCACCTTCTCATCGGCGCCGACGAGGATGTGCGCCGCGTAGCCGGCCGCGTCGTTGGCCTGGATGCCGCTCGAAGGAATGGACCACGCGGGGCTCGCCCCGCCGAACAGACGGTGCAACCAGCGCGCGGAGAGACCCCGCGCACTCGACGCGGCCGCCCCTGCGGACTCGGCCCCCCAGTTCACATACGCGAGGCTGGCCCACAGCGCGTTGCGGTGCAGATCCTGGAAACGCATCGGAACCTCCCTGCTCCGGACTCGACATTCACCGCCCGGGAATCACGGCCACGCCGGGCACTCGCCACGACAACCGGCTAGGGCTGCGTCCCGTACTTGAACGCGGCCAGTATCAACTCTTCCTTCGTGGAGGGCTGTCCGCGGCGACCGGGCAGGCCAGGACCGCGGCAGTACGGTGTCGGCGGCCCCGGCAAGGCGCTGAGCGGCTCGTCCAGCCAGCCGTGATTCGCGTGGAAGCCCGTGAACGCGGCGAGCACCTCGCCACCCTCCGCGCGGCGGAGCGTCACGACCTGCTGCGACACGTCGAAGGCGGTGCGCCGATAGACAACGTGGTAGACGTACTCGGGCCGCGGCGAAGGCCCGTCCCCGGCCTCGTCGTCAGCCCAGCGCCACGGTTTCTCGACGACGTAGTCCTCGACCTGCGCGACGTGCCGTGTGGACCAGGCCAGCAACCCATCGCGCGATTCGACACCGGGCACCCGCACGCTGCGATAAACCTTCACGCCCGCCTCCGCATCGCACAGTTGCTGCGTGTGCCACGCCTTCCACAGCACGTCGCCATAGGCGACGGCGAAGGCAGTCATCCACACCGTCGCCAGCACCGCGGCGCGCGCGGGCCAGCGGGGGTGGCGCCGGCGGGCGAACTTGAAGTAGACGAGCGGCAGCACGATCACCAATACCGCGGTCATGAACAGCGACGGCACGCCATAGCTCACGGAATAATCGAACAGGCCGGCGTCAGTCGGCGGCATGGCGCGGCTCCGGCGCGTAGATTGGCGACACCGGGAGCCAGTCGCGCGCGGGCGCGACGGCGCGCGAGACGGTGGCGGTGTGCACGTTGAAATGCCGCGCGATCTCCTTCTGCGTGTAGCAGCCGCTGCGCCAGGCCGCGCGTATCGCCTCGCGGCGATCGGCATGTGCCGCGCTGAAATCGGCCAGTGGCGGCCGCTGGACGCGGCGCGAACCGCGGGCAAGCCCCGCCGTGCGGCGCGGCGCCCGTGCCAGCAGGCGGAGCATGAAGTCGGCGTCCGCGAGACAGTTGCCGATGGATTGCGTCTCTTCACCTGTCACCACCGGCTTGCGTTCGAGCGCGGCGCGGAAGGTCGAGGCCGCGACGACCGGGTCGTCGGCGAAACCACGCAGGACCTCGTCGACCGCGAGCCAGGACGGCGCCTCGGCCTGGCCGGCCGTTGCCCGCACGCTCGACCAGGGCCAGTCCGCGACCCGTCCACTGAGTCCTTCCCGCACCGGCGTGCCCAACACCTGCGTGACAGCCTCGACGAGGTAGCGGGAGGCATCCACCACCGCGGATTCATAGCGCCCTTCGAACAGGTTGCCGCCGCTGGCGTGGCGGCGGTTCAGCAGCTGCGAATAGACGCTGTTCAGGTGTCGCATGCCGGCGCCGAGGTTCGCAGCTTCGATGCGGATGACGAGCTGGTAGTGGTCCTGCGCCAGGCACCAGGCGTGACAGCGCCACCGGTAACGCCGGCAGGTGCGGTCGAGCAGATCCAGGAACGCCTGCCGGTCGGCAGGGTCGGGAAACAGGGTGTCCCGGTGGCGGGCGCGGGAGGTGATGAGATAACAGGCGCCTGGCAGCTGCAGGCGTAGCGGTCTGGCCATGGGTCCTCCTTGTGGGGCGTTCAGTCCGATGTCTGCCCCGCACCGCGGGGACTGCAGCGTGAGGCTGCGCCACGACGCGGAACGGCCCAAGCGGGGCCAGGGTCGAGGCGGCACTGTCGAGCGGAATTCCCGCGCGGCGCCCCGCATTTCGCCCGACGCGGCCACGTGAGGGAGCGTACCTGCGCGGGCACCCTGAACAGCGTCGCCCCACCCGAACAGGGCGTCTGAGCTGCACCGGCTGCCGCCGGCATCCGGGCCGACCTGCGCCACGGCGGGAGGATTCGCGTCGGATGGCCCAGCCCCGACGGGGCAGCGACGTCGGCGGTCGCCCGCCCTATAATCCACGCTCCCGCGAACTCATCTGGAGAAGACACACCATGCCCAAGTACGATTACCTCTGCGCCGCCAACGGTCGTACGGTCGAGGCGCAGCACCGCATGAGCGAGGAAGTGACCACCTGGGGTGAGCTTTGCCGGCGCGCCGGCATCGAGCCCGGCGACACGCCCGCGGATGCGCCGGTGGAGAAGACCTTCACGCGCGCGTCGGTGATGCAGGCCTCGAACGTCGGCAGCGACAGCAGCGGTGGTTCATCCTTCGGTGCGGGCAGTACGGCGCGCGCCTATCACTCGACCAAGAACTTCTGAGAGAGCATCCATGCCGACCTACGATTACCACTGCGCGGCGAACGGCCGCACCGTCGAAGTCAAGCACCGCATGAGCGAGGAAGTCACCAACTGGGGCCAACTGTGCGCGATGGCCGGCCTGCCGCTGGCCGACACGCCCGCCGACACCCCGGTGGCGAAGCTGCTCACCGCGACCGCCATCGCCGGCAGCAGCAATCTCGGCTGCGATTCAGGTCCGCCGGTCGTCGGCGGTTGCGGCAAGGCGCTCTGCGGCCACCGGCACTAGGCGAACGCGGACCGCACGCGACCAGGCAACCCCCGCTACGGCGGGGGTTCGCATTTCAGCAGGGAGAACACCATGTCCGACCAGCCCGTCTGTCTCGTCACCGGAGGCGCGAGCGGCATCGGCGAAGCCTGCGCGCGCGCCTTCGCGGCGCGTGGCCACGCCGTCGTCATTGCCGACATCCAGGACGCGAAGGCGGCGCAGGTCGCCGCCGCACTTGGCGACGCCGCGCTCGCCGTGCATCTCGACGTGCGCGAGGAGCACGACTTCGTGCGTGCCATGGAGGCCGTCGCGCAACGCCACGGCCGGCTCGACGTGATGGTCAACAACGCGGCGATCGTCGGCGCGCTGGGCCCCATCGCCGAGCTGCCGGTGGAGGAATGGGATTACGCGCAGACCGTGATCCTGCGCAGCGTGTTTCTCGGCATGAAGCATGCCGCGCGCCTGATGCTGCCGCGCCAGCAGGGCGCCATCGTCAACATCGCGAGCGCGGCGGGGCTGACCTCGGGCTACGGGCCCCACATCTACAACGCGTGCAAGGCGGCAGTGGTGCAGCTGACGAAATCGGTGTCACTGGAACTCGTCGAGCAGGGCATCCGCGTCAACGCCGTCTGCCCGGGCAACGTCGAGACGCCCATCCACACCGGCGTGACCGACGAGCGCTGGAAGGCCCGCATGGAGAAGATCCGGTCCGAGCACGTCGACGACCAGCCAATGCCCCGCATGGCCCAGCCGTCCGAGATCGCGGACGCCGTGTGGTGGCTCGCGAGCGAGCAGTCGTCCTATGTCAGCGGGCATGCGCTGGTGGTCGACGGTGGCCTGCTGGCCGGCAGGCCGTGGCGCCAGCAGCCGCCCTTCCTGCGCGAATTCCACCCGGCGCGGAAATAGATCCGCGCCTTCAGGCGCCGGCGGGCGCCCGCTGCGGCGCCTCGAGCGCGTTAAGGCGCGCGCGCAACTGGGCGACCTTGGGCGAGCGGGGCGCGAGGCGCTCGGCGCGCGCGATGTATTCGTGCGCGACATAACGCACCTGCTGCGAGACGCCCTCCTTCTGCATCTGGATCAGCGTCGCGAACACGACGTTCGCCACGACGGTCAGGTTGTTCGGCAACTCCTCCGCGGCCTGCTGCAGCATCGCGAGCCCTTCGCCGTAGCGTCCGCTCTTCGCCAGCAGCACGCCGTCGTTGTTGATCTTGATGACGGCGCCGCGCTCCTCGTCGATGATCCGACTGCCATCGGCCGCATCGCCGAATTCGTCCAGCATCTTCTCGATGAGTTCGAGCTGGGCGGCCCGGTCGAAGTTCTCCCGCACCAGCTTGCGCACCACCCCCCGCGCCTCTTCACGATGCCCGAGCTCGTAGCAGCAGCGCACGAGATCGAGAGAGTGCGCGGCATTGTCGTGCTCGTTGTCGCGACGGTACAGCGTCAGCGCCTGCAGCAGCGCCGCCTCCGCCTCGGCCGTCTGGCCCAGTTCCCGCAACAGGCGGGCCTGAACCGTCAGCAGACGCCAGTCCGGCGCCTGCCCGCCGCGCCGGCGACCGTTGTGCTTGGCCATGTCCTGCATGACGCGCATCGCGGCTTCCGCGCCCTTGCCCTTCATCGTCGCCTGCACCAGGCAGGCGGCATCTTCCGGGCGCGCGAAGCAGGAGTCCTCGCCCAGGCGCACCGCGCGCTCGTAGGCACGGGCGGCCTCGGCGAACTCCCCGCATTCCGCGGCCACGTCGCCGAGCGTCTGCTGACGCCGCACCGACAGCGGCGAGATGGCGAGCGCGCTGTTCAGCACGCGCCTGGCCTCCGTGTGGTTGCCCGCCTCGCGCTCGATGCGCGCCAGGAGATCGTAGGCCTCCATCACGCTCGGGTGCTTGTCGATCAGCTGGCCGAGAAAACGTCGCGCATCCCGCGCGCTGCCCAGTTCAAGGCGTGCGCGCGCCAGCGCCAGCAGCGCCCACGGGTGCTCACGCTCCGTCAGCACCCCGAAGCAGAGTTCCGCCGCGTCGTCGAAGCGGCCCAGCTCCAGCAAGGCGCGTGCCTTCAGCCGCAACAGGTCGGGCCGCAGCGCCGGATACTTTTCGATGAGTCCCTCGCAGGCGGTCACGGCGCTGCCAAAGCTGCCGGCGGCGCAGGCGGCTTCCACCGGCCCGAGCACGCGCTTGCGCGGGATCACACGCTCCAGGCGCTGCAGCAGCAGCTGCTTGTTGATCGGCTTGACGAGGTAGCCGTCGGGATTGTTCTCGACGACCCCCATCACGGCCTCCGGAATCTGTTCGGCGGTCACCAGCAACCAGGCCGCCGTGGGTTTGAGCAGACCGCGACCTCGCGCTTCTTCCAGGGTCTGCTGCCCGTTGCGGCCATCACCCATGTTGTAGTCGCACAGCACGACATCGGCCTTGTGGCGTTGCAGCTGTTCGAGGGCGTCGTCGCCGGACCTGGCCTCGACGATCCGCTTCGCCTGCAAACTCTCCAGAATGCCGCGCAGGTTCATGCGCATGTCGCGAAGATCATCGACGATCAGGAACTGCAGAGATTCGAGATTCATGGTGATGACCCATGGCGCGCGTGGACCGGCAGCGAGTCGGCCGCAGACCCGATTCGCTCGCGTGCACTCATGGCAGGTACAGTTCGAAGCATGCGCCCGGCCGGTTCGAAGTCTCGACACGCCCGACCCTGTCCCGGTGCGTGTGCAGCGCGGCGACGCGGCTCGCGAAATACAGGCCGAGACCGGTGCCGCCCTGCTTGCGATCGCCGGTGCCCACCGCGTCGAAGTCGCTGCCGAGCAGGGCCAGTGGATATCCTTCGCCGTCATCGGTGACGCTGAACACCGTGTAGCCCTCCCTGACGCGGCAGCCCAGGGTCACGCGCCGCCGGGCGTAGCGGAAGGTGTTGTTGATCGCCGCGTTCAGCACGTTCAGCACGAGGTTGCGGTCGAAGAAGCCCTCGTCCGCCTCGCAAACGTCGATTTCAAGTTCGATGCCCCGGCTCGACAGCAGGGGCATGTTGTACGCGACCAGCTCTTCCAGCAGTTCGGCGCAGTACACGACCGACGGCACGACGAGCGGGCTCCCACGTTGCAGCTTGTACATGCCGAGCAGGTTTATAAGCTCCGTGCTTGCCCGGCGCGCATGGTGCTGGAGCACCTGCAGGGTTGAATGGCCCTCGCGCGACACGGCCTCGGTGTCGACGATGTGCTCCGCCGAGTTCAGCACGAGGCCGAGGGAATTCTTCAGGTCGTGGACCGCGCTCGCCAGGAGATCGGCGAACTCGTCACGCTGGGGCGCGGGCTGCGGGGCGTTCATGCGGAAGCCTTTTCGACCACCGGCCCGGTCAGCTCGGCGAGCTTTTCACGCATCTGGATGACCTTGGGCGAGCGGGGTGCGAGCTGGCTCGCACGGGCGAGGTGTTCCTGCGCGAGATAGCGCGTCTGGTTCGTCGGCCCCTGCTTCTGTATCTGCATCAGAGTGGCCTGCACCACGTTGAGCTGCACGGTCAGGTTGTTCGGCAGCTCTTCCGCCGCCTGCTGCAGCATCGCCTGCGCGTCGTCGAAACGCCCTGTCTTGGCCAGCATCACGCCCTCGTTGTTGGTCTTGATGATCGCTTCCCGCTCGTGTTCTATCAGCGCGGCGCCTTCGTCGTGCTTTTCGAGTTCGTCGAACATCTTCTGCACGAGCTCCAGCACCTCCGGCCGGTCGAAGTTTTCGCGCACCAGCCGGCTGATGACCCAGCGCGCGTCGTCCAGGCTGTCGACCTCGTAGCAGCTGCGCGCAAGCTCGATCGTCGACGCGATGCTGTTGCTGTTCGAGTCGTTCCTGTACTCCGCCAGCGCCCGGCGCGCCGCGCCGGCCGCGTCCTCCTTCCTGCCCATGCGATGCAGGACCTTGGACTCGATGGTCGTCAGTCGCCAGTTGGCCTGCCGCGCACCGCGCTTGCGCGCGTTGCGCTTGGCGATGTCGGTCAGCAGCTGCATCGCGGCATCGGGGGTCTTGTGCTTCATCACCGCGTAGACCAGGCCGGCCACGTCCTCCGGCCGGCCGTAGAACGAATCCTCGCCCATCTCGACAGCCCGCTCGTAAGCGCGCGCGGCCTCGGCGTAGTCACCGTTCTCGGCGGCGACGTCGCCGAGCAGCTGCTGGCGCCGGATCGATCGCGGCGAGATCTCGAGCGCCTCTTTGATGAGGCGCTGCGCCTCGACTCCATTGCCCTGCTGTCGTTCGATGCCGGCAAGCAGGTCATAGCCCTCCATCACGTGCGGATGCTTGTCGATGAGTTTCGTGAACATCATCTTGGCCTGCCGATGGTTGCCGGACTCGAGGCGCGTCCGTCCCAGGGCCAGCATGGCCCACGGAAGTTCACGCTCCGCGAGCAGGCCGGCGCAGATCTCGGCCGCCTGGTTCAACTCGCCGCAGTAGAGCAGGGCATTGACCTTGGTGCGGAGCACTTCGGACTTGATCGAGGGATACTTGTTACCGAGTTCGTCGCACAGGCGGATGGCGTTGAGGTAATCGCCGGCCGCAAGCGCCGACTCGACGGGCCGCAGCGCGAGCTTGCGCGTTATCACGCGCTCGAGGCGCAGGTTCAGCGCTGTCTTGTTGATCGGCTTGACCAGATAGTCGTCCGGCTTGTTCTCGATGGCGCCCATCACGAGTTCCAGCGCCTGCTCCGCCGTCAGCATCAGCCACGCCGCGGTCGGCTTGAGCAGGCCGCGTGCGCGCGCCTCCTCCAGCGTCTGCTGACCGTTCCGCCCATCGCCCATGCTGTAGTCGCAGAGCACGACGTCGATCTGGTGCTTCGCGAGCAACTCCAGTGCCTCTTCACCGGACTTGCCTTCTACGATGTGCTTGACCTGTAAGCCCTCCAGCATCGCGCGCACGGTGATGCGCATGTCGCGCATGTCGTCGCAAATCAGGAAGCGGAACGGTTCGAGGTTCAGGGGCATGACGGGTCTTCCATGTGATGGTTCGGCTCAGGACTCGTATCGACCACCGGCAACGCGACTTGAGCGGTTCGCCGCCGAGTGAACTGCGACGGGCGTCACCTTTCTGTCACATCCGGAGGCGAGCATGGGAGCCCCCGCGGAAGAGGCGGAGCGGACGCGCCTCGCGCCATCGTGCGGCCGGGTGCAGGACGCCCTCGGGGCCACCAGGAATATCCAGGCTTCAGGAGTACACCCCATGAAAATGAACCACTTGGCGCTGGCGCTGTGCACCGCGTTCGCCAGCGCGCCCGGCTACGCCGCCGGCCCGCTCTTCGACTTCGCGCACGAATGGACCTTCGGCCACCGCGGGACCACCCTATCGACGGCCCAAGGCGCCGAAATCCTCGCCTTTGACGCGGCCAACCGCCGCCTCTGGGTGGTCGGCACGGACGCCGAAGCCACCAGTCCGGTCGGCCGCAGCGGTATCGACATCCTGGATTTCGAGGGCAATCTCTACTCGAGCATCTACCTGCAGTCACCCGCGCTGGGCGGCGTCAACAGCGTGTCCATCGCGAACGGCCGCGCGGCGGTGGCCATCACCGCGGCGAACAAGGCCAATCCGGGGCTCGTGCGCTTCTTCGACACGACGACGCTGGCTGCGCTCGCCGACGTCACGGTCGGTGCGAATCCCGACTCGCTGAGCTGGACGCCGGACGGCAGCCGCGTGCTGGTCGCCAACGAAGGCGAGCCCACCGCTTACAACATCGGCCCCGCGGGCGACCCGGTCGGCTCGCTCAGCATCATCGACGGCGCGACTTACGCCGCCAGCACGGCGGGCTTCGCGGGCTTCGATGCCGCCACGCTCAAAGCCGCCGGCGTGCGCCTGTTCGGGCCGAATGCCAGCGTCGCCCAGGACATGGAGCCGGAATACATCGCGATCAGCGCCGACGGCACCACCGCGCTCGCGACGCTGCAGGAAAACAACGCCGTGGCCGTCATCGACATCGCCTCGTCGACGGTGACCGCCATCAAGGCGCTGGGCCTGAAGGATCACAGCCTGTCGGGCAACGGCATCGACGTCTCCGATCGGGATGGCGCCGGCAACGCCGCGCTCAACGGCAATATCCGGAACTGGAACGTCAAGGGCATGTACCTGCCCGACGCCATCGCGGGCTTCTCGCAGGGCGGCCAGCAGTTCTACGTCACCGCCAACGAGGGCGACGCGCGGGCGGACTGGCCGGGCTTCAACGAGGAGGTCCGCGTTGGATCCGCGAACATCGACCCGCTGCTCGATGCGGCGCTGAAGGCCGCGCACGGCGCAGACTACAAGACGAACAACGACAAGCTGAACCGCCTGACCGTCAGCCTCACCGGCGACACCGACGGCGACGGGGATCTGGACCAGCTGCTCGCGTTCGGCGGCCGCTCCTTCTCCATCCTCGATGCGGCAGGCAACCTGGTCTTCGATTCCGGTGACCAGCTCGAGCAGATCGTGAAGGCGCAGTTCCCGGCCCTGTGGGACGACGGCCGCAGCGACAACAAGGGGCCCGAGCCCGAAAGCGTGGTGATCGGCGAACTGGGCGCCACGACGCTGATGTTCCTCGGCCTCGAGCGCAGCAATGCCGTGATGGTCTGGGATCTGTCCGACCGCAACAACGTCAGCTTCATCGACATGCTGTTCACCGCCGGCGACATCGGCCCGGAAGGCCTGAGCTTCTTCACCGACAATGGGCGCGGTTATCTCGCCGTGGCGAACGAAGTCAGCGGCACGACCAGCCTCTACAGCATCCAGCCGGTGCCCGTGCCGGGCGCCGTGTGGCTGTTCGGCAGCGCGCTGGCCGCGCTGGGCTGGAAGCGGCGCAAGGCCTGAGTTCCGCGCGGCGCAGCACCGGCGCAGGCCACCCTCACCCGCCGCCTTCGGCGTCGACCTCTCCCGGAACGGGAGAGGTGAACAGCGGTTCTTCGCCTCTCCGGCCCCGGGAGAGGCCGGCCGCGCAGCGGGCGGGTGAGGGTCGTCTCAGAGTGGCGCTGCGCGGACGGAGCCCCCCCCCTCACCCGCCGCCTTCGGTGTCGACCTCTCCCGGGGCGGGAGAGGTGAAGCTCCTCCGGCAGTCGAGCACCGCGGCGCCGGTCAGTTCACCGGCGCGCAGGCGATCCAGCGCGAGGTTCGCGTCGGCCAGCGGCAGCACCGTGATGTCCGTGCGCACCGGCACGCGGGGCGCGAGTTCGAGGAATTCCTCCGCGTCTCGTCGGGTCAGGTTCGCCACGGAAACGATTCGCCGCTCCCCCCATAGAATCTTGTAGGGGAACGAAGGAATGTCGCTCATGTGGATGCCGCCGCAGACGACGACCCCGCCCGGCGCAAGCGCGCGCAGGGCCTGCGGCACCAGCGCGCCGACCGGCGCGAAGATGATCACGGCGTCGAGCGGCTGCGGCGGCAGGGTGTCGGCGTCGCCCGCCCAGATCGCGCCGAGCTTGCGCGCAAACGCTTGCGCGGCGACGTCTCCCTGCCGCGTGAAGGCGTACACCTCACGCCCCTCGAAACGCGCGACCTGCGCCACGATATGCGCGGCCGCGCCGAAGCCCATGATGCCCAGCCGCCGCGCATCGCCCGCCTGGCGCAGGCAGCGGTGGCCGATGAGCCCGGCGCATAGCAGCGGCGCGGCCTCGGCATCCGTATAGTCGCCGCGGATTTCGAAGCTGTACGCGGCTTTTGCGACCGTGTAGCCGGCATAGCCACCGTCACGGTGATAGCCCGTGAAACGCGCGGACGGGCACAGGTTCTCGCGCCCGCTACGGCAGTAGTCGCAGCGGCCACAGGTGGCACCCAGCCAGGGCACGCCGACCCGCATGCCGATGGCGAGATGCCGGACCTCGCGCCCCAGTTCGACGACGCGACCGACGATTTCGTGGCCCGGCACGAGGGGCAGCTTCGGGTCGGCCAGTTCGCCATCGACGATGTGCAGATCGGTCCGGCAGACCGCGCAGGCGCTCACCTCGATCAGGACCTCGTCGGCGGCCGGCACGGGGATCGGCAGCTCGCGGGCGACCAGCGGACGGTGCACCGCCTCGAGACACATCGCATGCATGCTCGCCTGCCTCAGGCCCGGCCCACCCCGACGGGGGTGTCGTCCAGCATCCCGTCGTCGGCATCGGGCACGAACAGCAGCTGCAGATCGTTCAGGAAGCGGTAACCGAGCGCGGTCGGCACGCAGCGCAGGCCATCGTCGGTGAGCCAGCCGCGCGCAACCGCCAGGGCGATCAGCGGTTCCACCGCCGGCGCGTCGATGCCGCCACGGGCCCGCATCCACTCGCGCATGAAACCGCCCTGCAGGCGCAGCGCGTTGAGCATGAACTCGGCAATGCGATCGCGGGGGGCGACGGGTTCGACGGTGCCCGCCGGACGGCCGGCGAGCGCCGCCTTCATGTAGGACGCGGGCTGCCGGCGCTTCGCGCTGCGCAGGATCCCCTGCGCCGTCGTGAGTTTTCCGTGCGCGCCGGCGCCGATACCGAGGTAATCGCCGTGCTGCCAGTAATTGAGGTTGTGGCGGGCCGCGCGGCCGGGCTGCGCAAACGCGGAAATCTCGTAGCGCGCATAGCCCGCCCCGGCGAGCAGGGCGCAGCCACGCTCGAATTCGTCCGCGACGCGGTCGTGCGGCGGCAGGCGCGGCGGCCGGCGCGCGAAAGCGGTGCCGGGCTCGAGCGTCAGCTGGTACCACGACAGGTGTGGCGGCGCGAAGGACAAGGCCCGCTCGAGATCACGCAGCGCATCGTCCGCTGCGTCACCCGGCAGGCCGTGCATCAGGTCGAGGTTGAAATTGTCGAAGCCGCTGTCCTGCGCCGTGGCGATGGCGCGCTCGATGTCGGCGACGTCGTGCACGCGGCCCAGCTTCGCGAGCTGCGCGGCGCGGAAGCTCTGCACGCCGATCGACAGCCGGTTGATGCCGGCCGCGCGGTAGGCGGCGAAATGCGCGGCGTCGACCGCGCCGGGATTCGCTTCGAGCGTCAGTTCGGCGTCGGGCGCGAAGGACAGTCGCGCGCGTATGCCGTCCAGCAGCCGGGCCACGGCGGTGCCCGAGAACAGGCTCGGCGTCCCGCCGCCGATGAACAGCGAAACCAGCGGCCGGCCCGCGGCAAGGGGCAGGTCGGCATCGAGGTCGGCGAGCAGGGCGGTGACGTAATCGTCCTCCGGCAGCGCGCCCTCACGGGTGTAGGAATTGAAATCGCAGTACGGGCACTTGCGCACGCACCACGGCAGATGCACGTAGAGCGCGAGCGGAATCCGCGCGACGTCGAACTCAGGCATCGCGGGCCGCGAGTTGCGCGACGAGCGCGCGCAGCGCATGTCCGCGGTGGCTGGCGGCGTTCTTGCGCGCGGGCTCGAGTTCGGCGGCCGTCAGCGCCGCGCCCTGCGCGACGAACACCGGGTCGTAGCCGAAACCGCCGTCACCGCGCGGCTCGCGCGCGATGCGGCCCTCCCAGCTGCCCTGGGCGATCAGTGGGCAGGGATCCGCCGCATGCGACAGGTAGACCACCACGCACACGAAACGGCAGCTGCGCGCGGCGTCCGGCAGGTCGCCAAGGGCGGCGAGCAGTTTCCGCACGTTCTCCGCATCTTTCGCCGCGTGTCCAGCATAGCGTGCGGAATGGATGCCGGGCGCGCCGCCCAGTGCATCGCAGACCAGCCCGGAGTCGTCGGCGATCGCGGGCAGGCCGGTCTGTGCCGCGGCGTTGCGCGCTTTCAGCAGCGCATTCTCCACGAAGGTCAGGCCCGTCTCCTCCGCCTCGACAACCGCGAAATCGGACTGGGGCCGCACCGTGTAGCGGGCGTTCGCGAGCAGCGCCGACAGTTCGCGGACCTTGCCCGCATTGCCGGTGGCGAGGACCAGCGTCCGCTCAGCCTGCCTCAAGGCAGCGTTCCTGGGCTTCGAGCAGCTGGCGGATGCCCTTGCCGGCAAGCTCGAGCATCGCCGCCAGCTCGTCCGGGCGGAACGCGTGCCCCTCGGCGGTGCCCTGCACCTCGACGTAGTGGCCCGCGTTGTTCATCACGACGTTCATGTCGGTTTCCGCGGCAGAGTCCTCGGCGTAGTCGAGGTCGAGCACCGGCACCCCCTGGCAGATGCCCACCGACACCGACGCGATCGCGCCGTGAATCGGGTTGCGCGTGATCACGCGCTGCCGGCGCAGGTGGTTGATGGCGTCGACCAGCGCGACGTAGCCGCCGGTGATCGACGCGGTGCGCGTGCCGCCATCCGCCTGCAGGACGTCGCAGTCGACGACGATCGAGCGCTCGCCGAGCGCCTCGCGATCGACCACCGCGCGGAGGCTGCGGCCGATCAGGCGCTGGATCTCCTGGGTCCGACCGCCCTGCTTGCCCTGGGCCGCCTCGCGCTTGGAGCGCGTGTGGGTGGCCCGCGGCAGCATGCCGTACTCGGCGGTGACCCAGCCGAGGCCCTGGCCTTTCAGCCACGCTGGCGGCCGGTCCTCGATGGTCGCCGTGCACAGCACGCGGGTGTTGCCGAACTCGACCAGCACGGACCCCTCCGCATGCATCGTGAAATGACGCGTGAAGCGCACATGGCGCAATTCGTCGGGGGCGCGGCCGCTGGGTCGTTTGCTCATCATGGGTACCGGGGGCGAGTGGATGGATGCCCGGATTATAGGGGCTGCGCCGGCGGAAGGGGCCGGCGCGAGGCCGATACAGGGCGTCGCTTGGCGCGATCGCCACCGCATCGTTAAGATGGGCCCCCTCTCGCGACGACTCAGGAGCATCACATGGCGCGCAGCATGACCGCGTTCGCCCGGCTGGAAACGACGGGAACGTGGGGCCGCGCCATGTGGGAGCTGCGGTCCGTGAATCACCGCTACCTTGAAGTCGGGCTGCGCCTCCCCGAGGATTTCCGCGTGCTGGAAGGCGAGGTCCGTGCGCGCATCGGACAGCACTGCACCCGGGGCAAGGTCGACGCCGTGCTGCGCTTCGAAGCCACCGGCCCGGACACCGGCCAGCTGCGCGTGAACACCGACCTCGCGCGCCAGGTGATCGGCGCCGCCCGCGCCATCGGCCAGATGATGGACCAGCCCGCGGCGCTGAACCCGCTCGATGTCCTGCGCTGGCCGCGGGTGCTGGAGACGCCCGAGGTGGACTTCGACGAGCTGTCCCGCGCGCTCCTCGGCCAGCTCGACCAGGCCCTCGCGCAACTCGTCGACAACCGCGAGCGCGAGGGCGCGAAACTGCAGGAACTGGTGCTTGGGCGCTGTGCCGCAATGAGCGCGATCGCGCAAACGCTGCGCCAGCGCGTGCCCGAGATCATCGCGGCCATCCGCGCGCGGCACACGGCGCGCATCGAGGAACTCGCGGGCACGCTCGACCCGGCCCGCGTCGAGCAGGAATGCGCGCTGCTGCTGCAGCGCCTCGATGTCGCCGAGGAACTGGACCGGCTGGAGGCGCACCTCGGCGAGGTCACGCGCGTGATGAAGCAGACCCAGCCGATCGGCCGCCGCCTCGACTTCCTGATGCAGGAACTGAACCGCGAGGCGAACACGCTGGGCTCCAAGTCCGCGCACATCGACACCTCGGGCGCGTCGGTCGAGCTGAAAGTGCTGATCGAGCAGATCCGCGAACAGATCCAGAACATCGAATAGCGGACCCGGGCCGCCCGCCATGACCGGACAACTCTTCATCGTTTCCGCGCCGTCAGGCGCGGGCAAGACCAGCCTCGTGCATGCGCTGCTCGACCAGCTGGCGGGCATCGGCGTGTCGGTGTCGCACACCACCCGCCGGATCCGGCCGGGCGAGGTCCAGGGGCGCGACTACCACTTCGTCGACGTCGAGGCTTTCCGGGCCATGATCGCGCACGACGACTTCCTCGAACACGCGCTGGTCTTCGGCAACTACTACGGGACCTCGCGCAGCGGCGTCGCCGCCGCGCTCGCAAGTGGCCGCGATCTCGTGCTCGAGATCGACTGGCAGGGCGCCCGCCGCATCCGCGAGCTGGTTCCGGACGCCGTCAGCGTGTTCATCATGCCGCCGTCGCTCGAGGAACTCAGGCGCCGGCTGGAGGGCCGCGGCAAGGACGACCCCGACACCATCGAACGGCGCATGGAGGCCGCGCGGGAGGAAATGTCCCACTTCGACGAGTACCAGTACCTGATCGTCAACGACGATTTCGAGCGCGCCCGCGACGACCTGGCCGCCGTCGTGCGCGCCGCACGCCTCGCCACGTCCCGCCAGCGGGCGGCCGGCGCAACCGCGGCGCTCGCGCCAGGGCGCGGCACGGCGCCAGGGCCGATGGCGTCCTGAAGGGGCGTCTGTTATCCTGCCTGGCCGTAATTCCCAAGCATTTCAGCGAGAAAACGATGGCCCGGATTACCGTAGAAGACTGTCTGCCGTTCGTCGAGAACCGCTTCGAGCTGGTCGTCACCGCCAGCCGGCGTGCCCGCCAGATCGCGCGCGGCGCACAGGCCCTGGTCTCCGAGGACGGCGACAAGCCCACCGTCGTCGCGCTGCGTGAAATCGCGGCGGGCATGATGAATGTGGAGATTCTCGATGAACTCGACGCGAAACAGCGCGCGGCCGAGGAATTCGAGCTTGCGGCGGAATTCCTGGCGCAGGAACCGACGCCGCCCGACTACCCCTGATCCCGGAAGGCGCGGCGTGACGCGCCGCACCCGCTACCGTCCAGCGGGCCGCGCGCAGCGGCCCTTGCCCCGGCGCCCCGGCGCCGGCCCCGCGCCGCACACGGTATGAACGCCCAGCCCGAACTGCTCCGTATCGACGACCTCTGCGCGCGGGTGCGCCCGTTCATGCAGCCGGAGCACATCGAGCAGATCCGGCACGCCTACGAATTCGGCGCCACCGCCCACGAGGGGCAGACCCGCGCCAGCGGCGAACCCTACATCCAGCACCCGCTGGAGGTCGCGTGCATCCTCGCCGACATGCACATGGACCACGAGACGCTGATCGCGGCGATCCTGCATGACGTCATCGAGGACACGCCGGTCGATCGCGAGCGCGTGTCGGATGAGTTCGGCAGTGAGGTGGCCGCGATCGTGGACGGCCTGTCGAAGCTGACCCAGCTCGAATTCGAATCCCACGCCGAGACCCAGGCGCGCAATTTCCAGCGCATGCTGATGGCGATGGCGGACGACATCCGCGTGATTCTCGTCAAGCTCGCCGACCGCCTGCACAACATGCGCACGCTCGGCGCGCTGCGGCCGGACAAACGGCGCCGCATCGCGCGCGAGACGCTCGAGATCTATGCGCCGATCGCGCAGCGCCTCGGCATCAACCAGATCCGCCTCGAACTCGAGGACCTCGGCTTCGCGACCCTGTACCCGCTGCGCTACCGCGTGATCCGGCAGGAGATGCTCCGCATCCGCGGCAACCGCAAGGAGGTCGTCGACAAGATCAAGGACCGCATCAAGCGGCACCTGCGCCAGGAGCGCCTGGTCGCCCACGTGCTGGGTCGCGAGAAGCACCTCTACAGCATCTACCAGAAGATGCGCGAGAAGCACCTCGGCTTCTCCGGCGTGCACGATGTCTATGCCTTCCGCGTGATCGTCGACACCGTCGACACCTGCTACCGCGCGCTCGGCATCCTGCACAGCCTGTACAAGCCGGTGCCGGGGCGCTTCAAGGATTACATCGCGATTCCGAAGGCCAACGGCTACCAGTCGCTGCACACGGTGCTGTTCGGCCCGTTCGGCGTGCCCATCGAGGTGCAGATCCGCACCAACGAAATGGACCAGGTGGCCGAGGCCGGCATCGCCGCGCACTGGCTGTACAAGACCGGCGACGGCGCCGCGCGCAGCGCGAACAAGCGCGCGCGCGAATGGCTGCGCGGCATCCTCGAGATGCAGCAGCAGGCCGGCAATTCGCAGGAATTCCTAGAGAACGTGAAGATCGATCTCTTCCCCGACGAGATCTACGTCTTCACCCCCAAGGGCGAAATCCTCGCAATGCCGCGCGGCTCGACGGCGGTCGACTTCGCGTACGCGATCCACACCGACCTCGGCAACAAGTGCGTGGCCTGTCGCATCAATCGCCAGCTGGCGCCCTTGCGCACCCCCCTCGAGACGGGCCAGACCGTCGAGATCGTCACCGCCCCGGGCGCGCGGCCCAATCCCTCGTGGCTGACCTTCGTCGTCACCGGCAAGGCGCGCGCCACGATACGCCACTACCTCAAAAACCTGCAGATCGACGAGGCGCACGAACTCGGCCGGCGCATGCTGGAGCGCGAACTGGAATCGCACGGCCTGAAAGTCGATCAGATCGACCGCGAGCTGCTGAACCACGTGCTCGGCAGTTTCAAGCTCGAGGACATCGACCACCTGTACTCAGAGATCGGCCTCGGCAATCGGCCCGCGCCGCTGGTCGTGCGCATGCTGCTGCCCGAGAACCTCGAACCGCCGGACGACACCCAGGCGAGGCGCCGCGCGAAGGCGCTCGCGCAACCGCCCGTGCCGCTCGTGATCCAGGGCACGGAGGGGATGGTCGTCACCTTCCCCAAATGCTGCTATCCGCTGCCGGGTGATTCGATCATCGGCTTCCTGACCGCCGGCCGCGGCATCGTCGTGCACCAGCAGCACTGTGCGAACGTGGCCGACTACCGCAGCGCGCCGGAAAAGTGGATCGACGTGCAATGGGCGCCGAACGTCGAGCGCGAGTTCAGCGTCGAACTGTCGCTGGACGTGATCAACCGGCGCGGCGTGCTGGCGACGATCGCCGCGGCGGTCGCCGACGCGAACGCGAACATCGAGGACGTCACGATCTCCGAGCGCAACGAACGCAATTCGAACATCCGGTTCGTGATCAACGTGCGTGACCGCAAGCACCTCGCGGACGTCATCCGCACGGTGCGCCACGTGAAGACCGTCGTGCGCGTCGCGCGCAAGAAAGCATGAGACCTGGCGCCGGCGCGCCGGCCCGCCTGGATACGCCAGCCCGGAATCCGTCAACGAAGGGAGCTGCATGAGCAAGATCGTCATTTCCACCCCGGACGCCCCGCAGGCCATCGGCGCGTATTCACAGGCCGTGCGGACCGGGGACACCGTCTACCTGTCCGGGCAGATTCCACTCTCGCCCGCCACGATGGAAATCGTGGCAGGCGGCATCGACGCGCAGATAGAACAGGTGTTCGCGAACCTCGCGGCGGTCGCGAAGGCCGCCGGCGGCTCGCTCGACGACGCGACGAAGCTGACGGTGTACCTGACCGATCTTGCGAACTTCCCGCAGGTCAACGCGGCAATGGCGCGCTGGTTCAGCGAACCCTACCCGGCACGCGCGACGGTCCAGATCAGCGCCCTGCCGCGCGGCGCGCTGGTCGAGGTCGACGCGATACTGTCCCTCGCCGCCTGAGCCTTTCTCTTGGTCACATCCGAGCGCATCTGCCTGGTCCAAGCTGTCGCTGGCCACCGAGAACACCGAGTTTCCAGGGCGCCGAGTCTGTCCGATGACAGGAAGCGCCCAGCCCCGGGACTCGGGTTTCACCACGGAGGCCACGGAGTGCACGGAGAACGACCCTTCCTGCAGGCACTCGTGGCGTGTTGGCGCATGGATTCGCGCGCTCGCGCGACGAGAAGCTCTGTGTTCTCGGTGTTCTCGGTGGCCAGCAGGCGCCAGGGATCAGCATCCAGGTCGAAATGTGAACAAGAGACAGCCGCCTGAGCAGAGGCCCCTGCCCCGGATGGCGGCGCGCGCGCCGACGCTGGATGACGCGGTCGAGCGCCTGCCGGGCGCCGGCCCGCGCATTGCCGAGCTGTTCACCAGGCTCGGCATCCGGAGCATCCGCGAGTTGCTGTTCCACCTGCCGTTGCGCTACCAGGACCGCACCCGGCTGGCCCCGCTGGGCAGCCTGCGCCACGGCAGCGAGGTGGTCGTCGAGGGCACCGTCCAGAGCACGCAGGTTCATTTCGGGCGGCGACGCGCCCTGCTCTGCCGCATCGCCGACGACAGTGGCGTGCTCACCCTGCGCTTCTTCTACTTCAATCGTTCGCAGCAGCTGCGACTCGAAGCTGGCCGCCGCGTGCGCTGCTTCGGCGAGGTGCGGCGGGGCCCGCAGTCGCTGGAGATGGTGCATCCCGAGGTGCAGGTCATCGAGGGCACACCCGACGCGCCCGACGACGCGCCGCTGGACGCCGCGCTGACACCGATCTACCCGGCCACAGAAGGCCTGCACCAGGCGCGGCTGCGCAAGCTGACGGGACACGCGCTCGACGTGCTCGCGCGCGAGGAGGACGCGGCCGATCCGATCGACTCGCTGCTGGCCCGCCACTTCAATTTCGGCCAGCGCCTGCCGACCCTCGCCGCCGCGCTGCGCTACGTGCACCGGCCGCCGGCGGATGCGCCGGTCGATGCGCTGTGGGAGGGGTATCACCCCGCCCAGCGGCGACTGGCGGTCGAGGAGCTGCTGGCGCACCAACTGACGCTGCGTCAGCTGCGACAGCGCGCGAAGCGGCTCTCCGCCGCGGCACTGCGCGAGCCGCGCGCGCTGCGCGCGGGGCTGTTGCGCGAATTCGGCTTCACGCTGACCGGCGCGCAGGCCCGCGTGGTGCAGGAGATTGACGTCGACCTGGCGAGGCCCGTGCCGATGCTGCGCCTCCTGCAGGGTGACGTCGGCGCGGGCAAGACGGCGGTGGCCGCCATGGTCGCCGCCAGTGCGCTCGCCGCAGGGCAACAGGTGGTGCTGATGGCGCCCACCGAGCTCCTGGCCGAGCAGCACGGGCGCACGCTGGCGCGCTGGTTCGGCCCGCTGTCCATCGACGTGCTGCTCGTCACGGGCCGGCTCGGGGCGGCGGCGCGCCGGCAGGCCCGCGCGCTGCTGGGCGAAGCGGGACCGAGGCTCGTGGTCGGCACCCACGCGCTGTTCCAGGACGACGTCAGCTATGCCAATCTCGGCCTCGTGATCGTCGACGAACAACATCGCTTCGGCGTCAACCAGCGTCTCGCGCTGCTGGAGAAGGGCGCGCAGGGCGAGCAGCGTCCACACCAGCTGATCATGACCGCGACCCCGATCCCTCGCACGCTCGCGATGACGGCCTACGCGGACCTCGACGTTTCGGTGCTCGACGAACTGCCGCCGTCACGCCAGCCCGTGCGCACCAGCGTGCTGCCCGAAAGCAGGCGCGAGGACATCGTCGCGCGCATTGCCGACGCCTGCCGCGCCGGGCGCCAGGCCTACTGGGTCTGTCCGCTGATCGAGGAATCGGAAAATCTCGATTCGCAGGCCGCGACGGACACCGCGGCGGCGCTCGCCGCGGCACTGCCACAGATTGAAGTGGGCCTCGTGCACGGCCGCATGAACGACCGCGAGAAGGACCTCGCGATGCAGCGCTTCGTGCGCGGGGCCGTGCAGCTGCTCGTCGCGACGACCGTCATCGAGGTCGGCGTCGACGTGCCGAACGCGAGCCTGATGGTGATCGAGAACGCCGAGCGCCTGGGCCTGTCGCAGCTCCACCAGCTGCGCGGCCGCGTGGGCCGCGGCAGCGCGCAGTCGGACTGCGTGCTGCTCTACAAGAGCCCGCTGTCGGAGACGGCGCGCCACCGTCTGCAGGTGATGCGCGAGACCAACGACGGTTTCGTGATCGCGGAGCGCGATCTGGAACTGCGCGGGCCGGGCGAGGTGCTGGGCACGCGCCAGACCGGTGTCGCGGAATTCAAGATCGCGGACCTGACCCGCGATCGCGCCCTGTTGCCGACCGTGCAGCAGATTGCGGACAGCCTGCTCGCCGACGCACCGGCGCTGGCCGAGCGCCTGATCCAGCGCTGGACGGTGCAACGCGTGGAGTACGCGAAGGTATGAGCACGAAGGCGACGGACACGACCACCGCCGGGCGTGGCGGCTGGCTGGCCTACGCCAGGCTCATGCGGCTGCACCGGCCCATCGGCACCCTGCTGCTGCTGTGGCCGACGCTGTGGGCGCTGTGGCTCGCGGCGGCGGGACTGCCGGACCTCGACGTTCTCGCCGTGTTCGCGCTTGGGACGCTGCTGATGCGCTCGGCCGGCTGCGTGATCAACGACTACGCGGACCGTCATTTCGACGGTCACGTCCAGCGCACGCGGGACCGGCCGCTGGCGACCGGCGAGGTCGAACCGCGCCGTGCGCTCGCGCTGTTCGGCGTGCTGGTGCTCGCGGCGGGCTTGCTGGTGCTGACGCAGAACGCGCTGACGATACAGCTCGCGTTCGTGGCGGTCGCGCTGGCGGCGGTCTATCCCTTCATGAAACGCCACACCCACCTGCCGCAGGTGTGGCTGGGCGCGGCCTTCGCGTGGTCGGTGCCGATGGGCTTCGCGGCGCAGACCGGCGGTGTGCCGCCGCTCGCCTGGCTGCTGCTGTCGGCCGTGGTGCTGTGGGTGCTGGTCTACGACACGCAATACGCGATGGTCGACCGCGAGGACGACCTCAGGATAGGCATCAGGTCGACCGCAATCCTGTTCGATGACGCGGACCGCCTCATCATCGGCCTCCTGCAGGGCCTGCTGCTGGTCGATCTCTGGCTCGTCGGCCGCCATGCCGAACTCGGCCCGGCCTATCATCTCGGCCTCGCCGCCGCGGCGGCGCTCGCCGTCTACCAGCAGTGGCTGATTCGCGGACGCACGCCGGCCGGCTGCTTCCGCGCTTTCCTCAACAACAACTGGTTCGGCCTCGCGGTGTTTGCCGGCATCGCGGCCAGTTACTGACCGCAGGAAATCGGCGGGCGTGGCGCCGCCGCCTCACTGGAGGTTCGCTGCCACCACCACGCCGGGCAGCGCGCGCGCGCGATTGACGTAGGTCTCCCCGCGTTCGCGGGCGCGTACGATTTCGGGCTGGCCGAGCTTCGCGCCAATCAGCCGCAGGTTGTCTGTCGCGAACGGATGGCCGAGGCGCTCCGCGGCATAGGTCCGCGCGTAGGCTTCCAGCGGGTCCTCCGGCACGCCATCGCCCGACGCGAACATGTAACCGAGATTGAGCTGGGCTTCGGCGCTGCCGTTCGCGGCCGCGGTCTTGTACCAGCCCAGCGCGCGCGCCGGGTCGCGCGGACGGTGTTCACCGAGGTCGAACAGCAGCGCGAGCGACAGCTGCGCCGGCACGTAGCCGGCGGCGGCGGCCTGCGCGTAGAGCTGCTCGGCGCGCGCCGCATCCGGCGGTTGACCCTGTCCCAGGTGCACCAGCCGGGCGAGATTGTAGGTGGCCTTGACGTGTCCCTGTTGCGCCGCCGGCTGGTACCAGTTGGCGGCCGCGGCATAGGAGCGCTCGGTGCCCTTGCCCGTTTCCGTCAACCAGCCCATCGCGAACATGGCGTCGAGGTGGCCGCGCGCCGCGGCCCGCTGCATCCAGCGCGCGGCGGTGCGGGCGTCGCGCGTGACCGCGCCTCCGTTCAGGTACATCACCGCAATCTCGTACTGGGCGGCGACATCGCCGTCCTCCGCGAACTTCAGCAGCCGCGCCACCGCGTCGGGGTTGCCTTGCGCCGCGGCGCGTTCGAACCAGTCGCGGGCGGCGACCTCGTCGCGTTTCACGCCGCTGCCCTGCAGGTGCAGCATGCCGAGGTTGTACTGCGCCTTGGCGTAACCCTGCTCGGCGCTCCTGCGGTACCACGCGGCGGCGACCGGCAAATCCTGTTCGACGCCCTCGCCGTTCTCGAACAGCAGGCCCAGCGCGAACTGGGCACGCGCGTCGCCGCGCGCGGCGAGCGCTTCGAACCGGGTGCGCGCCGCGACATAGTCCCCCTCTCGATAGGCGACCACGCCGTGGGCGAAATCGTCGGCGGCGGCAGGCCACGCCAGGGCACCGCCACAGCACAACGCAAGGAGCAACAGGATTGGGCATCTCATGCTTCCCGTTAGCGGCGGCGCGCGGGATTTCCTGGAGCCGGACGGCATCGCGTCCCCGGCATCGGGTTATCATGCCCGCGCCCGCCCATCGCCAAGCCGCGGAAAGGACGCCTTGCCACCCACAGCGCCAAGCACAGCCCGGCATCATCGCCTGCCGCTTCGGACATGCTGAGTCGACGCGCATGGCTCGCCGCCGGCTGGCTGCAGACGGTCGCGCTGGTCGTGCTGTGCCTGCTGCCGCTCGAGCGGATGCCCGGTCCCGACCTGCCGTGGACCGACAAGCTCTACCACGCCGCGTCCTTCACGCTGCTGATGTGGTGGTTCGCGGTCGCCGTGCCGCGTGGGCAGTGGCCGCGGACCGCGCTGCTGCTGGCGCTGCTCGGGATCGGCATCGAGTTTGCGCAGGGCTTCGTGCCGCTGCGCGCGCCGTCCTTCGCGGACGTCGTCGCGGACACGCTGGGCGTGCTGCTCGGTGCACTCCTTGCGCGCTGCACGCCGGCCGGATTGCCAGCCTGGCGGCGCACGACATAACCTGAGCGCGCACGGCAGTCACCGCGCACAAGCAAGAACAACGAACGTGAATCGGAACCCGGGCCGGCAGCACCGGCGGGAGAGGCCAGACCAATGACGACTCGACAGCAGACGCAGCGGCCGCTCGACGGCGTGCGCGTGATTGAAGTGGGACAACTGCTCGCTGGCCCGTTCGCGGCGACGATCCTCGGCTACTACGGCGCCGAGGTCATCAAGGTGGAGCCGCCGGAGGGCGGCGATCCCATTCGCCGCTGGCGCGTCGTGAAGAACGACACCGCGCTGTGGTGGCACAGCCTGGCCCGCAACAAGAAGTGCGTGACCCTCGACCTGCGCGTCGACGAGGGCCGCAAGGTCCTGCGCCAGCTCGTCGACAAGGCCGACGTGCTGATCGAGAACTTCCGTCCCGGCACGATGGAGAAATGGGGCATCGGACCGGCCGACGTCAAGCAGACGAATCCGGGGCTCATCTATGCCCGCATCTCCGGTTACGGCCAGACCGGCCCCTACGCGCCGCGGCCGGGTTTCGCGTCCGTCTGCGAGGGCTTCGGCGGATTCCGTTACGTGAACGGCTTTCCGGGCCAGCCGTCGGTGCGGCCGAACCTCTCGATCGGCGACACGCTCGCGGGCCTGCACGCGGCGCTCGGCATCCTGCTCGCGTACATCGGACGCGACAAGTCGCGGCACGGCGAGGGCCAGGTCGTCGACGTCGCGATTTTCGAGGCGATCTACAACCTGATGGAATCGATGGTGCCCGAGTACGATGGCGCCGGCGTCGTGCGCGAACCGTCGGGCTCGACGCTCACCGGTATCGTGCCGTCCAACATCTATCCGACCAGTGACGGCAAGACGATCATCATCGGCGCGAACACCAACCCGATGTTCCAGCGCCTGTGCGAGCTGATGGGCAAGCCCGGGATGGCGAAGGATCCGAAGTACGTGGAGAACATGAACCGCGTGGAGCACCAGGCGGAACTCGACGGCCTCATCGCGGCGTGGACGGGCTCGCTGACGATGGCGGAGGTGCTCGAGCGCCTCGAGAAAGGCGGTGTCGCGGCCGGCCCGATCTACAGCGTGGCCGACATGTTCGCCGATCCCCAGTACCACGCGCGCGGCCTGTTCGAGACTGTCACGATCGACGGCGAGCCGCTGAAGATTCCGGCCATCATCCCGAAGCTCGACGAGACCCCTGGTCGTACCGACTGGCCCGGTGCGGCGCTGGGCGCGCACAACGACGAGGTCTATCGCGATCTGCTCGGCATGAGCGAGGACGTGCTCGCCGGATTGAAACGCGCGGGCGTGGTCTGAACGGCAGGACGCAACGACCGGTCGCCTGGACCGGAAGCACCGTGGGCGGCGGCGCCGGGCGCTGCCGCGCCCCTCATTCCACCCGCATCAGCACGGCGGCCGCCGCGGAACGGGAGTCCTCGTCATCGAGGCGCCGCATGGCGAGCGCCTTGGCGTGGGACGCCAGGTAGGGCAACGGGTAGAAGGCGCCCAGGCCGGGGCGCGGGCTCGCAACGAGCAGGAACCAGGCGCAGCCCCACGGCGGGCCGCGCTCCATGAGGGCCTTGCGCGGCGGCAGGAAAGCCGGCCGCCGCGCCTTCAGCAACACCTGCTGCACGTTCAGCGTGTAGATGCAGGCCGACGGCGGCACGATCCGCGCCGCATCGGCTGCGGCACGTTCCTGCGCCGAGAGACTGCGCAGCGAGGCCAGGACGTCGCCACCGCGGGTCGGGTCCAGCCAGTAGCGCGTGGTGCGGAAGCTGTCCAGACGCGCCACCGGCACGGGTGTCGCCACGCGTGCCAGCGTCGCGAGCACGGCCGGTGCGGCGAGTGCCAGCAGCAGCAACGCGACGACCAGGCCGGCCCACTGGCGGCCTCGCCCGAACTCGACGCCGCGCCATGCGAAGAAGACTGCGCACGGCAGCAGCGGGAACAGGAAGCGTTCGGTCTGGTCCGGAAAGGGCCAGGTCCACGCGATGACGAGATAGGCCAGGGAGTACAGCGCGACCGGCGTTGCGCGGCGCAATTCGCGCGCGAAGCCCACGCCCACGCACAGTGCGAGCAGGCCGGCGACCGGCAGGCGCCAGCCAGCAGCCTCGCGCCACAGGAAGAGATCGTACAGCGCCGCCGCGGGCAGGCGCGCGGCGACCGCCGCGACCTGGCGCTGCAGTGCAGCCACCGGGTTCGCCGCGTAGTGATCGCGCATCAGGGCGCCGTAGGACGGCGCCTCGTCCCCCATGTCGAGCAGCGCGAGTGCGGCCGACACCAGCAGGAGTCCGGCGAGGACGGGCACGATGGCGCGGGGGCGCTGGCGATACAGCGCGAACAGCACGGCCGGCAGCAGCGCGACCCCGATGCTGCGGGTTGCGATCGCACAGCCAAGCACGAGGCCGAGGCCCACGAGCACGAGCAGCGGGGGCCGCGTCCAGTCCATCACCCGCAGCCACAGCAGGCAGCCCAGCACGAGCGCGATGTAGAAGCCCTCGCTCCAGAGATCGACCGTGTAGAGCAGCGTCACCGGCGTCCAGGCGCAGAACAGCGTGAGCAGCGCGGCGACTGCCCGCCGCGCGCCGCTGGCCACGAGCCATGCGTAACAGGTGAGCCAGGCCACGGCCATGAACCCGGCCGTCGCGATGCGCGCAGGCGCGAGATGCTCGCTGTCGGCCCCCGCGAGCGCGAGGAGGAGCGGATAGAACGGCGGCAGGTGGCAGTAGCGCCTGAGGTGGTCGAACACCGGGCCCGCGGCCTCGCGCCACGGCGAATACGCGTCCGCCATCAACAGGTACAGCGCATCGTCGGCGAGGAAGCCCACGTGCGGGTTGCGCAGCGCCAGCAGCACGTAGAAGCAGAACGTGCCGGTGGCGACCATCGTGCCCAGCAGGGCCGGCACCCGTTTCGCGAGGCTCGCGCTGACCATGGCAGCTAGAGCAGGTCCCGCAGGCGATACCAGGCCATCGCCAGCACCAGCGACGGCGTACGCAGCCAGGGGCCGCCCGGGAAGTCGCGGTGCGGAATGCGCGCGAACACGTCGAGGCGGCGGGGATCGCCGGCGATTGACGCGGCAATCACGCTGCCGGCGAGACCGGTCGCCGCCATGCCGTGGCCGGAGAAGCCCTGCGCGAAATGGATCGCGGGATCCAGCCGCCCGAAATGCGGCGCGCGATTCATCGTGATGTCGACATAGCCGCCCCAGGCGTAGTCGATCGGCACGTCCGCCAGTTGCGGGAACACGCGCTGCATGCGCCGGCGCATCGAACCCGCGAGATTGGGTGGCGGGATTTTCGAGTAACTGACGCGCCCACCGAACAGCATGCGGTGATCGGCCGACAGCCGGAAATAGTCGAGCACGAAATTGATATCCGTGACCGCCGCGTCCGTCGGCAGGCAACGCCGTGCGAGTGCCGCGCCGAGCGGCGCGCTCGCGACGATGTAGGTGCCGACCGGCATGATCTTGCGCTCGAGCTCGGGCGCGAGGCGCCCCAGCCATGCGTTGCCGGCCAGCACGACGTGGCGGGCGCGCACGCGTCCGCGGGCGGCGTGCACTTCCGGCGCCGGGCCGCGCACGAGGCGCAGCGCGCGCGACTGTTCGAAGATGCGCACGCCGGCCGAGCGCGCGGCGGCGGCAATGCCGAGCGTGTATTTGAGCGGATGCAGATGGGCGCCGCGCGGATCGAACAGGCCGCCGACGTAGCGCGGGCTGTCGATGTGGCTGGCGAGCGCCGCGCGGTCGAGCAGCTCGAGTCCCGTGTAAGCGTAGGTCCCCTCCAGCAGCCCGCGGAGATGGCGCAGCTCCGCGAGCTGGCGCGGCTTGATCGCGACGTGCAACTGGCCGTCGCGCCAGTCGCAGTCGATGGCGTGCCGCGCGATGCGCTCGCGGATTCGGCCGATCGCCTCGACCGACCAGTCGAACAGCAGGCGCGCGTCCGCCGGCGAGGTCAGCGCGGCGAGCGTCGGCATTTCGCAGGCATAGCCGAAGATCAGCTGGCCGCCGCTGCGGCCCGACGCGCCCCAGCCGACGCGGTTTGCCTCGAGCAGCACCACGTCGAGCCCCCGCTCGGCGAGTTCGAGCGCGGCGGTGAGTCCGGTCAGGCCACCGCCGACGACGCAGACCTCGCAGTCGAGATCACCCTCGAGCGGGGCACCGGGCGGCGGCAGCGGAATGGACGCGGCGTAGTACGAGCGCACGTGCGCCTCGATAGCGGGACTGCGCATGGGGCAGGCGACCATGAACGGGGAAGCGTTCCATGATGCCCCCGTGTCCGGACAGCGGCAAGCCGACCGCGCCGCGCGATGAGAAGCCCGCGAGATGGCGCTATGATGGCGCCCTGCTGTTCCCGCTCGAGCGTGGTCCGTGGCCGCGCCGGTCGCGTCGGGGACAGCGCACCTGTCCCGCCGAGGTCTCCCATGAGCGATACAAGCACCGACGACGACGCATCCAGCCGCCGAGGCTCCCTCGAGCGCTGGCTGCGGGAACGGCACTGCACGGAGGTCGAGTGCATCATCCCCGACTTCTCCGGCGTCGCCCGCGGCAAGATCATGCCGGCGAGCAAGTTCTGGCAGGAGGAGCGCCTGCGCCTGCCGGAAGGCGTGTTCGTGCAGACCGTGACCGGTGACTATCCGGACGAGGACACCACCGACCCCACCGAACCGGACATGCTGCTGCGGCCGGACGTCAACACGATCCGCGTCGTGCCCTGGGCCACCGAGCCGACCGCCCAGGTCATCCACGACTGCTACTACAACGACGGCCGCGAAGTCGACCTCGCGCCGCGCACGGTGCTCAAGCGCATCCTCGAGCTCTACGACCGCAAGGGCTGGAAGCCGGTCGTCGCGCCCGAGCTGGAATTCTTCCTCGTCGAGAAGAACATCGACCCGGACTTCCCGCTGAAACCGCCCATCGGCCGCTCGGGACGCCCGGAGACCGCGCGCCAGGCCTACGGCATCGATGCCGTCAACGAGTTCGACCCGCTGTTCGAGGACATCTACGACTACTGCGAAGCGATGAAGCTCGATATCGACACGCTGATCCACGAATCGGGCGCGGCGCAGATGGAGATCAACTTCCTGCACGGCAACCCGCTCGAGCTCGCCGACCAGGCTTTCCTGTTCAAGCGCACCTGTCGCGAGGCGGCCTATCGCCACAACATCTACGCGACCTTCATGGCGAAGCCCCTGAAGGACGAGCCGGGCAGCGCGATGCACATCCACCAGAGCGTCGTCGACAAGGCGACCGGTGCGAACATCTTCGCCGGCGCCGACGGCAAGCCGACGGACCTCTTCATGGCGCACATCGCGGGACTGCAGAAATACATCCCGCACGCGATGGCCTTCTTCGCGCCGAACGTGAATTCGTACCGGCGCATCGCGCGCGGCGGCTACGCGCCAATCAACGTGCAGTGGGGCTATGACAACCGCACCGTCGGCTTGCGTGTGCCGGTCTCGGATCCGCAGTCCACGCGCATCGAGAACCGGGTCTCAGGCGCGGACGTGAACCCCTATCTCGCGATCGCGCTGTCGCTGGCCTGCGGTTACCTCGGCATGGTGGAGGGCCTGCGCCCCGGCGCGCCGGTGACCGGCAGCGGCTACAACCTCGGCTACCAGCTGTCGCGCAGCCTGGTGGATTCACTGCGCCTGCTCGAATCCTGCGCACCGCTGATCGAGCTGCTCGGTGCCCGCTTCGTGCGCTCCTACGTCGCGGTGAAGCAGAAGGAGTACGAGACCTTTTTCCACGTCATCAGCTCCTGGGAGCGGGAATTCCTGCTGCTGAACGTATGAGCACACTGAGCGACCGTCACGACACCGCTGGCTGGCAGGCGATTGATCGCCGCCACTTCCTGCACCCGTTCACCGACACCAAGGCCCTGCACGCCACGGGCACGCGCGTCATCACGCGCGCCGAGGGCGTGTACCTGTGGGACTCCGACGGCCAGCGCCTGCTCGACGGCATGGCCGGCCTGTGGTGCGTCAACATCGGCTACGGCCGCCACGAGCTCGCCGACGTCGCCGCCGCGCAGATGCGCGAACTGCCCTACTACAACAGCTTCTTCAAGACCACCAACCCGCCCGCGATCGCGCTGGCCGAACTGCTCGCCGAGGTCACGCCGGCGCACATGAACTACGTGATGTACACGGGTTCGGGTTCGGAATCGAACGACACCATCGTGCGCTTCGTGCGCCGCTACTGGGACGTCATGGGCCAGCCCCGGCGCAAGACCATCATCAGCCGCTGGCAGGCCTACCACGGCAGCACCGTCGCCGGGGCGAGCCTCGGCGGCATGACCGCGATGCACGCGCAGGGCGACCTGCCGATCCCCGGCATCGTGCACATCGACCCGCCTTACTGGTATCAGCTCGGCGGTGAGCTCACGCCCGCCGAGTTCGGCCGCAAGGCGGCCGGCTGGCTGGAGGACAGGATTCTCGAACTGGGCCCCGACCAGGTCGCCGCCTTCATCGGCGAACCGATCCAGGGCGCGGGCGGGGTGATCATCCCGCCGGACACCTACTGGCCGGAGATCGAACGGATCTGCCGCAAGTACGGCATCCTGCTCGTCGCCGACGAGGTCATCTGCGGCTTCGGCCGCACCGGCAACTGGTTCGGCAGCGAGACCTTCGGCTTCAAGCCGGATCTGATGGCGATGGCAAAGGGCATGTCGTCCGGTTATCTGCCGATCGGCGGCGTGATGGTCGCCGACACGATTGCGCAGACGATGATCGAGGGCGGCGGCGAGTTCTTCCACGGCTATACCTACGCCGGTCATCCGACCTGCTGCGCCGTCGCCGAACGCAATATCCGCATCATTCGTGACGAGCGGCTGGTCGAGCGCGTGCGCGAGGACACCGGACCCTACCTGCAGCGGCGCTGGCGCGAACTCGAAAGCCATCCACTGGTCGGCGAGGCGCGCGGCATCGGTTTCATCGGTGCACTGGAACTGGTGCGCGACAAGGCCACGCGCACGCGTTTCGACCCGCTCGGCGAAGTCGGCACGCTGTGCCGCGACTTCTGCTTCGACAACGGGCTCGTCATGCGGGCGGTGTGGGACACGATGATCATCTCGCCGCCGCTGGTCATGACGCGCCCCGAGATCGATGAGTTGATCGAGCGCGCCCGCCACTGTCTGGACCTGACCGCACGCGCCCTGGGAATTGCCTGCTGACGCACCGGAACGGGCCAATCGCGCACCGCGAAGAAGCCATGCCGGAGTGCGGTTCCGGCGCCCCGCGAGCCGGTTGCGGGGCGCCCGGCGAATCGCGTAATGTCGGCTCGCATCAAGTCCGAACACGCGCCTGCCAGCGCCGCTTCGCCCGGGAGATCGACAGATGATGAGCAAGTTTCGAAACGCCCTGCTGCTCGGCGCGATCGCGACGCTGGTGCTCGGCTGCGGTGGCGGCGACGAACCGGCGCCCGCGACGAGTGAGGATGGGAAGGCCGGCGCGCCCGCCGTGACGCAGCGCGAACAGGCAGCGGCGGCGCCCGCCGACGAGCAGGTCCTCAACATCTACAACTGGTCGGACTACATCGCCGAGGACACGATCAAGAACTTCGAGAAGGAGACGGGCATCAAGGTCCGTTACGACGTCTTCGACTCAAACGAGGTGCTCGAGGCCAAGCTCCTCGCCGGCAACACCGGTTACGACATCGTGGTGCCCTCCGCGAGCTTCGTTGCGCGACAGATCAAGGCCGGCATCTTCCAGCCCCTCGACAAGAGCAGGCTGCCCAATTACAAGAATCTCGATCCCGAGGTGATGAAGGTCCTCGCCGGCTACGACCCTGACAACCAGCACATCGTGCCCTGGCTGTGGGGCACGACCGGTGTCGGCTATAACGTCGCGAAGATCAGGGAGCGCATGCCGGACGCGCCGATTGGCAGCTGGGACATGATCTTCAAGCCGGAGATCGTGTCGAAATTCAAGGATTGCGGCGTGACCCTGCTCGACGCCCCTTCAGAGGTGTTCCCCACCGCGCTGCGCTACCTGGGACTGCCGACCGACAGCCAGACGGAGGAAAGTCTCGCCCGGGTCGAGAAACTGGTGATGGGCATCCGGCCCAGCGTGAAGTACTTCCACTCATCGCAGTACATCAACGACCTCGCGAACGGCGAGGTCTGCCTCGTGCTCGGCTGGAGCGGGGATGTCTTCATCGCGCGCGACCGCGCGGCAGAGGCGAACAACGGCCAGGAGATTGCGTACTTCATTCCGCGGGAAGGCTCGCTGATGTGGTTCGACACGATGGCGATCCCCAAGGATGCGCCGCATGCCGCGAACGCCTACCGCTTCATCGACTACGTGCTGCGGCCCGAAGTCGTCGCCGCGATCACGAACTACGTGAACTATCCGAACGGCAATGCCGCCGCGACGCCGCTGGTCGACGAGTCCATCCGCAACGACAAGGCGGTGTATCCGGACGAACAGACCAGGCGCAACCTGTTCCCGAACGTGGTGAACACGCCGGAATACGACCGCCTGGTGACCAGGACCTGGACGCGCATCAAGACCAACCAGTAGCGCGCCGGTCCGGCGGCGACGGGACACAGGGGGGAGACGGGCGTGCAAGCATGCGACAAGCCCGGGCCGACGACGGCCGCCGAACCATGGAGGGATCCGGCGGCCGTTCCTTACGTCAGCATCCGGAACGTCAGCAGGAAGTTCGGTGACTTCACCGCGGTCGACGACGTCACGCTGGACATCCATCGCCAGGAACTGTTCTGCCTGCTCGGCGGCTCGGGCTGCGGCAAGAGCACCCTGCTGCGCATGCTGGCCGGCTTCGAGGCGCCAAGCAGCGGCTCGATCCTGATCGACGGGCAGGACATGGCGGGCATTCCGCCGTACCGCCGGCCGGTCAACATGATGTTCCAGTCCTACGCACTGTTCCCGCACATGACGGTGCACGACAACGTCGCCTTCGGCCTGAAGCAGGACCGCGTCCCGAAGCATGAAATCCGCGACCGGGTCGCGGCGATGCTCGAACTCGTCAAGCTTGGCCCGTTCGCCCGGCGCAAGCCCCACCAGCTCTCCGGTGGCCAGAAGCAGCGCGTCGCGCTCGCGCGCGCGCTGGTCAAGCAGCCGAAGCTGCTGCTGCTCGACGAGCCGCTGGGTGCGCTGGATCGCAAGCTCCGCGAATCGACACAGTTCGAGCTGATGAACATCCAGGACACGCTTGGCATCACCTTCATCGTGGTCACGCATGACCAGGAGGAGGCGATGACGCTCGCCACCCGCATCGGCGTGATGGACCAGGGCCGGATCGTGCAGGTCGGCACGCCGAAGGAAATCTACGAATTCCCGACCACCCGCTTCGTCGCCGACTTCATCGGCACCGTGAACCTCTTCGAAGGGCGCATCGTCGACGAGGACAGGGACTACGTGCGCATCGAATCGGCGGAGGCCGGCTGCGCGATCTTCATCGACCATGGTATCGCCGCGCCGCCCAATGCGGCGCTGTGCGTCGCAGTGCGCCCGGAGAAAATAACGCTGGGCCACGAAGCGCCGGCGCAGACCGCCGAAAACTGCGTTGAAGGCATCGTGGAGGGCATCGCCTACATGGGAGACATGTCGATGTTCAACGTCCGCCTGGCCAGCGGCAAGCTCGTCAAGGTCACGCAGCCCAATCTGGTGCGCCATGCCGAGGACGTCATCACCTGGGACCAGCACGTGTGGTTGTGGTGGGATCCCGCCAGCGGCGTCGTGCTGGGCACATGAACCCGCCGGCGAAGCGGTCACCGGGCGACGGGACCGTGGTGGGCGCGGCGCTGGTGCG
>CALRPY020000022.1:60000-63215 GCA_943370145.1 Hydrogenophaga intermedia | reverse complement strand
GATGCATCGTTTCACTACTGAGTTCGGGATGGGATCAGGTGGTTCCAATGCTCTATGGTCGTCAAGCGATTCAGCTGGGATGTCGCGTTAGCGCTATCCCGAATTGGGTATGTGATGTCTTGGTTTGTAGTCTTGCAAATTTTCGGCTGTTGCAGTCTTCATAGAGACACACAAACATCAAATTGTTTGGGTGTTATATGGTCAAGCCTCACGGGCAATTAGTATTGGTTAGCTCAACGCCTCACAGCGCTTACACACCCAACCTATCAACGTCGTAGTCTTCGACGGCCCTTTAGGGAACTCAAGGTTCCAGTGAGATCTCATCTTGAGGCAAGTTTCCCGCTTAGATGCTTTCAGCGGTTATCTTTTCCGAACATAGCTACCCGGCAATGCCACTGGCGTGACAACCGGAACACCAGAGGTTCGTCCAACCCGGTCCTCTCGTACTAAGGTCAGCCCCTCTCAAATCTCAAACGTCCACGGCAGATAGGGACCGAACTGTCTCACGACGTTCTAAACCCAGCTCGCGTACCACTTTAAATGGCGAACAGCCATACCCTTGGGACCGGCTTCAGCCCCAGGATGTGATGAGCCGACATCGAGGTGCCAAACACCGCCGTCGATATGAACTCTTGGGCGGTATCAGCCTGTTATCCCCGGAGTACCTTTTATCCGTTGAGCGATGGCCCTTCCATACAGAACCACCGGATCACTAAGACCTACTTTCGTACCTGCTCGACGTGTCTGTCTCGCAGTCAAGCGCGCTTTTGCCTTTATACTCTACGACCGATTTCCGACCGGTCTGAGCGCACCTTCGTACTCCTCCGTTACTCTTTAGGAGGAGACCGCCCCAGTCAAACTACCCACCATACACTGTCCTCGATCCGGATAACGGACCAGAGTTAGAACCTCAAGGTTGCCAGGGTGGTATTTCAAGGATGGCTCCACGCGAACTGGCGTCCACGCTTCAAAGCCTCCCACCTATCCTACACAAGCAAACTCAAAGTCCAGTGCAAAGCTATAGTAAAGGTTCACGGGGTCTTTCCGTCTAGCCGCGGATACACTGCATCTTCACAGCGATTTCAATTTCACTGAGTCTCGGGTGGAGACAGCGCCGCCATCGTTACGCCATTCGTGCAGGTCGGAACTTACCCGACAAGGAATTTCGCTACCTTAGGACCGTTATAGTTACGGCCGCCGTTTACCGGGGCTTCGATCAAGAGCTTCGCGTTAGCTAACCCCATCAATTAACCTTCCGGCACCGGGCAGGCGTCACACCCTATACGTCCACTTTCGTGTTTGCAGAGTGCTGTGTTTTTAATAAACAGTCGCGGCCACCTGGTCACTGCGACCCCGTTCTGCTCGGAGCGCAAGCTCTTCACATACTGAGGGCACACCTTCTCCCGAAGTTACGGTGCTATTTTGCCTAGTTCCTTCACCAGAGTTCTCTCAAACGCCTTGGGATTCTCTCCCCACCCACCTGTGTCGGTTTCGGGTACGGTCCCTTGATACCTGAAGCTTAGAGGATTTTCCTGGAAGCTTGGCATTAGTCACTTCGCCCCACAAAGGGGGCTCGTCATCACGCCTCAGGATTGCCCTTCCGGATTTTCCTAGAAGAACTCCCTACACGCTTAAACCAGGATAACCAACACCTGGATGACCTAGCCTTCTCCGTCTCCCCATCGCAGTACCAAGAGGTACAGGAATATTAGCCTGTTTCCCATCGACTACGCTTTTCAGCCTCGCCTTAGGGGCCGACTCACCCTGCGCCGATTAACGTTGCGCAGGAAACCTTGGGTTTTCGGCGTGCGGGTTTTTCACCCGCATTATCGCTACTCATGTCAGCATTCGCACTTCCGATACCTCCAGCATGCCTTACAGCACACCTTCGCAGGCCTACGGAACGCTCCTCTACCATGCCTTTCGGCATCCGCAGCTTCGGTGTACAGCTTAGCCCCGTTATATCTTCCGCGCAGGCCGACTCGACCAGTGAGCTATTACGCTTTCTTTAAAGGGTGGCTGCTTCTAAGCCAACCTCCTGGCTGTTTTAGCCTTCCCACATCGTTTACCACTGAGCTGTAACTTTGGGACCTTAGCTGGCGGTCTGGGCTGTTTCCCTTTTCACGACGGACCTTATCACCCGCCGTGTGTCTCCCGTGATTGCACTTCCTAGTATTCGGAGTTTGCAATGGTTTGGTAAGTTCCAAAGAACCCCCTAGCCATAACAGTGCTCTACCCCTAGGAGTGAGACACGAGGCGCTACCTAAATAGCTTTCGAGGAGAACCAGCTATCTCCGAGCTTGATTAGCCTTTCACTCCTATCCACAGCTCATCCCCTACTTTTTCAACAGGAGTGGGTTCGGGCCTCCAGCAGGTATTACCCTGCCTTCACCCTGGCCATGGATAGATCGCCCGGTTTCGGGTCTACTCCCAGCGACTAAAACGCCCTATTAAGACTCGGTTTCCCTATGCCTCCCCTATTCGGTTAAGCTTGCCACTGAGAAGTAAGTCGCTGACCCATTATACAAAAGGTACGCCGTCACCCCTTTCGAGGCTCCGACTGCTTGTACGTATGCGGTTTCAGGGTCTATTTCACTCCCCTCTCCGGGGTTCTTTTCGCCTTTCCCTCACGGTACTAGTTCACTATCGGTCGGCAGGTAGTATTTAGCCTTGGAGGATGGTCCCCCCATCTTCAAACAGGATTTCACGTGTCCCGTTCTACTCGAAATAACCATTGAGTTGCTTTTGTGTACTGGGCTATCACCATCTATGGCCAGACTTTCCAGACTGTTCCACTAGCGTCTCAATGGGTTTAGGGCTGGTCCCCGTTCGCTCGCCACTACTAAGGGAATATCGGTTGATTTCTTTTCCTCCGGGTACTTAGATGTTTCAGTTCCCCGGGTATTGCTTTCGCATCCTATTTATTCAGATACGAATGACCCAAAAGGGCCGGGTTTCCCCATTCGGACATCCTCGGATCAAAGTTTGTTTGCCAACTCCCCGAGGCTTTTCGCAGGCTACCACGTCCTTCATCGCCTCCTGCCGCCTAGGCATCCACCACATACGCTTATTCGCTTGACCATATAACCTCAAACGTTCTCAGCTTGCGGTCATACTTGAGTATACGAATGCAATGTACATACATACGACAGGCTTGCGCCTGTCTGTGCGCCTATTCGACTTACCCAAATTTTTAAAGAGCCAGCGAAGCCAAG
>CALRPY020000022.1:0-55000 GCA_943370145.1 Hydrogenophaga intermedia | reverse complement strand
TCGAAGCCATTGGCGAGGACAGCGACACCTCTGGCATGGTGGCAAATGCGGCGCGCGATCGGAACCGGGCAGCGCCCAGCAACATGTAAGGACGGCGGACGCCAATGGCTCTTTATGTGGGCCTGATTTCCGGCACCAGCATGGACGGAATCGATGCGGCACTCGTCGAATTAGATGAGTGCGGAGTCAATCTCAAGCATTTCCTCGAGACTCCCTACCCTGCATCGCTGCACGACAGGCTGGAGCGCCTGGTGCAATCAGGAGAGACGACGATCAACGAACTGGGGTCGTTGCACACAGAAATCGGCCTCACATTCGCCGACGCCACCTTGGCCTTGCTCAAGGCCGCGCGTACGGCCGCAGCATCCGTCTCTGCGATCGGCAGCCATGGACAGACAGTGGTTCATTCCGTGGACTCATCGCCCGCGTTCACGCTGCAGTTGGGCAATCCCAGCGTCATTGCGCGCCGGACCGGCATCGTCACCGTCGCCGACTTTCGCGCCAAGGATGTCGCGGCCGGCGGCCAGGGGGCACCGCTCGTTCCCGGGTTTCACGAGCGGATGTTCCGCAATGAATGGCGCGACGTTGCCGTGGTCAACATCGGCGGGATCTCCAATGCCACGCTGCTCAGCCGCAAGCCAGGGGACCACCTCATCGGGTTCGACTGTGGCCCTGGCAACACCCTGATGGACCTTTGGGCCAGGCGGCACCTGGGCATGGCACTGGACGTCAACGGTCAGTGGGCCGCCAGCGGCAAGGCCGATGACGGGCTGCTCAATTCAATGCTCGCAGACCCCTACTTTGCGCGACATCCGCCGAAATCAACCGGTCGGGAGCTTTTCAACATGGCGTGGCTGGATGCCCGACTGGGCGCGCTGCCATACAGGCTGGCGCACGAAGACGTCCAGGCGACGCTTGCGCGATTCACGGCCGATGCCGTTACGTCGTCAGTCGAACGCTACCTGCCCGAATGCTCCGAGATGCTGATCTGTGGCGGCGGGGCGCACAACAGCGAACTGATGCGCCTGCTGAGGATGGCTGGAGGAGCAAAGTATCCGGTGCGGAGTACTGACGATGTCGGCATGCCGGGCGACGCGGTGGAAGCGTGCACCTTCGCATGGTTGGCGGAGCGACGGCTACGACGGGAGCCAGGGAATGTTGCGACGGTCACCGGTGCAGAAGCACCGGTGATTCTCGGCGGAATTTACGATCCGGACTGAAGGCCGCGCGGGTCGCTGTCCGTCAGACGGAGAACGACGAACCGCAACCGCAGGTTGTCTGCGCATTCGGATTGCGAATCACGAACTGCGCGCCTTCGAGACCCTCGCTGTAGTCGATTTCAGCACCCATCAGGTACTGGATGCTCATTGGGTCGACCAGTAGCCTCACGCCATGGTTCTCGACCACGGTGTCGCCTTCACCTTCAGCCTGGTCGAACGTGAAGCCATACTGGAAACCCGAACAACCGCCTCCGGAGATGAATACGCGCAACATGAGCGACGCGTCTCCCTCCTCGTCGATCAAGGTCTTCACCTTGAGTGCGGCGGCGTCGGTGAAAACAAGAGGGGCCATCAATTCTTCAGCAACCGTCATTTCATGTCTCCGCGATTTGTTTGGCCTGCAGAATCCGTCGCAACCATCCACGTTCGAAAATGCTTCAAGCGTCCTCGGTTGCCGCCGTTATCGTGGCGTGGCTCAGCGCGAGCGGCGCCCTGACTTCCTCGGCAATCCGCACCAGCTTGCCGTTCACCTCGGCGCCCATCGCCATCTCGATCATGCGGTAGTGCACATCGCCTTCGACGCGCGCGTTGGAGGCGAGTTCCACACGATCACTCGCACGCACGTCTCCCTTCACCACGCCATTCAGCACGACATAGGGGACATTGACTTCACCCTCGATGGCGCCCCGCTCGCTCAAGGTCAGCGTCGCCTTCTCGTCCGCCCTCGCGACAACATTCCCGCGCACCGAACCATCGATGTGGAGACCGCCAGAAAACGTGATGTCCCCGACTATCTGGGTCTGGTGTCCGATGACCGAATCGACCTTGGTCGGTGGGCGCTTCTTGTTTCCGAACATAGCCATGTGCCTGTGAATGGATGCTGGTTGGAGCCCCGCGCAGCGGGTCCGGCAGGGCGGACCGGCGGGGCCCGAGCGAGGTGCGACCATATCATTTCCGCCCATGGCCGTTAATAGCTTGCGTGTCCGGTACGCGCCGGCGCAAGGCGCGCCCAACCGCCGGACCGCCCCCCCGCGGAGGGGGAAAACGGGCACATCGAAACCGCGTGGCCCATCGGGCATTTGGCCCGGCGCGGGCTGCGCCAACCAGGGAAATGTCCTTAGAATCCCGGACCTGCTCATCGATTTCGATAGCCCGAGCCACCAGTTCCGTCAGGAGAACCGCGATGACTTACCTCTGGTTCAAGGCCTTCCATCTGATTTTCGTGGTGACCTGGTTTGCCGGACTGTTCTATCTGCCGCGCCTGTTCGTGTACCACGCGATGACAGAGGACACGGTGGGGAACATGCGCTTCAAAACCATGGAGCGGAAGTTGTATTGGGGAATCATGACGCCCAGCGTCGTATTGCTGCTCGCGATGGGTGTCGGATTGCTCTGGCAGTTGGGCATCGGGTGGCTGCTCGAAACCACGTGGTTTCACGTCAAATCCGCGCTGGTTGCGGTCCTCGTGGCCTATCACGTCTATCTTGGCCACCTGGTCGGCCGGTTCCGGGACGACTCGAATCGTCATGGTCACGTGTTCTACCGACTGATCAACGAGTTTCCGGTCCTGGTACTGGTCGCCGTCGTGCTTCTGGCCGTATTGAAGCCGTGGGTCAGTCCGTGAGGGCTTCGAAGTCGTCCTTGCGCGCGCCGCAGTCCGGACAGGACCAGTTGGGCGGCAGATCCTCGAAGGCCGTACCGGCGGGGATGCCCTCCTCGGGAATCCCGAGGGCGGGATCGTAGATGTAGCCACAAATCACACAGAGGTAGCGCTTGGCCATGATTGGTCCTGCATCGAATCAGACATGAATTCACCGCACCATGCCGAAGCCCCGGGGATGTCCACGACGCCTCGTCTCGTCCGTCCGCCGCTGATTCTGGCCCTCGGCGGGCATGACCCCAGCGGCGCTGGAATCCAGGCAGACATCGAGACCACGTCGAGGTTCGAGTGCCACGCGCTCACCCTCCTGACCTGCCTCACGGCGCAGAATACCGGACGCGTGGACGAAGTCATCCCCGTCGAGCCGTCGCTCCTGCGTCGCCAGTTCGACCTCATGGTCGCGGACTCACGCCCCATTGCAGCCTGCAAGATTGGCCTGATTCCGTCCCTCGACGTATTGAAGGTGGTCTGCGAGCTTGTCCGCGAACTGCCGCCCGGCATTCCGGTGGTACTCGACCCCGTCATTGCGGCCGGTTCCGGCTCCCCGCTGATGAACGACAACGTACGCCAGGCAATGGTCGAGCACCTGTGGCCCGTCGTGACGCTGCGCACGCCCAACGCGCGCGAGGGCCGCCTCCTGGCGTTGGCCTCAGGTCACCGCTGTCTCGAAGACCTGCTCGTTCGCACGGAGGGTTGGACGCTCGTGAAAGGAGCGGATGAGCAGACCGTGGACGTCGAGCACCACCTGTACCGGGGCGAGCGGCTCTATGCGAGCTATCGGTGGCCACGGCTCGACGGCAGCTTTCATGGGTCCGGATGCACGCTCGGCAGTGCGATAGCGGCGCTCCTGGCGCGCGGCGAGACTCCGCCGCTCGCCGTGGCACAGGGGCTAGACTTCACATGGCATTCCGTCGCCAACGCGCTCGACACTGGTGGCGTCCAGTTTCTGCCGAATCGGCAGACCAGGTAGGAGCAACCATGCGCAAGCCATCCATTCCGGAACGCGGCCTGTATGCCATCACCGCCGATGTCGAGCAGTCGTTCGAATCCCTGGCCGGTCAGGTCGCCGCGGCAATCCGCGGCGGTGCGGTAATCGTCCAATATCGACGCAAGTCGGTCAGCGCGGCGCTTGCCCGCGAGGAATTGCGCGCGCTGCGAACGGTATGCACAGACGGCGGTGCACTGCTGATAGTCAACGATGACGTCGAACTGGCGCTGGCTGTCGGGGCCGACGGGGTTCACCTCGGCCGGGACGATGGGGACTGGGAAGCCCTTGCCTCGCAGCCAGGGCGATCCCTGCTGCTGGGGGTTTCCTGCTACGACGACATTCCGCGTGCGAAACGCGCTGCTTCGCTCGGCGTGGATTACGTGGCGTTCGGCAGCTTTTTCTCCTCCGGCACCAAGCCACAGGCAAGGCCCTGCCCGCTCGAGACCCTGCGCGCCGCGCGCGCCTCGCTGGACATTCCCATCGTTGCGATAGGTGGCATAACACCCGAGAATGGTGCGGAACTGGTGCTTGCTGGCGCCGATTTCCTTGCGGTCATTTCCGGCCTCTTTGCGCAACCGTCGGTCGAATCGGCGGCAACGCGCTATGCGAGCCTGTTTGGAGAACATCATGTTTGAGCGCTCAGCGGCGTTATTCGCCGACGCACAGTCGGTCATTCCAGGCGGCGTGAATTCGCCGGTACGCGCCTTCAACGGCGTGGGCGGCACACCCGTATTCATCGAAAGCGGAGCCGGCTCGCATATCGTCGATGCGGACGGCAACCGCTATGTCGACTACGTCGGCAGCTGGGGGCCGATGATCGTCGGTCACGCGCACCCCGCGGTGATGGCCGCGGTGAGGAAGCAGCTGGAATGCGGGATTGGATTCGGCACGCCTACGGCGATTGAAACTGCGCTCGCGTGCAAGGTGCGCGACCTCATGCCGGGTCTCGAGAAAGTCCGCATGGTCAGCTCGGGAACAGAGGCCGCGATGAGCGCAATCAGGCTGGCCCGCGGCATCACGGGCCGTGATCGCATCATCAAGTTCGAAGGCTGCTATCACGGACACGCCGATTCACTGCTGGTGAAAGCCGGCTCCGGCGCCCTGACGCTCGGCATCCCGACCTCGCCCGGCGTGCCGGCCGCGCTCGCCCAGCTCACCGTGACGCTGAACTACAACGACGCCGAGCAGGTTCGCAGCGTGATGGCTGAAATAGGCCACGACGTGGCGGCAATCATCGTGGAGCCGGTTGCCGGCAACATGAACTGCATTCCCCCGGTGCCGGGATTCCTGGAATGTCTGCGTGAAGTGACCACGGCGCATGGGGCGCTGCTGATTTTCGACGAGGTGATGACCGGCTTCCGGGTGCACCGCGGGGGCGCCCAGGCGCTTTATGGCATCGCGCCGGATCTCACCGTGCTCGGCAAGGTCATCGGTGGTGGCCTGCCGGTCGGTGCATTCGCGGGACCGGCTGAATATCTCGATCAGATTGCGCCGTCAGGAGCGATCTACCAGGCGGGCACGCTGTCGGGTAACCCGGTGGCGATGGCATGCGGACTCGCGACACTGGAACTCGTTTCGGCTCCCGGTTTCCACGCCGGTCTCGAGCGCATCACCGCCCGGCTGGTCAACGAGATGCGCGCCCTGGGGGAACGCAAGGGCGTGGCGATCGCGGTGAATCACGTGCCGGGCATGTTCGGCCTGTTCTTTACCGATCAGGCCGAGATCACCTCGTTCAAGGACGTCATGAACTGTGACGTCGCCCGCTTCAAGCGCTTCTTCCACGCGATGCTCGAGGCCGGGGTATATCTCGCACCGTCGGCGTTCGAAGCGGGTTTCGTTTCCGCGGCCCACACGGATGCGGATGTGGACCAGACGCTCGAAGCAGCGGAGCGCGCGCTGGCGAGGATTTGATGAGGCTGCACCGGGCCCCGAGCGGGGCCCGGCGCGGGTTCAGATTTCGGTGAACAGGCCGACGCGCAGGTTCGTTCCCGTGTAGATCTGCTCGCCGTCGACGGTCATGGTGGCGTCGGCGATACCCATCGCCAGGCCGCGTTGCACGACGCGCTTGATGTCGATTTGATAGCTGACCAGCTTGCGATCCGGCGTCACCTGTCCGCTGAAGGCAATCTCGCTGCCGCCCAGCGCCCGACCCCGACCCAGACCACCCTTCCACGCGAGGAAGAAGCCAACCAGCTGCCACATCGCGTCGAGACCGAGGCAGCCCGGCATCACCGGGTCACCCTCGAAATGGCATTTGAAAAACCAGAGCTCGGGATGGATGTCGAGCTCGGCCTTGATCTCGCCCTTGCCGTAACGACCGCCCACATCCGAAATCCTGAGGATACGGTCGAACATCAGCATCGGCGGCAAGGGCAACTGCGCATTGCCCGGCCCGAACAGCTCTCCTCGCCCGCAGCCGATGAGCTCGTCGT
The DNA here is from genome assembly GCA_943370145.1 of Hydrogenophaga intermedia. GTDB lineage: Bacteria > Pseudomonadota > Gammaproteobacteria. Next base: position 48,700 of record CALRPY020000022.1, on the reverse strand, counting down.
AGGAATAGGATTCCTTGCGACGACCGGACGTGATGATCGGCGCTTCGGGATTGATTGGCGAAGATTCTTGCATGTGGGCCCACTCTGAAGGCTCTGGATTATAGCAGTACCGGCCAGCCATGCCGCAGTCCGACTCAGTCGAACTCGAACACAGCTTTCACCGTTGTGCCGGCGGGCCCTGCCTCGATGCTGAGAATGCCGCCGTAGCCGGTTTCGATCACGTCGCGGACCACGGACAGGCCTATCCCGTGGCCTTCGGCGGACTCGTCGAGTCGCCCGCCGCGCCGGAGTGCCGTTTCAACGAGGTGGGCCGGCATACCCGGACCATCGTCCTCGACCGTCACTTCCAACGCATGGCGGCGCTGGCCGGGCCGCAGCGGCAATGCCTGCGCACGGAGTACGACGCGATGGCGCGCCCACTTGCAGGCGTTGTCCGCAAGATTGCCGACGACCTCCATCAGGTCCCCCTGGTCCCCGAAGAAACGGCAGTCGCCGTCGACCTGTACATCTATCGCAAGCTGCCGCGCGTGATAGACCTTGCGCAGCGAGCCGGCGATCCGCTCGACCATAGGTGCGACCTCGACCGGCGGGGCGAACGCGGACCTGCCGACTGTTGCGGCGCGCTGCAGCTGGTAACGCACGGTATCGTCGAGCTGGGCGACCTGTTCCTGCATGGCACGCGCCGACTCGGCATCGAATCTGCCCGCCTCCAGCGCCGAACGCAGCACGGCCAGCGGCGTCTTGAGGCTGTGCGCGAGGTCGCCCAGCGCGTTGCGATAACGTTGGACGTGTGTGTCGCGCGCGGCAATCAGGGCGTTGAGATTGCGCGTCAATGCTCGCAGCTCGCGCGGATATTCCCCCGTGATGGCAGCCTGGCGACCGGATTCGATGGCCCGCACCTCGTGGGCGACCGCGCGCAAGGGACGCAGGCCCCAGCGGAGAATCGCCGTCTGTATCATCAGCAACAGGGCTGCCATGATCGAAAACCAGACCCAGAGGCTGCGTTGGAAGCGCCGCACCTGCATGCTGTAGGACTGGCGCCCCTCACAGGCCTGCAGCGTGTAGATTCGAGCCGCGGCCCGCCCGCGGGTTTCCCACTCGACCCCGTAACTGGTGCAGAACAGCGCCTCGTCGGTGGAAGACACCAACTCGTCGAAGAAGAATTCCCCCGGCGCGCGGCTGGCCGGCGGCTGGACCGCGAAGCCGAGCATGGAGCGCGAGCGCCAGAGCAATTCACCCTGGCCGTCGAAAACCTGCGCATAGTGGCCGGAGTCCGGTACCGACAGGGAGGGATCCGGCAGGACTGCCGGCATCGGCGCCGCGCCGGGCGCATCGAAATTCGCGAGCCCCAGCAGCATGAAGATCTGCGCCTTCAGCCGCTCGTGGACGGCGGTCAGTGCGGTCGCCCGGAAGCTGCGATCGATTGCGAAGCTTGCGGTGCCCAGGAATGCGACCAGCACGACGCCGGCGGCGACGAGAATCCGGGAATTGAGGGAAAGCGGCATCGGGCGGGCGGTGACTGGAGCCGCCGCGCGGCTCAGTCGGCCGGCCGCGCTTGCGCGCGCTCGAAACGGAAGCGGTAACCCTGGCCACGCGCGGTTTCCACCGGGTTGAGGTTGCGTTCGGGATCGAGCTTGCGCCGCAGGCGCCCGACGATTACCTCGAGCACGTTGCTGTCGCGGTCGACGTCCTCTTCGTAGAGGTGATCCGTCAGTTCGCTTTTCGAGACGACCCTGCCGGCGTGCAGCATCAGGTATTCGAGCACCTTGTACTCGAAAGCAGTGAGTTCGACGGGTTTGTCCTCGGCCGTAAACGTCTTGGCCGAGGTATCCAGGACAAAGGGGCCGCAGCGCAGCTTGGGGTCCGACCATCCCGCGGCCCGCCGCAGCAGGGCGCGAACGCGCGCGAGCAGTTCCTCCGTGTGAAAGGGTTTGACGAGATAGTCATCGGCGCCGAGTTCAAGCCCGGCCACCTTGTCTTCCCAGCTGCCCCTGGCGGTGAGGATGAGAATGGGAAACGCATGCCCGGCCACGCGCCAGCGCTTGATGAGTTCGGTGCCTGGGATGTCCGGCAGCCCGAGGTCCACGATGCCAAGATCGATGGGGTACTCGCTGCCGAGGTGCAGGCCGTCACGACCGTTGGCGGCAAGGTCCACCGCGTAGCCCTCCTCGCGCAGTCGCGCGGCGAGGGTCTCGAGCAGCTTGGGTTCGTCTTCGACCAGCAGTATTCGCATCGTTGGCAGCCCGCCTCAGCGTAGTTGACCGGACTGGCCGTCGATGACGACGGTCCTGACCCGCCCCGCGTCGAGCAGCAGCCTGACCGCGAAGGACTCGCGGCCGCCATTCGGTACAGGCCGCACGTCCAGGACGCGCCCACCGGTCTGGGCGCGTGCTATCGCGGCGGCCCGGTCGGGATCCATCGTTGCAGACAGCGGTGGAGGCGGCGGCGCAAGCCCGCGGCGCTCGACGAAGCCCTGGGCCTGGGCGCAAACGCTCATCAGCCCCATCAAGAGTCCGGCAAGCACGAGTGTTAGTCGCATGGCGCCATCTTATCCGAAGGTGCCGGGCCCAACACACGCAGCCGCACCGGACCCGATGCCGGCGGTGCCGTGCTGCCGCTGCAGTCGTGAGCCGCCCGGGGGACTCTTCGCCCTTCTCGGCGCTGGTCAGGGAGCCGCATGTCGCCGGTGCCTCCTTGCTGCCGGTTCAATCGAGCCGGCACTTTACGGCGGCCCCCGTTAATCAGCGCTGAACCCGAACCTTTCAAGCAAGCGGACGGTCGTGACGCAGGGAGGGGATCATGGCCCGCGCCTCGGCGACCCGGGCTGGGTCCACCTGGGCCAGCACGAAACCGGGCTCGCTACCGGCATCTGCGAGCACGGCACCCCACGGGTCGACGATCAGTGAGTGCCCATAGGTGCGACGACCCCAGCGCCGGCGCCCACACTGTCCGGGCGCAAATACATAGCACCCGGTCTCGATAGCCCGCGCCCGCAGTAGCACGTGCCAGTGCGCCTCGCCCGTGGTCGCAGTGAATGCCGCCGGCACTGCCAGGAAGTCGGCCCCTTTCTGCGCCAGCGTCCGATAGAGATGGGGAAAGCGCACGTCGTAGCACACCGTCATGCCCAGCTGCCCCCACGGCAGTGTCGCGAGCGTGCAGTGTGTCCCCGGCTCGACCGTCGCCGACTCGCGGTACATCTCACCCTGCCTCAGTTGTACGTCGAACAGGTGGATCTTGTTATAGGTGGCGAGGACCGCACCGTCCCCGCCGACCAGGTAACTCCGGTTGTGCACCTTGCCGCTGTCGAGACGAATCGTCAGGGACCCGAGAAGAAGGTGCACACCCAGTTCGCGCGCGAGTGCTGGAAATGCCGTCAGCGCGGGATGGTCCGCTTCGCGGCAGGCGCGAACGGGGTAGAGCTCATCGCGCTCCTCCAGACAGGTGAAGTTCTCCGGCAGGCAGATGAGCTGCGCGCCGGCAGCCGCAGCCTGCCGCACCAGCCTGCTGGCTTCATCGATATTGAGGGCGACATCGTCCTCGGCGCAGTTCTGGACACAGGCGACGGTGAAAGCGCTCGACATGCCCGCGGCTATCCCAGTCGCTGGTTCGCGATGACAACGCCGTCCAGGTCGGCGTAGAGGTACTGGCCCGGCTTGACGACCAGGTCGGCAAAGCGCAAGACGAGGTCGCGCGCGCCCTCTCCCTTCTTCACGCTCTTGCGCGGGTTGGTGCCCAGGGCCTTGATGCCGATCTTCATCTGCGACAGCTGCGCGGCGTCCCGCACGCAACCGTAGACGACGATTCCGGCCCAGCCATTCGCACGACCGAGTTCGGCGAGCATGTCGCCCACCAGCGCGCACCGCATGGAAGCTCCGCCGTCGACGACCAGTACACGGCCGTCACCGCGCTCCTCGAGCGCGGTGCGCACGAGGCTGTTGTCTTCGAACACTTTCAACGTGACGACCTGCCCCTCGAAGACAAGGTTGCCGCCATAATCCCGGAACAGTGGGCTCGCAATCTGCAGTTCCTCGCCGTGTTCGTCGTAGAGATCGGCTGTCGCGTGACTCATTCAGGGATGCTCCTGTGGCAGGTGAATATTCGATCGCAGCATGGGATGACCGGCGGCCTGGCGCCAGTGGTTTGGCCAGGCCGAGCCGCCTGCCGTTGCACGGTGCGCATCAGGCAGCTTTGCAGTTGTCGCGCGGCCGCTTGTGCGGTCTGGGCTCGCCGTGGTCAGGATTTCGGCTTGCGCGGCCGCTTCCAGCCGGCAATCGCCTTCTGGCGAACACGGCTGATCACGAGCCTGTCAGCGTCGACGTCCTCAGTGACGGTGGTGCCGGCGCCAATCGTCGCTCCCCGGCCGATGCGCACCGGGGCAACCAGCTGCGTATCGGAACCGATGAAGACGTCGTCTTCGATGACGGTCTTGTGTTTGTAAGCGCCGTCGTAATTGCAGGTAATGGTACCGGCGCCGACGTTGACGTTACGCCCGATCTCGCTGTCGCCCACGTAGGCCAGGTGATTCGCCTTCGAACCGGCATCGATGCGCGACTTCTTGACCTCGACGAAGTTGCCGATGTGCACATCGGGCCCAAGCTCGGTTTCCGGGCGGATGCGCGCGAACGGCCCGATGCGGGCATTGGTGCCGACACGCGCGCCCTCGATGATGGAATTCGGCAGGACTTCAGCGCCGTCGGCCAGTTCACTGTCGGTGATCACGCAGTTTGCACCGATAGTGCAGTTGCGGCCGATACGCACACGTCCGGCGAGGATCACGTTGATGTCGATGCTCGTGTCCTGTCCGCATTCGACGTCGCCCCGGATGTCGAGCCGCGCCGGGTCCAGAAGCGTGACGCCCTGCTCCATCAGGGCGATGGCACAGCGTTGCTGGAAAGCGCGCTCGAGTTCCGCAAGCTGGACCCGGCTGTTGACTCCCGCGACCTCCGCCGCATCACGCGCCACGACGCCGGCCACGCGGATCCCCTCTGCAACGGCCGCAGCGACGCAGTCGGTCAGGTAATACTCGCCCTGCGCATTGTCGTTGCCGAGGGCAGGCAACCAGCGGTGAAGAAATTCCCCGCGGATCGCCATGATGCCGGTGTTGATTTCACCGATCTCGCGCTCCCGTGCGCTCGCGTCCTTCTGCTCGACGATGCGCAGGATTTCACCCCTGTCATCGCGCACGATACGGCCATATCCACTCGGGTCTGGCAGTTCAACCGTCAACAGCGCAAAACCGCTGGCCTGGGCCGCGTCGAGCAGTCGACCAAGCGTCTCCGCGGTCAAAAGCGGCACGTCACCGTACAGGATGAGCACCAGGTCGGCCGGCGACAGATGCGGCAGCGCCTGGGCCACGGCATGGCCGGTACCCAGCTGTTCGCGTTGCTCGACCCACTGGATGTCGTGGCCGGCATAGGCTGCCAGAAGATGATCGCCCCCGTGCCCGTACACCACGACGGGCTTGATTGCTCCGCAGGCTGCCGCGGCGTCGAGCACGTGTCCCACGAGGGGTTTGCCCGCGATGCGGTGCAGGACCTTCGGCAGCGTGGAAACCATGCGTTTTCCCTTGCCGGCGGCAAGGATGCAGACAGCGACGCTCATGCGGCAAATTTCCGTTTGGCAGATGGGTCGAATGGTAGGCCGGTCCCGGCGAGACCTCCAGACGTGCGCAGCCCCGCATGGGAGCGAACGCCTGGCGCTTCACGGGTGGACTATCGGCAGCGGGCAGGGCGGACTGAACCGGATGGTCCAGTCCGCCGTCAACTATAGACCGATGCGCGGCGATCAGCCGCCGCGACGACGGAGGCGCTGGATGGTCTGCAATTGAGCAGCCAGCTCGGCAAGTTCGGCTTGTGCCTTGGCGAGGTCGATCTTTCCGCTGCGATCCTTGATGGCGTCTTCAGCTTCCTGCTTCGCCTTCAGCACCGCGGCCTCGTCCAGATCATGGGCCCGCAACGCGGTGTCGGACAGCACCGTCACCATCCTCGGTTGCACCTCGAGCATGCCGCCGGAAACGTAGAAGGCCTGCTGTTCCCCACCCTTCATCTGCACCCGCACTTCGCCCGGGCGCAGTTGGGTCAGCATCGGGGCGTGACCCGGCAGGATGCCCACTTCGCCGAGCACAGCAGGTGCGAACACCATTTCGGCGTCGCCCGCGAAAATTTCGCGCTCCGCACTGACTATATCGACGTGTATCGTTGACATCGTGTGCCTCGCTTAGAGCGACTTCGCCTTCTCGACCGCGTCTTCGATGGTACCGACCATGTAGAAGGCCTGCTCGGGCAGGTGGTCATATTCACCGGCCACGATCGCCTTGAACGCACGAATGGTGTCCTTCAGCGGCACATAACGACCCTTGGCGCCGGTGAACACTTCCGCGACGAAGTACGGCTGCGACAGGAAGCGCTGGATCTTGCGGGCCCGCGCCACGGTGAGGCGATCTTCCTCGGACAGTTCGTCCATGCCCAGAATCGCGATGATGTCGCGCAATTCCTTGTAGCGCTGCAAGGTGCCCTGCACGGCGCGCGCGGTATCGTAATGTTCCTGACCGACGACCAGCGGATCGAGCTGGCGGCTGGTCGAGTCCAGCGGGTCGACCGCGGGATAGATACCGAGCTCGGCGATCTGGCGGGACAGCACGACCGTCGCGTCAAGGTGGGCAAAGGTGGTCGCCGGTGACGGGTCGGTCAAGTCGTCCGCGGGCACGTACACCGCCTGGATCGACGTGATCGAACCCGTGCGGGTCGACGTGATGCGCTCCTGCAGGCGGCCCATTTCCTCGGCCAGGGTCGGCTGGTAGCCCACCGCGGACGGCATGCGGCCCAGCAGTGCGGATACCTCGGTACCGGCCAGCGTGAAGCGATAGATATTGTCGACGAAGAGGAGCACGTCACGGCCCTCGTCGCGGAACTTCTCGGCGAGCGTCAGGCCGGTCAGCGCGACGCGCAGACGGTTGCCCGGCGGTTCGTTCATCTGGCCGTAGACCAGCGACACCTTGTCGAGAACGTTCGAGTCCTTCATTTCATGATAGAAGTCGTTGCCTTCGCGGGTGCGCTCACCGACGCCGGCAAACACCGAGAAGCCGCTGTGCTCGATCGCGATGTTGCGGATGAGTTCCATCATGTTGACGGTCTTGCCCACGCCGGCGCCACCGAACAGACCCACCTTGCCGCCCTTGGCGAACGGGCAGATGAGGTCGATGACCTTGATGCCCGTTTCGAGCAGTTCGGTCGCGGGCGAGAGATCGGTGAACTTCGGCGCCTCGCGGTGAATCGACATCGTTTCGTCGGTGTCGATCGGGCCGGCCTCGTCGATCGGCTCGCCGAGCACGTTCATGATGCGGCCGAGCGTCTTCTGGCCGACCGGCACCGAAATCGGCGCGCCGGTGTTGCTGACGACCATGCCGCGGCGAAGACCGTCGGTGCTGCCGAGCGCGATCGTGCGGACGACGCCATCGCCCAGCTGCTGCTGGACTTCCAGGGTCGTGGATCCGTCCTGGAGTTTCAGCGCGTCATAGATTTTCGGCACCTCGTTCGTCGGGAACTTGACGTCGATAACCGCGCCGATGATTTGCGAGATGCTGCCGCTCATGCTTCGGTTCCTCTGAGAAGTCTTAAGCTAATTCGTGTCAGGCTCAAACCGCCGCCGCACCGCCGACGATCTCGGCGAGTTCCTGCGTGATGGCGGCCTGGCGAGCCTTGTTGTAGATCAGTTGCAATTCTTTGATGAGCTTGCCCGCGTTGTCGGACGCGCTCTTCATCGCGACCATGCGCGCCGCCTGTTCGCAGGCGATGTTCTCGACGACCTTCTGGTAAACCAGCGACTCGACGTAGCGGGCCAGCAGCTGGTCGACGACGGGCTGCGCCTCGGGCTCGTAGATATATTCCCAGTGGTGCTCCGAGGTCGCTTCACCGCTGGCCTGCAGCGGGAGCAACTGCTCGAGATGCGCTTTCTGCGTCATCGAATTCACGAAATCATTCGATGCGATCAGAAGCTGGTCGATACGGCCGTCCATGTAGGCGTCGAGCATGATCTTGACCGTGCCTATCAGTTGTTCGACGTGGGGCTGGTCACCGACCTTGCTGACCTGGCCCAGGACATTGCCGCCGACCCGCTGGAAGAACTGCAGGCCCTTGCGTCCAATCGTGCAGACGTCGAACTCGGTGCCCTCAGCCTGCCACTTCTTCATCTGCTGCACGAGCAGTCGGAACATGTTCGAATTCAGGCCGCCGCACAGGCCGCGGTCAGTGGACACCACGATGACGCCGACACGCCTCACATCGCGCTTGACCAGGAATGGATGGCGATATTCCGAGTGCGCCTGCGCGACGTGGGAAATCACGTTGCGCATCTTGTCGGCGTAGGGACGCGCCGCCTTCATGCGGTCCTGCGCCTTGCGCATCTTGCTGGTCGCGACCATCTCCATCGCACGCGTGATCTTCTGCGTGTTCTGGACGCTGGCTATCTTGACCCGGATTTCTTTACCGACGGCCATGCGGATGTTTCCTTAGCGCTTACCAGGTCTGCGTCTGTTTGAACTTGGCGATGGCCCCGTTCAGTTCGGCTTCGATCGCGTCGTTGAAGTCCCCGGTCTCGTTGATCTTCTTGATGAGATCAGCGTGGGCCGAACGCATGTAGCCGTGCAGGGCGGCTTCGAAGGCGCCGACCTTCTTCACTTCGACATCATCGATATAGCCCTTGTCGACGGCGAACAGGGAGACCGCCATGTCGGCAACGGAGAGCGGCGCGTACTGCTTCTGCTTCATCAGTTCCATGACGCGCTGGCCGCGGTCGAGCTGCTTGCGCGTGGCCTCGTCCAGGTCGGACGCGAACTGCGCGAAGGCCGCCAGTTCGCGGTACTGCGCAAGCGCCAGTCGGACGCCGCCGCCGAGCTTCTTGATGATCTTGGTCTGCGCGGCGCCACCGACGCGGGACACCGACAGGCCGGCGTTGATGGCCGGACGGAAGCCCGAGTTGAACAGGTTGGTCTCGAGGTAAATCTGCCCGTCGGTGATCGAAATCACGTTGGTCGGCACGAACGCGGACACGTCGCCGGCCTGCGTCTCGATGATCGGCAGGGCGGTCAGCGAACCGGTCTTGCCCTTCACGCGGCCGCCGGTTTCCTTCTCGACGTATTCCTCGTTGACGCGCGCGGCGCGCTCGAGCAGACGGGAATGCAGGTAGAAGACGTCACCCGGATAGGCTTCGCGGCCCGGCGGGCGGCGGAGCAGCAGGGACACCTGGCGGTAGGCCCACGCCTGCTTGGTGAGGTCGTCATAGATGATGAGCGCGTCTTCGCCGATGTCACGGAAGTATTCGCCCATCGCGCAGCCTGAGTACGGGGCGATGAACTGCAGCGCGGCGGATTCGGACGCGGTGGCGGCGACGATGATGGTGTGGTCCATCGCGCCATGCTCTTCGAGCTTGCGGATCACGGTATTGATCGACGACGCCTTCTGGCCGATGGCGACGTAGATGCACTTAATGCCGGTGCCCTTCTGGTTGATGATGGTGTCGACGGCGACCGCCGTCTTGCCGGTCTGGCGGTCGCCGATGATCAGCTCACGCTGGCCGCGGCCGACGGGCACCATCGCATCCACCGATTTCAGCCCGGTCTGCACCGGCTGCGACACCGACTTGCGCCAGATCACGCCGGGCGCGATCTTCTCGATGGGGGAGCTGTGCGGCGTATCGATCGGGCCCTTGCCGTCGATGGGCTGCCCCAGTGCGTTGACGACGCGGCCAAGCAGCGCTTCGCCGACCGGGACTTCAAGGATGCGCTTGGTGCAGCGAACGGTGTCGCCTTCCTTGATGTGCTGGTACTCACCCATGATTACCGCGCCGACGGAGTCCTGCTCGAGGTTGAGCGCGAGACCGTAGGTGTTGCCCGGGAACTCGATCATTTCGCCGGACATGACGTCGGACAGGCCGTGGATGCGGGCAATGCCGTCCGTGAGGCTCACCACCGTACCTTCGGTGCGTGCTTCCGTGGCGAGGTCGAACTCCTGGATCTTTTTCTTGATGAGTTCGCTGATTTCAGTCGCGCTGATTTGCATGGGTCATCCTCGTCTGTTCAGGCGTTGCCTGCCCCGCCTGCGCGGGACATGCACCGAGGTCACTTCAAGTTGAATGCGTTTGCCAGCTGGCTCAAGCCACCCTTGAGCGAAGCGTCGTAGACCACGTCACCCACCTTCACGCGCGCACCGCCGATGAGCGTGGGGTCGATGGTCTGGGTAATCCTGATTTCCTTGCCGAGCCGCTGCTGCATCGCCTGCGCGATGCGCTGCTCCATTGCCGCGTCGAGCGGGAATGCGGACTGCACCTCGACGTTCGCGATGTTGTCCCGCGCCGCCCGCCGCTGCGCGAACACGCTGGCGATTTCAGGGGCGACATCGAGGCGCCGCGCGGCGGCCAGCACCTTGACGAAGTTCCGGAAAGTGCCGGAGAAGCGACTGCCGCCGACATCGACCAGGAGCTCGACGAGCCGCTGGCGGCCGAGCGCCGGGTCGGTCAACAGCTGTTGCACCTGCGGGTCGTCGACGATGGCGCCGAGCAGCTGCAGTGCTTCATCCCACTCCGCGACCTCGCCCGCCTCGCAGGCGGTTTCGAACGCTGCCTGGGCGTAGGGGCGGGCTATCGTGAGGTTCTCTTGCATGTCTTATCGCCGTGTGACTAGAGGCGGGCGCTGAGCTGGTCGAGCACGTCTTTGTGCTTCGCGGCGTCGATTTCCCGCATGAGCACCTGCTCGGCGCCCGACAGGGCGAGCTGCGCCACCTGCGTGCGCAGCTGTTCGCGCGCCTGCTGGATCTCCTGCTCGATGCTGGCCCGGGCGGCGGCAATCTGCCGATCGCCCTCGACCCGCGCCGTGGCCTTGGCTTCCTCGACCATCTCGTCGGCCCGCTTCTGGGCACCGGCGACGATGTCCTGGCTCTGCTGCTTGGCAGAACGCAGCAAGTCGTCCACCCGCCCCTGGGCGCTGACCAGATCCTGTTGGCCTCTTTCCGCAGCGGCGAGGCCGTCAGCAATCTTCTGCTGGCGCTCGTCGATCGCACGCATCAGCGGCGGCCAGACGAAACGCGCGGTGAACCAGACGAAGGCGAAGAACCACGCCATCTGGGACACGAGCGTAAAATTGATATTCATGGTTCGGTTTCCGGGGGCTGGGGAAGGACGTCCGTTCCGTACTTAGCCGGCAGCAGTCTGGATGGCGGCGAGCAGCGGGTTGCCGAAAGCGAAGAGCATCGCGATACCGACGCCGATGATGAAGGACGCGTCGATCAGGCCGAGCAGCAGGAACACCTTGGCCTGCAGCTGCGGCATCAGTTCGGGCTGACGGGCAGCGCCCTCGAGGAAGCTGGCGCACATGATGGCGACGCCGACGCACGCGCCGAGCGCGCCCAGACCGATGATGAGGCCGATGCCGATGCCGGTGAAGGCCTGGACTTGGGCGAGGTGCTGGAGGATTTCCATGTCAATTTCCTTTCGTGTAGGAGAGGTGGAAGTCAGGATTCAATCTGGACTCAGTGGCTTTCATGGGCCATTGCCATGTAGACGATGGTCAGCATCATGAAAATGTAGGCCTGCAGGGCGACGATCAGGATGTGGAAGATCGCCCATCCGGTGGACAGCAGCGCCCCGAAGAAGGTGCCGGCCACGCCGGTGGCGGCCCAGAGGCCCAACAGCAGGAAGATGATTTCGCCCGCGTACATGTTGCCGTAGAGTCGAAGGCTGTGTGACAGCGGCTTCGAGATGTACTCGACCAGGTTGAACAGCAGGTTCGGAATCCACATCAGCGGGTTGCCACCGAACGGGGAGCAGAAGAGTTCATGCAGCCAGCCGCCGAGCCCCTTCGCCTTCACGCTGTAGAACAGCATCAGGAACCAGACCGACAATGACAGCGCAAAAGTCGTGTTGATGTCGGCGGTCGGCACCTGGCGCCAGTTCTCGAGCCCGAACACGGTCTTGTAGAACCAGGCCATGATGTCGACGGGCAGGAAATCCATCGAGTTCATCAGGAAGACCCAGACGAAAACGGTCAGGGCCAGCGGGGCAACGAACTTGATGTTGCCGTGGAAGATGCTGCGAACCTGGTCATTGACGAACTCGACGGCGAGTTCGACGAAGGCCTGGCGGCGGCCCGGCACGCCCGCGGTCGCGCCACGGCACACCAGCCACATGAAGCCGATGCCGACCACGCCAACGAGGATCGACATCACCAGCGAGTCGACGTTGAGACTCCAGAACGGCGTATCCCCCACCGGCTTCGTGAAGAAGGAAAGGTGGTGGTTGATATAGCCCGTGGGCGTCAGGGCGTGTTCTGCGTGTTCGGATGCCATGCGTCTTGTCCGCTCGTCGTCCAGTTCAGTTCAGGAATCGCCGTTCAGTCTTACCGCGACGCGGCGGATGTTCATCCGTTCCGCGTGAACCACATTGCCAGCCATTGCGCCTTGAGGGCGCCTGCCACACCGGCCAGGAGTCCCAACCAGCCCGGGCCGCTGCCCAGATAGCGTGCCGCGACGAACAGGGCGATGCCGATGTAGGCAAGCTTCAGCCCTTCCGCCAGCAGCAGGTGAAAGACCCCCAGCACGCCGAGCCGGGACGCCTTGAACCAGAGCACCATCGCGACGGCCGCGTTGGGTACTGCGATGGCCGCGCCGCCCCACAGGGCGGCAAGCGCTTCGCGCTCTCCACCCCATGGATACGCGATCGAAGCGATCAGGGTCGTGATGCCGAACTGCAGCGCGAGCGTCGTTGCAATTACGCGTGACCACCCGCCTGAAGTACCGGGGCTGGCGCCGCCAGTCTTGGGCTTGCAGTGCAGCATCATCGGGAGCCGGCGGATTGTATGGATTTTGGATCCGGCCCGTCAATCGCCGCGGAACTTTTCTTGACGTGGATCATCCGCAGGCTCAGCGGATGTGCGCGAGTATGCCGTCGAGTTCGTCGAGCGAGCCGTAGCGAATCACGAGCTTGCCGTCGCCCTTCGCCCCATGCTGGATCGAAACGGCGGCGCCGAGCCTGTCTGCCAGTTGTCCTTCGAGGTGCTGGATATTCGGGTCGCTGCGCACGGGAACGGGGGTGTTCGCGCGCGCCGCACCCGCGGCGTAATTGCGCACGAGTTTCTCGGTTGCGCGCACGGACAGGCCCTCTGCAGCGACCCGCTCGGCCAGTTCGCCCTGCGCTTCGGGGGGCAGCGACAGGAGCGCGCGCGCATGGCCCATCTCGATCCGGCCCTCCTCGAGCAGGCGTTTCGCCGTCGGCGCGAGCTCCAGCAGGCGCAGCAGGTTCGACACCGCAGCGCGCGAGCGGCCGACGGCCTCGGAAACTTCCTGGTGCGTCATTTCGAATTCGGTGATCAGGCGCTGCAGTGCCAGCGCCTCCTCCAGCGGATTCAGTTGCTCGCGCTGGATGTTCTCGATCAGCGCGATGCTCATGACCGTCCGGTCGGGGACGTCCTTCACGATCGCGGGAATCTCCTGCAGACCCGCGAGCTGCGTGGCGCGCCAGCGCCGTTCGCCCGCAATCAGTTCGAAGCGCGCGCCATCAGGCAGCGGCCGCACGACCACGGGCTGGACGACGCCCTGGGCCCGGATCGAATCTGCGAGCTCCTGCAGCGCTTCGGGCTTGATGTCCAGTCGCGGCTGGTAGCGCCCGCGCTGGATGAGATCGACCGGCAGCATGCGCAGCTGGTCGCCAACCGCCGCCGCCGGGGCAGTCGCCGCGTCCGGTGAGGGGCCGGCGGTCATGCCGAGCAGCGCGTCCAGGCCGCGCCCGAGCGCTCGTTTCTTCGTCACTTGCGTGTCCTCATTTTCCGGCCGCGAGACGCTCGGCGTCGTCCTTGCGCAGCATTTCGCCAGCCAGTGCCAGATAGGCCAGCGCACCGGCCGACGACTTGTCGTACAGCAGGGCGGGCAGACCGTGGCTCGGGGCTTCGGCGAGGCGCACGTTACGCGGAATGATGGTGCGATAGACCTTCTCGCCGAAATGCTCGAGCAGCTGCTGCGAAACCTGGTTCGCGAGGTTGTTCCGCGGGTCGTACATCGTGCGCAGGAAGCCCTCTATGCGCAGGGCGGGGTTGAGAATCTTGCGGATTTTCTCGACCGTATCGAGCAGTGCCGAGATGCCCTCGAGCGCGTAGTACTCGCATTGGGTGGGCACGATGAGGGCTTCGGCCGCGACCAGCGCGTTGACCGTCAGCATGTTGAGCGACGGCGGGCAATCGATGATGACGTGGGTGTAGCGGCTCCTCACCGGCTCCAGCGCGAGCTTGAGCCGCAATTCCCGCCCGAATTCCTCGAGCAGCCCCACCTCGGCGCCGGTCAGGTCGGCGTTGGCCGGCAGCAGGTCGAGGCCAAGTTCCGGCAGGCGGCGCGTGGCCTCGGCAATCCCGCAATGCCCCATCAGCACGTCGAAGCTCGACAGCTCGAGCTGGCGCTTGTCGACCCCGCACCCCATGGTCGCGTTGCCCTGCGGGTCGAGATCTATCAGCAGCACGCTGCGGCGCGTTGCGGCCAGCGAAGCACTCAGGTTGACGCTCGTCGTCGTCTTCCCGACTCCGCCCTTCTGGTTCGCGATTGCGAAGACTGTCGCCATGGATCGCTGGAATGTCTGCTCAGGAATGGAGATGCCGGCGCGCGGCGGTGGAGCCCGTCCACTGGCCGGACGCGGGCAGGCGATTATGGCACAAAGCGCCCGGGCGGCCGCACCTCACGCCGGTGCGGGCAGCCGGCTGCAGTCCACGCGCACGAGATGTCGTTCAGCCCAGCCCGGCACCCGCAGCCGGATGGTCTCGCAGGCGTCGGCGGCCGGGCCGAGGGCCGCGAGTTCCGCCACGGGCCGCTGTCCCTTGAGGGCCAGCACCTTCGCGCGGTGACCATGCAGATGGGCCGTCACGCCCAGGATGTACGACAGCGAACCCACCGCCTGGCAGATGATCGCGTCGACCGGGACCGGCGGTGTCCAGTCCTCGATGCGCGCGCAGTGCACCTCGACGTTGCCGAGGCCCAGTTCGATGCGGGCCTGCTCGAGGAAACGGGCGCGCCGGGCGCGCGGCTCGACCAGATGGAAGCGGACGTCCGGCTTGAGGATTGCGAGCACCATCCCCGGCAGGCCGGCGCCGCTGCCGAGATCGGCCACCTGCGGCCCCTCGACCCAGGGCGCAACTGCCAGGGCATCGACGACGAACTTGCGCGCGAAATCGGTCGCGCGGCGCGCCCCGGTGAGGTTGGCCACCCGATTCCACTTGATCACGAGTTCGCTGTAGCGCGCGAGCAGCGCCGCAGTGGGCGCCGCGAGCTCGAGCCCCAGCGCAGCCGCGCCTTCCGCAATGATCAGGGCCACGGTCATCCGCGCGGTCGTCGACGGCCCACGACACGCGGGAGACAGGCCGCGACGGTGCTCACTGGTTGACTGCGGCCGGCGCGCGGTGCCGCTTGATATAGACGAGCAGCAAGGACAGCGCGGCCGGCGTGACGCCCGAAATGCGCGCCGCCTGGCCCAGCGTGTGGGGCCGGAATTCACTCAGCTTGGCGACGATTTCGCGCGACAGGCCCGGCACCGCACGGTAGTCGAAGTCCGCCGGCACCACGGTGTCGGCATGGCGGCTGGTGCGATCTATCTCCTCCTGCTGCCGCGCCAGGTAACCGCTGTAGCGCGCGTCGATTTCGATCTGCTCGACGACCTCGGGATCGTCGACCCCCGGCCCCGCGCCGGGAATCCGCATGAGGGTCGCGTAATCGAGTTCCGGACGGCGCAGGAGGTCGGCAAGGTTCTGCTCCTTGCGCAGCGGCTGGCCCAGCAGCCCCGTGGCGATTTCAGCCGGCAGTCGCTCGGGCGTGAGCCAGTGCCCCGCAAGGCGCTTGCGCTCCCCGTCGAAGGCTTCGCGCTTGCGCTCGAAGCGCGCCCAGCGCGCATCATCGACCAGCCCCAGTTCGCGGCCCGTCGGCGTCAGCCGCAGGTCGGCATTGTCCTCGCGCAACAGCAGGCGGTACTCAGCCCGGCTGGTGAACATGCGGTAGGGCTCGGTCGTGCCGCGCGTGACGAGGTCGTCGATCAGCACGCCGAGGTAGGACTGGTGGCGGCGCGGGTACCACGGCTCGCGGGCCTGGACACGCAGCGCCGCATTGATCCCGGCCACCAGCCCCTGCGCGGCCGCCTCCTCGTACCCGGTGGTGCCATTGATCTGGCCCGCGAGGAACAGCCCCTCGATCTGGCGCGTCTCAAGCCAGGGCTGGATGCCGCGGGGATCGAAATAGTCGTACTCGATGGCGTAGCCGGGGCGGGTGATGTGGGCCCGCTCGAAGCCCGCGATCGATCGCACCAGTGCCAGCTGCACGTCGAACGGCAAGCTGGTCGAGATGCCGTTCGGGTAGATTTCACGGGTCTCGAGGCCCTCGGGCTCGATGAAAATCTGGTGCGCCGTCTTGTCGGCGAAGCGCATCACCTTGTCTTCTACCGACGGGCAATAGCGTGGACCGGTGCTCGCGATCTGGCCGTTGTACATCGGCGAGCGCGCGATCGAACGCCGGATGAGCTCGTGCGTGCGCTCGTTGGTGTGCGTGATGTGGCAATCGACCTGCCGCGGGTGCTGCGCGCGGTCGCCCAGGAACGAGAACACCGGCGTCGGTTCGTCGCCAGGCTGCGGTTGCAGCCGGGAAAAATCGATGGTCGTGCCGTCGATACGCGGCGGCGTGCCGGTCTTCAGCCGCCCCACCGGCAACGCGAGCTCGCGCAGGCGGGCCGACAGCCTGTTCGCGGGCGGGTCGCCGGCCCGGCCGGCCTGGTACTGGGCTTCCCCGATGTGGACGAGCCCGGCGAGGAAGGTGCCCACGGTCAGGATCACGGTATCCGCGTCGAAGCGCAGGCCCATCTGGGTCACCACCGCGCGCACGCGGCCGTCCTCGACGACGAGGTCGTCGACCGCCTGCTGGAAGAGGTCGAGGTGGGGCTGGTTTTCGAGCCGGTGCCGGATGAAGGCTCGGTACAGGGCACGGTCGATCTGGGCGCGCGTCGCGCGGACCGCCGGCCCCTTGCTCGCGTTCAGGCGCTTGAAATGGATGCCGCAGTGGTCGGCGGCGACCCCCATCACGCCGCCCATCGCGTCGATCTCCTTGACGAGATGCCCCTTGCCGATACCCCCGATGGCCGGGTTGCAGGACATCGCGCCCAGCGTCTCGATGCTCTGGGTCAGCAGCAGCGTGGGCACGCCCATGCGGGCGCTGGCGAGCGCCGCCTCGGTGCCGGCATGGCCGCCGCCGACGACAATCACGCCATATCGCTGTGGGTATTGCATGCTGGGTCAGCCACGGGTTCGGAAGGCAGGCGGCGCAGGATAATCCGAAACCGTGCCGCAGTCAGCGGCGCGCGGGCAGCCGACCGGCCGCGCCGGACGGCCGCGATCGAACTTCCGCGCCCGCCGATGGTCTGCGCCGGGCAGGTTGACGCTCGGAATCGGCTGTGGAACATTCCCCTGCCGCCAACAGGCCACCGCGGAACAGCGGCGGGCGCTACCATGTACGGCCGACGCCGGACCCGCCGTCGTCGGCCGACTCAACCAAGCAAAAAAAATCGTGACTGTGGGAACACGGCCTTCGCACCGCGCCGTCGCTCCCGAGGGCAATGTCGCACATGCAAAACCTGATCGAAGTCAGCGATCTGCGTAAGTCATTCGGCCAGTTGAAGGCCGTTGACGGCGTGTCGCTGCAGATAAAACGCGGCGAAGTCCTGGGCTTCCTGGGCCCGAACGGCGCCGGCAAATCGACCACGATGAAGATGATCACGGGCTTCATCGCCCCGACCTCGGGCAGCGTCCGCGTCTGCGGCCACGATGTCGCGAGCGACCCCATCGCGGCCAAGACCCGCATCGGCTACCTGCCCGAGGGCGCGCCCGCCTACGGTGAAATGACGCCGGCCGCCTTCCTCGACTTCATCGCCGACATCCGCGGCCTGTCCGGGGCGCGCAAGGCGGCCCGGATCCGCGAAGTCGTCGCCAAGATCCACCTCGAAGGCGTGATGACGCAGACGATCGAGACCCTGTCCAAGGGCTTCAAGCGCCGCGTCGGCCTGGCCCAGGCCATCCTGCACGACCCGGAGGTGCTGATCCTAGACGAGCCGACCGACGGCCTCGATCCGAACCAGAAGCACGAGGTCCGCTCGCTGATCGGGGAGATGGCGCCGCACAAGGCCATCATCATCTCGACCCACATCCTCGAGGAGGTCCACGCCGTCTGCACGCGCGCGGCCATCATCGCCCGCGGCCGCCTGCTCTTCGCGGGCACGCCGGCCGAGCTCGAGGGCCGCTCGCGCTACCACAACGCGGTGACGCTGACCGTCGCCAATGCCATCACCGACGCCGTCACCGCCGCGCTCCGCGCGCTGCCCGACGTGACCGGGGTCGAAGCGCGCCCGTCCGGCGCCGACCAGCAGCGCCTGACCGTCACGCCGCGCGATGGCGTGCCTATCCTGGAGCAGGTGCAGCGCGCGGGACGCGACGGTGGCTGGCCCTTCGACCAGCTCTTCGTCGAGTCGGGCCATCTCGACGAGGTCTTCCGCACGATAACCACGACGGCCGGCAGCGCCGGCGAGGTGACCCGGACATGAGCCGTATCCACACCCTTTTCACGCGGGAATTCCGCGGTTACTTCGCGACGCCGGTCGCGTACGTCTTCATCGTCATCTTCCTGTTCCTGACCGGGATCTTCACGTTCTACGTCGGCGGGTTCTACGAACGCAGCCAGGCGGATCTCGAACCGTTCTTCCGCTACCACCCGTGGCTATACATGCTGCTGATCCCTGCGATCTCCATGCGACTGTGGTCGGAGGAACGCAAGAGCGGCACGCTGGAACTGCTGATGACGCTGCCGGTATCCCTCTTCGAGGCGGTGCTCGGCAAGTTCCTCGCGGCCTGGGCGTTCACCGCCATCGCACTCGCGCTGACCTTCCCGTTGTGGATCACGGTCAACTACCTGGGTAACCCGGACAACACCGTGATCGCGGCCGGTTACCTCGGCAGCCTCATGATGGCCGGCGGTTTCCTCGCGATAGGCGCGTGCATCTCCGCGCTGACCAAGAACCAGGTCATCGCTTTCGTCATCAGCTTCGTGATCTGTTTCGCGTTCAACCTGAGCGGCTTCCCGCTGGTGCTCGATTTCTTCCGTGGCTGGGCGCCGCAGGCGATCGTGGACGTGATCGGCTCGTTCAGCTTCCTGACCCATTTCAATTCGATCCAGAAGGGCGTCATCGACCTGCGTGACCTCATCTATTTCGCCACGCTGATCGCGTTCTGGTTGTACGCGAACATGCTCGCGATCGACGCCAAGAAAAGCAGCTGAAGCGCTGCGGGAGAAGGACGAATCATGCAGACCAAGTCTCAAACCCTGACCAGCATCGCGATTGCCGTGGTGCTGTTCATGGGCGTCAACATCATCACCAACGAGACGCTCACCTCGAGCCGTCTCGACGTCACCGAGAACCGGCTCTACACCCTGTCCGACGGCACGCGCGGCGTGCTGTCGAAAATCGACGAGCCAATCACGCTGCGCTTCTATTTCTCCGCGCGGCAGTTCGCCGGCGTGCCGCAGTACCTGAACTACGGCAAGCGCGTGCGCGACCTGCTCGAGGAATACGTGGCGGAAGCGGATGGCAAGCTGAAACTCGAGGTCATCGCGCCGGAACCGTTCTCCGAGGCTGAAGACCAGGCGGTGGGCTACGGCATCGAGCAGCTGCCGCTCAACGCCACCGGCGACATGGGCTACCTGGGACTCGCCGGCGCGAACACGATGGACGACGAACTCGCGATTCCCTTCCTGAACCCCGAGCGCGAAGACGCGCTGGAATACGAAATCAGCAAGCTCGTCTACACGCTCGCGAACCCGCAGAAGCGCGTGATCGGGCTCATCAGCGACCTGCAGCTGAACGGCGGCCCGCCGATGGGGCCGGATGCACCGCCTCAGCCGGCCTGGGCCAGCATCAACCAGTTGAAGGAAGTCTTCGACGTGCGCGACCTGGCGCGCGACGTGAAGGTGATCGACCCCGCAATCGACACCCTGCTGGTCGTGCATCCGAAGGATCTGCCGGCGAAGACGCTCTACGCGATCGACCAGTTCGTGCTCGCTGGCGGCAAGGCCATGGTGTTCGTCGACCCGCTGGCCGAGGAGGATCGCCCGGAACGCGACCCGAGCAACCCGATGGTGATGCCGAAGGTCGACTCCAACCTCGAACCGTTGTTCAAGGCCTGGGGAATCACGGTCGCGACCGACAAGATCGTCGGCGATGTCGAGGACGCGGTGCGCGTGAGCTTCAGCGGCAGCCGCGGTCCGCAGGAGGTCGAGTATCTGCCCTGGATCCAGTTGCACGACGACAGCATGAACCGCGATGACTTCATCACGAGCAAGCTGCAGGGCATCAACGTGGGTACCGCGGGACACATCGAGCCGCTGAAGGATGCCGCGACCAAACTCACGCCGCTGTTGACGACCGGTCCGAAGGCCGGCTTCCTCGAACGCGACGCGATTTTTTTCGTACGCGATCCGAACGGACTGCGCGAAGGCTTCGAACCCGGCGACCGGCGGCTGACACTCTCGGCGCGCGTCAGCGGGCCGGCGAGCACGGCCTTTCCCGACGGCCCGCCGCTCGATGAGCAGGAGAAGCGCGGCCCCGGCGATGCGAACCAGCTGAAGAGCGCCAAGGACGGGATCAACGTCATCGTCACCGCCGACACCGACCTGCTGGCCGATCGATTCTGGGTGCGCATCGAGCGCTTCCTCGGCATGCAGGTGCCCAACCCGTTCGCGAACAATGCGGATTTCCTCATCAACGCGATCGACAACCTGGGCGGCAACGACGATCTGATCAGCCTGCGCAGCCGTGGGGAATACGCGCGGCCGTTCGAGGTGGTCGAGAACATCAAGCGCGAGGCCGAAAGCCGGTTCCGGGATCGGGAACAGGCGCTGCGGGCGAAGCTCGAGGGGACGGAGAACAAGCTGCGCGAACTGCAGAAGGGCCAGGGCGGCGAAGGCGAAGTCATCCTGACCGCCGAACAGCGCAAGGAAATCGACCTGTTCCGCAGTGAACAGCTGAAGACCCGCAAGGAACTGCGCGCCGTACAGCACGAACTCGGCAGGAACATCGAGCAACTCGGCAACACGCTCAAGCTGCTGAACATCGGACTGATTCCGCTGCTGCTCGCGGTGATCGCGATTGCGGTGGGCGCACTGCGCCAGCGGCGCTGGAACTGAAGGGTACGCACATGAACACGAGGAAACTCCTGCTGCTGGTGGTCGCAGGCCTCATCGCCTACGGCGCCTGGCACGTCTCGCAACGCAAGGCGCCGTCGACGGACGTCGGAAACGCGCTGCTCTATCCCGGCCTGCTCGACCAGCTCAACGAGTCGCGCAGCATCGAGATCCAGACCGGCGACGACAAGTTCACGCTGCGGCGCGACGGCGAGAAGTGGTCGATGGTCGAGCGCAACGGCTACCCGGTGCACGTCGACAAGGTACGCGCGGCGCTGGTCCAGCTGTCCGGCCTGAAGATTCGCGAGAGCAAGACCTCGAAGGCGGAGAATTACCCGACCCTCGGC
Source organism: Hydrogenophaga intermedia (assembly GCA_943370145.1). Lineage (GTDB taxonomy): Bacteria > Pseudomonadota > Gammaproteobacteria. Next base: position 27,123 of record CALRPY020000022.1, on the reverse strand, counting down.
GTCGCCGACACACCGGCCAGCGGCGGCGAATCGCGGCGCGTGACCGTGCGCGGCGAGACCGGCGAGCCGCTGGTGGATCTCATGGTCGGCAAGGCGCGGCAGGCGAAGGGCGTCGAGAGCCCTGGCCATTACGTTCGCCGCCACGGCGATGCGACGGCCTACCTGGTCGAGGGCGATCTCGCCATCGCGGTCAAGCCCAACGACTGGATAGAGACCGCCATCGTGGATATCCCGGTGGACCGCGTGCGGCAGGTGACGCTCGGGCACTACGGCGCGCAGCCGGTCACGGTGTCCAAGAAGGATCGCAAGGAGCAGCTGTTCACGCTGCAGAATCCGCCGGAGGGTCATGACGCGCGGTCGGCGGCGGTAGTGTCGAGCATCGGCGGCCTGCTGCTCGACATGCGCCTCGACGACGTCATCGCGGCGAACAAGGTCGAGGGCGGCACCCCGCGCACGATCGTCGACGTCCAGACCTTCGACGGCCTCGTTGCGACGCTGGAGCAGTACGACCTGGATGGTCGCGTATTCGTCACCTTCAAGTTCGCCTTCAACCCGGATCTCGTCGCCCCGGCGGCGGAAGCCGGCAAGCCGGACGGCGCGGCTAAGGATGGCGGCGCCGCGGCGCAGGCAGCGCCCGACACGGGCGCGCCGCCTGACGTGAAGGCGGAGGTCGAGAAGCTGAACGCGCGAGTGCAGGGCTGGGCGTATGAGCTGCCTGACTACAAGACGCGCATCATCGACAAGAAGATGGAAGACCTGATCAAGGTGAAGGGCCAGCCGCTGCCGCCGGTGGAGCCCATCGAAACGATGGAGTGACACGGCAAGGGGCGCTTTTGGCGCCCCTTGTTTTTTGCGGCCTCAGTGCCTGACCGAAGTGGCGCCGGCCGGCAGGGCCGACGTCATCTGCCGCAGCGTGTGCCAGCCATGGCTGCTGCCGGCCTCGCTCCATAGCTGGAACGCACTCAGACCGTCGAGGCAGGGGCCGCCTTCGTTCAGTTCCCGGATGTTGAGCAGGACATCCAGAGTGGGCACGAAACGCTCGCCCAGTGCATGAAACAGCGCGCGCTCGGCGGCCGGCACCGTCGAGGCATGTTCACGGTAGGCGTGCTGGCCCATCTGCACGAAATACGACAGCGGGATGCGCTGGCGAATGGCGTGGTCGGGGAACAGCCCGGCAAACAACAGGCTCTGGTCACCGACGGCGGCCAGGTTGCGCGCATTCGCCGCCCCCGCGTTCAGCAGCTGTCGCGCGAAGCCGGCCGAACGCAGCGAGAGGTCGGCACTGGCGCTGCCCAGCATGCGATACAGAAGACACACCACGTATTCTTCGACCGCGTCGGGCAGGAAGGCACCCGTGCTCTGCTGGGCCTGGGTCAACAGGCCGCGCCAGCCGGCGGCTTCGGGCAGATGCAGGTCGATTGTCACGCTGAAGACTCCGTGGCGGGTTCGAACCCGTATCGGCCATGCGCCCGGTGACTTGAGCGTGCGGCGGGCCGCGCGGCGTAGGCACTACCCGGGGCAGCGGCTATACTGGCGCGCCGCCGGCAATGAGTGCCGCCGAGCCAGCGCGAATCACTGCAAATGACTGAAATCCAAGCCTCTCCCGGCACTTTCCAGGAACTCATTTTCCGCCTCCAGTCGTTCTGGGGTGAGCGCGGCTGCGTGATCGCGCAACCCTATGACATGGAAATGGGTGCGGGCACCTTTCACCCCGCGACCTTCCTGCGCGCGATTGGTCCCGAACCGTGGCGCGCCGCCTACGTGCAACCCTCGCGGCGGCCGACCGACGGGCGCTACGGGGAGAACCCGAACCGTCTCCAGCATTACTACCAGTTCCAGGTGATCCTCAAGCCCTCGCCTTCAGACCTCCAGAATCTCTACCTGCAGTCGCTTGCGATGCTCGGCATCGACCCCCGGGTGCACGACATCCGTTTCGTCGAGGACAACTGGGAGTCGCCGACCCTGGGCGCCTGGGGCCTCGGCTGGGAAGTCTGGCTCAACGGCATGGAGATCACGCAGTTCACGTATTTCCAGCAGGTCGGGGGGCTGGACTGCCGGCCGGTCGCCGGTGAAATCACCTATGGGCTGGAACGTATCGCGATGTACCTGCAGGGGGTCGATTCCGTCTACGACCTGGCCTGGGCGCGTCACGAGGGACGCACCGTCACCTACGGCGACGTCTATCACCAGAACGAGGTCGAGATGTCGACCTACAACTTCGAGCAGGCGAACACCGAAATCCTGTTCGGCTGGTTCAACCACTGCGAAGCCGAGGCGACGCGACTGATCGCCGCCGGCCTGCCGCTGCCAGCCTACGAGATGATGGTCAAGGCCTCCCATACGTTCAATCTGCTCGACGCGCGACGCGCGATATCGGTGACCGAGCGGCAGCGTTACATCCTGCGCGTGCGCACCCTCGCCCGCAGCATTGCCGAGGCCTACTACGCGGCACGCGAGGCGTTGGGCTTCCCGATGCTGCCCGCCGCGGAGCGCGCGCAGGCGGTGGCGCCATGAGTGCCGCGCACGACCTTCTGATCGAACTCGGCACCGAAGAGCTGCCGCCGAAAGCGCTGCCGGGCCTGTCCGCCGCCTTCCACACCGAACTGACGAAGCGCCTGCGCGACGCGCGCTTCGCGTTCAGCGCGAGCCGGGCCTACGCGAGCCCCAGGCGCCTCGCAATCCTCGTCGAGAACCTCGAAGCGACCCAGCCCTCGCAGCAGGTCGAGCGACGCGGGCCGGCCAGGGCCGCGGCCTTCGGTGCCGACGGCAAACCGACGCCGGCCGCGCTCGGATTCGCACGTTCCTGCGGCGTCGACTTCGAGGCACTCGAAACGCTCAGCACGGACAAGGGCGAATGGCTGGTCTACCGCGCGCACCAGGCCGGCCGCCACATCGCAGAACTGCTGCCACAATTCCTCAACGACGCCCTTGCCGCGCTGCCGATCCCCAAGCGCATGCGCTGGGGCAGCGGTGACGCCGAGTTCGTACGCCCCGTGCACTGGCTGGTCGCGCTCCACGGCGCGGAGGTGCTGCCCGCCGAGGTCTATGGCATCCCGAGCGGCAACACGAGCCGTGGCCACCGCTTCATTGGCGAACAGGCCATCGTCATCCCGCAGCCGCGCGACTATGCCGGACTGCTGGAATCCCGCGGCAAGGTCATCGTCGATTTCGACGTCCGGCGCGAGCGCGTGCGGGCGCTGGTGCAGGAAGCGGCCGCTGCCGCCGGCGGGCGGGCGCTGATCGATGAAGCGCTGCTGACCGAGGTCACCGCGCTGGTCGAATGGCCAGCGCCGATCACCGGCAGTTTCGACGCCCACTTCCTCGAGGTGCCGCGCGAAGCGCTCGTCGCCAGCATGCAGGGCCACCAGAAATACTTCCCGCTCGAGGACGAGCACGGCGGCCTGTTGAACCGCTTCGTGACGATCAGCAACATCGACAGCCCGCGTCCCGACGCGATACGCAACGGCAATGAACGCGTGATCCGGCCACGGCTCAGCGATGCCGCGTTCTTCTGGCGCAAGGATCGCAGCGTCACGCTCGCGTCGCGCCTGACACGCCTAGGCGACATGGTGTTCGAACGGCGGCTCGGCTCGCTGCTCGACAAGAGCCAGCGCGTCGCCGCGCTCGCGGGCGAACTGGCGGACGCGTTCGGCGCGGCGCCCGCCGCCGCACGGCGCGCCGGCGAGCTGTCGCGCTGTGATCTGCTGTCCGAAATGGTCGGGGAATTCCCCGAACTCCAGGGCACGATGGGCAGCTACTACGCGCGCCACGACGGCGAGGCCCCGGAGGTCTGCGTCGCGCTCGCCGAGTTCTACCAGCCGCGCTTCGCCGGGGACGCGATTCCCGCCTCGCCTGCCGGCCGCGCCACCGCACTGGCCGAGAAGCTCGACAGCCTGGTCGGCATCTTCGGCATCGGCTCGGCCCCCACCGGCGACAAGGACCCCTACGCGCTGCGGCGAGCGGCGCTGGGCGCGCTGCGCATCTGTATCGAAGGCGAGGCCCAGCTCGACCTGTCGGCGGCGCTGCACCAGGCGGCGACGGCCTATGGCAACAAGCTCGCGGCGGGCACGGCGGACGAAGTCTTCGCCTTCATCATGGAGCGCGCGCGGGGCTACTTCGGCGATCGCGGCACACGCGCCGATGTCGTGGAAGCCGTGCTGGCCGTGCGTCCGCTGCGACCGCTGGATATCGCGCAGCGACTTGCGGCCGTCGAATCCTTCCTGCAGCTGCCGCAGGCGACCGCACTCGCCGCCGCGAACAAGCGCATTGCGAACCTTCTGAAAAAGGCGCCCGAAGCGGACGGCGGGAGTGTCGATTCCGCTCTGCTGCTCGAAGCAGCCGAACAGCGGCTCGCGGCCGCGGTCGAGCGGATGGAAGCGGATCCCGCTACCGACTATGCGCGCTATCTGCAGCAGCTGGCCGCGCTGCACGACCCGGTCAATGCGTTCTTCGACGGCGTGATGGTGATGGCCGAGGACGAGGCGCTCAGGGCCAATCGCCTGCGCCTGCTGGCCCGCCTGCAGCGCCTGTTCCTGCGCGTTGCCGACGTCGGCCTGATTGGCGGCTGACCGGGCACTCGGCAGGGGACACCATGCGACTCCTGATCGTCGACCGCGATGGTGTCATCAACGAAGACTCACCCGACTTCATCAAGTCGCCGGCGGAGTGGCACCCGATCCCGGGCAGCATCGAGGCGCTCGCCGCGGCGACGCAGATGGGTTTCAGCATCTTCGTCGTGTCGAACCAGTCGGGTATCGCACGCGGTATCGTCGACATCGAGCAACTCCACCAGATCCACGGCCGCCTGCTCGCCGAGGTGCAGCGCTGCGGCGGACGCATCGATGCCATCCTGTTCTGCCCGCACGGACCGGACGACGACTGCCACTGCCGCAAGCCACGTCCAGGCCTGCTGGAGGCGATCGCGGCGCGCACCGGCGCCTCGCTGCGTGACGCGATCTTCGTCGGCGATCGCCAGAGCGATCTCGACGCCGCGCGCGCCGTGGGCGCACGCGCCGTGCTGGTCGAGACGGGACACGGCCGCAGCACGCTGGCGAAGCTGCCGGCGCACGACCGCCTCACCGTGTACCCGGATCTCGCGGCGGTGGTGAACCGCCTGCGCTGCCCCAGCCCATGATCACGAACCTGCGGTCATTCCTTTTCTATCTCGGCGTCGCGCCGGCCACGGTGCTGTTCAGCCTCATCGGCATCCTGATCCTGCCGCTGCCGCGGCGCTGGCGCTATTTCGTGATCACGCGCTGGTCGCGCTTCGCAATGTTCTGGCTGCGCGTCACCTGTGGGCTCAGCTGGCGCGTGACCGGGGCGGAAAACATTCCGCGGGAGCCAAGCGTCATCCTCTGCAAGCACCAGTCGGCATGGGAGACGATCACGCTGCAGATGATCTTCCCGGCGCAGTGCCAGGTCCTGAAGAAGGAATTGCTGAGGGTGCCATTCTTCGGCTGGGGCCTCGCCAGCCTCAACCCGATCGCCATCGACCGGGCTGCGGGCGCCAAGGCCCTGCGCCACATGCTGGCGGCCGGCAAGCAGCGCATCGCCGACGGCTGGTGGGTCCTGATCTTCCCCGAAGGTACGCGGGTACCGCCGGGCAAGCGCGGACGCTACTCCTCCGGCGGCGCGGCGCTTGCCGTGCAGGCGCAGTGTCCAATCGTCCCGGTCGCCCACAATGCGGGCGTGTTCTGGCCGCGCAACTCGATGCGCAAGGAAAGCGGCGTGATCGACGTCGTGATCGGGCCAGCACTGGCAACGGAGGGACGCAGCGCGGCCGATCTGACGAAGGAGGTCGAGGCGTGGATCGAGGCGCGCTGCTCCGAACTGCCCCTCGCGCCGGGCGGACGGGCAACCCGGGCCTGAGTCCCGAGCCGGCCGCTGCGCGCGACCTGGCCCCCGCTATACTGCCGCGAACATCGCAACAGCGCTGGAGAATCCCGATGACAGATTGGCCCCTGGCCCCTTATCCGCGGCATCGTCCGCGTCGCATGCGAGCCGACGCCTTCACGCGGCGACTGATGCGCGAATCGACGCTGACCGTCGACGACCTCATCTGCCCCCTTTTCGTCTGCGAGGGCAAGGCACAGCGCGAGGGCATCAAGAGCATGCCTGGCGTCGAGCGCCTGAGCATCGACCTCCTCGTTGCGCACGTGCGGGAGCTCGCGACGCTCGGCATTCCGGCCGTGGCGCTGTTCCCAGTGACACCGACGGCGCTGAAATCCGACGATGGTCGCGAATCCTTCAACCCGGACGGCCTCACGCAGCGCGCGGTGCGCGCAATCAAGGACGCCGTGCCCGACATCGGCGTGATGACCGATGTCGCACTCGATCCGTTCACGACGCACGGTCACGACGGCGTCATCGACGACAATGGCTACGTGCAGAACGAGGTGACGGTCGAGGTGCTCGTGAAGCAGGCGCTGTCGCAGGCACGGGCCGGCGTCGACATCGTCGCGCCCTCGGACATGATGGACGGACGCATCGGCGCCATTCGCGACGCGCTGGAGCGGGAAGGCTTCGTCAACACGCGCATCATGGCCTACTCGGCGAAATTCGCATCGGCGTTCTACGGCCCCTTCCGCGATGCCGTCGGCTCGGCGCCCAACCTCGGCAAGTCCGGCAAGCAGACCTACCAGATGGACCCGGGCAACAGCGACGAAGCGCTGCGTGAAGTCGCGCTCGACATCGCCGAGGGCGCCGACATGGTGATGGTGAAACCGGGCATGCCCTATCTGGACATCGTGCAGCGGGTCAAGCAGGCGTTTCGCATGCCGACCTACGCCTACCAGGTCAGCGGTGAGTACGCGATGCTGATGGCAGCTGCCCAAAACGGCTGGCTCGACGAGCGCGCGGTTGCGCTGGAGTCGCTGCTTGCGTTCAAGCGGGCCGGCGCGGATGGCGTGCTCAGCTACTTCTCGCCGCGCGTGGCCAGGTGGATGCTCGACGGTTAGGTCGGCACGCGCTGGCAGGATGGTGAATAAGCACATCCTGTGCTTCGTCACCACGCTGAAAGCGTGCCAACCGGCCTGCTACACGGATCAGGCCCGGGCGCGGCTGGTGTGCGCCGCCGCATCCATGCACCCGGGGCAGGCTGGTGAAAACCCGCGTTTTTCGCCAGCCCGCTAGGACTCCAGGCCCAGTTCCTTGATCTTCCGTGTCAATGTGTTGCGCCCCCAGCCCAGGAGGCGGGCCGCATCGTGACGACGCCCGTGCGTGCGCGCGAGCGCGACACGGATCATCGTCTTCTCGAACTTCGGCACGGCCTCGTCGAGGATCGGGACCGGCGACGACGCCGCGTGATGTTCCGCCCAGCGCCGCAGCGCGACTTCCCAATCGGTGCCAAGACGGTCGCCCTGCACGGTCTCGGTCGCAGGGTCGGCCGTGAGTTCTCGCGGGAGATCGTGCACTTCGATGGTCTGCGTCGGCGCCATGATCGTGACCCGGCGGCAGACGTTTTCCAGCTGCCGCACGTTGCCCGGCCAGGCATAGGCGCGGAAGGCGTCCAGCGCCTTCGGTGACAGGCGTTTCGGTTCGACATCGAGTTCCTGCGCTGTCGCGCGCAGGAAGTGTTCTGCCAATTCCCCGATGTCCTCGATGCGATCGCGCAGTGGTGGCAACTGCAGGCGAATGACGTTCAGCCGGTGGAAGAGATCCTCACGGAACGAGCCTTCCTTCACGCGGCGCTCGAGATCCTGGTGGGTTGCCGCAATCACGCGCACGTCGACGTGCACCGGGTGGTGACCACCGACACGATAGAAATCGCCTTCGGCCAGCACGCGCAGCAGGCGGGTCTGCAGTTCGGCGGGCATGTCGCCAATCTCGTCGAGGAAGAGCGTGCCCCCATTGGCCTGCTCGAAGCGGCCGACGCGCTGCGCGGTGGCGCCGGTGAATGACCCGCGTTCGTGGCCGAAGAGTTCCGATTCCAGCAGCTCGCGCGGGATTGCGGCGGTGTTGAGTGCGATGAACGGTTTTGCGGCGCGCGGTGAATGGCGGTGCAGGGCTCGTGCGACAAGCTCCTTGCCGGTGCCGGATTCCCCGGTCAGCAGCACCGTCATGTTCGATTTGGACAGACGCCCGATCGCCCTGAACACCTCCTGCATCGCCGGTGCCGCACCGATGATCTCGGCGGACACGCGCACTGGTTCTTCACCGGTGGGCGCCGGCGCCAGGTCGTCCGATTTCGCGAGCGCCCGGCGCACGATGGCCACCGCCTCGTCGACATCGAAGGGTTTGGGCAGGTACTCGAAGGCGCCGCCCTGGTAGGCGGCGACAGCCCGATCGAGATCGGCGTACGCCGTCATGACGATCACCGGCAGTGACGGGTCGGACTGCTGTACCTGGTCGAGCAGCGCAAGACCGTCGGTGCCCGGCATGCGGATGTCGGTGACGATCACGTCGGGGCGCTCGCGCTTCAGCCGCGCGAGGGCCTTGTCCGCGGTCTCGAAGCTGTGCGTCGCGATAGTCGCCTGCGACAGCGCCTTCTCCAGCACCCAGCGTATCGCCCGGTCATCATCGATGATCCAAACCTCAGGCTGCCTGTTCATGGCGTATTCCTTATGGGTAGCCAAACCGTGAAAACCGTGTTGCCCGGCGCGCTGACGAAATCGATCAGGCCACCTTGCCTGTTGACCAGGGACTGTGCGATTGGCAGGCCCAGGCCGGATCCCTCCGCCCGCCCCGACACCATCGGGAAAAAGATGCTGTCCGCAAGCTCGGGATTCACCCCCGGGCCATCGTCGATGATGTCGACGCGGATCACGAGGCGGTGCGTCACGCTGCCGATCGTGAACTTCCGTTGGGCGCGGGTGCGCAGCGTGACGTTGCCTCCTCGATCCTTGAGCGCCTGCACCGCGTTGCGCACAAGGTTCAGGAAGGCCTGGATCAGCTGGTCGCGGTCGGCCTGCAGGTCCGGCAGGCTGGGGTCGTAGTCACGATGGATGACAACGGTGCGGCCGGCTTCGATCTCGACGACCTGGCGCACATGTTCCAGCACCTCGTGGATATTGAAGATGGACGGCAGCAGCTGACCGCGCGGCCCAAGCATGCGGTCGACGAGTTTGCGCAAGCGATCCGCCTCGCCGATGATGATCTGCGTGTACTCGCGATGCTGCGCATCGCCCAGTTCGCGCTCGAGCAGCTGCGCTGCCCCACGGATGCCGCCAAGTGGATTCTTGACCTCGTGTGCGAGGCCCTGCATCAGCGCGGTGCTGATCTGGTTCTGGATGAGCTTGTTCTCCTCGGCCTGGATACGCTGCTGGCGCTCGGTGCTGGACAGTTCGAGGATTGCGCCATGGCCGCCCTGGAACGGGGACACCGTGCAGTCGACCCGCATCGGCTCGAGGTTGGTCCGCGTGAGCAGGACGTCACGCTCCGTGAACGAGCGGGCTTCGCGCAGGGACTGGCGAACGGCCTGGATGAAGTCGCCCTGTCCCGGGAAAAGCCGTTCCAGCGCGAGCCCGCGCAGCTTCTGGATGCTGGTCATCACCAGGCTTTCCGCCGCCGGGTTCGCCTCACGCACGCGCAACTGCGAGTCCAGCTGGACCACGGCCGTCGCCAGCTGATTCAGGATGCCGTTACCATCTTGCTCGTTAAACATGCGTTCCTGGATAGTCATGTTCTATTTTGGTGCAGTATACGTCCAAGGCCAGCGGCAGGCCTGCCCACCTCGCCCCGGTTTTCTCCAAGAGACAAAGACTTGGCCTCATTTCGGATCGGGATGAGGGTGGTCGCGCCCAAGCACAAGGCTGTTGCGTCAAGCGACGCAAGAACCGGACCAAACGTTGGTCGCGACGGAGAGCGAGTGGAGACGCCTACTTGGCGCCGGGTTTGACGGGCGGCTTCTTGCGCTTGACGGCTGCGCGATGCAGGTGGAAAGCAGTGGTCGGTGAACTCGCGAGGGGCGCATCGTCGGCACCGATGACGATGGCCTGCAGGGTATGCGTCCCCCGTTCGATCCCGGTCAGGGAAAAATTGGTGGCCGTGCCGGTTACAACCGGCTGACCGTCGAGCAGCAGTTGCAGCTTGTGACCGAAGGGCGCCTGCAGCCCCGGCTTCAGTGCAACGCTGACGAGCATGTTGCCCGAGTTGTCACGCACGGTTTCCTGATCGAGCGGGTCCGTGATGCGCACCTGCTCGTAGGCGACGGCAGTGCCGGTCGCGACGTCGGCCTCGGCAGTTGCCGCAGGTGGCGGTGGCGAAAGTCGCACGGCGGGCGCGCGCCGCGCATCGGGAATGACGATCCGTTCGGCGCCGGGGCGCGGCGTGTCCGAGAACTCGACGCCATTCTCGGGATCGACGTAGCGATACACCTCTGCCGCACCGGTCGGAAACATCCAGAGGCAGGCAAGCAAGAGCGCGATTACTCTCATGGCCCGGAGCATAGTCCGCAGCTGCGCCCCCAACAAGGGAAGGGTCAAAACGAACGAGGCCCCGACATGCGGGGCCTCGCCTGGTCGTGCCTGCCAGCTCAGACGCTGTAGTACATCTCGAACTCGACCGGATGCGGGGTCATGCGGAAACGCGTGACCTCCTGCATCTTCAGTTCGATGTACGCATCGATCATGTCGTCCGTGAACACGCCGCCGGCCTTCAGGAAGTCGCGATCGCGGTCCAGGGCCTCCAGCGCCTGGTCGAGCGAATGGCACACGGTCGGGATGTGCTTCGCCTCTTCCGGCTCGAGGTCATAGAGGTCCTTGTCCATCGGCGCACCCGGGTCGATCTTGTTCTTGATGCCGTCGAGGCCGGCCATCATCATCGCCGCGAACGCGAAGTACGGGTTCGAGGTCGAGTCCGGGAAGCGGACTTCGATGCGGCGGCCCTTCGGGTTGCTGATCCAGGGTATGCGAATCGACGCCGAGCGGTTACGGGCCGAGTAGGCCAGCATGATCGGCGCTTCGAAGCCCGGCACCAGTCGCTTGTAGCTGTTGGTGCTGGCGTTGGTGAACGCATTCAGCGCTCGCGCATGCTTGATGATGCCACCGATGTAATGCAGCGCGGTCTCGGACAGGCCGCCGTAGCCATCGCCGGCAAACAGGTTCGTGCCGCCCTTCGCAAGCGACTGGTGCACGTGCATGCCGCTGCCGTTGTCACCGACGAGCGGCTTCGGCATGAAGGTCACGGTCTTGCCGAAGCTGTGCGCGACGTTGTGCACGACGTACTTCAGCAGCTGGGTGGAGTCGGCGCGCTTCACCAGGGTGTCGAAACGGGTGCCGATTTCGCACTGGCCGGCGGTCGCCACTTCGTGATGGTGCACCTCGACCGGCATGCCCATCTGCTCGAGCACGTTGCACATCGCGGAGCGCAGATCCTGCAGCGAATCGACCGGGGGCACCGGGAAGTAGCCGCCCTTGATGCCGGGGCGATGACCGGGGTTGCCGCCGTCCATCTTCTTCGACGAGCTCCAGTAGCCTTCGTCGGAATCGATTTCGTAGAAGCCGCCACGCATTTCCTGGCTGTAGCGGACATCGTCGAAAATGAAGAACTCGGGCTCGGGGCCGAAGTAGGCGGTGTCGGCGATGCCGGTGGACTTCAGGTAGGCCTCGGCGCGCTTGGCGACCGAGCGCGGATCACGCTCATAGCCCTGGCCCGTGGAGGGCTCGAGGATGTCGCAGCGGATGATCATCGTCTTGTCTTCGAAGAACGGATCGAGCACTGCGGTCGTCGCATCGAGCGACAGGATCATGTCGGACTCGTGGATGCCCTTCCAGCCGGCGATCGAAGAGCCGTCGAACATCTTGCCGTCTTCGAACACGTCCGCATCGATCTGGTGCGAAGGCACCGTGACATGCTGGTCCTTGCCGCGAGTATCGGTGAAGCGCAGGTCGACGTACCTGATTTCTTCGTCTTTGATCGTTTTGAGAACTGTTTCTACGGACATGGGCTCTTTCCTCCAGGCCATGGCTTATTGCGAAATCGACCCCGGCTCACCAATCAACACGCGTCTAGGGCTGGGTCAACGCGCGCCGGCGACTGTCGCCACTTGGTGAGCTTCAAACTGGAAATTCTTGGGAAGCGCACACCGGGCGCTCTAAACGCTCAAGTTTTAGCATTTTGCATGCCACACATAAGGGCTTGATTTGCTGGTGGCGCTGCGAGTCGCCCTGGATTATTGCACACATAAGGTGCGATTTTGGCGGCGAACGCACCGTCAATGACCGTCCGGCAGCAGCATCTCGCCCGAATACAGGGCAGGGATGGTCTCCCGGGCCCGGACCAGATGGGTCCTCTCTCCGTCCACCATCACCTCGGGTGGACGAGGCCGGGCGTTGTAGTTCGAGGCCATCACGTGCCCATAGGCGCCCGCGCACATGATCGCCAGCCGTGCCCCCGCAGCAATCCGGAGCGGGCGGTCGGTGGCGAGAAAATCAGCGCTTTCGCACACCGGTCCCACGAGGTCGTAGCGGCCATCGGGCGTGTCGGACACGTCTTCGTCCAGCGGCAGCACGTCGTGCCAGGCCTCGTAGAGCGCAGGGCGGATCAGGTCGTTCATCGCGGCATCGACGATCGCGAAGTGGCGTTTCGGCGTGCGCTTAAGGTATTCGACGGTGGTGAGGAGCACCCCCGCGGCGCCGACCAGCGAGCGCCCCGGCTCGATGCAGATTTCATAGCGCGAGGGAATGGCCCGGCACAGCGTCGCGACATAATCCTCGACCGAGGGGGGCTGCTCATCCCGGTAGCGGATGCCGAGGCCACCGCCCGCGTCCACGTGCGAGAGTTCGATACCCGAGTCGGCGAGGCGGGCGACGAGCACCATCACGCGATCAAGCGCATCGGCGAACGGCGTGAGGCTGGTGAGCTGGGAACCGATGTGACACGCGACGCCCGTGATTTCGATGTTCGGCAAGGCTCGCGCCGCCCGATAGACGTCGGGCGCTTCGGCCATCGGTATGCCGAACTTGTTCTCGTCGAGGCCGGTCGAGATATAGGGGTGAGTTTGCGCGTCGACGTCGGGATTGACGCGAACCGCGATTCGGGCGCGACGCCCCAACCGCCCGGCCACGCCGTCCAGGCGTTCGAGTTCAGCAAGCGATTCGATGTTGAAGACCCCGATGTCCGCCGCGAGTGCGGCCTCCATCTCGGCCGCACTCTTGCCGACACCGGAGAACACCACTGCACGGGGCTCCCCGCGTGCGGCGAGGACGCGGGCCAGTTCGCCGCCGGACACGATGTCGAAACCGGAACCCAGGCGCGCAAGGGTATCCAGCACGGCGAGGTTCGCATTCGCCTTGACCGCGTAATGGATGCGATGGGCGCGCGCGCCGAACGCGCGGTCGTAGGCCTGCCAGGCCCGTGCGATGTCGTTGCGGGAGTAGACGTAGCAGGGCGTGCCGAATTCGCGCGCGATGCTTTCGAGCGCAACGTCCTCTGCGTAGAGCCTGCCTTCACGGTATTGAAACATGGATGGATTTCCGTATTTGCCCGCAACAGACCGCGGCGGTGCATCGGGTCGGCGTCGGGTGTCTCCCGGGACGCGTTCCCGGATTCAGCGCCTGGCCTGCGCCTCCGGTGACTCGTCGGGCAGGTAGAGGTCGCCCTTCTGGCCGCAACCGGCGCAAAGCGCGACCAGCACGACGAACAGCGCGGCGGCCGGCGTGATGCCGGCGCAGCGGGCATGGCGACCGCCCGCAAGCGCCCTGGCGGGGCCATGCTCGAAGCGGCCCGGGAGCGCTCGCCCCCCCCTGTTGACGGGCCCCCGTCCACTTGCTTTATCCGCGCAAATCGGTCGACAATCCTTCAACTTATCCCCGTTGGAGCGTCTTGAATTCATGAGCAGCGAGCATATCGTCTACGTCACGGACAATTCGTTCGAGACGGACGTACTGAAGTCCGAAAAGCCCGTGCTGGTCGATTACTGGGCTGAATGGTGCGGGCCGTGCCGCATGATCGCGCCCATTCTAGACGAGGTTTCCGGCGAATATCACGACAAATTGACGGTCGCCAAGCTCGATGTGGACGTCAACCAGGCGACCTCGATGAAGTACGGCATCAGGGGCGTCCCCACCTTGATGCTCTTCAAGGATGGCAATGTCGTCGCCACGCACGTCGGCGCCCTGACCAAGTCCCAGCTGACGGCCTTCATCGACAGCAACGTCTAGGCGCGGCACCGCAGGTCGCGCGACCACCCACCACCCCCGCCGAGCGCCGGACGGGGGCTGGCAATGCCTAGACGACACCAGAGGCGCGTGCTATTTTTCTTCGCACAAGCATCTGAACAGCCGTTCTAGGCTCTTCGCTTACACCCTTAAGAACCTCTTCACGCCGAGTCGCGTTCGCGATATCGCGCGCCATCCAACCCTTATCCGTGATTCGTAAATTGCAATGAACCTGACTGAACTGAAGCAGAAGCCAGCCTCGGAGCTGATCGCGATTGCCGACGAACTGGGCCTCGAAGGCGTCGCCCGGTCCCGCAAGCAGGACGTCATCTTCGGAATCCTCAAAGCTCAGGCCAAGAAGGGCGAAGACATCTCCGGCGACGGGGTATTGGAGATTCTGCAGGACGGTTTCGGGTTTCTGCGCTCCAATGACTGTTCCTACCTCGCCGGGCCTGACGACATCTACGTTTCACCCAGCCAGATCCGCCGCTTCAACCTGCGGACCGGCGACACCATCTCCGGCAAGATTCGCCCGCCGAAGGATGGGGAACGCTACTTCGCGCTGCTGAAGGTCAGCGAAATCAATTTCGAACCGCCCGAGAACGCCAAGAACAAGGTGCTGTTCGAAAACCTCACGCCGCTGTTCGCGCAGAAGCGCCTGAACCTCGAACTCGGTAACGGCAGCACGGAAGACCTCCCGCCGCGCGTCGTGGATCTCGTCGCGCCTATCGGCAAGGGGCAGCGCGGTCTGATCATCTCGCCGCCCAAGGCCGGCAAGACGATGCTCCTGCAGAGCATCGCGCACTCCATCGCGATCAATCACCCCGAGTGCTACCTGATCGTGCTGCTGATCGACGAGCGCCCGGAGGAAGTCACGGAAATGCAGCGCTCGGTGCGCGGAGAGGTCATTTCCAGCACCTTCGACGAGCCGGCGAGCCGTCACGTGCAGGTCGCTGAAATGGTGATCGACAAGGCGAAGCGCCTCGTCGAACACAAGCGGGATGTCGTCATCCTGCTCGACTCCATCACCCGCCTCGCGCGTGCCTACAACACCGTCGTGCCGGCCTCCGGCAAGGTGCTGACGGGCGGCGTCGACGCCAATGCGCTGCAGCGTCCGAAACGCTTCTTTGGCGCCGCACGCAATATCGAGGAAGGCGGCAGCCTCACCATCATCGCGACCGCGCTGATCGACACCGGCTCGCGCATGGACGACGTCATCTACGAAGAGTTCAAGGGCACCGGCAACATGGAACTGCACCTCGATCGCAAGATCGCGGAGAAACGCATCTTCCCGGCCGTCAACATCAATCGTTCCGGCACGCGCCGCGAAGAGCTGCTGACGCATCCCGACGAACTGCAGAAAATGTGGATCCTGCGCAAGCTGCTGCACCCGATGGAGGAGCTCGCGGCGATGGAGTTCCTGCTGGAGCGCCTCAAGGCGACGAAGAACAACAGCGATTTCTTCGATTCGATGAAGCGCTGAGGGCCGCGTCGCGACAGCGACGCGCATTCGAGCTGGCGGCCCACCGGGGCCGCGCCCTGCTCAACCCGGGGGCCAGCTGAAAGCGCGCCCCGCCAGCACGTGAACGTGCAGGTGAAAGACGGTCTGGCCTGCGCCGGCGCCATTGTTCACCACCATCCTGAACGCCTCCCCGTGGCCGTGCTCCCGCGCAATCCTGGATGCCGCAAGACACAGGTGCCCCAGCAGTTCCGCATCGTCCGCCGCCGCGTCGGCGACCTTCGCCAGCGGTTTGCGCGGGACCACCAGCGCGTGAAACGGCGCCTGGGGGTTGATGTCCCGGAAGGCCACGCAGTAATCGTCCTCGTAAATGATGTCGGCCGGGATCTCGCGATCGATGATCCGGCCGAACAGTGTCTTGTCGCTCATGTTCGCCCTCCGCTACCGCTGGTGTCGCGGCTGATGGTACTTCATCGGGATTCAGGCACTGCCGGCCCCGCTCAGCCGTCCTCGCGCCCGCGTCGGCGCACGAAGCGCTTGTCGTGCCAGTTCGGGCTGATGTCCCCGAGGTGCACGCCGAATTCGGCGCGTCGACGGTCCTCGAAAAACAGGCGCAGGGTGTGCTCGATCGTTGGAAACGCGAGCTCGCCCCACGGGATGTCCTCCTCGCGGAACAGCGCCACGTCTAGGCTTTCAGTGCCCGGGCTGAAATCCAGATCGAGCAGGCGGGAGCGGAACATCATGTACACCTGGTTGGTGTGCGGAATGTTGAGCACCGTGTAGAGATGCAGGATTTCGACCCGCGCGTTGGCCTCCTCAAGCGTCTCGCGCTCGGCGGCCTCCGGCGTGGTCTCGCCGTTTTCCATGAAACCGGCTGGCAGCGTCCAGTATCCGTGCCGTGGCTCGATGGCCCGCCGGCACAGCAGGATGCGGTCGTCCCACTCGGGGATGCTGCCGACGACGATCTTGGGATTCTGGTAGTAGATCTCGTTGCATTCGACACACACGTGGCGCGGGCGATTGTCCCCGTCGGGAACCTGCCAGACGATGGACTGGGCGCCACATTGGCTACAGAACTTCATTGCTGCGACTCACCGGCTGCGCGGAGTTTGGATTCGATGACGGGCCACACGGATTCCAGCATCCTGGGCTGGGCGGCGGCCGTTGGATGCAGGCCGTCCGCCTGCATCAGGGCCGGGTCCAGCACCACGTCCTCGAGGAAGAACGGGGTCAATGATACAGGAGGAAACCGCTGTGGCAGCCCGGCGTACACGTCGGCGAAGCCGGTCGCATAGGCCCGGCCGTAATTCGGCGGCACCTGCATCGGCACGACGACCGGGGCTGCGCCGGCCGCGATGACGGCTTCGACCAGCTCGTGCATGTTGCCCGCGAATTCGTCCAGCGACAGCCCGCGGAGGCCATCGTTCGCACCAAGTTCGATGACCACCACGCTGGGCCGGTGCTCATCGAGCAGCGCGGGCAGGCGCGCCAGCCCCCCGCGCGTGGTTTCGCCACTGATGCTCGCGTTGACCACGTGCCAGGGATGCCCCACGCTCTCGAGCTTGCGCCGCAGGAGATCGGGCCAGGCCTCACCCTGCTTCAGTCCATAACCGGCGCTCAGGCTGTCGCCCAGCACCAGCAGAACCGGAACAGGAGCGGCGGCCGTACTCCACATGCACCACAGCAACCCAGCCACCAGCGGAACGATGCGCGACGCCATACTCACTGTTGAACGCCTGACCATGGAATTTGACAGTCCTGTCGGTTCACTGACGGTGCTGGATGATATCAATTTCACGGTCTGCCGCTCGGAATCGGTTGCCATCGTCGGCGCCTCGGGCTCGGGCAAGTCGACACTGCTGGCCCTGCTCGCGGGCCTCGAGACACCAAGCGCTGGCCGCTGCGTGCTCGCCGGCCATGACCTGGGCTCGCTCGACGAGGACGGCCGGGCGCGCGTGCGACGTGAGCACGTCGGCTTCGTATTCCAGCAGTTCCACCTGCTGCCCTCCTTCACCGCGCTCGAGAACGTGATGCTGCCGCTGGAGCTCGTCGGCGCCGACGACGCGCGCGAGCGCGCCCGGACGACGCTGGCGGAAGTGGGCCTAGCCGCGCGGCTGCACCACTACCCGCGCCAGCTTTCCGGCGGCGAACAGCAGCGTGTCGCACTGGCGCGGGCCTACTGCATGCGGCCGGCGCTGCTGCTGGCGGACGAGCCCACCGGCAACCTCGACGAGCGCACGGCGGAACAGGTCATCGACCTGATGTTCCGCCTCAACCGCGAAGCCGCCACCACGCTGGTGCTCGTGACCCACGACGAGCGTCTCGCCCGCCGCTGCGACCGGCGCATCAGGCTGCACGCGGGGCGTATCGAGCATGCCTGAGACGCGGGTCGCCCCGCTGCCCGCCGCCGCGAGCCTGAGGCTCGCGGCGCGCCTGTTCAGGCGAGACCTCCGCAGCGCGCCGTGCATGATCATCATGCTGGCGGCCTTCGTGGCCGTGGCGGCGATCACCGCGGTGGGCTCCTTCACCGACCGCGTGCGCCTCGCGCTCGAGCAGCAGTCGAGTGCCTTGCTTGCCGCCGATCTCGCGCTCGTCTCCAGCGCCCCATTGCCCGCGGCGTTCGGCGCCCGGGCCCGCGCGGCGGGGCTCGCGGTCAGTGCGACGCTTTCCATGCGCAGCGTCGTCGCCCACGGCGACGAACTGCAACTGGTGGAACTGAAGGCCGTCGCCGATGCCTACCCGCTGCGCGGCGAGCTGATGATCAGCGATGGGCCGGGCCAGGTCGCCCGCGCCGCGCCCGGCATTCCCCCGCGCGGCGAGGCCTGGGTCGAAGCGCGGTTGTTGCAGCAGTTGGGGCTTGCTGTCGGGGATCACATACCGGTCGGCGACGCGCGCCTGAAACTGACGAGGCTGCTGGTGCTGGAGCCCGATCGGGCCGGCAGCTTCTTCGCGCTCGCACCCCGCGTGATGATCAATATCGCCGACGTGCCGGCCACCCGCCTCATCGCCCCGGGCAGCCGGGTGCAGCATGCCCTGCTGCTCGCCGGCGAGCGGGACACGCTGGCGCGGATCCGGGCAGGCATCACGCCCGGCCCGCATGCGCGATGGCACACCCCGGCCGACGCCCGCCCCGAGATCCGCGCCGCGCTGAATCATGCCGGCCAATTCCTCGGGCTCGCGACGCTGGTGGCGACCACCTTGTCGGGCGTTGCGATCATGCTGGCCGCGCGCAGCTTCGCGCGCTCGCGCTTCGATGCCGTTGCGCTGCTGCGCACGCTGGGCGCGACCCGCGCGCAGCTCGCGACACTGCTCCTCGGCGAATTCCTGCTGATCGGCCTCGCGGCGTCGACCCTCGGCACGCTCGCGGGCTATGCACTGCAGTTCACGCTCGCAACCCTGCTCCAGGACTGGACCCAGGCTGCGTTGCCCCTGCCGTCGTGGCGTCCTGCGCTGGGCGGCGTGCTGGGTGGGGTCGTGGCGGTCGCTGGCTTCGCGCTCGCGCCACTGCTCGAGCTGCGCGAAGTACCGCCGGTCCGCATCCTGCGGGCCGACGTCGAACCTCCGCAGGCCCGCGCCGCGTCGAGCATGCTCTATGCAGCGCTCGCTGTGGGCCTGCTCGCGCCGTGGGGCAATGGCGACTGGCGGATCACCGCGTGGTCGCTGGCGGGCTTCGCGGCGACGCTGCTCGCACTCATGCTCGCAGGCAGCGCCATGATCGCGCTGCTGGCGGTGTTGCGACGCCGGGTCGGAATGGCGTGGCGGGCCGGCTTCGCCAACCTCGTACGGCGCCGGCAACACAGCCTGTGGCAAATCGTCGCCCTCGGACTCGGCGTACTCGCGCTGCTGCTGCTCGGCATCATGCGCGGCGACCTGCTCGCGCAGTGGCGCTCGACGCTGCCGGCGAACGCACCGGACCAGTTCCTGATCAACATCCAGCCCGACGAGGTAGACACGCTGCGCGACTTCCTCGCCGGGCGCGGCCTCGGCAACGTGCAGTTCTATCCGATGTATCGCGCAAGGCTGCTCGCGATCGGGGGACGCAGCGTGAACCCCGACGAGTACGAGGACCCGCGCGCCCGCCGGCTCGCCGAACGCGAGTTCAACCTGTCGTCCGCACTCGGCCTCAAGGCCGACAACCGCGTGGTCGCCGGCCGCTTCTGGCCGGCGGACGGCGCGGCGGAATTCTCAGTCGAGGTGGAGCTCGCGAAGACGCTGGGCATTGCGCTCGGCGACACCCTGCGCTTCAGCATCGCGGGGCGCGAACTGGAGGCCCGCGTGACCAGCCTGCGCGAGGTCAACTGGGATTCGATGCAGGCCAACTTCTTCGTCGTTGCGCCGCCGGCGGCGCTGCGCGACCAGCCCGCCACCTACATCACGAGCTTCAAGTTGCCGGCAGACGACGCGGGGCTGCTCAGCGCACTCGTCGAACGCTTCCCGAGCGTGACGGTGCTCGACGTCGGGGCGCTGCTCGAACAGATCCGCGGCATCATGGCGCGGGCGACCGGTGCGGTGGAGTTCGTGTTCATGTTCACGCTGGCGGCGGGCCTCGTCGTGCTGTTCGCGGCGCTGCAGGCCACGCAGGCCGAGCGGCTGTACGACTGCACGATCATGAAGACACTGGGCGCCTCGCGGCGGGTCATCGCCCAGGCGATCGCCGCGGAATTCACCGCGCTGGGCGTGTGCGCCGGCCTCATCGGGGCAAGCGGGGCCTGGGCGACCGGCTGGCTGCTAGCGCATCGCGTGATGCACGTCGACTACGGCTTCCAGCCCTGGCTGTTCGCGAGCGGCATCGCCTTCGGCGTCGCCGGGATCGTCGGCGTCGGTGTGTTCGCGATCGTCCACGCGCTGCGCGAGCCGGTCGTGCGCATCCTGCGTCGCCTGTGACGGCGCGAGGTGCTCAGCCGACGCGTTCGTCGCCGTCCGCAGCCCAGGGAGGGCTGACGACCGCGGCGAAGCGCAGCGTCACGGTCCCGGTGTTCTCGATCCATTGCACGGCGCCTGCCGGCACCAGCGCGGTGTCGCCCGGACCGAGCAGGACGGTCTCGTCGTCGACGTGCAGCCGACCCGCGCCATCCAGCACGCAATACACCTCGATGCGGTCGAGGCGGTGGCGCAACGTCGCTTCACCGACCGCGACGTCGGCGACCGCGAGCGAATATGGCAGCGTGCAGTCACCGTGCGCGGGATGCAGGACTTCGCGAATGGAGCAGCCGTCATTGGCGATGAAAGGAACACAGTCGGCAAGTCGTTTGAGCAGCATGCGGGCCAGGCCTGTTCTCGCTGTTAATATCGTCGCGCCGGATCGTAGCGCGTCCGCCCGCCGCGGGCGCCCGTCCGGCACATGCGGAGCATCCAGGACATGACACGTTACATCGGCACCACCGGCTTCAGGCACGGCGCAGCCACCCCGCTCGGGGTGCTGATCTGCAACCTCGGCACGCCGCGCGCGCCAAGCACTGGCGCAGTTCGACGCTACCTCGCGGAATTCCTCGCCGATCCGCGCATCGTGGAACTGCCGCGCGCGCTGTGGCTGCCGATACTCCACGGCATCATCCTGAACGTCCGTCCACGGCGCTCCGCGCATGCCTACCGGCAAATCTGGTCCGAGCGCGGTTCGCCGCTGATGGTGCATTCCGAAGCGCAGCGGGACGGGCTCGCGGCGCGCCTGGCCGCCCGGGTGCCGGGCGGCGTGGTCGTCGCGCTCGGCATGCGCTACGGCGAACCTTCGATCGCGAGCGCGCTGCGCTCCCTGGCGCAGGCCAACGTGCGTAGAGTGGTGGTGCTGCCGCTGTACCCGCAGTACTCGGCGCCGTCGACGGCTTCGGTGCTCGATGCCGTCTATCGCGAACTGATGCACTGGCGCTGGGTGCCGGAGCTGCGCACCATCAACGACTATCACGACGACCCCGCCTACATCGCCGCGCTGGCCGCCTCCGTGCGGGAACACTGGGCCACCCATGGACGCGGGCAGAAACTCCTGATGTCCTTCCACGGCATCCCGCGCAAGTATTTCCTGGCGGGCGATCCCTACTTCTGTCATTGCCAGGCGACCGGCCGCCTGCTCGCCGAAGCGCTCTCGCTGCGCCCCGAGGAATGGACGCTGACCTTCCAGTCGCGGTTCGGGCGCGAGCCATGGCTGCAGCCATACACCGACCACACGCTCGCCGCGCTGGCGAAGGATGGCATGAAGGACGTGGACGTCGTATGCCCGGGTTTCGCCGCCGACTGTCTGGAAACCCTGGAAGAGATTGCCGTGCAGAACCGCGAGGCTTTCATCGCGCAGGGCGGCGTCACGCTGCGCTACATCCCGGCACTGAACGCGCGGGACGACCACCTCGAGGCGCTGGTGGCGCTGGTGCTGAAGCATTGCCAGGGCTGGCCGGAAAGCGCGCAGCCCTTCGATGCGGCGCGGGGCGCGGCCGCCGCCGCGCGCGCGGGGGCGCTGGGCGCAGAGGCCTAGGACGTCACCTCGACGCCACGCCAGAACGCGACGTAGCCCTCGATGTGCTTCGCCTCCGGCTTGCACGCCGGGTAATACCAGCACGCATCGCGGTTCACCGCGTCGCCGACGACGACATCGTAGTAACTCGCGGTGCCCTTCCAGCCGCACACGCTGTGCGTGGCGCTGTCGCGCACGTACTCGCGACGCAGCGCCGACGGCGGAAAGTAGTGGTTTCCCTCGACGATTCGACATGCGTCGGATTCCGCGATGACGACCCCGTTCCAGACTGCCTTGGCCATGTTGTCCTCCTCGCGGCTCAGGCGCCGCGGATGCCCTGCATCGTGATGATGAGCGAACGCCGGTGGCTTGCCCGGCGATGTTCCCAGACATAGATTCCCTGCCACGTGCCCAGCGCGCAGCGCCCGCCGCGGATCGGCACCGTGAGGCTTACGTCGGTCAGCACGCTGCGGATGTGCGCCGGCATGTCGTCGGGCCCCTCGTCCGCATGGCGATGGCGCGGGTCGCCATCCGGCACCAGGCGCGCCATGAAGGATTCCAGGTCCTGCTGAACTGCCGGGTCGGCGTTTTCCGAGACCAGCAGCGACGCGCTCGTATGCTGGATGAAGAGGTGGCACAGGCCCGCGTCGATGCCAGCGGCCCGCACCGCCGCGTCGATCTGGCGCGTGATGTCCAGCGTGCCGCGGCCCGGCGTCGTGACCGTGAGCGCGGACTGGCGCAGCACGAAACCGTCAGCGCCCGCGCGCACCCCGTCAGTCGACATGCCGCAGGACGTCCGCGAGTGGGCGCCGCGTCTGGGCGGGTACCGCCTGCGGATACCCGAACCAGACGAGTCCGACGGTGAATTCATGCGCCGGATCGGCGCCGATGATCCCGAGGAAACGCGGCTCCCGGACAACCTTGCCGGTGGACCACTTGGCGCCGATCCCGGCCTCCCACAGATAGAGCGAGAAGTTGTGGATGGCGCAGCAGCAGGCCGCGTAGTCCTCGCGTTCGACCTGCGCATCCTCGCTGCGCCGGCAGGTCACCACCAACCAGCCCGGCATCGCCAGCCAGCGCTGGCGCTTGGCCTGCGCGGCGGTGTCGCCGTGCTTCGCGCGCACGAGTTCGGTGTTCAGTTCGACGACACGCGCCACCGCGTCCGCCCCCAGCAGGTAGAAGCGCCACGGTTCGGTGCGATGGTGATTGGGCGCCCAGCGGGCGTGCTCGAGCGCCGCGAGGACCGTCTCGGGCGGTGGCGCCGCGGGCGCGAAATCGTGGATGGTCCGCCGCGACAGGAGCAGGCGAGACAATACCGCTCGCGTCTGGTCGGGTGTCGATTCAACATTCATGCATTGAACTCCGGGAGCGGTCGTTGCGTCGCTGACAGGCAGTGGCGACAATGCGCCGTTACCATGAATTTTCGCATACTGCCCTGCCTCCTGCTGCTCTGCGCCGCCCTCGTTCGCGCCGACGAACCCGTCGCCGAAAGAGCCCGCTTCCGCCTTGCCTATGACGCCGCGCTCGCCAGCCGCCACGACAGCGCCGCGCGCGCCGCGCGCGGTCTCGAGCACTATCCGCTGCACGCCTATGTCGAATACCTGGCGCTGCGACAGCGCCTGCCGTCGCTGCCGGTCGCGCAGATCGAAGCCTTCCTGAAAAAGGAACGCGACACCTACCTCGGCGCTCGCCTGCGCGGTGACTGGCTGCGCACGCTTGGACAGCACCACCAGTGGCAACTGCTCGTGCGATTCTCGGTGCCGACGCGCGACCCGATCCTCGGCTGCCTCACGCTGCGCGCCCGCATGGAAACGGGCCAGCTCGCGCGGGTCACACCCGACGTCGAGGCGCTCTGGCTGGTAGGCAATTCGCAGTCGCCCGCCTGCGATCCCGCGTTCGAATACCTGCGTCAGCGCGGCCTGCTGTCCTCCGAGCTCGCCCTGCGCCGCGTGTGGCTCGCATTGCGCGAGAACCGCACGAAACTCGCGAGCTTCCTGCTGCGCAGGTTCGCGTCCGGCGGTACGCGTGGCGTCGATGCAACCGTCCAGAAGGTCGCCGCGAAACCGGTCGATGCGCTGCAGCTCGCGGGATTGCGGACTGATTCCCCCCTCTCCCGCGCCATCCTCGGCTATGCGCTGGTCACGCTGGCGAGCCAGGACCCGGGGCGGGCGCAGGCACTGTGGCGCCAGGCGCGAAGCCGCTATCGCTTCGCCGACAACGAGGCCGCCGTGATCCTGCGGGCCATCGCGCTCGGCGCCGGCACGCGTCAGCATCCGGAACGTCGCGCGATGCTCGCCAACGTCCCGGCCGAAGGTATCGATGCGAGCATCGAACGCATGCGCATCCGCGAAGCGCTGCAGGCCCGGGACTGGGTCCGGCTCGCGAGCTGGACCGCCGAGCCGGCGGTCGCACCGGTCAATGCCCTGCGCTGGCGCTACTGGCACGCGCGGGCCCTGCTCGAGCAGGGCAAGTCCGCGGCCGCGGCCGAGGTACTCGGCGCATTGTCGCGGGAGCGGGATTATTACGGATTCCTCGCCAGCGATCGCCTCGGCCACGAATATTCGCTCCAGAACCGGCCCGTGGCGCCGACGCCCGAGGAATATGCCCGTGTGGGCGCCGACCGCAACCTGCTCCGCACGCGCGAGTTCTATCGCCTGGGCCTGCGCCCGCAGGCCAACCAGGAGTGGCAGTGGCTGCTGAACAATCGCCCGCGGCGGGACGTCGAAATCGCCGCCCACTTCGCGGGTGAATGGGGCTGGCACGACCGCGCGATCATCGCTCTTGGCGCGGCGCAGTCGTATGACGATCTCGAATTGCGCTTCCCGCTGCTGTTCGAAGGCACGGTGCGCGCCGCGGCGAAGCGGCGCGACATGCCGCCAGCCCTCGTCTACAGCATCGTCCGCGGCGAAAGCGCGTTCGTCGTCGACGCGAGGTCGGTGGCCGGTGCGCTGGGGCTGATGCAGCTCCTGCCCGGCACCGGCGAAGAGACGGCCCGCCACCTCGGGATCCAGTGGCGCAATGCGAATGACCTGCTGAACCCGGAACGCAACGTCGACCTCGGCGCCGCCTATCTGCGCCGGGTGATGCGCCAGTTCGGTGGCAGCTTCCCGCTCGCCGCCGCCGCCTACAACGCCGGCCCCGGCCGGGTGAAATCCTGGCTGCCGCGCCTCGGCTGCGTGCCGCCCGACATCTGGGTGGAGCTCATCCCTTTCGTGGAAACCGAAGGATACGTGCGCAGGGCCCTGTTCTATGCTGCGATTTACGAGCACCGTATGGGCGAGCCCATGACCTCCCTGTCGAGCAGGCTGGGAAATCTCGCGCGCACCGCCCCCGCCGGCGGCGGCTGCTGACCGCCCCCCAATCCAAGGAGCGCATGACATGAATCTCCAGGTACGCCGGGTCGCCCTCATCGGCGGCAGCGGATTCGTCGGCCGCGGCATCAGCGAGCATCTCGCCCGCGCCGGCATCGAGCAGAAAGTGCTGACCCGCGCACGGCTGCATGCACGCGCCAGCTGGCCGTTGCCGGGGGCGAGCTGCATCGAGTGCGATCCCTACTCGCCCGACGCGCTGGCCGCCGCCGTGCGCGACTGCGACGCGGTGATCAACCTCGTCGGCATCCTCAACGAACGCGGCGATCGTGGCGACGGCTTCCAGCGCGCGCACGTCGAACTGACCCGCAACGCGCTGAGCGCCTGCGCCAGCAGCGGCGTCACCCGTTACCTGCACATGAGCGCACTGAACGCGGCGCCGGTCGCGCCCAGCCACTACCTGCGCACCAAGGGCGAGGCCGAGCGTCTGGTGCGAGCGGCCCCCGCCTCGCTGGCGACGACCATCTTCCGGCCGTCGGTGATCTTCGGCCCGGGCGACGGCCTCTTCTGCCGCTTCGACGCGCTGCTGAGATTCTCGCCGATGTTGCCTCTGGCCTGCGCGGCCGCGCGCTTCCAGCCGGTCTATGTCGGCGACGTCGCCGAGGCCTTCGTGCGCAGCCTCGACCATCGGCAAAGCTTCGGCGCGTCCTATGATCTGGGGGGTCCCGAGGTGATGACCCTCGAACAGATCGTGCGGATGGTGCTGGAAGCGACCGGACGCCGGCGTCTCATCCTGCCGCTCGGCATCGTCGCGTCGCGGGTGCAGGCGGAGATCTTCGAGCACCTGCCGGGCAAGCCTTTCTCGCGTGACAACTTCCGCTCGGCGACCGTCGACAGCGTGCTGCCGGGGCCCAATGGCCTCGCGCAACTCGGCATCGCCCCGTTGCACGTGGCGTCCGTGCTCCGCACCTGCCTCGGCATCGGCGGGGAGCGCATGCGCTACGACCTGCTGCGGCAGCGCGCCGGCCGCTGAAGACGCGTCCGGTCCGCGAGCGTGGAGATTTACCGCGTCGGTGGCTACGTCCGTGACCGCCTGCTGGGCGTGCCGACGGTCGACTGCGACTGGGTCGTCGTCGGCGCCTCCGAGGACGAGATGCTGGCGCAAGGTTTCCGCCGCGTCGGCAAGGACTTCCCCGTGTTCCTGCACCCGGAGACCCACGAGGAGTACGCGCTGGCCCGCACCGAACGCAAGCACGGCACGGGCTATACGGGCTTTACCGTCGACGCCGCCCGCGGCGTGACCCTCGAACAGGATCTCGCGCGCCGCGATCTCACCATCAACGCGATGGCCGAGGCCGCCGACGGCAGCCTCATCGACCCTTACCACGGGCGCGCGGACCTGGCACAGGGCGTGCTACGCCACGTGACCGGCGCCTTCGTCGAAGATCCGCTGCGCGCCCTCCGCGTCGCGCGCTTCGCCGCCCGCTTCGATTTCACGGTAGCGCCGGAGACCATGGCGCTGATGGCGGCAATCACGGCTTCCGGTGAACTGGCGACGCTGACGCCGGAACGCGTATGGCGCGAACTCGAGCGGGCGCTCGGCGAGCGCTACCCGCAGCGCTTTTTCACCGTATTGCGCGAGTGCGGCGCGCTGCGCGTGGTGCTGCCGGAAGTGGACGCCCTCTTCGGCGTGCCCCAGCCGGCGCATCATCACCCGGAGATCGACTGCGGCGCGCACCTGCTGCTGTGCCTCGAACAGGCGGCGCTGCTGGACGCGAACGGCCGGGTGCGCTTCGCGGTGCTGACCCATGATCTCGGCAA
>CALRPY020000021.1:0-69169 GCA_943370145.1 Hydrogenophaga intermedia | reverse complement strand
CCAAGCCGGTGCGCGGTCGTGCCGACAATCGAATGGAGATGCCCATCGCCAGTGTCCGCCCTGCTCCTGATATCCCTGATTATAGGCCCCGCCCGCTCGCCGCGCGCCGGCCATCTTCGTACACTAGGTCCCCTTTTCGCCCCCTGTCCGCGCCCGAGGCTCAGATGAGTTCGATGCCCGACCTGCGCACGGTTGCGTCCGTGCAGACGTTGTTCGAATCCCGGCAGTACATCGCCGACCGCGCGCTCGCGCTGACGGTCAAACTGGCCGGCGACCTGCAGAAGCCAATCCTGCTCGAGGGCGAGGCCGGCGTCGGCAAGACCGAGGTCGCAAAGGTGCTGGCGAGCGTGCTGGACACACCGTTGATACGCCTGCAGTGCTATGAAGGGCTCGATGCCAACAACGCGCTGTACGAATGGAACTATGCGCGGCAGATCCTGCATATCCGCATCGCCGAGCACGATGCGGAGGCGCGCGCGAAACTCGAGACGAGCATTTTCGACGACCAGTTCCTGCTGAACCGCCCGCTGCTCGCGGCGATCCGCCATCCCGGCCCGCGTCCGGCGGTGCTGCTGATCGACGAAATCGACCGGGCGGACGAGGAATTCGAGGCCTTTCTCCTGGAAATCCTGTCCGACTACCAGATCACGGTCCCCGAAATCGGCACCTTCAAGGCTGCGCTGCCCCCCTACGTGATCCTGACGTCCAACCGCACCCGTGAACTGAACGATGCGCTGAAGCGGCGTTGCCTCTACCTCTGGGTCGACTTCCCGACGGCCGACAAGGAGCGTGAAATCATCCGGCGTCGCCTGCCGGCGCTCGACGATGCGCTGGCGCACGCCGTCGCGAAGATCATGCAGACCCTGCGCAGCATCGATTTCTACAAGCGGCCGGGGATCGCAGAGACGCTGGACTGGAGCCGCGCCCTGCTCGGGCTCGAGGTGCGCAACATCACGCCCGAGCTGCTGCTCGAAACGGCGGGTGTGATTCTCAAGTACCGCGACGACATAGAGCGCCTGCGTGTGATCGATCTCGACGCCGTCCTCGCCGGCGAGACACCGCCGGCCGCGAGCAGTCGCCAGGTTTATTGACGGCCCATGCCGCACGCCGCGCCGGAAACCCCGGTTTCGCCGCTTACCGGGCGCACGCTGGACTTCTTGGCACGCCTGCGCAGGGCCGGCTTGCCGGTCGCGCCGGCCCGGACCATCGACGCGCTGCGCGCACTGCAGGCGGTCGACGTGTTCGACGAAGACGACTACCGCCTGGCGCTCCGGGTCAACATCGTCGCGAGCCCGGAGCAGGAGCGGCTGTTCGAGCAGGTGTTCGCCGAGCACTTCCGCGGCGCGCCCGACACGCGTCGCTACCCGAGCGGCATCCGCGGCGAGACCATGCAGGGCCAGATGGGCCACCACTACAAGGACCTCGACCAGCAGGTCACCGTCGATCCCGCGCAGTTCAGCAGCGGCGAATCCGAACGCGACACCGACCTCGCCGATCGCTGGGACCCGGCGGCGGCGCCACTCGAGCGCATCATCCGCGAGCTTGCCCGGCGCCTCGCGACGCGGCCGAGCCGACGGCAGCGCAGCGACCGTCGCGGGTCCGGCATCGACCTCAGGCGGAGCATCCGCCGCAGCGCGCGGCACGGACTCGAGCTCGTCGAACTCGCGCGCAGTGAACGCCGCATGCGCCGCACCCGCCTCGTGATGCTGTGCGACGTGTCGGGCTCCATGGATACCTTCAACCCCTTCCTGCTGCGACTGATGCTGGGCCTGCAGCAGCTGATGCGAAACTCCCGCACCCTGGTCTTCAGCACGCACGTCACGGAGATCACGAGCGCGCTGCGCGCACGCTCGGTGCGGGACACGCTGCGCGAGGTCGCGGCGCAGGTCAGGCACTGGTCCGGCGGTACCGACATCGGCGGCGCGCTCGGGAATCTGAATCGCGGGGCAATCCGCGAGGGTTCCGCAAGCTCGACGATCGCCGTCATTGTCAGCGACGGCTACGACAACGGGGAGGTGGCCAGCATCACGCGGGAGATGGCGCAATTGCGGAGACGGGTGCGCAAGGTCGTGTGGATCAACCCGATGTACGGGGCCTCGACCTTCCAGGTCCGCGCAGCGGGCATGCGCGCGGCAATGCCCTGCATCGACCACTTCCTGCCGGCCTTCGACGCCCGCTCGCTGCAGCGGCTGGTCAGGGAGTTGCGCGACGTCTGACCTGCCGTCGGCGGTCGCCGGGGGCTCCCTCCCCCGCGGTTGCCGCGTCCCGGGCAAAGCATTATCGTCCCCTCCTCAACGTAGTGGCGGAAGGAGACGAGGTGGCTTACTTCAATCAACAGGCCTTCATGGAAGCCGTCAATCGCGACGGCGAATTCGTGATTTCGGCCCGCTTTCTCGACGGGTCGATGAAACTGCATTTCGACGACGACGCGCTGATGCTGCGTTTCCGGGAAGGTCGCCTGGCCTCGATCGATCGCCCGTCGCTGTTCGAAACCGCGACCGTGGTGATCAAGGGCCCGTCCGCGAGCTGGCGCGAATTCCTGCAGCCGGTGCCCCGCCCGTTCTTCCACGACATGTTCGCCGCGATCGTGCGCAGCGCGTTCGAATGGAGCGGCGATGCGGAAACCTTCTTCGCGTATTACGGCGCCTTCCGCCGCATGTTCCAGATCATGCGCGAACATGCCACGAACCAGGAGTGACCAGCATGGCACGACATGATGCAGCGGTAGGCCGCTATGTTTACCTCACGATCAACGACGTCGAATACCGCGTCTACTACGAATCCAGCGGCAGCGGCATCCCGCTGATCTGCCAGCACACCGCGGGCGCCCACGGCTTCCAGTGGCGTCACCTGCTCGAGGATCCGGACGTGACCCGCAACTACCAGGTCATCGCCTGGGACCTCCCCTTCCATGGCAAATCGCTGCCGCCGATCGGGGACGCGCACTGGACCAAACCGTACAACCTGACGCGCGACTTCTTCCTGAAGTTCATCACCGGGTTCGCGCAGGCGCTCGAACTCGACAAGCCGGTGTTCATCGGGTGCTCGATGGGCGGGCAGGTGGCCGTCGATCTCGCCGCGCATCACCCGGACGAGTTCCGCGCGGTGATCGGCGTCGAGGCCTCGCTGAACAGCCCCGGCTACTACCTGGATCAGTTCTACCACCCGCGGATCAGCAACGAGGCGAAGCCGGCGACGATGTACGGCCTGTGCGCGCCGACCAGCCCGGAGCCGAACATCCGCGAGACGATCTTCGGCTACAGCCAGGGCGCGCCGATGGTGTTCAAGGGCGACCTGTACTACTACTCGGTGGAGTATGACGCGACGCCTTATGCCGACAGCATCGACACCGCGCGCTGCCCGCTGTACCTGCTGACCGGCGAGTACGATTTCGCGACTGGTCCCGAAGACACCCGCAGGCTCGCGGCGCGTATCAAGGGCTCGAAGTTCGTCGAGATGAAGGACAACGGCCACTTCCCGATGAGCGAGAATCCGACCAAGTTCCGCGAATACCTGCTACCCATCCTGCAGGAAATCGCGGGCAGGTAGCCCGTCGCCCAAGACGACGGCGGCCCGGCGCGCACGTGCGCCGGGCCGCGAGCGTCACGCGTTCAGCAGCACCAGCTTGCCCATCTGATCGCCGGCTTCCAGCCTGCGATAGGCGTCCACCGCGTCCTCGAGCTTGTACACCTGGTCGACGACGGGCTCGATGCGATGCCGGTTGACGAAGTCGACCATCGCGTTGAACTCGGCGGGTGTGCCCATCGTCGTGCCCTGGATCCGGATCTGGCGGAAGAACAGCTTCGCCATCTCGAGACCTTCGGGCGGATTGCCGAGGGTCGCGCCGAAGAACACGAAGCGCCCGCCGTTGTTCAGCGTATTCAGGGCCGCGTTCATCCCGCTGCCACCGGCACTGTCGATCACGAGATCGATGCCGCCGGACATCTGCCGGATTTGCCTGCTCCAGTCAGCCGCGCGATAGTTCGCGCCGCCCGTGGCGCCGAACTGCCTGGCCCGCGCGAGTTTCTCGTCACTGCCGCTGGTGACATACACGACTGCGCCGCGATAGCGCGCCCACAGCAGCGCGAAGGTGGCAACGCCGCCACCGATGCCGGTAACCAGCACCTTCTGTCCGGGTTGCACTTCGCCGTGCGTCACGAGGGCGCGCCACGCGGTAAGGCCGGCCAACGGGATTGCCGCGGCCTGCACCCAGGAGAGGTGCGGCGGCTTGGCCGCGACATTCTCCACCGGGACACAGATGTATTCCGCGAGGGTTCCCTGATCGGGCATCCCGAGCACGCGAAAATCGGGACCACCGCAGCGGGGGTCGTCGCCCCATTCACGTGCCGGATAGATGACGACTTCGCGCCCGACCAGCGCCGCATCGACGTCAGCGCCGACCGCGTCGATCACGCCTGCGCCATCCGAGCCGCCGATCGAGGGAAACTGGATGCGCGGGTAGGCACCGACCGTGATCCAGAAATCGCGGCGGTTGAGCGCAGACGCCTTCAGGGCCACTCGCACCTGTCCCGGCGCAGGGGACGGCGTCGGCACCTCCTCGATGCGCAGCTTGTCCGGACCGCCGGTCTCGTGCAGGACGACCGCTTTCATGCTCAGCGCCCCTCGAAGTTCGGCTTGCGCTTCTCGGCGAAGGCGCGGAAGCCCTCCTTCGCATCCTGCGTGTAGGCGGACAGGCCGGCGATGGCGCGGGTCTCCATTTCCATCTGCGTCTCCAGCGAGTTCGAGAAGCTGTCCGCAAGCAGGCGCTTGACCTCGCCATAGGCAAGTGTCGGACCGCTCGCGAGCTGGGTCGCGATCTCGGTCGCGCGCGCCATGACCTGATCATCCGGGAGCACAGCCGTGACCAGTCCCTTGTCCAGCGCCTCCTGGGCGGTGTAGACAGGGTTCAACAGGATCATCTCCTTGGCGCGCGCCATGCCGACGATGCGCGGCAGCGTGAAGGAACTGCTGCCGTCGGGCGACACGCCGATCTTCGTGTAGGCCATCGTGAACTTGGCCGAGGCGGCGGCAAGGACGATGTCGCCCATCAGCGCCATGCTGAGGCCGGCGCCGGCGGCGGTGCCGTTCACCGCGCAGATCAGCGGCGCGTTCATGCGCATGAAGCGCGCAATCGCGCTGTGCAGGAACCCGGTCATGTTGCGCATCATCTCGCTGACACCGTCGCCGGCCGCAGCGAAGCCCGTGACGTCGCCACCTGCGCTGAACATCTTGCCCTTGCCGGTCAGGATCACCGCGCGAATCGCCGCGTTCGCGTCGCAGTGGGAGGCCACGGCGAGCAGGTCCTGCGACATCCTAAGGTCGAGCGCGTTCGCGGCGTCCGGCCTGTCGAGCGTGATCGTCGCGACACCGTTCGCCACCGAGAATTCCATCGTCTTGAGGTCCATGCTCCCCTCCACTTGAATTTGTTGATACGCGGTCGATGCGTCGAACCGGACGCTACGGGATCGGGTTGGCGGCCTGCGTCATGCCCTGTCGGGACGGCAGCTCGCGCATGATGCGCGCACGCTCCGCAGCGGAATAACGCGCCCACCGCGCTATTTCGTCCAGGCTGCGCAGGCACCCCCTGCACAGGCGGGTTTCGTTGTCTATCTGGCAGACCTGGATGCAGGGCGATTCAATGGACATTCGTCACTCCAGTCTGTGTCGCCAGCGTGTAGCGATCCAGGTAGGCGAGGCCCTCGATCGCGCGACTGCCGTACCAGGAAGTCATCTCGCCGTCGATGATGTCGACGGGCGTGCCGCCCAGTTGCGCGCGCAGTTCCTCGACATGCCTGCCGCGGAACGGGTACGGCTCGCTGCTGAGGAGCACGCGGTCGACTTTGCCGATGCAGGCCGTGATGTCCAGCGTCGGGTAACGCGCGTCGCTCTCCGGCGACCAGGTCTGCCAGTTGAACAGCGCCAGCATCCGCGAGATATAGGTATCGCGTCCGACGGTCATCCACGGGTCCCGCCAGATCAGGTAGAGCACGCGCTGCGACGGGCGTGACCGCTGAGCCTCTGCCAACGCGCGTTCGAATGCCGCGCACAGGCGTTCGGCCGCGGCCTCGCGCCTGAGGACGGCGCCGAGCAGCCGGTAAAGCGGCGGATTGTCATGCGGCCCCAGCGGATGGGTCACGACGATCGCCGGCACGAATGCCCGCAGCGCGTCAGCGGTTTCGCGCAGGTTCTCGTCGATGTTGACGATGACGTGCGTCGGCGCCAGTTCGCGCACCGCCTCGAGGTCGACGTCCTTCGTGCCGCCGACCTTGCGCACCGTGCGCAGCGTCTCCCGCGGATGGATGCAGAAACCTGTACGCCCGACCAGCCGGTCGGCCAGGCCCAGGGCGCACACCAGTTCGGTCACGCTGGGCACCAGCGAGACGATGCGCGGCTCACCCTCGCAGGGAGGGTGGGCCACGCCCATCGCGTCGACGTTGTGCGCCACCGCCACGCGCGGCCTACATGTTGCGCCGGTATTCGCCGCCCACGTCGTACAGCGCGCCGGACACCTGGCCGAGCGAGGCGACCTTGACGGTCTCCATCAGCTCCTCGAACACGTTGCCGCGGGCGCGCGCGACGTCCTGCAGGCGCCGCAGCGCCGTCGGGCACTCGCTGCCGTGAATCGTCTGGAAGTTGCGCACCGAGGTGATCTGGTCCTGTTTCTCCTGGTCGGTCGAGCGCATCAGCTCGATCGTCGTCACCTGGTCCTCGCTGCCGGCCTTCGGCAGGAAGGTATTGACGCCGATCAGCGGCAGGCGGCCGTCATGCTTCAGGCTCTCGTAATACAGGCTCTCGTCCTGGATCTTGCCGCGCTGGTACATCGTGTCCATCGCGCCGAGCACGCCGCCGCGCTCCGAAATCCGCTCGAACTCGGCGTACACCGCCTCCTCGACGAGGTCGGTCAGCTCGTTGATGATGAATGAACCCTGCCAGGGGTTCTCACAGAAGTTCAGCCCCAGTTCGCGGTTGATGATCAGCTGGATTGCGACCGCGCGCCGCACGGATTCCTCGGTCGGCGTCGTGATCGCCTCGTCGTACGCATTCGTGTGCAGGCTGTTCGTGTTGTCGAAGATCGCGTACAGGGCCTGCAGGGTCGTGCGGATGTCGTTGAAGCTGATTTCCTGCGCGTGCAGGCTCCGGCCCGAAGTCTGGATGTGGTATTTCATCATCTGGCTGCGCGGGCTCGCGCCGTAGCGCTCCCGCATCGCGCGGGCCCAGATGCGGCGCGCCACACGCCCGATCACCGAATACTCCGGATCCATGCCGTTGCTGAAGAAGAAGCTCAGGTTCGGCGCGAAGTCATCGATCTTCATGCCGCGCGCGAGGTAGTACTCGACGATCGTGAAACCGTTGGACAGCGTGAAGGCGAGTTGCGAGATCGGGTTCGCCCCGGCCTCGGCGATGTGGTAACCACTGATCGACACGCTGTAGAAGTTCCGCACGTCACGGTCGACGAAATAGGCCTGCACGTCGCCCATCATCTTCATCGCGAATTCGGTCGAGAAGATGCAAGTGTTCTGCGCCTGGTCCTCCTTGAGGATGTCGGCCTGCACGGTGCCGCGCACGGTGCACAGGGTTTCGGCCTTGATGCGCTCGTAGGTCTCGCGATCGACGACCTTGTCGCCGGTGATGCCGAGCAGGCCGAGGCCGAGGCCGGTGTTGCCGGCCGGCAGCTCGCCGCGATAGGTGGGGCGAATCTTGCCGTTGGTCTTGAACCAGTCGTCGATGCGCTGCTGTGCCGACTCCCACTTGCCCGTCTCGCGCAGGTGCTTCTCCACCTGCTGGTCGATCGCAGCATTCATGAAGAACGCGAGGATGATCGGGGCGGGACCGTTGATCGTCATCGACACAGAGGTCGACGGCGCGCACAGGTCGAAGCCCGAATAAAGCTTCTTCGCGTCGTCGACGGTCGCGATCGACACACCCGAATTGCCCACCTTGCCGTAGATGTCCGGGCGTTCGTGCGGATCTTCACCGTAGAGCGTCACGGAGTCGAAGGCCGTGGACAGCCGGGCTGCCGGCTGGCCGGCCGACACATAGTGGAAGCGGCGGTTCGTGCGCTCCGGCGTGCCTTCGCCGGCGAACATGCGGGTCGGGTCCTCGCCCGCGCGGCGGTACGGGTACACGCCGCCGGTATACGGATAGCCGCCCGGCAGGTTTTCGCGCATCAGGAAGCGCAGCTGATCACCCCAGCCGTCGAATTTCGGCGGCGCGATCTTCGGCACCTTGTTGTGCGACAGCGTTTCCCGATAGTTGTCGCCTTCGACGGCCTTGCCGCGCACCTGGTAGGAATACTTTTCGCCGGTGATGCCCTGCAGGCGTTCCGGCCACTCGCGCAGCAGGCCGAGCGCCTCGCTGCCCAGCGCGCTGACGGCCTGGTTGTAGCGGCGGCGCAGCAGGCCCATCGTGTCGCTGGTCAGCTGCGATTCGGCGTACAGTTCGAGCGTTGGCGGCAGCGCTTCGTCGTCGATTGCGCGCAAGGCCTCGTAGCAGTGCTGCGCCGTCGAGGCTTTCGCGGCGAGCTGTTCGATGCTGTGGTTGATGCCCCGGCCCTGCTCGGCGATCTCGGCGAGATAGCGCGTGCGATTGCCCGGGATGAGCACGGTGGCACGCGGTTCCTTCACGTCCACGCCGACTGCCGGCACCCAGCGGCCTTCGTCGGCGCTGATCTTCGCGGCCAGCGTGCGGCACAGGTTCACGAACATCCACGTCAGGCCCGGATCGTTGAACTGGCTCGCAATCGTCGGGAATACCGGGATCTCGTCGTCCGTCGCCATGAAGGCCTGGTGGTTGCGTTTCCACTGCTTCCGCACGTCGCGCAGCGCGTCCTCGGCGCCGCGCTTGTCGAACTTGTTCAGCACGATGATGGACGCGAAGTCGAGCATGTCGATCTTCTCGAGCTGCGAGGCCGCGCCGTACTCGCTGGTCATCACGTACACCGGCAGGTCCACGAGGTCGACGATTTCCGAATCGCTCTGGCCGATGCCGGCCGTCTCGACGATCACGAGGTCGTAGGCGAGGGACTTCAGGAACGCGACTGCGTCACCCAGCATCGCGCTCGTCGACAGGTGCTGGCGGCGGGTGGCCATCGAGCGCATGAAGATGCGGTCGTGGCGCAGGCTGTTCATGCGGATGCGGTCGCCGAGCAGCGCGCCGCCGGTGCGCCGGCGGGTCGGGTCGACCGCGAGGACCGCGATGCGGATTGTCGGGAAGTACTGCATGAAGCGGGACAGCAGTTCGTCCGTCACCGAGCTCTTGCCCGCGCCGCCGGTGCCGGTGATGCCGATGACCGGCACCTTGCCGCCCGCAATCCTCCACTCCTTGCGCAGCTTGTCGAGGTCGGCTTCGCCCAGCACGCCGTCCTCGAGCGCCGACAGCATCTGGGACACGGACAGCGCATCGTCACGCGAGATCTGCGCCGGGCGTCGCGACGTGAGCCGCGCCTTGTTCGCACGCTCGACCAGGTCGTCGATCATCCCCTGCAGGCCCATCGTCATACCATCGTTGGGGTGGTAGATGCGCTCGACGCCGTAGGCCATCAGGTCGGCGATTTCTTCCGGCGTGATGGTGCCGCCGCCACCGCCGAAGACGCGCACGTGGCCTGCGCCGGCCTCGCGCAGCAGGTCGACCATGTACTTGAAGTACTCGTTGTGGCCGCCCTGGTAGGAGCTGATCGCGATCGCGTCGGCATCTTCCTGGATCGCTGCGCTGACGACGTCGGAGACGCTGCGGTTGTGGCCGAGATGGATCACTTCGGCGCCGCTCGCCTGGATCAGGCGCCGCATCACGTTGATCGCGGCGTCGTGGCCATCGAAGAGCGACGCGGCGGTCACGAAGCGCAGCGGGTGCGCCTGCGTCGAGCTGTCCGCGGCCGGGCTGATATCCTGGGCTCTCGTGTTCATCATGCGTCTCCTGTGGTGGCGCGGGCAGCCAGCGCCCGCGTCATCTGCTGTTTCAAGCCGGTGTGCAAATCCTGGATCAATTGGTGGGCTTCGGGCGCCACCAGCCACTGGTAAACGATGCCGATGATCGCCGCGCAGAACTGGCGCGCGACTTCGGTGACGTCGACGTCCTTGCGGACCGTGCCCTGCTCGATGCCCTGCCGGATCCAGGCTTCGACGTCACGTTGCCGACGGTCATGCACATTCGCGATGACCTGCTTGAGCGCCGCGTCGGGCCCAATGGAGTCGAACCACAGGCAGTAGAAGGCGCGGATGCGCTCGGCGCCGTCGCGCACGTAGCGATAGTGGGCGTCGGTCGCCGCACAGATGGCGGCGAGCCCGCTTTCATCGCGCACGGCGTCGCCGAGGGCATCGAGCCACTCTTCGCCGACCGCCTTGACGATGAACGAGAACAGGGCCGCCTTGCTGCCGAAGCGCGCGCTCGCGAGCCCCCGGCTGTAGCCGGCGAGTTCACCAACGTCCTTGAGCGTCGTGCCGGCCGTCCCGCGCTCGACGATGAGTTTCACCGCCGCATCGAGCATGCGTGCGTCAGACAGCGCCGAGCGTTCGGCCTGCGTGCGGCGTGGCGGGGGCGTCAGCTGCGATTTGAGTGCGAGGTTCACCCGACGATTATCGGCTCGTGACTTATTTGTTTGCAACAAGCAAAGAAGCGTCAGGCGGATCTGAGACCTGGTCGTCGGGGCGCCCGGGGGCTGGTCAGACCCGCGGGGCGCCAGGCCTGTGCCGCCGCCGCGAGTCGCAGGCCACCCACCGGCTCCAGTTCCGCCGGCGACAGGCCGGCGACCGGGGCTAGACCCTCAACCTGCAGGATCGTCCTCGAGCGTGACCCCGGTGGCGACGAGGAAGCGCGACACCATGTTGTAGGCGGCAATCACGGCGATGAATTCGACCAGCTCGCGGTCCCCGCCCAGGACCGAGCGTGCCGCCTCACGCGTGTCCGGCGCGACCTTCACGTGCCGCGTGCTCTCGAAACAGAGCCGCAGCAACGCGGCTTCCGCGGCGTGCAGGCCCGGCGCGACCGCCGCCGCCTCGCCCAGATGCATCGCATCCAGCACGCACTGCCGCCCGCCGGCCGCCAGGTACAGCGGCGCGTGGTGCGAGAATTCGTAGGGGGCGTCGTTGAGCACCGCGACAAAGCACATCGCCAGCTCGCGCGCCGCCGCCGGCACCTGCAGCCCCATCCGGATCTCGCCGAGGAAGGCGTTCCAGCCGCGCGCGAGCGGCGGGCTGTGCAGCAGCATCCGGTCCAGATTCAGCAGCGCCCCGCCCCGCCGCGCCTTGATGGCCGCGACCAGGTCGGCGGGTTCCTCGAGTCCCGCGCTCACGTAGGGAATGCGGGTCACGTCACGGCTCGCGCGAGTACGGTTCGTGAAGGTCCACCGGCACCGCCTGCTTCTTGCGCAACCGCAGGTTCAGCATCTCCACCAGCACCGAGAACGCCATCGCGAAATACACATAACCCTTGGGCACGTGGTTGCCGGTACCGTCGGCAACCAGCAGCAGGCCGATGGTGAACAGGAAGGACAGCGCGAGCATCTTGATCGTCGGATGGGCGGACACGAAACGGCCGATCGCGCCGGCGAACAGCATCATCATGCCGACCGAGGCGATCACCGCCGCGATCATGATCTCGACCTCGTCGACCATGCCGACCGCCGTGATGATGGAGTCGAGCGAGAACACGATGTCGATGAGGATGATCTGCACCAGCACCGCGCTGAAAGTGGCACGGACCGCCGACGATGCCTCGCCCTCCACGCCTTCCAGCAACTGGTGGATTTCACGGGTGCTCTTCCAGATCAGGAACAGGCCGCCGACGATCAGGATCAGGTCGCGCCCCGAGATATCGAGGTCGAACACCGAGAACAGCGGTTCGCGCAGACCCACGATCCAGGACAGCACCAGCAGCAGTGCGATGCGCATGAACATCGCGAGAAACAGGCCGATGCGGCGCGCGATGTCGCGCCGCTGCGGGGGCAGCTTGTCGACCAGGATGGAAATGAAGATGACGTTGTCGATGCCGAGCACGAGTTCGAGCGCGGTCAGGGTCAGGAAAGCCATCCAGGCTTCCGGTTGGGTCATGAGTTCGAGCATGGTGTCCCGTGATTTCGTGGCGGCCGTGGCCGCAGGGGTTGAGGAATGCGCGCCGCCCGGGCGATGCCCGCATCCGGCACCGGGATTGTGCACAGGCTCTGGGAGGCTTGCCAGCGGCGCTTACCCAGGAAAAAGCGATGGTCAAACGCCACGCCACCAGCGCATGGCCCAAGCCCCGCGGCCTCAGCCAGCCCGGGCGAGGTCGATGAAGCGGACGTCGAGGTCGCGGTCGGAGACGATCAATTCGGCCAGGGTGACCGGCAACGTGAAGCGGCGAGGCCCGGCGCTGCCGGGATTGATGTAATGGACACCGTCCCGAATCTCGTGCAGCGGGCGGTGCGAGTGCCCGGTCACGACCACGTGAAAACCGGCCGCGGCCGGATCGAGGTCGAGCTCGGCCCGGTCGTGCAGCACGTAGAGGAAATGCGCGCCGACCTGCACGACGTCGTCGGCTGGCAACTCATCGGCCCAGGGTCCCTGGTCGTTGTTGCCGCGCACGGCGCGCACCGGCGCGATGTCCCCAAGCGCCGCCAGCACGTCGCGGCTCCCGACGTCTCCTGCGTGGACGATCAGCGCGCAACCGCGCAGCGCCGCCAGCGCCGCTGGCCGCAGCAGTCCATGGGTGTCCGAGATCAGTCCAACGCGCATCCGGGGTATCCGCGCCCTCGGCGCGCAGTGTCGCGGCCGGGCATTGTGGTCTAGGCTCAGCAGAGCACCAAGCCAGAGGAGCATGATTTCACATGAAGACCGTCAAGCGCGGCAAGGTCCAGAAGTACGCTTTCGATGCGCGGGACAAACCCTGCCTGCGGGTCAAGCAGGGCGAAGTGTTCCAGGTCGAGACGGATGACGCCCTGTCCGGCCTCATCGCCGACGACAGCGATCAACCGCTGGTCCACTCGATGACCGGTGAGCACATGGCGCGACTGATGGCGGCCCATCCGCCGCTGTTCAATCCGGTCGTCGGCCCGATCCACGTCGAGGGCTGCGAGGCCGGGGATGTGCTGGCAGTCCATATCGACTGGATCGACCCCTGGCGCTACGGCTTTTCGGGGATCCTGCCCGGCATCGGCCCGCTGACCGATTCGCTGAGCCGCCGCGACTGCGCCGAGCCCTACGTCCACCTGATCGAGCATCTCCCGGGCCCGAGCGGCCACACCCGCGACGGCACCGCGCGCTACTCGG
Organism: Hydrogenophaga intermedia; assembly: GCA_943370145.1. GTDB lineage: Bacteria > Pseudomonadota > Gammaproteobacteria. The sequence continues at coordinate 55,931 of CALRPY020000021.1, read as the reverse complement.
ACACGCTGTCCTGGGACCTGGAGCCCTTCATCGGCACGCTGGCAACCGCCCCCGAACGCGAGGTGTTCACTTCCGTGCTGGGTCAGGGTTCTTTCGGCGGCAACATCGACTGTCGCGATATCCGCCCCGGCCACACCATCTACCTCAATTCCTTCCACGCGGGGGGGCTGCTCTACATCGGCGATGTCCACGGCGGCCAGGGCGACACCGAGTTCACCGGCATCGCCGACGAAACCCGGGCGACGGTGCAACTGTCCTGCACGGTCGTCAAGCACAAGCGGCTGCCCTGCGTGCGCATCGACAAGCCGGACAGCGTCGTCGCGCTCGGCATCAACCTGCCGATGGAACACGCGGTGCTCGACGCGACGCAGAACCTGATGGGCTGGCTCGAGGAGGACTTCGGGGTCACGCCGAAAGACCTGTACGTCCGCATGTCCTGCGACCCGGCTTTCCGTATCCGCACCTACCAGATGGTGCGCGCGGCAACCCTGCAGAACGTGGTGGGCGCCGAGTACCCGAAGAATCGTCTGTTCGACGCATTGGCCGGCGGGCGCCGCAAGGCACGCGGCGCCCGCCGGCGCTGAAGGTCAGCGGCCGGCGCGCGGATTGAAGTCGGGGAACGCGTCCCGCAGGGCTTCGGCCGCCGCGCGCTGGGCGGGCGTCACGGCGTGCGGCACGGCGATCTGGATTTCGACATACAGGTCGCCGGGCGGCTCGCCGGGCAAACCGCGTCCGCGCAGGCGCAGCCGCTGGCCGGCGCGCGCACTGGCCGGCACGGACAGGGCGACCGTGCCGTCGAGGGTCGGGACTTCGACCCGTGCCCCGAGCATGGCCTCCCACGGTGCCACGTGCAGCACCGTGCGCAGATCGCGACCATCGACCGTGTAGATCGGATGCGGCTCGAACTCGATTTGCAGGTAGAGATCGCCGGCGCCGGCCGCGCCCGGTTGCCCCTGCCCTCGCAGGCGAATCTTGCCACCGTCGGTGACGCCGCGCGGCACAGTGACCTTCAGGGTCTTGCTGCTCTCCCGCAAGCCCCCGCGGCCGTCCATTTCCCGCACGGGCAGCGTGATCGTGCGCGTGCCGCCACGCGCCGCCTCCTCCAGGGTCACCGGCAGGCGGTAATGAATGTCCTCGCCCGGGCGCTTGAAAGACGCGCCACCGCGCTGCGGCCCACCCCGGCCGCGGCCGAAGATGGCCTCGAAGAATTCGCTGAAGCCCGCCCCCTCGAAGTCCCCGCCGCCACCCGCGGGCCGATGCTGCCAGCCCGGTGGCGGCCTGAATTCCGCGCCGTCTCCGCCGAAGCGTCGCAACTGGTCATATTCGGCGCGCTTCTCGGCGTCCTTCAACACCTCATAGGCCTCGCCGATTTCCTTGAAGCGGGCCTCGGCATTCTGCTCCTTGCTGACATCGGGGTGGTACTTGCGTGCCAGCCGGCGATACGCCTTCTTGATATCGTCCGCGCTTGCTTCCGGCGCGACGCCCAGCACCTTGTAGTAGTCGACGAATTTCATGGGCGAAGAGTACCCGCTTCTGGCGGAACTTGGATGATGTGTATCATTGCGCCTAATCTGGGGTCGAGACTCTGGAAAGACAATGCTGCACGCCCGGGAGGCCCCCATGCGAATGAGCCTGGTCCTGTTCCTGACCGCCGTCCTGACCACCCCCGCGCTGGCTGCGGAGGCGCCGCTGTGGATCGACGTGCGCAGTGCCGACGAATACGCGGCCGGTCATCTCGATGGCGCGGTCAACATTCCCTATGACGAAATCGCCACCCGCATCTCGGACGTCACGCGCGACAAGCGGCGTCCCATCAGGCTTTACTGCGGTATCGGGGTACGCGCCCAGATGGCGAAGCTCGCACTCGAGGCGCAGGGCTTCGAGCAGGTATCGAACGAAGGGGGCTATGACGCCCTTCGCGCGGACGCGGGCCGGCAACAGCCGGGCTGCGGAGCGAGTTGCTGAAGACGAGGCACTCGCGGTCACCACGAAAAAAAGTACAGAGGGGAGAATTGCCGATGATTGCCACCGCCGACTACGTCCAGATTGATGCCCAACCCTGGATGCCCTTTCCAGAAGCCTTTTCCGCGGGCGGCATCCGCTGGAAGCTGCTCCACGTGTCGCCGGAAATGGGCGCCTGGACCGCGATTTTCAGCTGCCCGAAAGGCTCATCCTTCGCCAGCCACATCCACATCGGCCCGGGCGAGTACCTGCTGACCAAGGGCCGGATGGAAGTAAGGGGCGGGCGCGACCAGGGCGGCGCGACGGCCACCTCGCTCGGCTATGGCTACGAAGCGTGCAACGCGCGCCACGACAAGACCTTCTTTCCTGTCGCGAGCGAGTTCTACATGACCTTCCTCGGACCACTCCAGTTCATCAATCCGGATGGCAGTCCGCGCGCGGTCGTCGGCTGGTCCCAGGCGCAGGAGCTGTGGCAGGCGCAGATGGCGGGCGTTCAGGGGGGCAAGCGTGGCACCGCGAAGCCCCAGGCAAAAGCAAAGACCACGCCCAGAAAAAAGAGTGCTGCGAAGCCGCGCTAGCAGCCGCGCACGTCACGCGCTGGCGGCTGCCCGTGGGCTGGCCGCCATCGCCGCCTGCTTCGGGACCAGGGCCCGGAACAGCCCTGCCCGCGCCAGGAAGCCGTTCTGCGCAATGTTCACGCCCAGCACGGGTGCCAGTTCGCGGAACTTGTCCAGCGCGGCGCCCAGCAGTTCGAGTAGCAGTAGCGGCTCTCCGCTGAACACCCCGCGATAACGGATTGCGATCTCCTCGAGACCCGCCAGCGCGTCGGGCGTCCCGATGCTCGCCAGTTCGCACAGTTCATTCGCGAGGTGGCCATAGGCGTGCAGCGCGGCCGCCGGCGTCTCAGGCGATTGCCAGACACCGGTGAGGCGGGGCGCCATGCTCTCGATCAGCGTCGCCGGGAATTTCCAGCTCCTGGCAACCGCGGCGCCCATGGCGGCATACGTCGTCGCCAGCACACGCTGCTCGGCCTGCTGTGTCGGCATGCCGCCCGCGACCAGGCGCTCGATTTCCGCGTACTCGTCCTCGAGATAGTAGATGACCAGGTTGCGGCCGAGGCGATTGAACAGGCCGCAGATGAAGGCCTCTTCGGCGAGGTCCTTGCGCAGCCGCAGCCCGAAGTGGCGTGCCAGCAGGCCGGACACGAACGAACTGACCAGCGAGTCCTCCAGTGCCGGCTGGCCGCGCTTTAGGTGGTCGAACAGCTGCAGGCCGTTGCACAACATCCGCACCAGGCGTGTGCCGACCAGGCTTATCGCCTGCGATACGGTGGTCACCCCGCCCGAGCGGCGGTCGAAGAACGAGGAATTCGCAATCTTCATCAGCCGATTCGTCAGGCCGAAATCACGCTGGATGACCAGCGCCAGGTGATCGAGGTTCGCGGCGCTGTCTTCCGCCGTGAGCCGGTTGATCTCGATGATGCTGTTCGAAAACGCCGGAAATTCCGAGCGGCGCTGCAGGCGACGCAACAGGAAGCGCACCGCCATGTCGCTCTCCGTCGGGCCGGCTTGCACCTTGACCGCTTCGTCCAGCGCACGCTGCATCTCGGGCGCGTCCCGGTAGCGGGTTGCCCGGTCGACGGCCATCGCATCCCGCACCACCGCGACGAGTTCGGCCGGCACTTTGGCACCCGTGATCGGGGCCCAGTCGAATTTGCCCCGCACGATCGCCTCACGCATGCTACTCGTGCCGCCCGCCGGCACGGCAGATTGGCCCGCGAGCAACTCGAACAATACGAGGCCCAGCGCGAATACGTCGGTCTGCACGTCCAGCGTGCCGCCTTTGAAATGTTCCGGGCTCATGTAGCGCGGCGTGCCGTGCACCTCCCCGGGCTTTGCGCTCTCGGCCCCGCAGCCCGCGAAACGTGCGAGGCCGAAGTCCATGACCCGTACCCGCCCCTGGCGGTCGATCATCAGGTTGCTCGGCGACAGATCGAGATGGGCAATCTGTTGCGCGTGGGCGGCGCCGACCCCATCGAGGATCTGGCGAAACAGCGCGACCGCCTCCTCGGGGGGCAACGCGCCGCGCCGACGCAGCAGGGTCCTGAGCAGGACGCCCTCGACGTACTCGAATACGAGATACGGCACCTTGCCGTGCACGCCGGCGTCATAGAGGGGAATGACGTTCGGATGGGCGAGACGTGCGGCGGCGCGCGCCTCGTTGACGAATTTCTCGCGGTTCGCCTGGTCGCCGCTCGCGCCGAGCAGCAGCTTCAGCGCAATCTTGCGTTCCAGCTGGGGATCCCATGCGAGGTAGACGCGGCCATGGAAGCCGCGGCCGAGTTCGGCATGGAGTTCGAAGCGTCCGATACGTGGTTTCTGGGTCGTGGTCATGGTGCTCTCCGCACCACTCGTATCGGACTTCTCGCCGGCAACTTGCTAGGAAAATCTCCCCTGCATTACAGGAGAACCCGCATCAAACCTTCTTGCGCGACACTGACCACCAACTGACCCTCGCGTGTGTAGAAGCCCCCGCGGGCGAGCCCCCGCGCGCCGGTGGACGCGACGCCTTCGCAGTAGTAGAGCAGCCACTCGTCTACGCGGAAGGGCCGGTGGAACCACATCGCGTGATCGAGGCTTGCCACGACCAGGTTTTCAGTCTGCAACGTGAAGCCGTGGTGGCCAAGCAGGGTCCAGATGAGACCATAGTCCGACAGGTACGCGAGGATCGCGCGGTGCATGTCAGGTTCGTCGGACAGGCGGTCCGTCGTCCTGACCCAGCTGCGGCGGATCGGATTGCCGAGCCCGTCCTTGGAACCGGCCGCGCCGTCGATCAGGCGCACCTCGAACGGCGCCGCGATGGTCATCATGCGCTGGTAGCGTGCCGGCAGCTGATCGAAGGTCTCCCAGTCGAAGCGCACGGCCTGCACGTCCTCGGGCGGCGGCACGTCGGGCATCTTGCCCTGGTAGTCGATGCCCGACTCGCTGCGATGGAAGGATGCCTCCATCGTGAAAATCGGCTGCCCGTGCTGGATAGCGGTGACGCGGCGGGCGGAGAAGCTGCGCCCGTCGCGGCTGCGTTCCACGTCGTAGATCACCGGATGAAACGCGTCCGCCTCGCGCAGGAAGTAGGCGTGCAGCGAATGTGCCGGCCGGTCGCCGTCGACGGTCAGCTGGGCGGCCTCCAGGGCCTCGCCCAGCACCTTGCCGCCGTAGACGCGCTTGACCAGCGTGTCGCCGATCGCGCCCCGGAACAGGTTCTCTTCGAGTTTCTCCAGGCGCAGGCCGCCGACCAGTTGCTGCAGGGCTGGATTCATGCGTGATCCATCAGGTGAAGGCGTATTCGGCGGTCGGGAAGCTGCCCTCGCGCACATCGGCGACGTAGCGTGCGACTGCCGCGTGGATCGAGCCTGAATGTTCGATGTAGTTGCGGGAAAAACGCGTACGCTTGCCGGGCGCGATGTCGAGGATGTCGTAGAGCACGAGGATCTGGCCGTCGACGCCGGGGCCCGCGCCGATGCCGATGACCGGCACCTTGGCATGCGCCGTGATCTCGCGCGCGAGCTCCATCGGTACGCACTCGAGCAGCAGCATGTCGGCGCCCGCTTCCTCCAGCGCGCGCGCGTCCTCGATCATCTTCGCGGCGGTCGCATGCTCACGCCCCTGCACGCGGTAGGCACCCATCTTGTGGATCGCCTGCGGCGTGAGGCCCAAGTGGGCGCAGACGGGGATCCCGCATTCGGTCAGACGGTAAACCATGTCCAGCTGCAGCTCGCCCCATTCCAGCTTGACCATTTCCGCACCGCCCTCTTTCATCAGGCGCGCCGCGTTCAGCAGGCAGTCCTGCGCCGATGAGTAGCTCATGAACGGCATGTCGGCCATCACCAGCGAGCGCTGAGTGCCGCGCACGACCATACGGGTGTGGTAGATGATGTCGTCTATGGTCACGGGGATCGTGGTCGCATGACCCTGTACCACCATGCCGACAGAATCGCCGACGAGGATGAAATCGCAGCCCGCGGCGTCGAGGACGCGGGCAAACGCGGCGTCGTAGGCGGTCAGCGACGCGATGCGTTCACCAGCCGCCTTCATCTGTTTAAGGGTCTGCACGGTGACCTTCCGCACGTCCTGGTGTTGCGCGCTCATGCCGGGCCCTCCTGCATCACGTCCTGGCCGCCTTGCGCTCGGTGCCGGCCATGAAGCGGGCAAGCTCGATCGGGGCGCGCGCATGCTGGCCAGCTCCGATGCGGTCGACGCCATCGTGGGCCTCGACGTCGAAGATCACCAGCGATTTCGTGACCTCAGCCACCCTGGCCGTCACTGTCACCGTGAAGCCCACCGGCGTCGCGGCCAGGTGCTTCACGTTGACCAAGGCCCCGACCGATACCCAGCCCGCGGGCAGGTAGTCGCGCAGCAGATCGGTGCAGACGATTTCCATGAAAAGGATCATGTTCGGTGTGGAGTAGACGGGCGGCAGATCGGGCACGCGCGCCTGTACCGTCAGATCGTGGGTGACGGTCAATTGCTGGCTGGCGGTGGCGCCAACCGGCACGAGTTCCTGCAGATTCATTGGTATTCCTCAGCGCGCGAGCGTTGGCAGCCAGTCACGGATTGCGGCGGCGATTTCGTCCGGAGAATCCTCCTGCAGGAAATGCAGGCCCTTGACCGTCACCTCGCGCTGGTTCTTGAACGCGCGCGCGATTTCGCGCGCACGCCCGGTCATGATCATGCCCGGCTCACCGTTGATGTAGAGCTTGGACGTCGTGGTTTCCGCGAGCCAGTGTCCGTAACGGGCAACCGTTGCGCAGACTTCGGGCGGCTCGCCTTCGATCGGCAGCTGGCGCGGCCAGCTGAGCGTCGGCCGGCGGTCCTCCCCCGGATTGAGGAAGGGCGCGCGGTATGCGTCCATCTCCTCGGTGCCGAGTTCGCGCAGGATCGACTTCGGCAGCACGCGTTCGACGAAGACGTTCTTCTGCAACACCAGTTCCTCGCCCGCCGGGGAACGGAAGGCCTGGAAGATGCCCCGCGCCTCTTCCGGCCACTCGTCCCAGCTCAGTTCCGTGACCAGGCCCTCCATGTGGCACAGCCCGCTGACCTTGTCCGGGTGACGGGATGCCCAGTCGAAACCGAGCGCGGTCCCCCAATCGTGCAGGACCAGCGTGACCTGGCCCGTGACACCGAGCGCGGCGAGCGCGCCATCGAAATAGCGCTGGTGCTCCGCGAGCGTGTAATGGGTCGGTCCCGGGTCTGGCAGTTTCGCGGAATCGCCCATGCCCACGAGATCGAGCGCGATGCAGCGCCCGAACCCGGCCAGCTGCGGCAGGATGTTTCGCCACAGAAAGGACGAGGTCGGGTTGCCGTGCTGGAAAACGATGGGACTGCCCTGCCCCTGTTCGACATAGGCCATGCGCTGGCCGTGGACGTCGATGTACTTTTTCTGTGCCGGCCAACTCGTCTGCATGGGCGTCCTCCCTGGGTGGATGCTACGTGCGCCGCACGATGCTCATCAGGCGCTCGGCCTGCTTTAGATGCGGCATGTCGATCATCTTGCCTTCGAGACTCAGGGTGCCCGCGCCGGGATTCGCGGCGAAGGCGTCGATCACGGCCTGCGCATGCGCGATTTCGGCTTCGCTCGGCGTGAAGCACTCGTTGATCACGGCCACCTGGTCCGGATGGATTGCAATCTTGCCGAGGAAGCCGTCGCGCCGGGCATCGTTGCACTCCTCGCGCAGCTTCGCCGCGTTGCGGAAGTCGGGCTGCACGGTGTCCAGGCCTTGCACGCCCGCGGCGTAGGCGCCGAACAGGCACAGCGAGCGCGCCAGGACATAGGGTGCCGTGTAATTGCCTGCGGCGTCCTTGTTCGACGAGGCACCCAGCGCGGCGGCCAGATCCTCAGCACCCCACGTCAACACCCGCAGTCGCGGCGCGCCCTTGTACTGGCCCAGGCTGAACGGTGCGGCGGCCGTTTCGGTCGCGATTGCGCAGATGGCGATGCTGCCCTGCGGAATGCCGTGCTCGATTTCGAGCGCGTCGAGGTAATGGCTCAGTTGCACCACGTCCTCCGGACCGTTGCACTTCGGCAGCGCGATGCCGTCGGGCCGGGCCCTGGCCACGGCAGCCACGTCGCGCAGTGCGTCCGCGGTATCGAGCGGATTGATGCGTACCCACAGCTCGCCGCCGGCGCGGCCGGCGTTCTTCAGGTAGTCGTGAACCATCTCGCGCGCGAGCGGCCTGCGCGACGCGGCCACGGAGTCTTCAAGGTCCAGGATGAGCGCGTCGGCGCCTATGCTGCCGCCCTTCGCCATTTTCTTCTCGCTGTCACCCGGGACGAACAGCATCGAACGCAACACGGTCATTGCGGCTTCCTCAGCATCAGGCCGCTGCGCTTGCAGCTGGCGACGAGTTCATTGCGCTGGTTGTAGGCGCGATGCGCGAAAATCACGATCCCGTTCTGCGGACGGGACTTCGATTCCCGGAGCTCCAGCACCTCGGTCTGGAAATGCAGGGTGTCGCCGTGGAAGACCGGCTTCGGGAAGCGCACTTCGTCCCAACCCAGGTTGCCGACCGTGGTGCCGAGCGTGGTGTCGTACACGGACACGCCGACCATGACCGACAGCGTGAAGCAGCTGTTGACGATGCGCTGTCCGAACTCGGTCTGGGTGCGGCAGTATTCCTCATCGAGGTGCAGCAGCGCCGGGTTGTGCGTCATCGTCGTGAACAGGACGTTGTCGGTTTCAGTCACCGTGCGGCGTATCGGGTGATCGAAGGTCTGTCCGACATGGAATTCTTCGAAGTAAAGGCCAGGCATGCACTCCCCTCCTCGGCGGCTGTTGAACGGTAACGGTCCGGCTGCACGGTAACGCGGGCCGCTTGCTTCCCCCCGCGGAATCGGCGCGGGGGGAGAACCGCATTATACGGATTGTGCGCGCTGCGGCTTCCGCCACTTGCGGCAAGCTCTGGAGATGAAATGAACTACTGCGAACAGCTGGGCGCGCTCGGCGGTTTCGGGCCGTGGAACGCGCTGACCAACGCCGGTTTCCTGCTGGCGGCAGCCTGGGGCCACCGCGCGCTGCGCAGCGCCGGCCGCCCCCTGCCGGTTGGCCCTCGCAGCCTGCCGTCCATCACCGCCTCAATCGGCGCAGGCAGTTTCGCGTGGCATGCCACCGGCGCGGCCTGGGCACAACTGGCGGATGTGCTGCCGATCGCCTGCTTCGTGCTCGTCTTCCTGGCCAGCGCACTGCGCGGGGTTCTTGACTGCTCCGCGCGGGTCGCGGGGCTCGCCTGCCTGGTGCTCCTGTCCGCAGTGCTGGCCGCCAGCTTCGGGGCGGGCGGTGCGCTGAACGGCTCCGCCGCCTATCTGCCAGTCTGGGCGGGGCTCTGCGGGCTGGCCTGGCTCGCTGCGCGCAAGGGCTCTGCGAGCCGCCAGGGGCTGTCCGCCGCGAGCGCGGTGTTTGCGCTTTCGCTCGGCTTTCGAACCGTCGACCTGGCGCTCTGCACGCAGACGGACGTCGGCACGCACTGGTTGTGGCACCTGCTCAACGCACTGTTGCTGGCGGGCCTGATGAGCCTGCTCGCTCGCCACCATCGGGGCTTCCCGCCGTCCGGACCGCCTCAAGCGCCAAGCGATGCGTAATGCACCCTGAGCAAGTTCTTCTGCACCTTGCCCATCGCGTTGCGGGGGAGCGCGTCGACCGTCACGTACTGCTTCGGCTGCTTGTAGCCCGCGAGCTGCTGCCTGACGGCGGTGCGGGTTGCCTGCTCGTCGAAGGCAGCCGACGGCTGCAGCACGAGCACGGCGACCACCTGCTCACCGAAGTCCGCATGCGGCAGTCCGATGACGGCTGACTCGAGGATCCCCGGCAGGGCATCGAGCACGGTTTCGACCTCGCTGGGATAGACGTTCAGCCCGCCGCTGATGATGAGATCCTTGCCGCGACCGACCAGGGACAAGTAGCCGTCCGCATCGATGAAGCCGTCGTCACCGGTGCGGAACCAGCCGTCGGCGGTGAAATCCTCGCGGGTCTTGTCGGGACGGCGCCAGTAGCCGTGGAATACGCTCTCCCCCTTGGCCTGCACGTGCCCGACGCTGCCGGCAGGCACCGCGGCATCACCGTCGTCGACGACGCGCACGCTCATGCCAGGCAGCGGCAGGCCGACGGCGCCCGGCTTGCGTTCGCCGACCAGGGGGTTGCTCGCGATCACGCTCGTTTCCGTCATGCCGTAGCGTTCGAGGATGCGCTGCCCCGTGCGGGCTTCGAAGGCCGTCAGCGTCTCCGCCAGCAGCGGCGCCGAACCCGACGTGAACAGGCGGATGCTGCGGCAGGTGGCGGCATCGAGGCCGGGGTGATTGAGCAGGCGGGTGTAATAGGTCGGCACGCCCATCATCACGGTCGCCCGCGGCAGCGCTTCGATGACCGCGTCGGCATCGAATTTCGCGTGGAAGAGCATCCGCGAGCCCGACAGCAGCGTGCAGCCCAGCGCGATGAACAGACCATGGACATGGAACATCGGCAGCGCGTGCAGCAGGCAGTCGGCGGCCGTGAAACCCCAGGCCCCGGCCAGCGCCTCGGCGTTGACGCCGAGGTTCCCGTGCGTGAGGCCGATGCCCTTGGGCTTGCCGGTGGTGCCGGAGGAATACAGCAGCGCGGCGAGCGTATCCCCGCCGACATCGACGACACGCTGCGAGTCGCCGCTCGATCGGCTGGCCGGCCACAGGCTGCCGCCGCCGTGCGCGTCCAGCGTATGCAGGACGCGCGCGCCCGCCGCGTCCGCGAGCCGGAAGAGTTCCTCGCTGCGCACAGGGTCGGCGACCACCGCCGCCGGCTCGGCGTCGCGCAGGAAGTAGTCCAGCTCGGCCGCGGTGTACGCCGGGTTCAGCGGATGGAAGACAAGGCCCGCGCGCAGGCACGCGAAATACAGCAGCAGCGCTTCCGGGCTCTTCTCGACCTGCACGCTGACGCGATCGCCGGCCTTCAGGCCCGCCGCGAGCAGGAAGTTCGCAAGCCGGGCGCTCTCGCGTTCGGCCTCGCCATAGCTCATCACCGTGCCGGTTTCCGTCTCGAGCAGCGGCGACGCCGGCGCAGGGAACCGCGCGGCGAAGCGCGCATAGAGATTCGGGACTGGGGTCACGTGCGTGCCCTCACAGGCTGCGCGCGATCAGTTCTTTCATGATCTCGTTGCTGCCGCCGTATATCGATGCCACGCGGGTGTCGGCGAAATAGTGCGCGATCGGATAGTCCATCGTGTACCCGTATCCGCCGTGCAGCTGCAGGCAGCGATGGGCGATTTCGAAGGCCTTGTCGGAACACCAGTACTTCGACATCGACGCGGTTGCCGCGTCGAGTTCGCCGGCGATCAGCTGCTGGATGCAGTGGTCGATGAACACGCGCGCGATATGGGCCTCGGTCTTGCATTCGACGAGCGTGAAGCGCGTGTTCTGGAAGTCGACGAGCTTCTGGCCGAAGGCTTCGCGCTGCTTCACGTAGTCGGTCGTCACGCGCACCGCGTTCTCCATCGTCGAGACGCCGGCGAGGCCGATGATGAGGCGCTCCCGGCCCAGCTGGTTCATCAGCTGGTAGAAGCCTTGGCCCTCCTCGTTCCCCAGCAGGTTCTCGACCGGCACGCGGCAGTCGTCGAAGAAGAGCTCGCAGGTGTCCTGCCCCTTCTGTCCGATCTTCTTCAGCGGCTTGCCGCGCCGGAAACCGGCGAGCCCGTCGGTCTCGACGCAGAGCAGCGAGATGCCGCGTGCGCGCTCCTTCGGGTCGGTCTTGCAGACGACGACGATCAGGTTCGCGTTGTACCCGTTGGTGATGAAGGTCTTGGCGCCATTCAGGACGTAGTGGGCCCCATCGCGCACCGCACGCGTCCGCACGGACTGCAGGTCCGACCCGGTGCCGGGCTCGGTCATCGCGATCGAGCAGATGATTTCACCGCTGGCCATGCGCGGCAGCCACCGCCGTTTCTGCGCGTCCGTGCCGTACACCAGCAGGTAGTGCGCGACGATGCTCTGGATCGCGCAGCCGAAGCTCGACACGCAGGCGCGTCCCAACTCCTCGTAGATCACGGCATCGAAGCCGAAATCGCAGCCGCCGCCGCCGTACTCGGTGGGCACGTCCGGGCACAGCAGCCCCACTTCCCCCGCCCGCCGCCAGTACTCGGGTTCCATGTAGCCACGCTCGTTCCAGTGCTCGCGCTGTGGCACGAACTCGGCTTCGATGAAGCGGCGCACCGTTTCGCGGAAGAGCTCGTGCTCGGCGGTGGCCCAGGGCGAACGATAGGACTGCATGGGAAACTCCGGTTCTGTCAGTTCGTTGTATACGTGTAGATGAGGCCCAGCAGCGTCGCGAGCAGGCCGGTGAGAAAGATGCGGTAGCTGATGCGGAGGTAGTGGTACTTCTTGTCGTGCAGCAGCCGTCCGATCGAATAGATGTCCCGCGCCATCGCGTCGTGGACCGCCTGGGTGTCGCTGCCGATCGCGCGCATCCTGGCCACGAATTCGTCCATCTCGAGATTCGCGAAATGCCCGAAGAACAGCGGGTTGAACTGCTTGGAGTCGGGTTTTATCGGGTCAGCGACGCCGCGCGGCAGCACCGCGAGCACGGCGAAGGTCGCGCACAGCAGCGTGGTCACCGCGAGTATGAGGAGTGGCAGCGAGAAGCCGCTGGCCTTCAACTGGCCGGTGACCAGGGCCAGCACGACGAAACTCGTGCTCAACAGCGTGTTGGCCTTGCTGTCGGCCAGTGTCGACAACTGGACCTGGTGCTGCTGGACGGTGCGCAGCATGTAGATCGTGTCCTTGGCGGCGTCCTGCGACTGGGTGGCGCCGGGCGATGCCGGGGGCGGGGGCGTGGTCACGTCGATTACGAACTCCGCAAGGCCGCCGGGCGACCGACGGTCGACTCGACGGCACTGCGGTCGAATGCGCGTCGGCCCGGTGAGCACATCAGGCCGCCCGTCCGCTGCCCGGGAAGACGCTGGCCTCGTCGGCTCGACGGCAGGGCATCGCGTTCACGGGCCGCACGCATGCCCTCCTCGCCCTGGCCGAGCGTGTGCGTCAGGCGCAGCAACGCCCCGGCCGGCGGGGGCGGCCAGATTCGGCCGGTGCTGACAGTGCTGCTTCGGAGGCATTTGGCCATGGCAACTTTCCGCGTGTTTACGCCCGGGACGGGGCGGGTGGGCGGAAATATCGTCGAAAGTGTCAGTGAGTGTCAAAGTCCTTGATTCCAAAGACGAGTCCGATCGCGGCTCCCGGCGCGACATGGCCCGGCTCGTGGTTTGCGGACCCGCATGGTGACCGTGCGGCGAGGCCCTCGCGCGCGCCTGGGCGGTGCTCTGGATGAGCCTGCTGTCCGGCACGCCCTCGTGCAGGTTCCGCCGCCGGGCAGTATGCCGTCACGAGTTTGTCACACACCGGTAATATTCAATTTCTACGCTTTTCCCGATGTCTAAATGCTGGTTTACCGAACTGGCCAAGCTTGAAAAAGGGAAAAAGTGTTCGCCAAGAATCCATCCAACGCCTCCGCAGCGACCATGGGGCTCGCGCTTTCGCTGCTCGCCGCACCTGCGCTGGCGGCAAATGACGCGATGCTCGAATTGCTCAAGGTCCTGCATGAAAAGGGCACCCTTGACGCCGACACCTACAAGGCGCTGCAAATGGCGGCCAGGGCCGACGAAGAGCAGAATGCGGCCGCCGGCGCCGACGTCGCGAAGAAAGTCGATGACTCGCTCGCGCAACTCGGCACGCCCGGCCTGACGCAGGGCCGCTTTGAAATCAAGGACAAGCCGGGCGATTTCGGCTGGCGTGCAACCGGCCGCCTGCACTACGACGCCGCCTTCTTCGACAGCGACGAAAACTTCAAACAGACCGACGATTCCCAGTTCCGCCGGGTCCGCCTCGGTGCCCAGGGCACCCTGTCGACGAACTGGAAGTTCAAGGCCGAGTACGACTTCCGAGACGCCGACAAGGCCATCGAGGGCCTGCGCGATGCCTACCTGGAGTATGTCGGCCGCCTGCCGGGCATCGACCCGGTGGCGCACCCGGTCAGCATCAAGGTCGGTCAGTCGCACGAACCGTTCAGCTTCGACCTGATCAACAGCTCGAACAACAGCCTGTTCATCGAGCGTGCGCTGCCGGTCAATGCGCTGGCGAACTTCGTCGGCGAGCGCAATCCGGGCATGAAATTCACGACCTGGGGCGCGGACTGGACCGCCGCGGTGGGCGCGTTCGCCACGCGCCAGCAGGAATCGATCACGAGCGTCGCGGTCACATGTCCAATTCCGGCGGGCGGCGCCGCACCGGGCAGCACGCTGCGCTGCACCGGGACCGGTGGCGACGAAAGCACGGGCCCGCGCGATTTCAACGACGGTTACGCGATCACCGCGCGCGGCACCTGGGCGCCGTGGCACGACGGCGGCCACGTGCTGCACCTCGGCACCGCATTCTCCTACCGCGATTTCCTCGACGGGAACGCGATGCGCCTGCGTGAACGCTTCGAGGTCAACGAGACAGGCTCGCGCCTGATCGACACCGGCAACTTCGCGGCGAAGAACTTCATGCGCTGGAACGCCGAGTTTGCAGTGATCGAAGGCCCCTTGACCCTCCAGGGCGAATACATCGGCATGAAGGCCAACGCGTCCCGCACCGAGGACCCCTACTTCGACGGCTACTACGTGCAGGCCGGCTGGTTCCTGACTGGCGAATCGCGCCCCTACAAGTTCCAGGACGGCATATGGGACAGCGTCCGCCCGAACTCGCAGGTGGGCAAGGGTGGCTGGGGCGCGTGGGAACTCGTCGGGCGCTACAGCACCGCCGACCTGACCGACGAAGCCATCGTCGGCGGCGACGAGCAGAACATCACGTTGGGCCTGAACTGGTACCCGATCTCGAATGTCCGCTTCATGGCGAACTGGATCCACGTGCTCGATCTCGAAGGCGGCACCTTCGACGGCGCTGAACCGTCCGCCTTCGTCCTGCGTTCGGCCGTTTTCTGGTAAGCCTGCCCAGCCGCAGCGACCCCGGGGCGCGGCAAGCGCCCGCCCCGGCCATCCGCTCGTTGTGCCATCGCCGGTGATGGGGATAATACGACCTCCATTCCCTCCTGCTGATTCACCCACATGGCTCAATACGTATTCACGATGCACCGCGTCGGCAAGGTCGTCCCGCCGAAGCGCCACATTCTCAAGGACATCTCGCTGTCGTTCTTCCCGGGCGCGAAGATCGGCGTGCTGGGCCTGAACGGCTCCGGCAAGTCCACGCTGCTGCGGATCATGGCCGGCGTCGACAAGGACATCATCGGCGAAGCGACCCCGATGAAGGGGCTGAAGATCGGCTACCTGCCGCAGGAGCCCCAACTCGATCCCGCCAAGGACGTGCGCGGCAACGTGGAAGAAGGTGTCGCGGAGGGCAAGGCGCTGCTCGACCGCTTCAACGAGATCAGCATGAAGTTCGCCGAGCCGATGAGCGACGACGAGATGACGGCGCTGCTCGACGAACAGGCGAAGCTGCAGGATGCCATCGACGCCGGCAACCTGTGGGAACTCGACCGCACGCTCGAACGCGCTGCCGACGCGCTGCGTCTTCCCCCGTGGGAACAGGACGTCACGCAGCTTTCGGGCGGTGAACGCCGCCGCGTCGCGCTCTGCCGCCTGCTGCTGTCGAAGCCCGACATGCTGCTGCTCGACGAACCGACGAACCACCTCGACGCCGAGTCCGTCGCCTGGCTCGAGCGCTTCCTGGAGGACTTTCCGGGCACCGTCGTCGCCGTTACCCATGACCGCTATTTCCTCGACAACGTCTGCGGGTGGATCCTGGAACTCGACCGCGGCATGGGCATTCCGTGGGAAGGCAACTACAGCTCCTGGCTCGAGCAGAAGGAGAAGCGCCTCGAGCAGGAAGAGAAGCAGCAGTCGGCCCATCGCAAGTCGATGGAAGCCGAGCTCGAGTGGGTGCGCCAGAACCCGAAAGGCCGGCAGGCCAAGAGCAAGGCCCGCATCGCGCGCTTCGAGGAACTGTCATCGCAGGAATTCCAGAAGCGCAACGAGACGAACGAGCTCTACATCCCGCCGGGCGCACGCCTCGGCGATCTCGTGGTCGAGACGAGCGACCTCTGCAAGAGCTATGGCGACCGCCTGCTGATCGACCGGCTGTCGCTGAACGTGCCGGCGGGCGCGGTCGTCGGCATCATCGGCGCGAACGGCGCCGGCAAGTCGACCTTCTTCCGCATGCTCACTGGCCAGGAAGCGCCCGACAGCGGAAGCATCCGCGTCGGCGAGACAGTCCAGTTCGCGTTCGTCGACCAGGCGCGCGACGCACTTGATGCCGGCAAGACGGTGTGGGAGGAGATCTCGGACGGGCAGGACATCCTGCAGATCGGCAATTACCAGACGCCCTCGCGCGGCTACGTCGGCCGCTTCAATTTCTCCGGCCAGGACCAGCAGAAGCGCATCGGCGACCTGTCGGGCGGCGAGCGCAACCGCGTCCAT
The DNA here is from genome assembly GCA_943370145.1 of Hydrogenophaga intermedia. GTDB lineage: Bacteria > Pseudomonadota > Gammaproteobacteria. The sequence continues at coordinate 39,489 of CALRPY020000021.1, read as the reverse complement.
CTCGCCAAGATGTTGCGCGCCGGCGGCAACGTGCTCCTGCTCGACGAACCGACGAACGACCTCGACGTCGAAACCCTGCGTGCGCTCGAGGAGGCCATCCTGACCTTCCCGGGCTGCGTGCTCGTGATCTCGCACGATCGCTGGTTCCTGGACCGAATCGCGACGCACATCCTGGCCTTCGAAGGCAACAGCCAGGTCACCTGGTTCGCCGGCAACTACCAGGAGTACGAGGCCGACCGCCGGAAACGCCTCGGCACGGACGCCGACCAGCCGCAGCGGCTGCGCTACAAGCCACTGGGCAAGGCCTGAGGCTTGCGTGATGGACGCCGCGCCGCCACCCGTGCTCGACATCGGCGTCACCGCCGACGGCGAGGCTCTCGGGCAACTGGCGGCGATGCTGAACCGCCACGGTCTCGTCACCGGCGCCACCGGGACCGGCAAGACGGTCACCCTGCAGGTGCTGGCCGAAGGCCTGTCGCGCCTGGGCGTGCCGGTCTTCGCGGCCGACATCAAGGGTGACCTGTCCGGCATTGCCGATGCGGGCCGCCTGACGCCGAGGCTCGAGGAACGGCTACACGACCTGGGGCTCGAAGCCCCCGCTTTCGAAGGCGCGCCGGTCGCGCTGTGGGACCTGTTCGGCCGCACCGGCATACCCGTGCGCATGACGATCTCGGAACTGGGCCCCCTGCTCCTTGCGCGGCTGCTGGATCTCAACGACACCCAGACCGGCGTGCTCTACGCGACTTTCAGGGTCGCCGACGACAACGGGCTGCTGCTGCTGGATCTGCCCGACCTGCGCGCGATGCTCGCCTGGGTCGGCGCGAACGCGGCGGCGCTCAGGCTCGAATACGGCAACCTGCCGGCCACCAGCATCGCCGCCATCCAGCGCAACCTGCTCATGCTCGAGGAACAGGGCGCGAATGCCGTATTCGGCGAGCCCGCGCTGGCACTGGGCGATTTCATCGCCACCACCGCGGACGGCCGCGGCGTGGTGAACCTGCTGGATGCGACGAAGCTCGCCGCCGAGTCGCCGCACCTGTACGCCTGCTTCCTGTTCTGGCTGCTGTCCGAGCTGTTCGAGGAACTGCCCGAACGCGGGGACGCCGAGCTGCCGCTGCTGGTGCTGTTCTTCGACGAGGCGCATCTGCTGTTCAAGGAGGCGCCAAAGGCACTGGTCGACCGGATCGAGCAGGTCGTGCGCCTGATCCGATCGAAGGGCGTCGGGATCGTGTTCGTCACGCAGAGCCCGCTCGACCTGCCCGAGGCCGTGCTTGGCCAGCTCGGCCTCAAGATCCAGCACGCCCTGCGCGCGTTCACCCCGCGGGACCAGAAGGCCGTGCGCGTGATCGCCGACACTTTCCGCCCGCGTCCCGGCCTCGATGCTGCGGCGGTCATCACCGAGCTCGCGACCGGCGAAGCCCTGGTGTCGACGCTGGACGCGAAGGGGCAGCCGACACCGGTGTCGCGCGCGATGATGCGCCCGCCATGTTCGCGAATCGGGCCGGTCACTGCCGAGCGGCGCCAGGAATTGCTGGAGGCGAGCCCCTTGCTGGCGCGCTACGCGAACGCCGTCGACCGCGACTCGGCGCACGAGGAACTCACCCGCCGCGCGCAGCGCAAGGGCCCGGCGGAGGAAGACGTGCGCACGGCTGCGCCGGCCCGGGAGACGCGGCCGTCCCGCGCCGGCTACCAGAGACAGACCGCCGGCGAAGCACTGGTCAAGAGCGTCGTGCGCTCGGTCGGCAGCCAGATTGGCAGTCAACTCGGGCGCCAGGTCGTGCGCGGCCTGCTCGGCGCATTGTTCGGAAAATCACGTTGACGGCGCCACTTCGCGCGCCAGGGAGTACCGCATGCTGACCATAGACGAAATCATCGATCACCACGTCCTGACCTTCGACCCGGGCGACAAGCGCAATGGCAGCCTGTACATCGGCACGCCACCGGGTGCCGGCGGCAACTTCGACGTCGCCGCCACGCTGACCGCGATGCGCAAGGCGGGTCTGTGGTCCGACGGCCAGCCGAAGACCGTGCCGGACGAACAGCGCCAGGCCTACAAGGACCAACTCAAGCTCGTCGACGCCGTGGAATACGACACGGGCTTCCTCGTCGCGCGCTTCGACCACCCCAGGTTTCCGTCGGACGCCGCGCGCTGGGAGGCCTGGCTCGCGTTTTTCGACGAACGGCATTCGCGCGCCGAATAGGAACCGCCCGCACAGCAACGAGGAGCGATCATCATGGCCGATTTCGCGACCGGTAAGGTCCACGCCAACGGGGTGGAATTCAGTTATCTCAGCTGTGGCGAGGGTCCGCTCGCGCTGTGCATGCACGGCTTTCCCGATTCGCCGTGGACCTACCGGCACCTGCTGCCCCTGCTGGCGGACGCGGGCTACCGCGCGGTGGCGCCATTCATGCGCGGCTTCGCGCCGACCGCGGTGCCGCCGGACATGCGCTACGACCTGCGCACGATCGGGGACGACTTCAACGCGCTGCATGCGGCGCTGGGCGGCGATGCCCGCGCCGTGCTGATTGCGCACGACTGGGGGGCGGTTGCGGCCTATGCCGCACTCGCGAGCGTACCGGCGAACTGGCGCCGCGCCGTCATCTGCAATATCCCGCCGATGCCGGTCTTCGGCGAGGTCGCGTTCTCTTACGAGCAACTCAAACGCTTCTTCTACATCTGGTTCTTCCAACTGGACTGCGCGGAGGACGTCATACGCGCCGATGATTTCGCGCTGATCGACAAGCTCTGGCAGGACTGGTCGCCCGGCTACGATGCGAGCTTCGATCTCGCGCAGGCCAAGGACTGCCTGCGCGATCCCGCGCATCTCCGGGCGGCGCTCGGCTATTACCGCACGGTCATGCACCCGCGCCGCTTCGGCCAGCCCGACTACGTGGAAGGCCAGTCCCTGGTGTGGGGCCGCCCGCTGCCGCAGCCGACCCTGTACTTCCATGGCCTGCGCGACGGCTGCCTCGCGATCACGCGCGAACAGGCCACCCGCATCCCGCCCTGCCTGGGCCCCGGCAGCGAGATCGAGCTACTGGATGACGCAGGACACTTCCTGCTGGTGGAACGGCCGGAACGGGTCAACCCCCGCATCGTCCGCTTCCTTGCGCAGGATTGAAGGCGACGCGCGCCATGGCGGGCAGGCACGTGCAATCACGGCGGCATCGGCATATGCAAGAACGGCCATGCGGGCTCTGGCGCGCATCCGCGGCACTGGCCCTCGCGCTCGCGGGCGAAGCGGTGGCCGCGTATGAACTAATTGAACGCTCGGGCCTGGTCGCCACCGGCGAAGTGAATGTGCGCGCCGGATTCAGGCGCGGCGAGGACATCAACTTCGGACTCGGCGCGGTCAAGGGCTTCGGCTCCCTGACGCCGGTCGGCGAGACCTCCCGCAACGACCTGCAACTGGCGATCAAACCCGGCCTGAATGTCGAGTACGCCCTGCCGAGTTCCTCGCTCTACGGCGGGCTCACCGCCGTGGCCGCGACGACGACGCTCGACGGCGAACTGTCCGGCCAGTTTGCCCGCAGCGGCGACCAAGCCTTCGACACCGACGCGGCCTACGTGGGCTGGCGCAACGACTGGCTGGATCTGTCCTACGGCGGCCGCGAATTCACGGTCGGCGACGGTTTCATCATCGGCGATGGCAATTTCAACCAGGGTCACGACAACGGCCAGTACTGGACCGGCGCCTTCACCGCCTGGCGCAACACCGGGGTGCTCAAGGTCAACACCGACCCGGTGCGTGGTGATCTGTTCTGGTTGCGCACCGACGGCGACCTTGGTGACAGCCGCATCGCCGGATTCAACGTCGAAAACACCGACAGCGAGCGCTACGGCCGCCTCGGCTTCATGTATTTCGAAGTGTTCGACGACAATGGCGTGATCGGCTTCGAGGGTCTGGAAGCGACCGGCGTGCGCGGGCATGACCTGCACTGGCCCACCCTGCCCCAGTTCAAGCTGTACGGGGAGTACGTGCGCCAGCGCGGCGAAGTCGAACGCGACGGAAAGAAGCTCGACGCGAACGCCTGGTACATCGAGCCGACGTGGCAGTTCACGTCCTTGCCGTGGACGCCTCGCCTGTACTACCGCTACGCGCACTTCTCGGGCGACGACACCGCGACGCCCGAATTCGAGGAATACCGGGGCCTCTTCTTCACCATTTTCAAGCGCGACTGGGATACCTGGTACCAAGGGGAAATCACCGGCGAATTCCACCTGTTCAACCAGAACCAGGAGACGCACATGGCGAAGCTGAAGGTCTTTCCGACCAACCGCAGCGCGTTCGGCTTCTGGTATTACCAGCATGCCCTGGACACCCCGCAGTACTTCGGCCTGCCGACCCGGAACACGGCGTGGGCCGATGAAATCAACTTTTCGTTCGAGTACTACCCGGACGACCGCTTCTACTGGTTCGCGGGTGTCTCCCTCGCCAGCCCCCGCGCCGCCGCCGAAGAAGTGTTCCGGGACGATGAGACCCAGATGGTGCTCGAAACCTTCGTGTCCTACACGTTCCGGTAGCCCTGCCCCGGGCGGGGAATAGTCGTGGTACGCTACGCGGATTGTCCGTTTTCGATGTCCGTCAATTCCGGTTCAGGAGGATACGCCGCATGAAGGCCGTGGTCGCAAGCAAGCTCAATGAATATGCAGTCGTCAGTGTCAATCTCGACCCGCCGAAGGCCGGTGAAGTGCTCGTCAGGATGAAGGCGACCGGCGTGTGCCATTCGGATCTGTCGGTGGTCAACGGCACGATTCCGAGCCCCTTTCCCGTCGTGCTGGGGCACGAGGGCGCCGGCATCATCGACCAGGTCGGTGAAGGCGTCACCAACGTCAAGCCCGGCGACCATGTCGTCATCTCCTTCATCCCGAACTGCGGCAGCTGCTTCTACTGCCTGCACCAGGAGCCCTACCTGTGTTCCGGCGCGAAGCAGGACGGCAACCTGTTCGACGGCACGACACGCGTGCACAAGGACGGCCAGCGCATCTTCGTGATGTCCTTCGTCGGCATCATGGCCGAGTACGCCGTCGTCCCGGCCGCCTGTGTCGTCGCCATCGACAAGTCCTTCGACTTCAAGGCCGCCGCGCTCGTCGGCTGCGGCGTCACCACCGGCGCCGGCGCGGCCATCCGCACCGCCGAAGTGAAGCCCGGCAGCACGGTCGCGGTGTTCGGCTGCGGTGGCGTCGGCCTCAACGTGATCCAGGGCGCGAAGATCGCCGGCGCCGCGAAAATCATCGCCTGCGACCTGTCGGCCGAGAAAATGGAAATGGCGAAGTCGTTCGGCGCGACCGACACGGTCGACCCCAAGGGTGACTTCGTGAAGCAGATCCAGGGCATGACGAACGGCATCGGCGTGGACTACGCCTTCGACGTGGTGGGCCACAGCAAGGTCATCGAGCAGTGCATCAAGGCGACGCGCAAGAACGGCGTTGCCGTGCTCGTCGGCGTCGGCCGCCTCGACGATCGCTTCTCGGTCAACGCGGCCATCCTGCCGTTCACCGCGAAGACCATCAAAGGCTGCATGTACGGCAGCGCGAACTTCAAGGCCGACTTCCCGATGTACCTGGACCTCTACAAGGCCGGCAAGCTCGACCTCGACCGCCTGATCACGAAGACCTACACGCTGGACGAAGCGCCGCAGGCCTTCGCGGACATGGAACAGGGCAAGAACGCGCGCGGCGTCATCGTCCACGCCTGATCAGGTCCCCGCCTGGCGGCGCAAGGCCGCCAGGTGTCCCCAGCCGCATTTTCCGCCCGACATGCCAGAAGAGCCACGCACACCGGCACCGCTTCAGCCCACCCGGGCACAGCGCCGGCGCGCACCGCGTCAACAACTGTAAAGCGGTTCACATCAGCTGCGGCCCCCCCTATAGTACGGGCTGATTTTCCAATCGGGCTGAAGGGCTTACCCCAAGACTACATGGGCTGGGAAATACGCCTTACCGACATCGAGCGTGGCGGCCAGAGTGCCCGTTCGTTCGCCAGCAACACGGTTCGCATCGGCCGCCATACCGACAACGAACTCGTGCTCACGCACAACCAGATTTCGCGCCTGCATCTCACCCTCAGCAAGGACGGTGACCGTTTCTACGCGGAGGACTCCAGTCGCAACGGTTCCTTCCTGAAGGACGGCGACAAGTGGGTTCGCCTCGCGGGCAAGACCGAGCTGAAGCTGCCGGTCACGCTGCGGCTGGCCGACTGGACCGCGCGCATCGAATACCAGTCGGACGAAGACTGGGACAAGTCCGTGATCATCCCCGCGGGTCATCTCGTCAAGCGCACCGAGGCCATCCTCGTCTTCGACCTCTGCGAGTCCTCGCGCATCGCGAACGAGAACGATCACATGGCGCTGCACCTCAAGCAGCGCCTGATGCAGATCGCCGATCCCGTGCTCGCGGAACACGGCCAGCGTTTCTTCAAGGGCACCGGCGACGGTTTCCTGTCGACCTTCCCGGCCGCGGGCAAGGCGCTGGCCGCCGCGCTGGAAATGGAGAAGCGGCTCCAGCACCGCAACAGCCGCACGGCCAACGAGCCCATCCACTACCGGATCGCGATCCACTCCGGCGACACCTGGGGGATCTCGACGGGCGGTCAGGACATCCACGGTAACGACGTCAACATCACCTTCCGGATCGAGGGCGTGCAGCGCGAGGCTTTCGCGGCGCCGGCCTGTGATTTTCCGCGCATGGACCGCCTGATGTGCTCGCGCCAGCTGCTCGATGAACTGCAGAGGACCGAGGCGTTGCCGGAAACCGTGCAGCCGCTGGAAATCGGCTCCGCCGCGTTGAAGGGCATCCAGGACCCGGTGACGATTTACTGGCTCAGGACCTCCTGACGGAGGCCCCTGCCCTGCTCCTCAGGCGCGGCCGGCCACCAGCCACATGTTGTCGCTGGTCGGCAGCCGATCCAGCCAGGAGAACTGCCGCACGCCGAGGCCACACTCGGCGCACAGGCGCGTGAGTGTCGCCGGAGTGAAGTAGTTCATGTGGTCGGGGAAGCGGAACCCGCACCAGCGACGCCCGAAGACCCGCCTGTTCAGGCTCCCATAGTTCGGCACCTTGATGATGAGCACCCCGCCCTCCGCGAGCGCGTGCGCCGCGCCCAGCAGCGCTTCGCGTGGCTGGCTCTCGTGCTCGAGGTAGGAGCGCATCATGATGCCGCTGAAGAAGCCGGCTGGAAATTGGGCGAGCCCGGTCGCGCCCGGCTGGACCATGATCGCGCCGCCACGCCGCGCCACCGTCTCCTGTGCATACGCGGCCTGCCCGGCGGATATCTCGATGCCGTAAGGGATGTAGCGTTCCGGCAGCTTCGCGAGCTGCGAGCCCTTGCCGCAACCGACGTCCAGTACCGGGCCCGGCGCGGCCAGCTCGGCAATCATCTCGTCCATGCGCCGGCGCTTGCGCACGACGTGGGTGCCGATCCGGATGCCGCGCCCCACACGCGACAGCACCTGCTGGGCGGCCGCCCTGTTCCGCTCCTGGTGCCAGGCCAGGAAGGTGTGGTCCCAGGCCAGGGACTCGGCGGTCGCCGAGTAGTCAGGGATTGTTTCGAGGTAGACGAAATCACAGTCCGGGCAGCGCTTCAGGTCCCACCCTGCAGGACTGTAGGCATTGAAGACGGGCTCGGTGCGATTGTCGCGCCGGCACAGCGGGCAGGCACGGAAGAGGACGGCACGGTTTTCCATCGCCCGGATTCTAACCCGTCGTCGCCCCGTCCGGGCAGGTGACACGCAGGCCGGGGCATGGCCACAATCACGGCCCTGTTCCACCTGAATCAGCTTCGCGGAGCCTTCCATCCATGTTCGACCGCACCTTCGTCATCGTGGAACTCGCCAACATCCTCGCCGGCCCCGTCACGTCGATGTATTTCGCCGAGCTGGGTGCGCGCGTCATCAAGGTCGAGAATCCGCACACGCGCGGCGACGCGACGCGCGGCTGGCGCACGCTCAACGAGGACCCGGCCCACGATGTCTCGTCGTACTTCTCGTGCGCGAACTGGGGCAAGGAATCGATTGCGCTCGACACGACGACACCGGCCGGGCTCGGGATCGCACACGAACTCTGCGCGCGCGCCGACATGGTGACCGCGAGCTTCAAGCCCGGCGACGCCGCCAAGCTAAAGCTCGATTACGCCTCCCTCGCGCAGCGCAATCCGCGCCTGATCTATGGCCAGATCAATGCCTACGGCGAGGACGATCCGCGCCCCGGCTTCGACGCCATCGTGCAGGCCGAGGCCGGCTTCACCTTCCTGAATGGCGAACCCGACGGGCCGCCGACCAAGATGCCGGTGGCCCTGGTCGACCTGCTCGCGGCCCACCAGCTGAAGGAAGCGCTGCTGCTCGCGCTGCTGAAGCGTGAGCGCACGGGCCAGGGCAGTTTCGTATCGGTCTCGCTGCTGCAGGCTGCCGTTGCGTCACTCGCGAACCAGGCGACGAACTACCTCGTCGGCGGCATGATCCCGAGGCGCATGGGGTCCGAGCATCCGAACATCGTGCCCTACGGCACGATCCTGATGGGTGCGGATGGCCGTGGCCTGGTGCTCGCGGCGGCAACGGAGCGCCAGTACCGGGATTTCGTGAAGGCCATCGGCCTCCCCGAACTTGCCGAAGATCCGGAATTGCAGACGCCCCGCCAGCGCGTCGCACGGCGCGAAGACCTGCTTGCGCGCATCCGTGCCCGTACCTCGCGGATGCAGTCGGCGGAACTCGCCGCAGCGCTGGGCCGGGCGATGGTGCCCTACGGTTTCGTCAACGACATGGCCGCGGTGTTCGAGCAGCCAGGTGCGCAGGCGCTGGTCATGAATGGCATCGCCAACGGTCATGCGCTGCGCGGCGTGCACAGCTGTGCGTTCAGCGGCACGGCGGCGACGATCGTCGAACCTTCCCCGCCGCCCTCGCTGCACGAGCATGCCGGCACGGTGCTGCGCGACTTCCTCGGCTACGACGAGGCGGCGATCGGCAGGATGGCGGATAGCGGCGCGTTCGGCGCACTGCCCGTGCCGACACCGACTTGAGGCATACGACTCAGCGCGCGGCGGCCACGACCCGACTGCCATCGGCATAGGTTCTCACCCGCACGCGCAGTGTGTCCCCCACCCGCGGCAGGGGGGCGCCCAGCCAGACCCTGGCGCGCGATCCGGGCTCGATTTCGACGGTCACGAGGGTGGGGCCACGCGGCCCACGGTCCGGGCCCCGCCCCGGCGGGGCCACGGTGATCACGCGCGCGTCGAGCAGCGAGTCGCCGACGACTTCGCCCGGCGCCTTCGACAGCCCCCACAGGCTCGCGCAGACGACAAGCGCCGCGCCAAAGAACAGCACAGGGCGGGCCGGTCGCGAGCCGAGCAATAGTGACATCCGCTGGGGCCTCCTCATCCGACACCGGAAGCCGGAACATGCCTCGGCGCCGCCGCGGACGCAAGCCGCACGGGCCGTCCTTCCCCGTGCGGCGACGGCAACGCTGCAGCCAGCGCGCGCAACTGCGCTAGGATGCGTGACCCTTTCCGGATGAATCCACGTGACGCCCACAGAAACGATAGAGCTTTCACGCCCCCCCGGACCGGGCGCCTCGCGCGGTCGCATCGCAATCGTCGGCGGCTCGATGGCCGGCCTGTTCGCGGCGGTGCTGCTGCGCCGCGCGGGCTGGCAAGTGAACATTTTCGAGCGCAGCGTCGGTGAACTCGCGAGCCGCGGCGCCGGCATCGCGACGCACGACGAACTGTACGCCGCCTTTGCCCAGGCCGGTGTCCGGCTGTCCGCCGAAATGGGCGTCGAGTCCCTTGGCCGCGTGACCTTCGCGCGGGACGGCACGGTGATCGGCGAGCTGCCGATGCGCCAGATCATGACCTCGTGGAGCCTGATGTACCGCTTCCTGCGCGCGCAGTGCGCGCCGGGCGACTATGTCGGCGGGGCCAGCGTCAGCGGTATCACGCAGGACGACCAGGGCGTCGAACTCCATTTCGCCGACGGCGCGCGGCACCGCGCGGACTACGCGATTGCCGCCGACGGCCTGCGCTCGACGCTGCGGGCGCAGCTGATGCCCGATGCGACGCTGGAATACGGCGGCTACGTCGCGTGGCGCGGGCTGGCGAACGAGCGTGAGCTGCCACCCGCCGTGCTCGCCGAGTTGCGGGACCGCATGGCGTTCTGCCTGCCGCCCAACGAACACATGCTGGGTTATCTCGTCGCCGGCCCGCAGGACAGGCTCGCGCCCGGTGAGCGCTGGTACAACTGGGTGTGGTATCGCCCGGCAGCGGCCCCCGACGTCCTGCCCGACCTGCTGACCGACGAGCACGGCGTGCACCACCCCCAGGGGATCCCGCCGCCGCTGCTGCGCCAGGGACACATCGACGCCCTGCGCCACGATGCAGCGCGTCTGTTGTGCCCGCAGTTCGCGAGCGTGGTCGCCGCCACCTCGCGCCCGTTCATCCAGCCGATCTGGGATGTCTGCGCGCCGCGCTTCCTCGACGGGCGCGTCATCCTCATCGGCGACGCCGCCTGCACCGCGCGTCCGCACATCGGGCTCGGGGTGTCGAAAGCGGCCGACGATGCGGCGCGGCTCGCCGCGGCCCTCGACGGCGACCCTGCCGAGCGCGAGGACGCGCTCGCCGCATGGGAGGCCGAACGCCTGTCGTTCGCGCGCGCCGCAATGCGCCAGAGCCGCCGCCTCGGCAGCTACATCGGCCCCGTCGACGACGCGGCCGAGGCACGCCACTACCGCGAGCCCGCGCAGGTCATGGCGCAGGTTGCCGCGGCCCACCCGCGCCGTTTCCTGGAGGCCCGCGATGCCTGAACCGACGGCGGCGCGCCGACAGCGCGCGATCATCATCGGCGGTTCGATGGGCGGCCTCTTCTGCGGCGTGCTGCTGCGCGCTGCGGGCTGGGAGGTCGATATCTACGAGCGTGCCGGCGAGGAACTCGCAAGCCGCGGCGCCGGCATCGCGACCCATGACGAACTCTACGCCGCCTTCGTCGCGGCCGGCATCGACCTCCGCGCCGAGATGGGCGTGAAGTCCGAAGGCCGCATCGTGTTCGACCCCGCGGGACGCGTCCCCGGCGAGTGCCCGATGCCGCAGATCATGACGTCCTGGGGCTTCGTGTTCCGCTTCCTGCGCGCCCGTTTCCCCGACGCCCACTATCACAGCGGCTATACCTTCGAAGACCTGCGTGAGGATGCGGAAGGCGTCGAGGCGCGTTTCATGAACGGCGTGACGGCCCGGGCGGACTGGCTGATCGGCGCCGACGGCACGCGCTCCACCGTGCGCCAGCGCCTGTTGCCGTCCACGACCCTCGACTACTGCGGTTATTTCGCGTGGCGCGGCCTGTTCGACGAGGCACGAGTACCCGCGGCGGTGCTCGCGCAGGTCGCCTATCGCATGGCATTCAGCGCGACGCCGCGCGGTCACTGGCTGGGCTACCTGGTCGCTGGGCCGGGCGACGATCTCACGCCGGGTCGCCGCTGGTACAACTGGGGCTGGTACCGGCGCGCCGACGAAGCCGCGCTGCGCGCCCATCTCAGCGATGCCAGCGGGCGCCACTACCCGCTCGGCATTCCGCACGATCGAATGAACCCCGCATTGGTCGCCGCGATGCGGCTCGAAGCACATCGCGAGCTGGCGCCGCCGATCCAGCGCATCGTCGAAGCCACGCCGCAGCCGTATATCCAGGCCATCTACGAACTGGGCAGCCCGCGGATGCAGATCGGGCGGACGCTGCTGATCGGCGACGCGGCGTTCACCGCGCGGCCGCACGTCGGGCTCGGGGTGTCAAAGGCGGCGGAGGACGCGCGCACGCTCGCGGCGGCGCTGTGTGCCGCCGATCAGTCTGCGGCACTCGCTGCGTGGGAGACGGAACGCCTGCGCTACGGCCGCGCGGCCGTGCAGTGGGGACGCGATCTGGGCAGCTATATCGAACATCCGGACAGCGGCGACCCGGCCCTGCGCACGAAAGTCGAGCGCTATCGCCGCGCCGACACCCTGATGCGCGAGACGGCGGCCAACGCGCCGGCGCGCCATATCGGGCCGAGGCTCGGTGCGTGATTCGACGCTGCCAGAGCCGGGTCCTCAGCGCTCGGGATACCGGAACACCGGCAGCTGGAGATTCCAGAGGATCGCAGCCAGGCGCAGGCTCGCCACCGCCGCCATGCCGCAGATCGCGGCGACCTGCGGCGTGAGCCCCGCAGCCTGCAGGACGAGGTAGAGCGAAATGCCCGCGATCGCGGCAGTCGCGTAGATCTGGCCCTGGCGCAGGATCATCGGCACGTCGTTGACCAGCACGTCGCGCAGCAGGCCGCCGGCGCAACCCGTCATGGTGCCGAGCGTAATGACGATGACACCGTGCACCTGCTCCCGCTCGGCGATTTGCGCGCCCGCGATGGCGAACAGGGCAAGACCGCAGGCGTCGGCAATCAGCAGCGCGCGCTCCGGCACGAAGCGGAAGCGCGCGTACAGCACCGTCAGCGCCGCGCTGGCGAGGATGACCTCGACGTAGCGCGGGTCCGCAATCCAGAACACCGGCCGCACCCCCAGCAGCAGATCGCGCAGCGTGCCGCCACCGACCGCGGTGACGAGCGCGATCACGGCCACACCCAGCAGGTCGAGATGCTTGCGGCCCGCCGCCAGCGCGCCAGAGACCGCGAACACCGCGACGCCGAGCAGATCCAGCGCCTCCAGCGCGATCACTTGACGACCCGGCGCGGCACCATCGGGCTGCCCTGCATCCACAGGCCGAGCAGGCCGATGCCGAGACCCATCGCGCCCAGCGCCATCGTGTAGCCCGCGGCATCGACGATCGCGCCGACTGCGGCGACGCCCACCGCCTGTCCGGCGAACAACGCGAATGCGAACAGCGCGAACGCAGTGCCGCGCGCGCCCGGAATCAATTCGGTCGCGAGCGTCTGCAGGGTGCTGTGCATCAGGTAGAAGCCGAAACCGAGCACCGTGAGCGCACAGGCGCAGGCCAGCCAGTGGCTGGCGGTGGCCAGCACGATGAAGCTCCACGCCATCAGGACACCGCCCGCCGCAATGAGGCCGCGCTGCCCGAGCAGGCGCAGCAGCGCCGGCGCGGCTGCGCTGTAGGCGAGCCCGCCGACGCCGTAGGCGAGCAGGCACAGGCCCACCAGGCTCAGGCTGAGGCCGTGGCGCTCGTGCAGCATCGCGCCGACGAAGGCGATGCCGCCAAAGACGCAGAAGCCTTCGATGAGCGCCGTCGTCAGCAGATCAGCGGCCTTGCGGTCGCGCAGCAGCTCGAGATAGCGCGCACCGGCCTGGCGCAAGGGCGCAGGTGGCGCGAGGGGCAGCGTCTCCAGGTGCGGATAGCGCCAGATCAGGGCGGCGGCCAGGGCGGTGGCGGCGCCGAAGACGAGGAAGATCGAGCGCCAGCCGAGCCAGTCCGACATCACGCCACCCACTGCACTGCCCAGCATCTGGCCGAAGATGATTCCGCTCATGTAGCGTGCGATGGTGGCCTGCCGGATCTCCATGCGCACGTTGTCGCCGATCCACGCGAGCGCAAGCGGCACGGTCGCGGCGCTCGCCACGCCGGTCAGGAAACGCAACGCCGCGAGCGTCGCCAGTGAGTCGGCAAACGCGCACGCGGTGACGCAGAAAGCGGCCAGGCTCAGCGTGACCGCGATGATCCGGAGCTTGCCGTAGCGATCGCCGAGGGGGCCGTAGGCCAGCAGGAACAGCCCGTAGGCAATCGCGTACGCGGTGCCGATGATGCCGGCCTGGCCGACGCTGACGCCGAATTCGGCGGCGACGACCGGCAGCAGGGGATCGCTGAGCCGCATGCAGGCGACCACGATGAAGCCGGCAAGGCTCAGGGCGACAATCAGCGCAGGCATCTGGGCGCGGGCATTGGAAGCTCGGGGGTCCGGCAGGCGGGGAAACGTGTGCCTGTGATGATACAGGCGCCCCTGCGTCATCGCGAGCGCTCTTGCGGCGCGCGTCGCGACCTGATTACTCTCTCACGGGACTCTCGCTGGAGACTGTTCGATGGCCCGTTACCTGGTCGGTGTGGATGTCGGCGGAACCTTCACGGACTTCGTGTCCTACGATCGCGAGTCGCACGCGCTCGAGGTCTGGAAAAACCTGACCACGCCGGACGATCCGACGCTCGGCATCCTGCACGGCCTGCAGCGCTTCGCGGACCCCGCCGCCATCGACAACCTGAGGCTCGGCACCACGGTGGCGACGAACGCGATCCTCGAACGCAAGGGCGCGCGGGTTGCCTACATCGCCACGCGCGGCTTCCGCGACATTCCCTTCCTGCAGCGCGGCCATCGCAAGCACCACTACGACAGCGGCTGGGTGCGGTCGAAACCGCTGGTGCTGCGCCGGGACTGCTTCGAGGTCGCCGAGCGCCTGCTCGCCACCGGCGAGGTCCTGCAGCCGCTCGACGACGCCAGCGTCGAGGCGGCGGCCGCCGGCATCGCCGCCAACGGCGGCATCGAGGCCGTTGCGGTCAACCTGCTGTTCTCCTACGTGAACCCCGCGCACGAGCGCGCGGTGCGCGAACGCCTGCGGGCGGCGTTGCCGGACATCCCGATCTCCATTTCCTACGACGTGCTGCCGAAATGGAAGGAATACGAGCGGGCGTCGACGACGCTTGCCGATGCGTACGTGAAGCCGGTGCTCGAGCGCTACCTGCGCTCGATGCGCGAACGCCTGGTCGCGCGTGGCATCGTCGCGCCGGTCGTGCTGATCAAGTCGAACGGGGGCGAGATGAGCCTCGACGCGGCCCGCGCGCAGCCTGTGCAACTGACGCTGTCCGGGCCGACCGGCGGTGTCGTCGCGGCGCGCGAGGTGGCGGCCGAACTGGGCCTGTCCCGCGCGGTGACGCTCGACATGGGCGGCACGTCGACGGACTGCTCGACGGTGATCGACGGCCGCATCAGTTTCACGACGGATTTCGAGATCGAGTTCGGCCTGCCCATCCAGATCCCCATGATCGACATCCGCACGATCGGTGCCGGTGGCGGCTCGATCGCGTGGATCGACAAGGGCGGCATGCTGCGCGTCGGCCCCGAGAGCGCGGGCGCCAAGCCGGGTCCGGCCTGTTACGGGCTCGGCGGCGAACGGCCCACCGTCACCGATGCGAACCTCGTGCTCGGTCGCATCAACCCCGCAAACTTCCTCGGCGGCGGCATGGCGCTTGCCAGCGAGCGCGCGACACGCGCCATCGCGAGTGTCGCCGAACCGCTCGGCATGACGGTCGAGGACGCCGCGCTCGCAATCCTGCGCATCGTCAACAACAACATGGTCGGCGCGCTGCGCACGGTGCTGCTCGAGCGTGGCCAGGATCCGCGCGAGTACGCCCTGTTCGCGTTCGGGGGCGCGGGTCCGCTCCATCTGTCGGAACTGCTGGACGAGGCCGGGATTCCGCAGGGCATCGTGCCGGTCCATCCGGGCCAGTTCTCCGCGCTGGGCTTCGTGCTGACCGATGCGCGGGTCGATCTCGAACGCACGATCCAGATGACTTCCAGCCGCTTCGATGCCGCGCGCGCCACGGCCGGCCTGCGCGAACTCATCGAGCGCGCGCGGGCGGACCTCGCGGCCCAGGGCTACCACGGCGATCTGCAGATCCACCGCACCATCGACCTGCGCTACCTCGGCCAGAATTACGAACTCGAAGTCGCTTTCGACTTCGACGATTTCAGTCCGCCGAACCTCGCCCGGCTGTGGGACGATTTCCACGCCCTGCACGAGTCGCGCTTCGGCTTCCGCATCGCGCAGGAAGTGATCGAGGCGATAACCCTGCGCTGTACGGTCACCAGCGCGAACGCCCGGCCGCAGTTCGCGCGCCTGCCGGCGCGTGCCGGGCGCCTCGCCCCGCAGGGCGTGCGGCGGGTCGTGTACGCGGCGGGCGCCCTCGATACCCCTGTATACGCCCGGGAGGCGCTGAGCGCCGGCGACCGCATCTGTGGCCCGGCGCTGGTCGAGGAGGCGGCGTCGGTCACGGTGCTCGCCCCCCATCACCGGCTGGACGTGACGGCGTCCGGCCACCTGCTCGTCACGCTGGCCTGAACGTGGTGGCGACGCCCGCTTCCACGCTCACCTGCACCCGAACCCGGAGGCGCTGATGGACTACGTCACGATGAACATCCTCGACAACACGATGCTCTCGATCTGCCGCGAGATGGGCATCGTGCTGATGAAGACGAGTTACTCGACCATCTTCAACGAGGCGCTGGACTTCACCTGCGGCATCGCCTCGCCGCAGGGCGAGATGCTCGCGGCGGCGGAGTTCTGTCCCGCGCAGATTGGCGGCATGCCACTGCTGATCCGCTCCTGTCTCCAGGAGGTGCCCCTGTCCGAAATCGAGCCCGGCGACGTCCTGGTCCACAACGACCCCTATCGCGGCGGCCTGCACACGCCCGAGCACACCCTGTTCTGCCCGGTGTTCGTCGACGACGAACTCGTCGCCTTCACCGTCGCGATCGGCCACGTCGCCGAGGTGGGCGGCATGGTGCCCGGCGGCTTCCCGGCCGAGGCAACCGAGATTTTCCACGAAGGCATCCGCGTGCCGCCGGTCAAGATCAAGAAACGCGGCGAGGACGTCGTCGAAGTCTGGAAGCTGTGGCTCGCGAACGTGCGCACGCCGCGCTACAACTACGGCGACATGCGGGCAATGATCTCGGGCGTCGAACTCGGATCCCAGCGCCTCGCCGACACCGTGCGCAAATATGGCCGCGAGGTGTTCGCAACGACCTGCCGGGATCTGATGGATTATTCCGAGAAGCGCATGCGCGCCGAGCTCGCGGCGTTTCCCGACGGTCGCTACAGCTTCGTCGACTACATGGACAACGACGGCGTGTCGGACTCGGAGATCCGCATCGAGGCGCACTGCCACGTGATCGGCGATCGACTGGTGGTCGACTACACCGGTTCGAGCCCACAGGTGCGCGGGCCGATCAATGCGACATTGGGCGTGGCGTGGTCCGCCGCCTACAACGCGGTGCTGCACCTGACCGACCCAAGCATCCCGAAGAACTCGGGCTGCTTCCGCCCGATCAAGATCATCGCCCCGCGGGGCACGGTCGTGAACGTCGACTACCCCGCGCCCGAGGTCGGCGGCAACACCGAGGCCCACCCGCGCATCGCCGGGGCGGTGATCGGCGCGCTGGCGCAGGCCGCGCCGCTGCGCGCGATGGCCGGCGAAGGCGGCACGCATCTCAACTTCGTGTTCGGTGGGCACGATCCGAAACACGACGAATATTTCGCCTGTTACGACATCGAGGTCGTCGGCTGGGGCGCGCGCGCGCAGGCCGACGGCAACGACGCGACCGACTCCATCAATGGCAATTGCCGGGTGATGCCGGTCGAAGTATTCGAGACCCGCTATCCGTGGCTCACCGAGGAGTACAGCCTGCGCCCGGATTCCGGCGGCGCCGGTCGCCGCCGTGGCGGCCTCGGAACGCGCAAGGTTTACCGTTGCCTGGATGCCGAAATCACCGCGTCGCAATTGACCGACCGCCACCAGCACCAGGCCTACGGCCTGGAAGGCGGACTACCGGGCGCTTCGGGGATGACGCTCTACCAGGCACAGGGCAGCGAGCGCTGGCAGACGATGGTTGAAGCCTTCGCCAAGCGCTCCACCAGCAAATGGTCGAACGTCACCTTCGGCCCCGGCGATCGCGTGCAGATCATGACCCCGGGCGGCGGCGGTTTCGGCCCGCCCACCGAGCGCGACCGGGCCCTGCTCGACAACGATCTGCGCGACGGTTTCGTGTCCACGGATGCGGCCCGGCGCGACTACGGACGCAAGGAGTAAGCCCATGCGATTCAGCGCGAATGGTTACTACGTCGAACGCTACGTGAAGTGCGACTGCTGCGGCGTGCTGATTTACGGTGAAGGCATTCCCGTGCAGCATCCCAAGGCCGGCCCCCTGCTCTTCTGCTCGGCGTGGTGTCGTGAATGGAAGAGCCAGAAACTCGACGGCGTGGAGTCGCCGACCGTCCATGAAGCCTTCAACTGAAACGACGGGAACCTGCCGATGAAGCATCATCAACTCACCCTGAACGGCCTCGACTACGCGGTGACCGAAGCGGGCAGCGGCGAAGCGCTGCTGATGCTGCACGGATTTCCGGATTCCGCACGGCTGTGGCGACACCAGATCCCGGCCCTCGTCGACGCCGGCTATCGCGTGATAGCCCCGGATCTGCGCGGTTTCGGCGCGACGGCGAAGCCGGTCGGCGAGGAACACTACACGCTGGGGAGCGTGCTGGGCGACGTCACGGCGCTGCTCGACCATTTCGGACTCGGGCGCGTGAAACTGGTCAGCCACGACTGGGGCGCCGCGCTGGGGTGGGCCTTCGCCGCCTACATGCCCGAGCGGGTCGTGCGTCACGTGGCCTGCTCCGTCGGCCACCTGTCGGCGCTGTGGCACGCCGGCGTCGCGCAACGCCGTCTCGCGTGGTACATGCTGCTGTTCATGAACCGCGGCCTCGCCGAGGACATCCTCCAGCGCGACGGCTGGCAATGGTTTCGGGATCTCTTCCAGCACCATCCGGAGATGGAGGCCTGGCTTGCCGATCTCGGGCGCCCGGGCGCGCTGACCGCGGCGCTCAACTGGTATCGCGCGAACGTGGGGGTCGAGACCTGGACACGCGAAGGCTGGGTGCTGCCGCGCGTGAAGGTGCCGACGCTCGGCGTGTGGAGCACCGGCGACGCCTATCTCACCGAGACGCAGATGGTGACTTCACAGGCCTGGATGGATGCGCCGTGGGAATACCATCGCCTCGAGGGCGGGAGCCACTGGTTCATGCTCGACCGGCCGGCCGACGTCGCCCGTCTCTTCATCGACTACCTCGGCCGCGCGGATTGACGCGCGACCCAACCACACAGGAGCCTCCATGTCAGGACGCCTCGGCGGCAAGACCGCACTCATCACCGGCGCCTCGCGCGGTATCGGCCGCGCGATTGCGGACGCCTTTGCCGCCGCCGGCGCGAACCTCGTGCTGAACGCGCGCGATGCCGCGAAGCTCGCCGCCGTCGCCGAGGAAATCACCCGGGCCCATGGCGTGACGGTACACACCGCGCCCTGCGACATCACCGATCGCGCCGCGGTGCGCGGGATGGTCGACGGCCTCGCCAAGCAGGTCGAGGTCGACATCCTCGTCAACAACGCCGGCATCCATCGCGCGCGGCGTTTCCTCGACTACAGCTTCGAGGATTTCGCCGAGGTGCTCGAGACCAACGTGTACGGCGTGCTGCACATCACGCAGTTCGTGCTGCCGGGCATGATCGCGCGCAAACGCGGCCGGGTGATCAACCTCGCCTCCACGGCCGGCAAGTGGGGCTCGCGCAACCAGAGCGCCTACAACGCCTCCAAGCACGCCGTGGTCGGCCTTACGCGCTGCCTGGCGCTGGAGATGGCGCCGCACAACGTGCTCGTGAACGCGATCTGCCCGTGGATCGTCGACACCGACATGGCAACCGGATTCATCAGCGAACACGCCGCGGCCAATGGCCTCAGCGCCGAACAGATGCTCGAGGCCTTCAAGGCGGCGGTCCCGATCAAACGCATGATCAGGCCCGAGGAAGTCGCCGCGGTCGCGGTGTTCCTCGCCTCCGACGACGCGAGCTATGTCAACGGCCAGACCTGGACCGTCGACGGCGGCTACACGATGATCTGAGCGGGCAAGGGCCCGTGCGCGGGACGCTGGCAATGACCACCGCGGTCGAGCGCCGGAAGATGCCTGCATGAGCTGTCTTTTCGTCACATTTTTTCAGCCGTGCCACATGAAGCCTTAGCCTGCCGTGTGACGCACGGCCATCTCGAGAACAGGGATTCGGAATAGCGAACGAGCGCGCCCAAAAGGCCGAGAGCATCGAGAGGATGGGCTGGGCAGGTGCCGCCCGGCCGCCATTGCCGCGGCAGAGGCGCAGCCTGCGATTCATCATTCATCTCCGTGTTCTCAGTGTCCTTCGCAATCTCCGTGGTAAAAATTCAGCTGCTGATGAGGCGGAAATGCCGGGGTTCCACCACGGAGGATACGAAGGACACGGAGAAGACGTTTTTATTGCCCGTCGTCAGGGCAATGGCCATGGCTTCGAGCGCTGGCTCAACCCGACTCCAAAAATCTCGGTGTTCTCGGTGGCCCATCAGGGCGGGGACCCCGGTACCCGCGTCCAAATGTGACCAGGAAGCAGCGCATGAGCGAGATGTCCGACGTCCGCGCCCCGCCCCCCAGGAACTGGGGCCGCTGGCTGCGCGCGCTGCGGCCCGGCTTCCTCGCACTCGCCATCGTTGCCTGCGTGTTGGGTCTCGCGTCGGCGCGCTCGGACGGCGTGCCGCTGGACCCGGCCCTCGCATTCGCCTCGCTGCTGCTTGGCGTACTCGCCCACGCCGCGGTGAACGTGTACAACGACGTCGCCGACGCCCGCAACGGTAGCGACGCCATCAATGTGGACCGCATCGCGCCGTTTACCGGTGGTTCACGCGTCATCCAGGACGGGCTGCTCAGCCTCAGGCAGATGCAGTGGCTGGCCGGCGGCCTGGCCGGCTTCGTGCTCACCGGCGGCCTTGCGCTGGTCACGCTCCGCGGATCGGGCCTCGTGTGGATCGGACTCGCGGGCGCCGTGATCGGCTGGGCCTATTCAAGCCATGCCGTGTGCCTGATGGGCCGCGGTCTCGGTGAACTCGCGGTCGCCGCCGGCTGGACGCTCGTCGTCATCGGCGCCGATTTCGTGCAGCGCGGCGCCTGGTCGGCAACCCCCGTCTTGGCCGGCCTGAGCCTCGCGCTGCTCGCGGCGTCGGTCCTGCTTCTCAACCAGGTGCCGGACATCAAGGCCGATCGTGCATCCGGCAAGCGCACGCTCGCGGTGATCATCGGCCTGCGCGCGGCCTGTCGCGTCCATGCGGGCCTGATGGCCTGCGCCTATCTGTGGCTGGGCATATGCGTGATGCTGGAGCGTTTACCGCCCACGGTGCTGTGTGTCCTGGGCGCCGTGCCGTCGGGCGCCAGTGCATGGCGACGGTTCGCGACCCACGTCGCCGACACGCGCCGCAACCTGCGGCCCGCCCTGCGTGCGTGCGTCGCCCACACGCTGTTGCACGGGGCCTTGCTGAGTGCCGGGCTTCTGCTCGCGGCCTGACTGCCCCCGCGCGAGCGATGGCTGCCCTCAGGCCGTGCGCAGCGGCAACCCCGTCAGGCGCTCGAGCCCGTCGTGATCCAGGCCCTCGACGATATCGACGACGACCAGGCCGGCGGGCGTGACGTCGAGTACGGCGAGATCGGTGTAGATGCGCCTGACGCAGGCGATTCCCGTCAGCGGATAGGTGCAGCGTTCGACAATCTTGCTCTCGCCCCGCTTCGTCAGGTGCTCCATCATCACGAACACCTGTTTCGCACCGATCGCGAGATCCATCGCGCCGCCCACGGCGGGGATCGCCGACGGCTCACCGGTATGCCAGTTGGCGAGATCGCCGCGCACCGAAACCTGGAACCCCCCCAGCACGCAGATGTCGAGATGCCCGCCCCGCATCATCGCGAAGGAGTCCGCGTGGTGGAAGAATGCGCCGCCCGCACGCAGGGTCACGGCCTGCTTGCCGGCATTGATGAGGTCCGCATCTTCATGTCCAGGCGCCGGCGCCGGCCCCATGCCGAGTACGCCGTTCTCGCTGTGGAGCACTATTTCGCGTTCGTCGGGCAGATGGTTTGCGACCAGGGTCGGCAGGCCGATGCCGAGGTTCACGTAGGCGCCGTCAGGGATATCCCGCGCGACGCGCGCCGCCATTTCGTCACGACTGCGGCGCTTCATCGTCCACCGCCCGTGCCGGCGATTGCGACCAGCCGCTGGACGTAGATGCCGGGCGTGACGACCGCTTCCGGGTCGAGCGCCCCCAGCGGGACGACTTCATCGACCTGGGCAATCGTGCAGCGCGCGGCGGCGGCCATGACGGGCCCGAAATTGCGCGCAGTCTTGCGATAGACGAGATTGCCCCAGCGATCGCCCTGGCGCGCCTTGATCAGCGCGTAGTCGGCGCGCAGCGGGTATTCCAGCACGTAGTGACGGCCGTCGATCTCGCGCGTTTCCTTGCCCTCGGCAAGCTGCGTGCCGTAAGCGGTCGGCGTGTAGAACGCACCGATGCCCGCGCCCGCGGCGCGGATCCGCTCCGCAAGATTGCCCTGCGGCACGAGTTCGAGCTCGAGTTCGCCAGCGCGGTAGAGTGCGTCGAAGACGTGGGAGTCGGCCTGCCGCGGAAACGAACACACGATGCGCCGCACGCGCCGCGCCGCCAGCAGCGCGGCGAGACCGCTGTCGCCGTTGCCCGCGTTGTTGCTGACAACCGTCAGATCGCGGGCGCCCTGCGCGACCAGCGCCTCGATGAGTTCATTCGGCTGGCCCGCGCCGCCGAAGCCGCCGATCATCACCGTCGCGCCATCCGGCACGTCGGCAAGCGCGGCGCGGGCGTTGGCGATGGTCTTGTCGATCATCGCCGGGTCGCCTCCCCTACCAGCCGCGCGCGTCGGCGACGATTGCGATATTCGCAGCGCCGTCCGCGCCGCTGGCAAGGCTCGTCGCCCTGCCGCGGGCCTGGGCCGAGAAGGCCTCGACTTCACCGCCGTAGGTGTCGAAGGCATCGATCTTCTCGAACCTGGCTGCCTGGCCCTTGAGCCCTGTCTCCAGATCGCCCGCCATGCCGAACAGCCCGCCGCGCAGCGCGAAGTAGCCCTTGGTGCCATAGAACTCGACGCGCGGCGCGCCGCCGGCCGCGCCAGTGCAGGCGGTGATGCTGCCGATCGCGCCGTTCCTGAATTTCACGCTGACCTGCGCGTGGTCATCGGTCTTGAAGCCCCAGCAGCGGTTCGTCAGGTGACCGCTGACGGCGCTGGCTTCGGACTGCATCAGCCAGCGCAGGATATCGAGCAGATGGGTGCCGACGTCGCCGATGGCCCAGCCGCCGCTGCGCTTGCGGTTCTGTCGCCATGCCGGCGGCGGCGCCGGGTAGGGATGATAGACCTGCACGCGGGCCTCCAGCGCCTCGCCGAACTTGCCGGCGGCGATGGCCTTGGCCAGCTTCTGCAGCGCCGGGTGCGAGCGGTTGTTGAACCCGATCCGGAGTTCCCTGCCCGCCTTGGTGGCCGCCTTCGTCATTGCCTTGCACTCGGCAACGGACACGGCCATCGGCTTCTCGCACAAGACGTGCTTGCCGGCGGCCAGCGCGGCGAGCGCCTGCGCGCAGTGGAGATCGGGCGGACTCGCAATCCACACGGCGTCGAGGTCGGGGTGGGCGAGAAACTCGTCGAGCTTCGAATAGGCGGCCTCCACCGGATGCTTCGCCGCGAAGGCGGCGGCGCCCGCCGGCTTCGAGCCGAGGACTGCAACGAGCTGGTTGCCGCGCGCACGGCCAATCGCCGGCGCAAACGTGTGATCCGCCCAACCCGAAGATCCGATCATCCCCCAACGGAATCCGGCCATCTGCTCCCCTCCACTGTTGTTGATGCCTGCAAGGGGATGGTCGCACACGCGACCGTGAGACTGTCAACCTGAGCCAGCAAGCGCCGACGAGGCACTTTGCGGGCCGCCGTCAGGTGGCGGCCCGCCGTACTGAAAGCGCTTAGTCCGAAGAGCGGAGCGCGTCATGCACCGTGCCGGCCGGGTAGGCACGGCGTTGACGCGGAACAGACCTCAGGCCTGCATGCCGATTGCGATGCGCAGGCCGTCGAGCATCAGGTCGATCTCGTCGGTCGTCACGTTCAGCGCCGGCATGAAGCGCAGCAGCGCCGGACGCGGCGAGTTGAGCAGCAGGCCTGCGTTCTCCCAGCGCGGCTGGCCGGCCAGGCCGTCGCGTGCGCTGCTGACGACGCCGCTGCCGATGTCGCGCTTGAGTTCCAGCGCGCGCAGCAGGCCGATGCCACGCTCGGCGCCGAGCCCGAGTTCGCCGCCAAGCCTGGTCAGCGCCGCGGCAAGGTAGGCGCCATTCGCGCGCACGCGCTCGAGGAATGCCGGCTGCATCACTGCCTGAACGACCGCTAGACCCACTGCCGCCATCAGGGGATTGCCGTTGTAGGTGCCGCCCTGGTCACCGTGCTCGAACACGCTCGCGTGCTCCTTCGCGAGCAGCGCGGCGAGCGGCACGCCGCCACCGATGCCCTTGCCCAAGGTCATGATGTCCGGCTCGACGGCGAAGTGCTGGTAGCCGAACAGGTGCCCGAGGCGACCGATGCCGGTCTGCACCTCGTCGCAGATCAGCAGCAGGCCGTGCTGATCGGCGAGCCGGCGCAGGCCCTGCATGAACCCGGGCGTCGCACAGTTGACGCCGCCCTCGCCTTGCACGGGTTCGAGCATGATGGCGACGGTCTGGTCCGTGATCAGCGCCGCGACCGACTCCAGGTTATTGAACTCGGCCTTCGGAAAGCCGGGCACCTGCGGCGCGAACATCGTGTCCCAGCCCGGCTTGCCCGAAGCCGACATCGTCGCCAGCGTGCGGCCGTGGAAGCTGTTGACCGTCGTGATGATCTCGTGGGCGCCGCCCTTGTGCTTGCGACCCCACTTGCGGGCGAGCTTGATCGCGCCTTCGTTCGCTTCGGCACCACTGTTCGCGAAGAATACGCGGTCGAAGCAGGATTCGCGGGTCAGCAGTTCGGCGAGGCGCAGCGAAGGTTCGTTGTAGAACGCCGGGCTCGGCGTGATGAGCCTGGGTGCCTGCGCGGCGAGGGCCTCGACGATGCACTGCGGGGAGTGGCCCAGCGCGTTCACCGCCCAGCCCTGCACGAAGTCGAGGTAGCGTTTGCCATTGTGATCCCACAGCCATGAGCCTTCGCCACGCACGAACACGAGTTCCGGCCGGGCGGTGATGTCCATGAGCCTGCTGGTGGGATAGTCCGCGAATTTCATCTGCCTGTTCCTTCGTCTGGATTGCCGGAAAAGTCCGTTCAGCGCGCGTCGCCTGCGGGCGCCGTGCGCAGCGCCACCTGTCGCGCGGCCAGCATCGCGAGCAGCAGGCACGCGCCGATGCCGTGGAAGACTGCGCCGGCGTAACCGCGATCGAGCATGCTGCCGAAGGCGACGGGCCCGGCGGCGATACCGAGGTCCAGGCCCGAGTACACGACGCCGTACACCCTGCCGGTTGCCCCGCGCGGCGTCGCCTGGCGAATCAGCATGTCGCGGCTCGGTCCTGACAGCCCGCTGCCGAAACCCATCACCGCAATCGCCGCGAGGGCGAGCCCGGCCGGCAGCACCGACAGTCCGATGAGCACCGCACCGGCCACCGACAATGCCAGGGCCAGGGCGATGTTGCGCTCGAGCTGCCGCTGTCGCATCACGAGCCAGCCGCCCGCCAGCATGCCGAGCGCGCTCGCGAGCATGAACAGGGTGACGCTGAGCGCCGCGGTGGACACGCCGACGGCGTATACCGACGCGAAGACCGTGGGCGCGAAATTCTGCACGCCGCTCGCGGCCACCGCAACGATTGCGAAGAACGCGAAGCACCACCAGATCGCGGGGTTCCGCAGGAAGGCCAGCACCGGCGGCGCGGCGGCCCGCGCCGCCGACGTCGCGACGGCGGGCCGTTCGAACATGTCCCGGTTGGCCAGCAGCACGGCGCCGACCAGCAGCGGCAGCGTCGCTGCCGCGGCAAGGCTTGTCCGCCAGCCGAAGGGCAGCGCGAGACCCACCAGGAACACCGGCGCGAGCGCCCAGCCGAGGCTGCCGGTCAGGCCATGCACGGAGTAGGCGGGACCCAGGCGGGAGGGCGTGACGCGCTGGTTCAGCAGCGAGAAATCGACCGGGTGGAAGACCCCGTTGCCGATGCCGGCCAAGGCCGCACCGAGCAGCAGCATCGCGTAACCATCGCTCGCGGCGAGCACCAGCGCCGAGGCGACGAAGCAGGCGAGGCCCGCGGCGAGGGTCGGACCGGGGCCGTGGCGGTCCACGATGAAGCCCGCCAGTGCCTGTACGCAGCCCGACACCACGAACAGCACGGTCATCACGAAGCCCAGCGCCGCGAAACTCAGGCCGAATTCCGCCTTCACCCACGGCAGCAGCGGCGCGAGTATGAGCTGGAAGAAGTGGCTGAGCATATGGGCCAGGCCGACACAACCCATCACGCGGGCGTCGGCGCGCAAGGGCGTTGCCCCCGCGAGCGGCAGGCTGGCGTCAGTCATGGCCGCACCGCCCGGCAGGCGGGCGGCTCAGCACAGTGGCCGCCCGGTGAAGCTGGTGCGCTCGCTCAGTTCGATGAAGTTTCCGTCCGGGTCACGGATGAATGCGAAGCGCACGAGTTCGCCGAGGTCGCGCAGCGGATCCGCCGCTTCCGCGCCGCCGGCAACCGCGGCCGCCAGCGCGGCCCGCGCGTCGCGGACCTGCAGCGTGATGTAGCGCAGGCCAGGCCCGCGCCAGTCGGGGCTGCGCGCGGGGCGGGCGCCGCCCGTGAAGCACAGGCGGGCATCACCGACGAGAACGGCGCCAGTGGCGTCCAGCGGCAGGCCGAGCACCTCGCGAAAGAAACGGGCATGCCGGTCAACGTCGCTGACCTCGAGCAGGAGGTCGTAGCTTTGCGTGCCCTCGTCACCGGGCGGCACGAGCGCCACGCGGTTGCCGTCGGGGTCCAGCAGGTCCCGCGGTATGCCGAGGCCCGGTTCGGCGATGCGCAGCGCCCGGTAGCCGGTCGGGGGCAGCGAAGGCAACGGGTCGCGCGCAGCGTTCATTTTCAGCACGGCGCCGAACAGGTGATGGCGGTGCTGGTGGATCCCGCCGCCGAGCTTGCCCAGATGGTCGTAGGCGAGCCCGACCTCGTACTGCCAGAATCGAAGTTGCTCGTCGGTGCGGTTCGTGAAGAGGCCGACGTCGAAGCCGGCGCGAGCGAGTTCCACGTTGAGATTCCCTGCTTGGACTGGGGCCGCGCGCGCGGCCCACGGCACTATGCCGCACATCCGCCCGCCTCGCACGCCCCGGGCGAGGCATCAGCCGGGGCGGGGCCGGCGCGCCGCAATTTCCCCGTGCCCTGCACGCCCTTCGTGGTTACATTGTGCGGGTCTTGGTCACGTGCATGGGCAGGAGGATAAATGGTCACGGGTGGATGTCTCTGCGGCGCCGTGCGCTACGCAATCGATGCCGCGCCGATATCGGTGCGAGCCTGCTGGTGCCGCCTGTGCCAGTACCTGGGCGCCGGCAGCGGAACGGTCAACGTCGTCTTTCCCAGCGCGGCCATCAGGATTGACGGCGAGATGCGCGACTACCGCAGCGTGGCCGACAGTGGCAACGTCATGCATCGTCGCTTCTGCGCCGGGTGCGGCACGCCGCTGTTCAGCGAAGCGGAGGTTCGGCCCCAGTTCATCATCGTGCGCGCAGGCACGCTCGATGATCCGGAACTCGGCAAACCCGAGTCGACGATCTGGACCGCGAGTGCGCCTTCCTGGGCCTGCATCGACGCGGACCTGCCACGGATTGCCGGGCAGCCGGCGCCGCCGCCGACACCCTGAGCCGGCCACTTGCCCCTGCACGCCTCGCGCACGCCTGAAAGGTCCGGGCAGCCCGGCCGTGTGCCGCCGGCTGCCCCCGCGGGACGCCCCCGGCACCCCGGACCCGATGCCACAAGCCAGGCGGCCATGAACCTCGCCCGTGCCCTGCTGCTCGCGCTGGCGCTCTGCCTCGCCGGGGCCACGTCCACCCTGCACGCGGCGCAGCCGCCGACGATCGCGGCGGCCTCGGATCTCAAGTTCGCGCTCGATGAACTCGTGGCCACCTATGCCGAGGCTGGTGGACCTGCCCCCCGCGTGGCCTATGGTTCCTCGGGCAACCTCGCCCAGCAGATCATCCAGGGCGCGCCCTTCGATATCTTCATGTCCGCGGACGAGGCTTTCGTGCACCGTCTGGTCGAACGTGATCTGACCGTCGACGGGGGTGCGCTCTACGGCGTCGGCAGGCTCGTGCTGTACGCCGGCGCCGCCGCCGGCTTCACGCCGGATGAAAACCTGGCCGGTCTCGAAGCGGCGCTGCGCGCCGGCAGGATCCGGCGCCTTGCGCTCGCCAACCCGGAACACGCGCCGTACGGGCGCGCCGCGCGCGCGGCACTCCAGGCGCGCGGTCTGTGGAGCCTGCTCGAACCCCGGATCGTGCTCGGCGAAAACGTCTCGCAGGCCGCGCAGTTCGCGCTCGGCGGGGATTGCGACGGCGGCATCTTCGCGCTTTCGCTCGCGCTGTCGCCGGCGCTGGCCGGCCGCGGTTCCTGGGTCAGGCTGCCCGACACGCTGCACCCCCCGCTGCGCCAGCGCATGGTGCTGCTGCGGCGGGCCGGGCCTGCGGCGCATGGCTTCTACGCTTTCCTGCTGCAGCCGGCCGCGCGCGAGGTTTTCGAGCGCTACGGCTTCGCCCTGTCCCCGCCGTGATGGACTGGTCGGCGCTGCGCCTCTCCTTCATCCTCGCGCTCGGCACCTGCGCGGTGCTCCTGCCGTTGGGCATCCTCATTGCTCGTCCGCTCGCGCGATCGCAGTGGCGTTTCCGGTGGGTGCTCGAAGCGTCCCTGAACCTGCCGCTCGTGTTGCCGCCGACCGTGCTCGGCTACTACCTGCTCGTCGGCATGGGCGCCGGCTCCCCACTGGGCGTGCTCTACGCGCGCCTGGCGGGACAGTCACTGGCCTTCTCCTTCGAAGGCCTGCTCATCGCGTCGGTGCTGATCAACGTGCCGTTTGCCCTCATCCCGATGACGCGCGCCTTCGAGGGCATCAACGGCGAAATCCTGCAGGCCGCGCGCCTGTGCGGCATGACCCCGTGGCAGGTGCTGCTGCGGGTCGAGCTGCCGCTGGCCTGGCCCGGTGTGCTCACGGGGCTCGTGATGACGGCCGCGCACACGCTCGGCGAATTCGGCGTGGTCCTGATGGTCGGCGGCAACATCCCGGGCGAGACCCGCACCGTCGCCATCGCAATCTATGACCGCGTGCAGGCCTTCGACATGCGGTCCGCCGGCCTCATGTCGGCAGTGCTGCTGCTGGTATCGGTGCTCGCACTGGGCCTCGCCGCGCGGCAGGGCCGCCAGGGACGGGCGCTCTGATGCTGGAGGTCGACCTGCACCAGACGCGCCCCACGGCGCTCGATGCCCGTCTCGAGTGTGCGCCCGGGGAGTTGCTTGCGATCGTCGGTCCGTCCGGCACCGGCAAATCGACCTTGCTGAAGTCGATTGCCGGTCTCCTGGACGGTGCGAGCGGGCGGGTGCGGGTCGGCGCCTCGATCTGGCTGGACTCACGCAACGGCGTCGACGTGCCCGCGCACCGGCGGGCCGTCGGCTTCGTGTTCCAGAGCTACGCGCTGTTCCCGCACATGAACGTGCTGGAGAACGTCATGGCGGCTGCCGCCGGCACGCGCGTCCAGCGCGAGTGCCTCGCGCGGCAGACCCTGGCTTCCGTGCACATGGCCGGGCTCGAACTGCGCTCGCCGCAGCAACTGTCGGGCGGCCAGCAGCAGCGTGTGGGCCTGGCGCGCGCGCTGGTCCGCCAGCCCGAAGTGCTGCTGCTCGACGAGCCGTTCTCGGCGGTGGACCAGTTGACGAAGGAGCGGCTGTACGAGGAACTCGCGGAACTGCGCGCACGCCTGGCGATCCCGACGGTGCTCGTCACCCACTCGATTCCCGAAGCCCAATTGCTCGCCGATCGAATGGTGGTGCTGCGCCGGGGACGAACCCTGCAGGCGGGCGAGCCCGAGTATGTCTATCGCCACCCGGCGGAATCGGACGTCGCCCGGCTGATGGGACACAAGAACGTGTTCACGGCCGAGTTGTCGCACCCGTCGCAGGGGCCACGGCTGGCCTGGCAGGGTCTCGTCTTCGAGGTGGCCAGCGGGCTGCCGCCCGGGCCGGTGGCCTTCAGCGTCGCCAGTGACGACGTGCGCCTGGTCGAGGAGACTGCGGACGTCGTCAATACGGTCGGCGCCCGCGTCGTGAAGATGATCCCGGTGGGCGGGGATGTGCGGGTGTTCGTCGAGGTGTCGAACGGCGCCGTGCTCGTGCTGTCGGCGCCCAAGCACATCCTGGCGCGCCGGGGTGTCGGCGCCGGCCAGCACGTGCGTCTCGCGCTGCCCGTCGCCGCGATTCACGTGATGCCGGGCTGAAGCGGACTACCCTCACGCGTCTTGGGAGGGCCATGGTCGGCGCCGCCCCTCCCCCGCCCTGCCGACCGGCAATTCGGCGTGCTCTTCCGGCGCTGCCGGTCAGGCTGCCGGGTCGACAGCCTCGCGCCTCACGTCCGCTTCGAGCATGCCGGTCAGTTGCTCCGGCAAGCCAAGGGCCGTCTTCAGTTCGCGCAGGTAGGCCTGCTCGGCCCAGTGGTCAATCTCGATGGCCAGCAGGGAAGCGGCGTATACCTCCGCAGCCTCGGCTTCCGACCGCGCCAGCGACGCGATGCGGTGCGGGTCGGACGGGGCGTCCCACTGGCGCATGACGGCGTCGAAATCGGCGGACGCGAAGCCGAACTCACGCAGGCGCGCGCCGATGCGCGCGCGTTCACCCTCGTCCAGCGCCCCATCCGCGCGCGCGGCGGAGATCATCGCCTGCACCAGCATCGCGGCTTCACGTTGCAGCACTGACGCGGACTGGGGCGGCGCCGGGGTGGGCGTGGGCGCTGGCGCGGCCTGCTGGGCCTGGTAGCGCTGCAAGGCCGCGTAGGCCAGGGCGCCGATGGCCGCCACGCCCCCCAGCTTGGCCGCGCTGCCCAGCGCCTTGCGGCCGTTCTTGCTGCCGAGGGCAGTGACCAGGCCGCCTGACAGCAGTCCGCCGGCGGCACCGCCGGCCAGCGGACTGTCCAGCAAGCGCGAGAGCAGCTTGTCGAAGTTCATCGTCGGATCCTCCATTGCATGACACGACCCCGGACAGGCGGCGACGATAAGGCTCGGGCGCCTGCGCGCAAAAGTCGCTTTCGCACAAGGCATGCCTCGAAGATTACGAATACCCGGCGGACCGGGGCGCGCGCGGGCTGGCCGGATGGGCGGCTGAATGCCGCCGTCACCGGTTTCAGGGACGGGCGTCGCTGGGCGGGGGCGGCTGCAGGAGCCGCCCCTTCCCAGCAGTCGCGGCGCTCAGGCCTGCAGCAGGCCGTCGAGCCAGAGGTTGGACAGCTTCTCCTGCACGCTGTTCTGGCGCAGGCGGGCGCGGAGATGGTCGAAGTCCACGAGATCCAGTGGCTGGTCCTGGTTCAGGCAGGAATAGACGAAACTCTCCTTGCCCGTCTCCGGATCGACGTGCCGGCACATGCACTGCGCGCAGACGCCCTTCATCATGCACTGCATCGGCGAGTTGATGGAGCCGATTGCGCGATGTTTCGGTTTCAGATGTGGGGCGAGCATGCCGGCACGTGCCTTCTTGACGGCATTCATCATCGCGTCCGAACCGATCACGATCAGCTCGTCGGCATCCGCCAGCGGGATGGTGACGTCGCCCAGCCCGCCGGTCGCATAGGCCACCATCGTCTCGAGCACATTGCCGACGTTCGTGCGGTCCTGCGGCCGGCGCGGCGCGATCGCCTCGACGCCGGGGCCGGGATCGACCGACCACACGACGACATCCGCCGCGGCCTCGATGTCGTCCTTCTTGAACACGTCGATCGACTTCTTGTAGCCCGCGAAGTACACGACCCGGTTGCCGGCCGCGCGCAGCGCCTTGCCGATCGAGAACAGCACGGCGTTGCCGAGGCCGCCACCGATCATCGCGACGGTCTGGTTGCCGGGAATGTGCGTCGGCGCGCCGGTGACGCCCATCACGACCAGCGGCTCGCCGACCTGCAGCCGCTGCAGCAGGCGCGAGGAAGTGCCCATCTCGAGCGCGATCAGCGACACGAGGCCAGCCTGCTTGTCCACCCACGCGCCCGTCAGCGCGAGACCTTCGGTGGCGAGGCGCGTATCCCCGACGGTGGCCGCCAAGGCCTCGAGGTTCTGCACGCGGTAGAACTGGCCGGGTTCGAAGCGGCGCGCCGCGAACGGTGCGCGGACGACGACCTCGATGATCGTCGGCGTCAGGCGGTTGACCTCGTGCACGCGTGCGATGAAGGCGTCGTCGAGGTCGCCGAAGAAGCGGCGCAGCGCCGCATCCCGCCCTGGTTGTTCGGCCGGGGAGAGTTTCGCGCGCTCCTCCGCGAACAGCGCGGCGATGTAGGGGTAGCCATCCTTCGCGCTCGCCATGGCCTTCACCACGTTGCCGGCATAGACCGGGTGGTTGTCGCCGTAGAACGAGACATAGCGCCCGTTGCGCGCATAGGACGTGAACGGCGCGGGCTGGGCCTGCTTCGGTCCGCCTTCGCCGGTGCCGGGGGTGAAGTCCGGATGCGCGGTCGGAGCGGTCGGCTCGAAACGCGCGAAGAACTTGCCGTCCAGGTCGAAGGTGCCCGGGTTCTCGGATTCATAGATCGTGTTGGGCGAGGTGCCGGCCGCGATGAACAGGCCGCGCAGCGGCACCTCGAACTGGCGCTTGCTCCCGTCGTCGAGCAGCTGCTCGAAGACCACCGCGCGCAGCATGCCGCGCTCATCGGTCAGGGCTTCGAGCGGGTTCATGCCTGCCGCGATCTCGATCCCCTCCTTCAGCGCCTCGTTGATTTCCTCGTGGTTCTGGCGATAGGCCGGCGAGTCGGACAGCGCCTTGCGGTAGAACAGCGTCACGCCGCCCCATGCCCGCACCAGCGGCGAGAAGTCGGGCTCCTCGCCAGCCGCCTTCGCCCGTTCACGCTCGGCCCGGATCGCACGCCCGTGGACGAGGAACTCGTCGAGCACGCCGCTTTCCTCGTCGTCGAAGCGTTTGCGCACCACGTCTTCACCGTGCTGGGCGCACAGCGCCTCGTAGCGGTGCAGGGTCTTCTCGACCTGCTTCGGGTAGTACGCCATCAGTTCGGTGGTGGTGTCGATCGCGGTGAGGCCACCGCCGATCACGCCGAGCGGCAGGCGCACCTGCATGTTCGCCAGCGAATCGTCCTTGGCCGCGCCGGTCAGCTGCAGGCCCATCAGGAAGTCCGAGGCCTTGCGGATGCCGCGCACGAGATTGTTCTTGAGACCGATGACCGACGGCTTGCCGGCGCCCGTCGCGAGCGCAACGTGGTCGAAGCCAAGGTCCCACGCGTCTTCCAGGGTCAGCGTGCCGCCGAAACGGACACCGCCATAGACGCGGAAGGTCTGCCTGCGCAGCAGCGTGAGGTAGATGACCTTCAGGAAGTTCTTGTCCCAGCGCACGGTGATACCGTACTCGGCCACGCCGCCGAAGCCGTTGACTGTCCGGCGGTCGAGTTCGTCATAGAGCCGCTTGAAGTCATGCACCGGTCGCGGCGGCACGCTCGGCGTGCCGGTCAGCGCGGTGGGCAGCGGCTCGAGCTTCAGCGCATCGATGCCGACGACGCCGAAGCCCTCGTTCAACAGGTAATGCGACAGCGTGTAGCCGGCCGGGCCCATCCCGACCACCAGCACCTTGCGACCGTTGTAAGGCAGCGCATGGGGGCGATTGACGTTCAGCGGGTTCCAGCGCGTCAGCAGCCCGTAGATCTCGAAACCCCACGGCAGCTCGAGGACGTCGGTCAGGACGCTGGTCTCGATCTGCGGAATGTTGACGGGCTCGGTCTTCTGGTAGATGCAGCCCTTCATGCAGTCGTTGCAGATCCGGTGGCCGGTGCCCGGGCACATCGGGTTGTCGATGGCCACCAGCGCGAGCGCGCCGATGTTGTCGCCCTGGCGCTTGACGACGTGCATCTCCGAGATCTTCTCGCCGAGCGGACAGCCGGTCGCCGTCACCCCGAGCGCGTTGACCTTGAAGCCATCCACGCCCTTCTTCTGGCGCATGCCCTTGGAGCAGGAGTCGGCATCACGGTCATGGCAGTAGATGCAATGGTCGACTTCGTACAGCACCTGCCGACCGTTCATGCGGCGGTCCGTCAGCTTGAAGCCGTCGCGGCGGCGCATGTCGTGCAGCGGCGCCATCCAGGTCTGGAAGCCGGGCCGCTCGTTGACCTGGTGGTGGACCAGGTGGTCGACGTCGGTCTTGGCCGGTTCCTTGAACAGGATCCACGCTGCTGCGACCGGGTCGCGCGAGGCGTCCGTCCTGATCGCGTGCGCCCAGCGTGCCAGCGTGTCCTCGCACGCGGCCAGCAGCGCGGCATCGTCACCGGAGAGTTCCGGGAACAGCGCCGCCTGCGTGCCGAGCGCCGCGCGAAAACCCTGCGGCGGGGCCAGCTTGCCCGCGGCGACGAGACCGGCACGCGCAGTCAGGTATTCCGGATCGCCGGGCAGACGCGCACCGGGCGCGACCGCCGCGCGGAGCGCGACCACCCGGGCCGACAGCGTTGCCCAGTCGAAGCCGTTCACGTCGACGCCCTTGAAGCGCTTGGCGAGACCCGCCATCACTTCGGTGCGATAGCGGAACAGCGTTTCGTCCTCGTCGCGGATGATTCCCCGCTGCGCGGACCAGGCGTCCTCGATGTTGAACAGGCGCGCGATGAAATGGCCGACGAAGGGGCCCGCGTCGGTCAGCACCGCCGACACCTCCTCCGGTGTCATGCCGGCGCCGGCGCAGGCGCGATAGGCCTTGAGTCGCTCAGCGAGGCCAGGCGCCTCGTCGACGAGGTAGGTATCGAAGGTGACACTGAGTCGCGCCAGCGCAACCGGATCGTAGAGGTCGGCGTAGCTGAATCCATCGATGCCGAGCGTCAGCTCGGGACCTGTCGAGAAATCATGGGCGGTGTCAGTCATGGGGCTCCGGGCGGCACGCGGGCGCGCATTGGCAAGGCCGCTCCATACGGCGGCGTATGGTCGATTCTAATGGGTGGGAGAGACCGGTGGCAACGTCCCGGATGCGAAGGGGCTTGAGCGGCCCGGCCGGGTTGCTGAGGGGTCAGTCGTCGATGAGCGCGAGCCACTGCCAGTAGTCGGTGCCTTCGGCAAAGCACATGCCGATACCGGCTTCTGCAGTCGCCGTGCTGTACCAGCGCACGCGTCCGTGGAGGTAGAAATTGCTGCCCAGTTCAGCAAGCCTGATCCACACTTCGACCGGCGTGCCGGGCGGCAAGGGCTCGGTCACGCTGACGCGCAGGCCGACGCTCGACAGGTCGGCGGATTCGCAGCGCAGGACCCGTGCACCGGTTGGCGTGCCTGCCGCGGCAAGCTGTACGTAGAGTGGTTCCTTGCGCGGCATGCGCGGCCTGGTGCGGCGATCGACACGATGCACGGTTCGTTCCTCCGTTTGCTGGATGACAGCGCCCGGACAGCGTGCCATGTTCCCAGCGCGTGCTGGTCAGGTTAACGTCCGGCCACGCGCGCCGCCAGCGCCTCCGGGAGTGACGACACGAAATTGACAGTTCGTGACGAGGCCACGAGCGGCGATACCGGCTGACGCGTGCAAGCACAACAATGAGGGGAGTCATTCATGGATTTCGGCATCAGTTTTCCGACCTACATCCGCGCGTGGGAAGACGCGAAAATGGCGGAGGATTACGGTTTTTCCCACACCTGGTTCTACGACTCGCAGATGTGCTACAGCGATGTCTACGCCAGCATGGCGCTGGTCGCCCACCACACGCGCACAATCAAGATTGGCACACTGGTGTCGATCCTCGGCAACCGCATCGCGCCGGTGACGGCGCACTCGATCGCGACCATCAACGAACTGGCGCCGGGACGCGTGATCCTCGGCGTGGGCACCGGCTTCACCGGGCGCAACGTGATGGGCATGCCGCCGATTACGCTGAAAACGATGCGCGAGCACGTCGAAATCATCCGCGACCTGCTGTCCGGCAAGGAGGCGCTGTACCGCGAGGGCGAGCGTGAGCGGCACATCAGGTTCCTCCATCCGGACCATGGCTACATCAACATCAAGGATCCCATCCCGATCCACATGGCCTCGAACGGCCCGAAGGCCATCCAGATGACGGGAGAACTGGCTGACGGCTGGGTCACGATCGGTCTCGACCCGGACTACATCGCCAGCAGCATCAAGCAGATCAAGGCCGCCGCCACGGCGGCGGGACGCGCGATGCCGGAGGTCTACTGCACGAACCTGACCTCGGCCTGCGTGCTGCGGCCAGGTGAATCGATCATGTCCGACCGCGTCGCGAGGCAGATCGGCCCAATGGCCATCCTGCTCCTGCATACCAACTGGGACCCGAAGGACATCCAGGTCGGCCCCTTTGCGCCGCCATCGGTGGCCGCGCAGGCGAAACACTATTTCGACAGCCACATCATGCAGATGAAGACACCGATGGACCGCCGCTTCCAGGAAATGCACCTCGGCCATCTGGTGTTCATGCGGGAAGGCGAGCGCGCCTACCTGACGCCGGAGCTGATCAAGGCCGGCACGTTGACGGGCTCAGGCCCGGAGATCATCGACCGCATCCGCGAACTGGAGGCGGCCGGCGTGACGAACATCGCGCTGAACGTCTGTGGCACCGACGCCCGCGAGATGATCCGCGAGTTCGGGCGCGAGGTGATCGACAAGTACTGAAAGCGACTTCTCCGTGTTCTCCGTGATGAAGCCAGGCGTTTGCGCGGCAGCAGAAGCCGCATTTTGACCACGGAGAGCACGGAGGACACGGAGAGGGACAGTGGTGTGAGGGATTCGCCGCCACCGCGGAAGTCTCCCCGGTGTTGGGTGGCCCGTACGAACACGAACGCCGGCACCCGCGTCTGCCGCGGATCTTGGCCCCGCCCCCTCGGGCCTGAGGGGAGAAAAGAGAAAAGGTGTCAGATTTGACATCTGACACCTTTTCTCTTTTCACGCCCTTGTGTTCATGTCGCACGGCCGGGAAAGAGTGACCGGGACGCAGGCGGGGGAGACGACGCCCCCGGTCGTCGCGGAGGCGGCGCCCGTTGCGCCGCGCAGCCAAAAACCTCAGAACGCCACGTTGTGGCGGCCCTTCAGCTTGAGCATCGCGCGGGCCTCGTCGGGCGTCGCCACCTCGAGCGACAGCGCCTCGATCACGGTGCGGATCCGCCGCACCTGCGCGGCATTGGTCTGGGCAAGATTGCCGGGGCCGTCCCACAGCGAATCCTCGAGCCCCACGCGCACCATGCCGCCCATTGCGGCCGACATCGTCGCCACCGGAATCTGGTTGCGGCCGGCGCCGAGTACCGACCACAGGTAATCGTGGCCGAACAGGCGATCGGCGGTGCGGCGCATGTGCATGACATCCTCGAAGTGCGCGCCGATGCCGCCACGCAGGCCAAAGACCGACTGGATCAGCAGCGGAGGCTTGATGAGCCCCCGATCGAGGAAGTGCGCGGCAGTGTACAGGTGACCGATGTCGTAGCATTCGATCTCGAATCGCGTGTCGTTGTCGCTGCACGACTCGAGGATGTACGCGATATCCTTGAAGGTATTCTTGAAGATGCGGTCGTCGCTGTTGACGAGGTAGGGCTTTTCCCAGTCGTACTTGAATTCCTTGTAACGCCCGACCATTTCGTACAGGCCGAAGTTCATCGAGCCCATGTTCAGCGACGCGACCTCGGGCTTGAGCTTGAGCGCGGGCTGCAGACGCTCCTCGACGAGCATCGTCGGCGCGCCGCCTGTCGTGAGGTTGATCACGACGTCGCTTGCGGCCTTGATGGCCGGCACGAACTCCATGAACAGCGCAGGATCCTGGCTGGGGCTCCCGTCCTCGCGTTTTCGAGCATGCAAGTGAACGATCGCGGCGCCCGCCTCCGCCGCGCCCAGCGCGGCCTCCGCGATCTCCTCGGGCGTGATCGGCAGGTAGGGTGACATCGTCGGCGTGTGAATCGCGCCGGTGACGGCACAGGTGATGATCACTTTACGCGGCATGAACGAATCCTCAGTCGGTGATTACGGTATGCGGCCCACGGCCGGTATCGGCTGCGAACGCGCGGCCACGGGTGTGCCGCGCGCCCCGGCCCGCCATGCGTCAGCCTGCCGCCTTCTGCGCCATGAAGGCCTGCAGGGCAAGCTGCTGGTCGGCATCCACCTTCTTCGCGGCGGGGCGCTCGGCGATGCGGGCCAGCGTGTCCTTCAGCCCGGGCACCTCGGCAACGATGTCCCATCCGTAGATCGCGTTCATCGTCATCGCGGCGTAGCCGAAGGTGTGATACGCGAAAATATCCGCAAGCGTGAACTGCTCACCACACAGCCACGGCCCCTTGCCCGCCAGCTGGCGCAGCGCTCTCAGGCCGTTCTCGACGACCGGGCGCACCTCGTCGACCGCGACCTGGGACTTCGCCTCACCGAAGAACACGTGACGGAAATGACGGCGCGCCTGCAGCTCGATGTAGAGCTCGAGGCCGCGCATGACCTCGCGGACCTTCGCGCGGGCAAACGCGTCGCTGGGAAGCAGCCGCGGTTCAGGGTGGCTCTCCTCGAGGTAGTCGAGAATCGCCGCGGTTTCGGACAGGAAGCCCTCGGGCGTTTCGATGCACGGCACCTTGCCCATCGGGCTCTTGCTCGTATAGCCGGGCTCCTGGCTAGGCGCCGCCGCGACTTCCTCGAACGCGATACCCTTCTCGAGCAGCGCGAACTTGACCATGTTGTAGTAGTTGGACACGGCGAAGCCGTGGAGCTTGATCATCAGCGGGACCTCCTGCCGGGCGGACCGGGTACCGGCCGCCCTGTTGTCGATTCGGTTGGTGGAAAACACTCTGTCAGCCGCGAGGCCAGGCAGTCAACGCCTCACCCCGCGGAGCCTCAGGCCTCGCCGCGTCGCTCCAGCACCGCCATCAGCGCCGGCAGCATCAGCAGCGCGCACAGCAGCGCATACGCAAGAGACAAGGCGATGAGGATGCCCATGCCCGCCGTGCCTGGATGCTTCGAGACTCCCAGCGTCCCGAACGAGGCAATCGCCGTCAGTCCGCTGAACATCACCGCGCGCGGCGTGCTGCTGCCGAGCAGCTTCTGGATACTCGGCGCGTGCTGGCGGCGCACGACGAGGTAGGCGCCATAGGCGTTGTTCAGGCCAATCAGCAAGGGCAGCGCGATGATGTTGGCGAAATTGAACGGGAAATCGAAGAGCACCGAAGTCGCGACCGTCAGCAGCATCGCGAGCACCAGGGGCGCCGACACGAGCAGCGCATCGACCACGCCGCGCAGCACGCCGATGTGCATCGCAAGCGTGACCAGCAGCGCCAGCAGGGAAGCCTTGATGCAGGAATCGATTACCGCCTCGCTGCCGGCGACCAGCTCGACCGGCGCACCCGTGGCACTCGGCTCCACCGCCTGCACGTTACGCGCGAAGCGTCGCATCGCACCGTTGTCGTTGAGGTCTTCGCGGGGGAATACCTCCACGCGCGCGCGCCCGTCCTCCGCGACGTAGCGCTGGCGGACCTCATCCGGCAGATCGGTCGCATCGAAGGCCTCGGCGTCGAGCAGTCCTCGCAGGCGTTCGAGGGTGCGCGGCAGGTCGCCCAGCACCATGCCGCGCACGGTGGCAATGGCCGCGTCGGGCCAGTCCGCGCGCGCGCGCAGGGCCGCGAGGCGGGTCGCGAGGCGGGCGGTCGCCGTCGCGAGGACGGGATGGGCCACGTCCGCCTCCGCGAGGGCGGCGGCCAGACGCTCGACGGCGGCGCGCTCGTCCGCGGCCGACGGCGCCG
>CALRPY020000020.1:0-70048 GCA_943370145.1 Hydrogenophaga intermedia | reverse complement strand
TGGCGAGGAACTGCAGGTCGGCATCGCGCTCCCGATCCCGGAAGCCGCGGTGCGCCTCGCGCACCTCATGCACGGCCCGAACATGGAACTCGTATTCCTGGGCGCGCGCATGAACGTGCACCATCTCGACGAGATCCCGCTGCCCGCCTTCGGCTGGGACAACCGCGTGGTGCGCTGGACCGAATCCTTCAGCGATCGCGGGCACCGCTTCGACCAGGTCAAGGACTGGCACCGCCGCGTGTTCTTCGTCGGCGGCCTGCAGGTCGACCCGTACGGCAATACCAATCTGATCGGCGTCGGCGAGGACTACCACAGGCTCAGGTTCCGCGGTCCCGGTTCGGTTGGCACGCCGACCCTGACCACGCATGTGGGCCGCTACCACATCGTGCTGAACAGCCACACGCCGCGCCTGTTCGTGCCGAAGTGCGATTTCGTCAGCACCGTCGGCTGGGGGCAGGGCGGCGCGGACGCGCGGACGAAACTCGGCCTGCCCGGGGGCGGCCCGAAGTACTGCGTGACGCCGCTCTGCGTCATGGATTTCACGGACGACGGTAAGCGCATGCGACTGCGTTCGGTGCATCCGGGCGTCACCGTCGATCAGGTGCGCGCGCAGACCGGTTTCGAGCTCGTGATTCCCGACGAGGTGCCGTTGACCGCCGCGCCGTCCGCCGAGGAACTGCGGGTATTGCGGACGCGTGTCGACGTGGCTGGCGCCTTGCGCCGTATCGGTTGAGGTCATCCGCCACACGCAACGAAGACAGCACCGGCCGCCACGCGCGGCCGCGCAGAAGGGGGAGCGCGATGTTCGAGCTGGGTGTTTTCCACAATGGGTCGAGCGACCTGCCGGTCGTCTACAACGCGGACGGCATCGCGATCAGCGACGGCAGCCTTCGGGACATGCACGAATCGGCGCAGCGGACGATCGTCAACCAGATACGCCAGGGCATCCTCGCCGAGCGGCTAGGCTACGACTACTGGTTCCAGACCGAACACCACTTCCAGCCCGAGGGCGCGGAATGCTCGCCGAATCCGCTGCTGTCGCAGATGGCGATCGCGGCGAACACGCGGCGCATCCGCCTCGGGCAGGCCGCGAACATCATCACCTGGCATCACCCGCTGCGCGTCGCCGAGCAGATCGCCATGCTCGACGTGGTCAGCGGCGGGCGCGTCGAATGCGGCATCGGCCGCGGTTACCAGCCGCGCGAGAACGAAACGCTGGGCCGCCCCTACGGTTCGACGATCCAGGACCAGGAGCGCAACCGCGCGTCCTTCCAGGAAGCCTACGAAATCCTGATCAAGGCCTGGACCGAGCCTTCCTTCTCGCACCGGGGTGAGAACTTCTCGATTCCGCCGACCTACACGAAGTGGAATCACCCGCATACGAAAGCCTTCTTCGCGCAGGACAAGGTCGAGCGCGAGGTCGCTGACATCCTGAAGCTGGGCGGGCCCGATCCGTCGGGTGGCGGCAATCCGGTCACCGCGAGCACCACCACGCTGAAGGAGATCAGCGTATTTCCTCAGCCGCTGCAGAAGCCGCACCCGCAGTTATGGCAGCCGCTGACGAGCCCGCGCTCGATTGCCTGGGCGGCCGAGCACGGCGTCAATGGTTATTTCGTCGGTGAAGCGAACGAACAACTCGCGAAGAACGTCGAGATTTATTACGAAGCCGCCGCCCGCGCCGGCTGGCCGGACCGGCTGCAGCGCGGGGCGTACCGTTACGGCTGGGATGCCGACAGGCGTCGCGGCGTCGGCATCGCGCGCTTCATCCACCTGATCCTCCCCGGGCAGGATCAGGCTCGCGAGTACGCGCGGCTCAAGCGCGGCCTC
The DNA here is from genome assembly GCA_943370145.1 of Hydrogenophaga intermedia. Taxonomy (GTDB): domain Bacteria; phylum Pseudomonadota; class Gammaproteobacteria. The sequence continues at coordinate 68,221 of CALRPY020000020.1, read as the reverse complement.
GAGCACCAGTTCGCGTACATCGGGCCGTTCTTCGAGGGCTCGCTGGTGCCCGTCGGCACGCGCGTCACGGCGGAGATGCTGATCGAGGGCGAGATTGTGCTGTTCGGTACGCCCGGGCGCGTCGTCGAACAGGTCATGCGCATCAAGGAGTACTGCGGTTACGAGGACCTGATGTTCGCCGGCCTGTTCGAGAAGGCCGGCTTCGAGGGCCGTGAAATCGAGGACATGATGCAATACTTCGCCGAGGAGTGTGCACCGGCCCTGCGCCGCGCCTGTGGCGGCGGGAGCCCGCGGGACAGTGACGCGGCGGGACCCGAACTGCGGCGCGAGGTGACGCCGCTCGCGCACCGGCGCAGCGCTTCGGCTGGTTGACCGGGTAGGCCGGCCGGTGGCGATGCGCAAGGTGGCGCCGGCCGGCTTCGACCACGCTGATCAGAACGTGACGGCGCGCGCCGCGCCAGGAGGGGGACTTGATGGCTGCACTGCGTGACGCCCGTGGCGATCCGCTCGTTGCCGGCAGGCTTCGTACCTGGGCCTGGTGCATCGCCGCGCTGACCTGCGCCGCGTTCGCGCTGATGGCCGTCGAATTCACCGCGGCGGTGCGCGCCGATCGACCGGGCTGGTGGGCCGCGATCCAGGCGGCGCTCACGAGCCGCGAGTACACGCTCGGCAGCGGTTCGCCGGCGCTGATGTATGCGCATTACCGTCGTCTCATCGATGCGATGACCGTGCACACGGCGCTCGGCGGCATGGCGATGGGTCTCGCCGTGCTGCAGTTCGTGCCGGCACTGCGGCGCCGGCATCCGCGCCTGCATCGTGCGGCGGGCGTCCTGGTGATCCTCGCCGTCTTCGTGTCGATGCTCGGCGCGCTCGTCTATCTCGCACGCACGCCGCTCGCGACCATCTATGCGAGCCCCGCCTTCGGCCTGGGCCTGTGGGCATTGTCGCTGGCCTCGCTCGGCTACCTCGCGCTCGCAGTCCTCGCCGTGCGCGCGCGCGATTTCCGTTCCCATATGGGCTTCATGGCGTTGATGATGTCGACGCTGCTGACGGCGCCGGTGCTGCGCTTCGAGTGGGCGCTGTTCGGCGTGCTCACGCCGCTCGACATGAGCGCGGTCAACCAGGGCGTGACGACCTTTCTCGGCCTCGCGACCATCCTGGTCATGAGCCTGTGGATGCACCAGATTGGTCATGCCGACCTGCCGGGGCGACCGCGCGCGGCCGTGCTGCCCCCGCTGCTGACGCACTGGCTCGCGCGCACAGCCTGCGTGGTGATCGCCCACGAGGGCCTGCTCGCGCCAGCCGGCATCGACCTGCTGGGCTTCTGGCGTGCGGCCCACGAACGCCTGCCCGCGGTGGCGGCCCTGTGGGCGTTGCCTGCGCTGGCGCTCGCCTGGCGCGCGCCGCGCGACATCGCGGCGGCCATCGCCGGCGAGCGCCCGACACGCCTTGCCCGTGCGCTGGCGCTGCTGTCCGCAGCCGGCGCGCTCGCAATCGCGTTCCGGCATTCACGTCACGATGTCGATGCCGTGGGCCTCGTGTTCTACTGGGGCGCGCTGGCCCTGCTTACGTCGGGCCTCGTGGCCGCAGGCGGGCTTTCCGCCCGCAGGGACGAACCCTGGACCCTGTTCTGGCTGTACTCGGCGCTCATTCCCGCCGCCTGGCCGGCGCTCTGGCTGGTCGCGTGGGCGGTCGGGCAGGGCGCGACGATCGGCATGTGGTTCGGGGCCACGGTCGGCAGCGCCGCGTTCGCGACCCTCGCGTTCATGACCGCGTTTTCGACCAGGATACCGGTGTCGTGGCCCCGCGGTTCGCCGAGGCCCTGAAGCCTGGCGGAGCAGCGTGGCTCCGCCGGCGCGCCACCCCGATGGGAGCCCGGCGCCCGCTGTGCTAGCGTGTGGCTCCCAAGGAAGTGCAGGAGTCCAGCCATGCCCCAGTCTTCCCCCGGCGCCGCGATCACGCGCCACCATCACCTGACCCTCTGCGCCGGCGACGCGCAGGAGGATTACGACTTCCACACGAAGCTCCTCGGCTTCAAGAGCGTCAAGAAGACGCTGCTGTATGACGGCGAGGTGCCTATCTACCACCTCTACTACGGCAATGACCGGGGTGACGAGAGCTCCCTGCTGACGAGCTTCCCGGTCGGGCACACGGGCCTCAGGGCGCGGCCCGGTTCGGGCCAGATCACGCGCATCCTGCTGTCCGCGCCGCCGGGCGCCCTCGATTACTGGCAGGACCGCCTGGCCCGCCATGGTGTCGAAACGCGTGAAGCCGAGCGTCTTGGCGAGCGCTGCATCGATTTTCGCCATCCCTGCGGCATCGAGTACACGATCGCCGCCGTCGACGGCGACGATCGCGAACCGCACACGACCGGGCCGGTGCCGCCGGAAATGATGTTGCGCGGGACGCACTCGATCTGCGTCAGCGTCCGCGACATGGAGTTGATGGACGAATTCATGCAGCTCGGCTGGGGTGGGCGGCGGGTCGACGAGGACACGCGTTACCTGCGCTATGCGATCGGTGGCGGGCACAGTGGCGCGCTGGTGGACTTCATCGTCGAGCCGAACCGGCCACAGGGCAGCTGGACGCTGGGGGAGGGCGCCGTGCATCACATGGCCTTCCAGGTCGGCACGCATGCCGAGCAGGACGCGCTGAAGGCGGGGCTGGAGGCGCTCGGCTTCACCGATACCTCCGACGTCAAGGATCGCGGTTACTTCGACTCGATCTACATCCGCACGCCGGGCGGGGCGCTGTTCGAGGCAACCGTTTCGCACCAGCCGTCCTTCACCTGCGACGAGCCGGCCGCGCGCCTGGGCCAGGAAGTAATGGTGTCGCCGCAGTTCAAGGAAAGCCGCGAGGCGCTCGTCGCGCAACTCGGGGCACTCCGCGACTGATGCGGATCTGGGTCGACGCCGACGCCTGTCCCGTCGTCATCAAGGAGATCCTGTACCGGGCCGCGACGCGGGTGAAGAGGGAGCTCATCCTCGTCGCCAACCGGCGGCTGGCGGTGCCGCCTTCGCCTTTCATCAGGAGCGTGCGCGTGGAGGGTGGTTTCGATGTCGCCGACCGCCATATCGAGGACGCCGTCGCCGGCGGCGACCTCGTGATCACCGCCGACATTCCCCTCGCGGCGGCGGTGGTGGCGAAGGGAGCGCTCGCGCTGAATCCGCGCGGGGAACTCTACACGGTCGAGAACGTGCGCGAGCACCTGAGCCGCCGCTCGGGGAGACGGAGAAGCGGGCCTTTGCGAGCCGGCTCGATACCGTACTGGCGCGTGCCTGTTAGGTATCGGGCCGCAGTGCGAGCAGATTCGAGCGGTTCGAGTGCAGTACCTTCTCCGCGGTGTTGCCGAGCAGGCGGCCCTTGAGGCCCTTGCGACCGATCGTCCCCATCACGACCAGCGCCACCTTGAGTTTGCTGGCGACACCGTCGACGACCCGCTCGGGCGGGCCCGCCTTGATCACGATGTGCGCGGGCGGCAAGCCGTAATCCTCCGCCAGTTCCGCGATTTCACGCGCCAACTTGCGCCTGGTGCGCCGCTCCAGCTCGCGGCTGTCGACGAGGTCGAGGTCCTGGGCGAGCGCCGATACCGGGATTGCATAGACGACATGCAGCTCGGCGCCCAGCTGCCCGGCGATGCCCGATGCGGCTTGCAGCACGCGCTTGTTGAGCGCCTTCTGGCCCGCATCCGACGTGCCCAGATCGATGGTCGCAAGCACACGCGAGGGGCGCCTGCGCAACTTGTCGCGCGCAATCAGCACCGGCACGGGGCCTTCGCGCAGCAGCCGCCAGTCGGTAGGCGTGTACAGCACGTTTTCGCTGCGATTGCCGGACTTCACGATGAGGTTGCAGGTCTTCGGCGAGACGTTCTCCTTCACCCACGCGCTGATGTCCTTGGACCACACCGCGGTGATCGCGATCTCCGTCCCCTCCTGGGCAAGCCGTTTCGCGGCGTCTTCGAGCCAGGTCCGCTTGTCTTTCAGCATTGCCGCCTGCAGGCGGCGGCCGGCAGCCACCGACATCAGGTTGGCGTTGTCGGCGGTCGCGTCATGGACAAAACCCACGAGCCGTATGCGGGCAGGGGCGCTGCGTACGAGATCGAGTGCGACACGCAACGCGTTCTGCTGTCGATCCTCGCGGTCGGCAATCACCAGGATATCAGCCAGCTGCATCGACTTCCCTCCGGTTGGAATCGACTCGATTGTACATGGCGGCCACCGGGCGCAAACCGACGGAATTCTCGACGCATGGCGACGCGCAGGCTGATGGTCGCGGCGATTTGCGGCCCGGGTGCCACCGCGTGCGTGGTCAGGGGCAGGTCACGACGTGCCTGAGTCCAGGCAGCACGGTGACGGTGGCGATGGCCCGCACTGGCATGTGCTGGCGGTGGAAGACGTCGCGTCGAAGCTGGTCGTGGACCAGGCCTCGGGGCTCGACTCGGCGGAGGCCGCATCACGGCTGTCGGCGGTGGGGCCCAATGCGCTGCCGCAGGGCGAGGCACGTTCGCCGCTGACGCTGCTGCTGCGGCAGTTCCCGGATTTCATGATTGGCGTGCTCATCGCAGCGGGCATCCTGTCGGCGCTGATCGGCGACGCGGAAGACGCGATCGCGATTGCCTTGATCATCGTGCTGAACGCCGCCATCGGCTTCGTGCAGGAGTACCGGGCCGAGCGCGCGCTGGCCGCCTTGCGTCGCATGGCCATCGCCCGTGCCCGCGTGCTGCGCGACGGTGCGTCCGTGACGGTCGACGCGACCGAACTGGTGCCCGGCGACGTCGTGCTCGTCGAAGCGGGCAACGCCGTTCCCGCGGACCTGCGGCTCCACGAGGTCGCACAGCTGCAGGCTGACGAATCCGTGCTGACCGGCGAGTCCGCCGCCGTCGCGAAGACCACGCTCGCCCTGGACGACCCGCAGGCCGGGATGGCCGAGCGCAGCAACCTGCTGTTCAAGGGCTCCAGCGTCGTGACCGGACGCGGACGCGGGCTTGTCGTCGCGACGGGCATGCGGACCGAACTGGGTCGTGTGGCCGCGATGCTCGACACCGGACTTGTCCGGCGGACCCCGCTGCAGCTGCGCCTCGAAGTCTTCGGGCGGCGCATCGCACTGATCGTCGTGGGCCTGTGCGCGGTGATCTTCGTGGCCGGGTTGCTGCGCGGTGAACCCATGGCCCTGATGGGGATGACCGCGGTGAGTCTCGCCGTCGCGGCGATTCCCGAGGCCCTGCCGGCGGTGGTCACGATCCTGCTCGCCCTGGGCGCCCACCGCATGGCCCGCGAGCGGGCGCTCGTGCGGCGGCTTCCGGCGGTCGAAACCTTGGGCTCGGTCACGCACATCTGTGCCGACAAGACCGGCACGCTGACGCAGAACCGCATGCGCGTCGAGCGGATCCACGCGGCCGGCCGGACCGTCGGCGACTGGGGGACGCTTGCGCAGGGAGAACCGTGGCGCACCTTGCTGGCGGCCTGCGTGCTCAACAACGACGCGCGGCTTGCGCCTGAACGCATCGGTGACCCGACCGAGCTCGCACTGCTGGACGCCGCTGCGCGTGTCGGTCTCCACCAATCCGCGCTGGAAGCGCACCTGCCGCGCCATGGCGAGCTGCCGTTCACGGCGGAGCGCAAGCGCATGACGACCTTCCACGACACGGCCGACGGCGCCTGCACCGTCTATGTGAAGGGGGCCCCGGAAACCGTGTTGCCCCGCTGCACGAGCGTGCTCCGTGCCGATGGCCCGGCGCCGATCGACATGACCGCGCTGGAGCGCGTCGTGGCCGCGCTCGCGGCCGACGGCTTGCGGGTGCTGGCGATCGCGATGTCGCACGGGCCGCGCCTGTCGGACGTGGCATCAGGGGACGAGGCTGAACGTTCACTGTGCCTCCTCGGCCTCGTCGGCCTGCTCGATCCGCCGCGCGAGGAAGCGGCCGAGGCGGTCCGCCAGTGCCGCGAGGCGGGGATCGTGCCGGTGATGATCACCGGCGACCATCCGGCCACCGCGCGCGCCATCGCGCACAGGCTCGGCATCGTCGAGAGTGACGCGCGGATCGTCACCGGCCGCGAGCTGTCCGAACTGGACGACCGCGCACTCGCGGAGCTCGTCGCCCACTGTCGCGTCTATGCCCGTGTCGACCCGGCGCAGAAGATCAGGCTCGTGGAGATGCTGCAGGCCCAGGGACACTTCGTCGCGATGACCGGGGACGGCGTCAACGATGCGCCGGCGCTCAACCGGGCCGACATCGGCATCGCGATGGGCAAGGGCGGCACCGACGTGGCCCGCGAGGCCTCGAGCCTCGTGCTGCTCGACGACAACTTCGCGACGATCGTCAGCGCCGTGCGCGAAGGGCGGCGCATCTATGACAACATCCGCAAGTTCGTGCGCTACGCGATGACCGGCAATTCGGCGGAAATCCTGACGATTTTCCTCGCGCCTCTCGTCGGCCTGCCGATTCCGCTGCTGCCGATACACATCCTGTGGGTCAACCTCGTGACCGACGGCCTGCCGGGACTCGCGCTCGCCGCCGAACCGTCCGAGCCGGGTTCCATGTCACGTCCACCGCGGCCGCCGCGCGAGAGCCTGTTCGCGCACGGCGTGTGGCAGCACATCGCGTGGGTTGGCCTGCTGATTGCCGGCCTCTGCCTGTCGCTGCAGGCCTGGGCCTGGCATGGCGGCAGCCCGCGCGGACAGACGATGGTCTTCACCCTGCTGACCCTTGCCCAGATGGCGCACGTGCTCGCGATCCGTGGCGAGCGCGTGTCGCTGTTCCGCCAGGGCCTCGGCAGCAACCTGCCGCTGCTCGGGGCGGTGCTGCTGACCTTCGGGCTGCAACTGATGCTGATCTACATCCCGGCATTGAACGTGATATTCGACACCGAGCCCCTGACTTTGCCGGAGCTCGGCCTCTGCATCGCCCTCGCGACCGTTCCCTTCCTGGCCGTGGAAGCGGAGAAGCGCTGGGTGAGGTGGGCCTGATCCCTCAGCGCCCACCGTTGGAGATGGCGTTGGAATCAGCCACCGAGCAACGCCGAGAACACCGAGGCAATAAAACTCCAGGTCGGGCGCCTCCAATCGCATGGCACGTCGGTAGTGGCTGCACTGTCCCTTCACTCATTCCGCTTCTCGGTGTTCTCGGCGTTCGGTGGCTATACCCCAGCACTACGGACGATGCACACTGCCCGTGGCTAGGTGAAGCGCGGCATCACGCGCGTCGCGAACAGATGGAGAAAAGGTGTCAGATTTAAAATCTGACACCTTTTCTCCGACACCTTTTCTCCTTTTCTCCGCCATGGTCGGAAACGGCAGGCCGTGGACCCTGCAGACCGTCTGAGCGCAGCGCGGGACACAGTTGCTCGGTGGCTGACCCCAAGTCCCGAATCCGGTCATTGTCCGGTGACCGCGCACAGCGGCCGGCGCTCAGTGCGCGTGCGGACGCCGCAGCAGCGCGACGAAGGGGAACAGCAGCAGGAAGCTCAGCGAGATCGCCCAGTAGAGATCCGCGAAGGCCTGCATCTGCGCCTGGCGCAGCATTTCGCGGGCGAACAGGGCCGGGGTGGATGCGTCGTCCATGCCGAGCGCCGCGCGGTCCAGCCATGCCTGCCAGTCCGGGTTCAGATCCGAGACGTGGCTGCCGAGCAGGTTCCAGTGGACCTGCTCCTGGCGCACGAACAGCGTGCCGGACAGCGCGACGCCAATCGCCGAGCCGAGCGTGCGGGTCACGCTGTAGAGTCCCGCCGCCTCGTCTGCCCGTTCGCGCGGGATGGTGTCGAAGGTCACGACCGAGATCTGGCCGAAGATCAGCGCCATGCCCACGCCCTGGATCATGCCGGGCCACATCAGTCCCCACATGTCGACCGCCAGCGAGTAGTGGGCCATGTGATAACAGGCGACCGTCGTGAACACGAAGCCGATCCCGATCAGCTTGCGGGCGTCCACCCGATGCGCGAGATACGATCCGATGAACAGCATCAGCAGCGCGCTGACTGCGCCGCGGGGGAGGAAAATCAGGCCCGCGGTGTCCGCCGGATAACCGAGCAGCCGCTGGGACAGCAACGGCAGCAGGGTGATCGTGCCGTACATCGCGAGGCAGTAGCCGGCCATGAGGATGCAGCCGAGCGTGAAATTCCGATCGCGGAAGAGGCGCAGGTCGATGATGTTGTTGGCCACGATGAGGCCGCGCACCACGAACACGATGCCGGACGACGCGGCAAGCAGGGTCAGGCCCATGATCAGCGGCGACGCGAACCAGTCGCGATGGTGGCCGAGATCGAGCACCGCCTGCAGCGAACCGAGGGCGACCGACATCAGCACGAGGCCTGTCCAGTCGGTGACCAGCCCGGTGCGTGGCGGCGTGGCAGGGATCTGGCCCAGCGCGAGCAGCAGCGCAATCGCGCCGATCGGCACGTTGACGTAGAACACCCAGCGCCACACGAAATGCTCGGTGATGTAGCCGCCAATCGTCGGCCCCACGATCGGCGCGACCATGATCGCGATGCCCCATATCGCCATCGCCTTGCCGCGCTTCTCGCGCGGAAATGCGTCGAGCAGCACGGTCTGCGACAGCGGGATCAGGACTGCCCCGAAGGCGCCCTGCGCGAGCCGGAAAACCACCATCGATTCCAGGCTCCACGCCGCACCGCACAGCCCCGAGGTGATCACGAAGCCGGTGATCGACGTCAGCAGCACCGTGCGCCGACCGAAGCGCGCCGACAGGTAGCCGGTCAGCGGCATCACGACGGCGGTGGAAATCATGTAGGAGGTGACGATCCACGTGATCTGGTCCGGGGTCGCACCGAAGCTGCCGATCATGTGCGGCAGCGAGACATTGACGACGGTGAGGTCCAGGACCTCGAGCAGCGCGGTCAGCATCACCGCGACGACCACCGGCCAGGTCGGTGCGGGCGTCGCGGCCGTGGCCGCCGCCGGCGGGCTCACGGCGGCAGGCTGGTGTCGATGGTGACGGTCGCGCTCGCGCCGACGCGCAGCGGCGTCGCGGCATCGGCGGGCAGGCGATCGAGCGCGATGCGCACGGGGAAGCGCTGTGTGACCTTGACCCAGTTGCCGGTCGCATTCTCCGGCGGCAGCAGCGAGAAGGTGGCCCCGGAACCGGCGCTCAGGCTCTCGACGCGGCCGCCCAGTTCGAGGTCGGGATACATGTCGACGCGGACGCGGGCCGGGTGCCCGGGACGGATCCGCGTGAGATCGGTCTCGCGGAAGTTTGCCTCCACCCACCATTCGGCGGATTCGACTAGCGCGAACTGCGGGCGGGCCGCGCGCACCATCGTGCCCTTGCGCAACGTGACTTCGGTGACCCAGCCGTCCGCCGGGGCGGTGACATGGGTGAATGAGAGTTCGAGCTCCGCCTGCTGCACGGCGGCCGCCGCGGCGCGCAGGCGGGCATTCTGCGGGCCGGTCCTGCCGAGCGCATTGCGCGCCCGCTCGAGTTCGGCGGCGGCGGAGGCGACCAGCGCGCGGGCTTCGCCGTAGGTGGCGATCGCGTCGTCGAGCTCCTGTTGCGGCACGAGATGACGGGCGGCGAGCTTCTGCAGGCGATTGACGGTGCGCCGTGCATTGTCGGCGGTGACCTGGCGCTCGCGCAGCGTCGCGCTGGCGGCCCTGACCTCGGCGCCGCCGGCGCCGGTGTCCTGCGCGGCCACGTCCAGCCAGGCACGCGCCCGCGCGAGCTTCGCCTCGAAAACCTTCGGCCCGAGATCGAACAGCGGCTCGCCCGCCCGCACCAACTGGTTGTCGACGACGTGCACGGCTATTGCCGGCGACGTGACGCGGGACGACACGCGCACGATGTGCGCCTGGACGTAGGCGTCGTCGGTACTCGGATGAAGGGTTCGGTATTCCCAGTACAGAAAGAACGCGCCCGCCGCGCCCACGGACAGCAGCACGGCCAGCACCCAGCGCACGAATTTCAACAGCGACCCCTCGTTCAAAGGGAACGGCTCACCGCCGTCTCCCGGATTCCGCGTCAAATGGTACACGCCACGACGCCCGCCACGGGAGCCGGACCTGTCCGCGCGGGCGCTTTGACGCCATAATGGCGCAGTCGTCGTGCGGGCGACGGATACCAAAAGACCATTTCAGAGGGGGCATGATGAAGCGTTTCTATTCCGCCCTGGCCGGGCTCGCCCTGGCCGGCCTGGTGGGTGCAGGCCCGGTGCGCGCCGAATCGCCGGCCGGCATGCAGCTGTACCTGTTCAGCTCCGGCACGATGATGATCGGCAAGGGCTTCCTGCAGAACTTCGCGCCGATGGAACCGAAGATCGAGATCCCGATTGGCTTCTTCGTGATCAAGCATCCGAAGGGCAACGTGATTTTCGACACCGGCAACAACGACAAGGTCATCGCGGATACCGGCTACTGGGGCAAGCTCGCGCAGGTCTTCGAGCCGAAGATGACCAAGGACGACGCGATGGACGCGCAGCTCGCCAAAATCGGGCTGACCACCAAGGACATCAAGTACGTCGTCGTCAGCCACATGCACCTCGACCACGGCGGCAACGTCGGCAAGTTCCCGAACTCCACGATCGTCATCCAGGACGACGAACTCCACTTCGCGATGTTTCCCGACGAGCCCTTCGCCGCCGGCTACATTCCGGACGACATCTCGGTGCTGCGCTCCGGTGTCGGCGTCAGCAAGCCGAATTCCATTGACATGCTGCGCATCACCGGCGACCTCGATCTCTTCGGCGACGGCAGTCTCGTCATCCACCGCTCGCCCGGCCACACCAAGGGCACGCAGATGCTGACGGTGCGCCTGCCGAAGACTGGGCCGGTCATCCTGACCAGCGACGCCGCGTATTTCCGTGACAACGTCGAGAAGAACCTGGTCCCGAACATCGCGCTCGCCTATGACGCGACCGGCATCATCAAGGGCTACGACTGGATCCGGCGCATGATTGCAACGGAGAACGCGAGCTACTTCACCTCGCACGATCCGGACGCGTGGAAATCCCTGAAGAGGGCGCCGGAATACTACGAATAGGGCGCCTCCCGCCCCGTGTCCGGTTCCTCTCCTGGCGAGTCGCCGCTCATCCACGCCGCCGGCCTCAGTTATGACTATGGCCGGCGGCGCGTTCTCGACGACGTTTCCTTCACCCTCGCGCGTGGCGAAGTGCTCGGCATGCTCGGCCCGAACGGTGCCGGCAAGAGCACCTGCCTGCGCCTCCTCACCGGCTACCTTGCGCCGGCGGCTGGCAGCGCCGCCATCTGCGGTTTCGACGTCCAGCGCGACGGCGCCGCGGCGCGGCAGCGCCTCGGCTTCGTGCCGGAAGATCCGACGCTCTATCCGCATCTCACCGTCGACGAAACGCTGCGCTTCTACGGCCGCCTGAAGGGCCTCGCGCGCGGCGTCATCGCCGTCGAGCGCGACCGCATCTGCGATCGGCTCAGGCTCTCGGCGGTGCGGCGTTCGCTGGTCGGCAACCTGTCGCGTGGCTACCGCCAGCGCGTGGCGCTCGCGCTCGGACTCATCGGCGACCCGCCGGTGCTGATCCTGGACGAACCGACGAACGGCCTCGACCCCTGGCAAATCATCGAGCTGCGCGAACTGATCGCGGATCTGGCGGGCCGGCATGCGGTGCTCGTGACTTCCCACGTGCTGACGGAGATCGAGCGCGTCGCGACGCGCGCGCTGATCCTGCAGCACGGCCGGCTGCTCGGCAGCGTGGCGATCGATGCCGGCAGCCCGGGCGCGCTGGAGCAGCGCTTCCTGGCCATGACCGCGCCGGCCCGGCACTGAACGACCTGATGGCCGGCTTTCTTCCCCTGCTCGGCAAGGAACTGCGCGCGCTGTTCGTGCAGCCGATCGCCTACGTGCTGATTGCGGTCTTCCTGCTCGTCATGGGTTATGCCTTCGTCACCAATCTCGCGATGACGCGCAGCGCCGCGCTGGTGCGCATCATGTTCCAGGCGGCGGTGCTGCTGCTGCTCTTCGTCCCGCTGATCACCATGCGCCTGCTCGCCGAGGAGCGGCGGCACGGCACGCTCGAACTGCTGCTCGCGACGCCTGCGCGCGAGGGCGACATCGTGCTGGCCAAGTTCGTCGCCAGCATGGCCCTGGTGGCGGTGATGCTCGCACCGACCCTGGTCTACCCGGCGGTGCTGGCCTGGTTCGGCAAGCCCGACTGGGGGCCGATTTACAGCGGCTACCTCGGACTGCTGCTGCTTGCCTCGCTGCTCTCCGCGATCGGCCTCGCGCTGTCCGCGCTGACCGCGAACCAGGTCGTTGCGGCAACCCTCGCGATCGGGCTGTCGCTGCTCCTGTGGCTGCTCGATTCACTGGCCGCGGTGCTGCCGCAGCCGTGGGACGAAATCGTCCTGCAGTGCTCGCTGCTCGCCCGCTTCACGCCCTTTGCGACCGGTGCGCTGTACCTGTCCGACGCGGGCTTCTTCGTCACGGTGACCCTGCTCGGCCTGTTCCTCGCCGTGCGGGCGCTGGCCCGCCGCTGACATGCATCACCACGCCGTCGACCTGCACGAACTCGCGTGGGCCGCGGGCTGGCTGCTCGCGGTGGCAATCCTGTTCGCCTGGGGCATGCGCCTGCCGCTCGCGACACCGGGTACGCTGCTGCGCCGTCGCTGGCGGTCGGCCCTGGCCGTGGCCGGCGGCTGCGCGGTGGCGGCACTCGCCATCGCGGCGCTGAGCCTGCACGATGTGCAGGTCGACCTGACCCGCGAACGGGTCTACACGCCGGCGCCGCAGGCCCTGGAGGTCGCGCGCAGGCTCGAGCATCCGGTGCGCGTCACCTACTACTACCAGGGCACGGATCCCAATGCGCGGCGCGCGCTCGACATGCTCGAGCTGATGGCCGGCGAGAACCCCCTGCTCGACGTCAGCGGCGTCGATCCGGACAAGCAGCCGAGCCTGGCCCGCACCGCCGGCATCAAGCTCTACAACGCCGCGTTGATCGAGGCGGCGGGGCGGCGCGTGCTCGTGCACAGCACGGATGAACGCGAATTCGCGATCGGCATCCAGCGCGCACTGCGCGAGCGCCGGGTGACGCTGTGTTTCGTCGAAGGCCACCACGAGCTGCCGGTCGACAACAGGGAATTCAGGAACGAGGTCGAAAGCGTCGGCGGACATGATCACGACGACGCGAATTCAATGGTGATCGAGACCACCGAGCGCGGCATCGGGCGCTGGCGACGCTCGCTGGAAGGCCTGGGCTACGACGTCCGGCGCATCTCGCTGGCGCAGGGCGGCGGCGTGCCGGCCGACTGCGCGGCGGTGGTCGCGGCTGGGCCGCGCGAGCCCTGGGCGCCGGCGGAGAGCGGCGCCCTGCGGCGTTATCTCGTCGGCGGCGGCGCCGCGCTGCTGCTGCTGGACGTCGGCTTCACGCCCGATCCGGGGCTTGCCGCGTTGCTCTCGGCACTGGGCGTGGAACTCCTCGATGCGGTCGTCGTCGACGACGTCAGCCACTACGGCACCGATGCGCAGACGGTGGCGGTCACCGGCTACGACCCGCACCCGGTCACCGAGCGCGTCGCCTATACGTTCTTCCCGGGGGTGCGCCCGCTGTCGATCGCCGCATCCACCACTGCGACGGTGACGCCGCTGGTGCGCAGCAGCGGGGCGTCGGTCCTGCATTCGTCCTCGACCGGTGCGCACGTCGCGCCGCCTGCCAGCCAGTTGCTCGCGGTCGCGAGCGAGGGGCGGCTGGACGGCTCGCCGACGGCGTTCCGCGCGCTGGTGGCGGGTGACGCGGATTTCCTCGCCAATCCGCACTATCCCTACATGGCGAACAGCGACCTCGCGCTCGCCATGGCGCGCTGGCTGGTGCGCGAGGAAGCGCTGGTCGCGACGGCGCCGCACGTGCCGGCGACGCTGCTGGTGATGATCACCGAGGCACAACTGAGTGCCCTGTACCTGCTGCTCGTGCTGCTGCTGCCCGGACTTGCCGTGGGGCTCGGCGTGCTGGTCTGGTGGCGACGCCGGTGACGCCTTCCTTCCGCCGCCTGCTGGTGCGACTGTGCGTGCTGTGCGCGCTGGCCTACCTCGTGATCATGGTCATCACCGGCGCGCGCCCGCGCCAGGCGCAGTTCGTCGCCTTCGAGGCCGCCGGCGTGCTGGCGCAGCAGCCGGGCGCGATCGGCAGCGTGCGGCTCGTGGCCGCGGGGCAGGCATGGGAGCTCACCCGCCGCGGCCGTGACTGGGTGGTCATGGACGCCGTGCTGCCGGCCGCGGCCGCGCAGCAGCTCGAGCTGGCCCTGAAGATCCTGCACACGGCGCGCCCGGTGCGCGTGCTGCGCGAGCCCGGCCTGGATTCGCGGGCCGCCGACTACGGGCTCGATCAGCCTACGCACGCGGTCGAGCTGGCCGCGGCCGGCCAACCGCCGCTCCGGCTCGCCTTCGGCGGCGCCACGCCCGACGGCGCGCTGCGCTACATGCGCATCGAGGGTCGTCCAGTGGTCTACCTGATGTCGAATTTCGTGCCGGACGAGTGGCAGGCGCTGGCCGATACGCTGCGCGCCGGGGCCGCCGTCACGCCGGGCCCGACGGTGCGCTGATCCGCCGGGGCAGGGCGCGCCCTGCGTCGCGGGTCGTTGGTTCAGGCGCGCCGCGCCACTACCTCGAGATACTCGGCCGCGACCGCGGTGCGGCCCGCGCCCGCTTCGTTGTGGGCCGTCCAGTGCGCTTCGAGTTCGGCCCTCAGGGCCGCCTGTCCGTCCGCGGACAGCGCGGCGAACGCGCGGTTGGTCGGTCCGTAGTATTCGCGGAAGAATTCGACCACCCGCGCGGGCGGGAACGGGTATTCGACCGGGTACATGCGTCGTGCGAGCCTGAGCCCGATGACCCGCTCACCGAAGCGCTCGCGCACCCTGTCCTCGTCGCCCCAGGATACCGGCGGCGTCATGCCGGGCGGCGGCGGCACGTGGCGGGCGTTGATGCGGAACATCTGGCCGATGAAGCCGCCGGGCGTCCAGTTGCCCATCACGATGCGTCCACCGGGCCTGCATACGCGCAGCAGTTCCGCCGTCACCCGCTCTGGCCGCGGCGCGAACATCGCGCCGATCAGACTGAAGACGAGATCGAAACTGTCATCGGCGTAAGGCAGATCTTCGGCGTCCCCCTCGTCGAAGCGTATCGCTTGCCCGGCCTCCACCGCGCGTGCCCGCGCCTGTTCGATGAGGTTGGACGCGATGTCGACGCCAGTGACCTCGGCGCCCGCGCGCGCCGCGGGCAGCGACAGCTGACCCGCACCGCAGCCAACATCGAGCACGCGCTCGCCGGGCGTGATGCCGAGGGTCCGGAAGAATTCCAGTGCGCCCGGTTCCAGGTAGCGCGCGAAGTGGCCGTAATCCCCGGCCATCCACATCGACTTCAGGCGGGTCTTGAGCTGGTCCAGTTCCTGCGACGCGTTCATGCGCAATCTCCCCGGGGCTGAGCCCGGCGCCAGCGGCCCCGGGTCGCATGGACTCACGATAGGCGTGAGCGGGTTTCCCCGCGCGTTAACGCACGCGCGTCGCGGGGTAGGCCGGGTCCTGCACGCGGTAGGCGCCGCGCCGGTCCGGTTCGCTAGATCAGCAGCGCCAGCCAGGCCGCGCCGGTGATGACGATGAGTCCCGCACTGCTCGGCACGCCATAGCGGGCGCCGCCGGCCCCGAACGCGAACAGGATTTTGCTGACGGTGTTCGTGGTGACGGCCAGCAGCACGCAGCGCCCGGCGTCCGCCGGGGCGATGGCCCCACTGTGGGCCAGCGACAGCGCCGAGGTCGTCGCGGAATGCGCGTCGGCGAAGCCGGCGAGCGCAATACCGATGCCCGCGCCGGCGAGGCCGTGATGTCGCTCGATGAGCCCGACCGCCGCGGTCACGCCAGCCAGCAGCGCCGCGAAGCCCAGTGAAGTCGCCAGGTTGAATGCGTGGCCCGCGGTCGGCACCTGGGCGGCCCGTTCGCGTTGGCGCATCAGGGCGAGCCAGGCGCACAGCAGCGACGCCGCCAGCATCGCGAACAGGGGCGCGCGCAGGATGACAAAGCTCGCAGGGTGGATGGTGGCCACGATCAGCATCAGCTGCAGGGCGGTGGCGCAGGTGGAAAACAGGGCGCCAGCGACGCAGCTCGGCAGCAGCACGGGGGTTTCGCGCGCGCGCGCACCCAGCGCACCGGTGGTCGCAGTGCTCGACACGAAGCCGGACATCAATCCGCTGAAGGCCAGGCCCAGGCGCGGACCGAAGGCCCGCAACGCGACATGCCCCAGGCCCTGGATGGCCATGAACAGCACGGCAAGCGCCCACAAGCGACGCGGGTCGAGGCCGCCGAGCCAGGGGAGAGGCGTCGAGGGAATCATCGGCAGCACCACGAGCGCCGCGCCGCCGAGCAGGAGTGCGTCGCGCAGTTCAGTGGGGGTCAGCAGTTCCGTCGAGAAACGATGCAGGCCCTGGCGCGCGAACAGCAGGGTTGCGACGACCACTGCCGCCGCCGCCGCGAAACGCGGCTCACCGATGGCCAGCACGCCGAGCAGGTAGGTGACGAACAGCGCGAGTTCGGTGGTGATGCCGGGGTCGTCCGAGCGATCGCGGGCATAGCCGATCGCGCTCAGCACGAGGATCAGCAGGCCGCCGAGCAGCACCAGCCAGGGTTGTGCCAGGCTTTGCGCGACGCCGCCCATCATCGACGCCATCGTGAAGGTCCGCACGCCGGCGAACTGGCGGTCGGCGCCGCGTCCCTTGCGCCGCTCGCGCTCGATGCCGATCAGCAGCCCCGCGCCCAGCGCCGCGGCGAAGCTCGGCAGCAGTCTGGCGAAGGTGGTGAGGTTGGCATCATCCATGGCAGGGGCACTCTACCGGGTCGTCAGCGCGCCCGTCACGGACGTCGGCGTCTTTCGGTGGTCCGCGGATGACTGCTACAGTCGGCGGACCTTGCATGAGAGCGCGCAGCGATGGCCGACAGCCTGACCGACTTCATCGACGCACTGCCGCAGCAGCGCACGGCGATCGACTACGGCGCGGCGCGGCTGACGGTCGGCGAGCTCGCCGCCGCGAGTCGTCGCGTCGCAACGGGCCTGCGCCGGCTCGGTGTCAAGCCGGGCGATCGGGTGGCCCTGTGGTTGCCGAACATGCCGGCCTGGCTGGCGTGCTTCTTCGCCTGCGCCCGCCTCGGTGCGATTGCGGTGTCGGTCAATACGCGTTTCCGATCGCATGAAGTGCAGGACATCCTGGGCCGTGCGGGGTGCAGCGTGCTGGTGCTGTGGCCGGGTTTCAAGGCGATCGATTTCCGCGGCATCCTCGCCGCGGTCGAACCCTCGGCGCTGTCGACGCTGGCGCATGTCGTCGTCCATACCGAACACGGCGACGAGCCTGCCTTCAACTTTCCCGGCAAGACCGTCACGCCGTACGGGGAACTGCTCGCCGACCGCGAGGACGATGCGGCGGCCGCGCCCGCGACCTCGCGCTGCGTGATTTTCACCACCTCCGGCACGACCAAGGCGCCGAAATTCGTCTGTCATGCACAGGCCGGTGTCGTGCAGCACGCGCGCGACGTCGCGCGGGGCTTCAAGCTCGAGATACCGGGCGCGCGCGTGCTGCAGGCCCTGCCGCTGTGCGGCGTGTTCGGCTTCACGCAGGCGCTGGCGGCACTGGCGGCCGGCGCACCGATGCGCATGCTGCCCCTGTTCGATGCGGCGGAGGCGGCGCGGGTGATGCGCGAGGAAGCCATCACCCACGCGAATGGTGGCGACGACATGCTCGACCGCCTGCTCGACGCCTGCGACGAGCAGCAGCCGTTCCCGCACCTGCGCTTCTTCGGCTATGCGAAGTTCAATCCCGCGCTTGACGACCTCGTCACGCGCGCCGAGTCCCGCGGCGTGATCGCCTGCGGCCTCTACGGCATGAGCGAGGTGCACGCCCTCTACGCGCTGCAGCCGCGGAACCTGCCGCCCGCCGAGCGCGCCAAGGGGGGCGGCGAACTGATTTCGCCGGCCGCAGCCGTGCGCATCTGCGATCCGGACACCGGCCGCGAACTGCCGCCGGGCGAGCACGGTGAAATCGAGCTCAAGGGCCCGAGCCTCCTGCTCGAGTACTACGGCAATCCGGAGGCGACGCGCGAGGCATTCCGCGAGGGTGGGTGGTTCCGCACCGGCGACCTCGGCTACCTCGACGGGCCGCGGCGCTTCTGCTATGTGACGCGCATCGGCGACGTGCTGCGCCTCGGTGGCTTCCTGACGAGTCCGCAGGAGATCGAGGCGGTGCTGGAGGAACACCCGGCGGTGCAGGGTGCGCAGGTGGTCGGGGCAACGCTGGCGCGCGAGCCGGTCGCGGTCGCCTTCGTCGTGCCGGTGGCTGGGCAGGCGCTGGACGAGGCTGCGTTGAGTGCCTGGTGCAAGGCGCGGCTCGCCGGCTACAAGATCCCTCGCCGTTTCGTCGAGGTCGCCGAGTTCCCGACCACGCAGAGCGCGAACGGCACGAAGATCCAGCGGGCGAAGCTGCGCGAGATGGCGGCGGCCCTGGTTGCCACGAACTGATTCACATCGCCCGGCAGGTGCCGGGCTGGCGCGAGACCAACAACACGACAGAGGGGAGATACATGCGACGCGATATCGAATTCAATGCCGACGGGGTGACGCTGCGCGGCTGGTTCTACACGCCGGACCAGGGCAAGGGGCCGTTCCCCTGCGTGGTGATGGCGCACGGTTTTTCGGGCACCAAGGAAATGACCCTCGACAGGTTCGCCGAGGTGTTCGCCGCCGCCGGGCTCGCCGTGCTGGTCTACGACAACCGCAACCTCGGCAGCTCGGGCGGCGAGCCGCGCTCGGAAATCGACCCGACCTGGCAGCGCCGCGACTACCGCACGGCAATCAGCTACGCGCAGCTCCAGCCGGAGGTCGACCCGGCGCGCATCGGCATCTGGGGCACGAGCTATACCGGCGGCACCGTCTGCGCAGTCGCCGCGATCGACCGCCGCGTGAAGGCGGTGGTGAGCCAGGTGCCGTTCATGCGAGGTCACCACAACCTGCAGCAGTTCCTGCCGATCACGGCGGTCGAGGGCTTCCGCAAGATGCTCGACGACGATCGCCTGCGCCGCCTGAAGGGTGAGCCTTCCGCCTACATGAAGATGTGCTCGCTCGACCCGAACGAACCGCACGTGTTCCCGGGCACCGCGACCTACAACTTCATCCATCACTTCGTGAACAGCGACCCGAACTGCACCTGGGAGAACCGGGTCACGCTGCGTTCCATCGAGTACATGATGGAATACGACGTGATGGGCTTCATGGAATACATCAGCCCGACGCCGCTGATGATGATTGTCTCGGACTACGATACGACGACGCCGACCGACATCGCGCTCGCCTGTTACGACAAGGTGCAGGGGCCGAAGAAGCTCGTCGTGATCAAGGCCGATCACTACGCGGCCTACATCGAGAAGTTCGCCGAAACGAGCGCCGCCGCGCGCGACTGGTTCGTCGAGCACCTGTAAGGCCGGTGCGCCTTGACGCGCGTGCGTCGCCCCGTACCGCCAACGATGTTCGCCTCTCCCGCCCCGGGAGAGGGTCGTTTCAGACTGGCGCTGCGCCGACGGACGCGCCCCTCACCCGCCGGCTTTCGCCGTCGACCTCTCCCGCGCGCGGGAGAGGTGAAGGCGGACAAGCCGACCGCTCGAACAAGCCACTGTCACAGCAAGCTGCGCACGAGCCCGGACAGCGCCGATCGGCGCCGAAGGCGGCGGCCCCGCGCGCAGCTAGGCCTCCCGCTCCGCTTCCTCCAGCGCTTCGCTGTGCGTCAGCCACTCGGTTTCCGCCGCGTCCATTTCCTGCTCAAGCCTGGCCTTGTCGAGCAGCACGCGCTTGAGTTCGTCCTTCTGCGCAGGCTCGTAGAGCGCGGGATCGGCAAGCTTCTCGTCGATGCGGGCCTTCTGCTGCTGCGCGCGCTCGAGCGCGGCCTCGGCCTTGCGCACGGCGTCGCGCAGCGGCTTCCGTTGCGCGCGCAGCTGGGCGTTCTGCTGGCGGCGTTGCCTGTCGCTGGGCCGCTCGTCGGCAGCGGGCGCGGCCGGCTCTGACGTCGAGGGCTCGCGCCTGCCGTTCGCGAGCCAGCGCGCGTAATCGTCGAGGTCGCCGTCCCAGGGCTCGACCTTGCCGTCGTGCACGAGCATCAGGGTGTCCGCCGTCGTGCGCAGCAGGTGACGGTCGTGGGCGACGACGATCAGCGCACCGGCGAAGTCCTGCAGCGCAAGCGTCAGCGCGTGGCGCATGTCGAGATCGAGATGGTTGGTCGGTTCGTCGAGCAGCAGCAGGTTCGGCCGCTGGTGCATCAGCAGCGCCAGCACCAGGCGCGCCTTCTCGCCGCCGGAAAAGCTGCCCACCGGGCGCAGCACCATGTCGCCGGTGAAATTGAAGCCACCGAGGAAATTGCGCTGCTCCTGTTCGCGGCCCTGCCGGTCGATGCGCTGCAGGTGGGCCAGCGGACTCGAATCCGCGTCCAGCTGTTCCAGCTGGTGCTGGGCGAAGTAGCCGACGGCGAGGTCCTTCGCGCCGCTGATCTCGCCGGCCAGCGGTGCGAGCTCGCCGGCGAGCAGCTTGATCAGTGTCGATTTGCCGGCGCCGTTGGCGCCGAGCAGCGCGATGCGATCGCCCGGTGACACCGTCAGCTTCAGTCCGTTCAGCACCCGTCGCTCGCCGTAGCCAGCTGCGACCCGGTCCAGCACCAGCAGCGGCTGCGGCAGCTTGCGTGGGGCCAGGAACTCGAAACTGAACGGTGAATCGACGTGCGCGGGCGCGATCATCTCGAGCCGTTCGAGCGCCTTGAGGCGGCTCTGCGCCTGGCGCGCCTTGCTCGCCTTGTAGCGGAAGCGTTCGACGAAGGCCCGCATGTGGGTCACTTCGCGCTGCTGGCGTTCGAAGGCGGCCTGCTGGCCGGCGAGCTGCTCGGCCCGCGCCCGTTCGAACGCGCTGTAGTTGCCGGTGTAGAGCCGCAGCCCGCCGCGTTCCATGTGGGCGATGATGCCGACGACGCGATCGAGGAAGTCGCGGTCGTGGGATATCAGCAGCAGCGTGCCGGGGTAGGCGAGCAGCCATTGTTCGAGCCAGATCACGGCGTCCAGATCGAGATGGTTGGTCGGTTCGTCGAGCAGCAGCAGGTCCGAGCGGCACATCAGCGCGCGGGCGAGGTTCAGGCGCATGCGCCAGCCGCCAGAGAAGGACGCCACCGGCTTTGCCTCATCGCCCGGTGCGAAGCCGAGGCCGACCAGCAGGCGTGCCGCGCGCGCCGGCGCGGCATAGCCGTCAATCGACGCCATGCGCACGTGCAGTTCACCGAGGTGGTGGCCGTCGCCGGCCTCTTCACGCGCGATCGCGGCCTCCAGTTCGCGCAGCTCGCGATCGCCGTCGAGTACGTATTGAAGGGCAGCCCGCGGGTCGGGCGGCGTTTCCTGCGCGACGTGCGCCATGGTGACGCCGGCCGGGAGGTCGATGTGCCCGGTCTCGGTCGCCAGTTCGCCGCGGATCAGTGCGAAGAGGCTCGATTTGCCGGCCCCGTTGGCGCCCGTGAGGCCAACCTTCTGCCCCGCGTGAATGGTGAAATTCACGTCTGAAAACAGCACCTGTCCGCCGCGGCGGAGGCTTACATCGCGAAAACTCAGCATGGGCGCGCAGTGTAGAGAGTCGCGACCGGGCTGGACAGCCCGCCCGTGGCGCGGGCGCTCAGCCGCGCGGTGTCGCGGTGGCCCGCAGTCCGAAGCGCGGCCGGTAGGTCACCGAGGCCCGCGGCACCACCGGATGACCGGGCACCATGCGCACGCGGAACTGCTGCAGCAGCCGTGCGAGCACGAGCTGTATTTCCAGCATCGCCATCCCTGCTCCGATGCAGGCGCGCGGACCGGCGGCGAACGGCAGGTAGCAGTACGAATGGCGTCCCTGGCTGCGTTGTGGACTGAAGCGCGCCGGGTCGAAGCGTGACGGGTCCTCCCAGTGCGCGGGATGACGGTGCAGGGCGTACGGCAGGATCGCGAGGTAGGCGCCGGCCGGAATCCGCCAGCCACCGAACTCGACGTCGTTCGTCACCGCGCGGGAGATGCCCCACACCGGTGGATAGAGTCGCATCGATTCCTGCACCACCTGCTTGAGCATCGGGAGTCGCGCAAGATCGCCTGCCCGCGCCGGGCGCCCGTCCAGTTCACGCGCCAGCTCGTCGACCAGTTGCGCCTCGATGTCGGGATGCTGCGCGAGCAGATGGAAGGTCCAGCCGAGCGCGGTGGCCGAGGTCTCGTGCCCGGCCAGCAGCAGGGTCACGACCTCGTCGCGCACCTGCCGCGCGGGCAGGCCCGCACCGCTGTCCTCGTCACGCGCAGCGAGCAGCAGGCCGAGCAGGTCGCCGCGCTGCTCGCCACTCGCGCGACGGGCGGCGATCAGGCCGAGGACGATGGCGTCGAGGCGGGCCAGGTGCCGCGAGAAGCGGCGGTTGCCGGGGGTCCTGACCCACGGCGCCAGGGTCAGCAGGCCGCGCAGGGTCTTGGGGTTCACGTTCATGAAGTCGAGCATGTCGGCGACCTCGTCCGCGTGGGCCTCGATGTCGGCGCCGAACAGCGTGTTGCCGACCACCTGGAAGGTGAGCCGACTGAGGTCGCGGTCGAGCATGAACGGCGCGCTGCCGCGCGCGAGCCAGCGCGTGGTCAAAGCCTCGGTCGCCGCGTTGATCGAGGTGTCGAAGGCGTTGACGACCCGGTTGTGGAACATCGGCTGCATCAGCCGCCGCTGCCGTGTCCACGCGGGGCCGTCATTGGTGACCAGCCCGTCGCCCATCGTCACCTTGAGCACGCGATAGTCGATGTCGTCCTTGGTGAATTGCGGCCAGGCCTGCGTCAGCACCTGCCGGACATGGTCGGGATCGTTGACCATGTAGACGTCCATCAGCCCGCGCCAGCGCAGCACGTCGCCGTGGCGCGCCGCGAGCTCGGTGAAGTAGGTCGCCGGGTTGCGGCGATAGCCGGCCAAGCTTTGCCAGATGCCCGGGCCGGGCGGCGGCGGGCGTCGCGCCGCCGGGTTCGGGGTCGACGCCAAGCTCAGGCCGTCGCGCTGGGACGTGCGCTCAGGGCGGCGTACCAGCGCGCGGTCGCGCTGTGTCCGGCCGGGATGCGGATATCGACCCAGGCGACGAAATCGACCGCGCACAATGCCGTGATGTCCGCCATCGTGAGCTGGTCGCCGACGATGAAGCCGTTTTCCGCCACGGATTCCTCGAGCCAGTCGAAGAAGCGCGCCAGCGTCTGCCGGCCGCGCTCGACGAGCGCCGGGATTGCCGGAATCGGCATGCCGCCGCCGCCCGGGATGCTGCGCGCGGCGAATTTTTCATGGGTGTTCCTGAAGACTTCGGAACCGGCGATCATGCCGTCGAATTCCGCCTTGCGCTGGAAGCTCTCGACGAGCGCGCGTTCGACCGCCGTGCGTCCCAGCAGTGGGCGCCAGGGGTAGAGCTCCTCGAAGTAACGGCAGATCGCCATGACTTCGTCGACGCGCGTGCCGTCGTCGAGCTCGAGCGTCGGCAGCAGTCCGCGCGGATTGATCGCGAGAAATGCCGGCTGGAGATTCTCGCCGTCCACGATGTTGATCTCGACCTTCGGTACGTCGATGCCCTTCTCGGCGAGGAACATCCGCAGGCGCCGCGGGTTCGGGGCCATGTGACAGTCATAGAGTTTCATGCTGGCGGGTCCTCAGCGGAATTTCGGAATGACTTCTTCGGCGAAGAGCTGCAGGTGCTCGTTCATGCGTTCCTCGGCATAACCGGGCGGCACGGTCCATGTGTAGTAGCGCTCGATGCCGGTCGCCTCCGCGTAGGCCGCGATCGCATCGACCGCATGTTGCGGCGTCAGGATCTGCAGGATGCCCATGTCGACGAGCTGGGCGGGGTCCGATACCGGCGGAAACAGCGCCTGGCCGGCCTCGCCTAGCCACTTGTTGTACATCTCGATCTGGTAGAGCACGTGCGGGCCCACGTCGCGCAGGGTGCGCGCCGGATCCTTCGACACGATCAGCCAGAAGTGGCCCCCGATGAGGCGGCCCGGGCCGTCCCTGCCGAGGCGCGCGCGTTCCTCGCGATAAATCTTCACGAGCTCCGTCATGTCGCCGGTGCCGAGGTAGCCGTCGCCGATGCGGGCCGCGCGCTTCGCCGAAGCCGGCGCGAAGCCACCGATCCACAGCGGCGGCGGCGCCTGCACCGGCATCGGCGCAAGCTTCGCGCCTTCGACCTGGAAGTGCTTGCCCCGGTAGTCGACGGTCTCGCCGCGCCACAGCGCGCGGATGATTTCGAGACCCTCGTCCATGCGAGCCCCGCGGTCCTGGCTGCGCAGGCCCAGGCCCTTGAACTCCTGCGGCCGGTAACCGACGCCGACACCCAGCTCGAAGCGCCCGTTCGACAGGATGTCGATCGTCGCCGCGTCCTCGGCGACGCGCACCGGGTGGTAGAGGGGCAGCAGCAGCACGCTGGTGCCGATGCGGATGCGCTCGGTGCGCGCGGCGACCGCGGCCGCCAGCGGCAGAATCGACGGTGCGTGGCCGTCCTCGCAGAAATGGTGTTCGGTGAGCCACACGTCGTCGTAGCCGATCGTCTCGGCCCACGCGATCTGCCGCAGCGTCTGCGCGTAGATTTCAGGGTAGGGGCGCGCCCATTGCGCTGGATTGCGCAGTGAGTACCAGAGGCCAAAGCCAAGTTTGGGGGACGTCATGTGAGACCTTTCAACTCCGCGGCGTGATCGTGACGGGCATGCCGTACTTGGGTTTCAGGGTGACCTTGGCGGCCGGCTCGATCGGGTGGCCGGGCAGCGGCGTCACGCGGAAGCGCTGCAGCAGGTTGGCGAGCACGAGCTGGATTTCGAGCATCGCCATGCCGGCGCCGATGCAGGTGCGAGGACCGGCGGCAAACGGGATGTAGCAGTAGCTGTGGCGGTTCTCGGTGCGCTTCGGGCTGAATCGCTCGGGATCGAACTTCAGCGGCTCCGGCCAGAAGTCGCGATGCCGGTGCAGCATCCACGGCATGATCATCAGGTAGGCCCCGGCGGGCACCCGGCAGCCCTGGAAGAGCTCGTCCTGGTGCGAACGGCGCGCGATGGCCCATACCGGCGGCCTGATGCGCATCGATTCCTGCACGACCTGCTTGAGATAAGGCAGGCGCGCCAGATCCCCGCTCAGCGCGGGCGCGCCGCGCAGCTCGGTCGCGAGTTCCTCCAGCAGCTTGGACTCCACGTCCGGGTGGCGCGAGATCAGGTCGAAGGTCCACAGCAGCGAATTCGCCGAGGTTTCGTGGCCGGCGAGCAGCAGTGTCACCACCTCGTCGCGGATCTGCTTTTCGCTCATGCCCGCGCCGTCCTGCTCGTCGCGTGCGGCCATCAGGCGGTCGAGGATGTCGTCGCGTCGTTCGCCGCTCCGCCGGCGCGCGTCGATGAGTCCGTAGACGATGCGGTCCAGGCGTTCGATCGCGGTCCTGGCGCGGCGGTTGTGCGGGGTCGGCAACCAGGGGACCAGGGTCAGCAGGGCGCGCAGTTCGTGCGTGCTGATGTTGATGACGTCGAGGATCTCGTTGATTTCCTGCGCGTGGGGCTCGACGTCGACGCCGAAGAGCGTCATGCCGACCACCTCGAAGGTCAGCTTGCTCATCTCCTGTTCGAGCGCGACCGTCTGCCCGGGCGGCAGTCGCGCCCAGCGCTCGGCGAGCGCGTTGGTGAGCGAGTTGATTGGACCGTCGAAGGGGTTGATCGCCCGGTTGTGGAACATCGGCTGCATCAGGCGTCGCTGCCGTGCCCACGACTCGCCGTCGTTGGTGACCAGGCCCATGCCGAGGGAGCGCGACAGGATCCTGTAATCGATCGTCTGCTTCGAGAAGCGCTCCGACGGCGCGGACAGCACCCGCTTCACGTCGTCGGGATGATTGACGATGTGGATGGTGATCGGCATGCGCCAGCACAGGACGTCGCCGTAGCGCTCGATCAGGTGCTGCAGGAAGCCCAGCGAATCCTTCTGGTAGTCGAGCAGCCCATACCAGAGCGGCGTCGACGGCGGCGGCGGAGCGGCGGCGGTTGCGACTGTCGAATGGCGTTCGTTCACGGTGAGTACTCCAGGAAACCGCGGCGGATCGCATCCCGGCCGTTCGCGGCGACGACACGGAAACGGATGAGGCCCGGCAGGTGCGATTCGAGTTTCAGGCCCAGCAGGGACGGCATCAGCACCATGCCGCTGAAGCGGCCGCCAACCCGCGTGACGCGACCGGGCGCGTCGTCGAGTTCGCTCTGCACGAGGCGCGACACGGCCAGCGCGAGCGTCGCGGTGCCGTGCAGGATGATGTCCGGCAGGCCGGCGGCGAGTGCATGCGCACGATCGGTGTGGATCGGGTTCCAGATGCGTGCGCATTCGGTGTACACGTGCGCGCAGTTCGCGGCGACCGCGAGCACATGGCTCGCGAGGTTCTCGTCGTCACCGGCGGCGGGCCACGCGGGCGCGGTGTCGATCGCGGTCCCCGCGCCGATTACCTCGACGCCCCGATAGAGCGTGCCCTGCCAGGTCCGCATGACCAGCTGTCCGCGCGAGTCGACGGTGTCGAGCCGCTTCAGGAGATAAGCGCCGGGACGGCGCTGCTCGACAGCGACCGCGGTGGCCGTGGTCGACAGCGTCTCGCCCGGGACCAGCGGGCGCAGCAGGTGGATGTCGTGGTCGGCATGCACCGCACGCGCCTGCTCGGCTGCGCTCAGCGTTTCCGTGCCCGGGCCGTAGCGCAGGTCGAGGATGGAATTCCATTCGACGCAGACCGGGAATACCGGGTGCATCGCGATGGCCTGCGTCGTATCGAAGTAGCACCGCGCCGTGTCACCGAGGCCGGCCGCGTAGGCCATGAGCCAGCGTGCGTCGACCTCGTGATGCCGCGGCTGAGTGGTGGTTCCTGCGAGATCGGCGGACAGCGGCATCGTGACTGCCTCGGGCGGGGGCGATGCGCTATCGTACCCGACCCCCATATGAACAGACACGGGTGAGCCAGCGATGAAGTCCGGACTGAGATTTGCGGCGGTGCTTGCAGCCGCCCTGCACTGGATGACCCCGGCCGGTGCCGCACCGACCGCTCCCGACCTCGACTACATGGCGCGGCTGGTGGTCGAGGCCGCGGCGCAACGACAGGTGTTTCCCGATTTCGTGCGCATCAACCCGTCGCTCGACATGGAATCGCTCTACGGCGTGCAGCGGCGCTATGTCGCGGCGCGTGTCGCGGCCGGCGAGCGCATCGGCGGTTACAAGGGCGGCTTCATCCCGCAGTTTCCGATTGGCGGCGTGCTGTTCGCCGGCGGCCTGAAGGAGCAGGTGCGGGAAGTCAGGCGCAGGGACTTCCACTCGCTGCTCGTCGAGGCCGAGATCGCGTTCGAGATCTGCGCGCCGGTGACCACGCCGTTGCCGGACGTCGCGGCGCTCAAGGCGGTGGTCTGCCGCCTGCGGCCGGCGGTCGAACTGCCGGATGCCGCGGTGCCCGATCTGGCGGCGCTGAAGCAGGATCTGCCACACCTCGCGCGTGTCCTCGTGCCCACCGACATCGCGACGCGCGACGTCGCGCTGGGTGCGCCGGTTGCCGCAGGATCCGTGGACCTCGCGGCGGTCAAGGTGCTTGCGACCCATGACGGCAGGACGCTGGGGGAGCGCGCCGCGGGGCCGGCCAACCTGGCGCTGTGGGAGTCAGTGCGCTGGATTGTCAACGAATTCGCGCTGGGGCGCGGCTACCGCGTCGAGCCCGGCCACCTCGTGATGCCCGGCAACCTCACCGGCCTGCATGCCGGCGCGCCCGGTCACTACCGGATCGACTACGGCCCCCTGGGCAGCGTCGAATTCGACATCGTCGACGATTGATCCGCCGCGCGCCCGCTCAGGGAGGCTTTAACGGCGAGAACTCGAACTTGCGCGTGACCTGCAGGCGCAGGTCGACGCCGGGTGAGATGAGTTTCGCGGCCGCTGCGGAGCGCACGGTCATCCGCAACTGCACGCGTGACGGAACCTGGTTCGGCGCGTCGACCCAGAACAGCGTCTTGTGGCGTTCGCCCGGTTCCAGCGTGACCTGCACCGCCTCGCGGCGTTGCAGCTTGTCGCCCCGCCAGAATTCGAATTCGAAAGAGAGCCTCTGTGGCGCCGTCGAGAAAGCCGGCGCCGGCGCGCCCTCGGCGGTTTCGACGATCAGTTCGCCGTAGTAGCGCCCCGCCTTGTCGAGATAGAGCGGGCGCGTGTCGCCGGCGGCGATTGCCGGGGTCAGCATCTCATTGAAGACCAGGCGGCCCAGGGGCGGCTGGATGTAGGTCGCCGCGCTGGCCTGGCCGGTCAGCGCGATACCGAGGAACAGGACCAGGATCTGCATGAGGCGCATGGTGTTCTCCGGGATGAGCCTGCATGAGGCCCTACGCTGCATGCGACCGTCCGGATCGGGGTCGGTTCATCTTGGCGGCGGCAGGTCAGGAATCGCCAGGCTGCGGTCTTCGATGGGCGCCCGGGTCGTGCTCGTGTCGCCGCCGAGCCAGCCGAACAGGCGCCGCGCCTGCGCCGGCGGCGGTGCGGACGGTGGCTGCGACACCGAGGCTGCGGTTGGGCTGGCCGCGACCGCCGCCGGCGCATTGCGCGCGCGCGCCGCGTCGAGGTCCCGCCGCAGTTCGGCTGCGCCCGCCGGCCCGGCACTGAGCGTTTCGGCCTTGGCGAGGTAGTGCGCGGCCTGGCGCAGGCGGCCGCGCGCCACGTCGCGGCGGCCCAGTTCGACATAGCGACGCGCGATGTTCTCGATGCCCTGGCGCGCGGCCGGATGCCCGGGGTCGAGTGCGAGCACCCCGCGATATTTTTCATGGGCGTTGTTGCCCGGCGGCAGGGTCAGGCGGGCTGCCGCGAGGTCGACGGCAGCGCGTTCGAGCAGGTCGGCGATGCGCGCTGCGATGGCCAGTGCAGGGTCGACGGGTGGCGCTTGGACGGGCTCGACCCGCGGCGGGGTGGTGACCAGCGGTGTCGCCGGCGGTGAATCGAGCGGTATCGAGCGCAGTGCTGCGAGCCCGGCGACGAAGGCGAGCAGGGCGCCAGCCGCGAACGGCGCCGCGCGGCGCGGCCGCCCGTCGCTGTTCGCGGGCTGCGGCGTGCGCACCGGCATGCCCAGTGTCGCGCTCGGCACCGTCGGCACCGACGCATCGTCGGCGGCGTTCGCTGACGCGAGGTGCCACGGCCGCATGGTCGAAAGCGTGGGAAATTCCCCGCGCCATGCCGCAACCGTCTGCGGCCGATCCTGGGCACGGAACTGCAGCGCATGGTCGACGGCGGCGACGAATGCCTCGCTGTAGGCGCGGAGGTCGGGGGCCGCGCCGGCCTGGTAGGTGTCTGCCTCCTGCTGCGCCAGTGCGTGGCTGCGCTCCACCGCGTCGGGCGGTGCACGCCCGGCCATCGCGCGATAGAGCGTCGCCCCCAGGCCGTAGATGTCCGTCCACGGCCCCTGGCTGTCGCTCTTGCCGGCGTACTGCTCGATCGCCGCGTAACCCGGCGAGACGAAGTTCGTCAACGTGCGGGCCTCGTCCGTCGCGGCATAGCGCGCGGATCCGAAATCGAGCAGGACCGGCTCGCCATTCGGCCGGATCAGCACGTTCGCCGGCTTGATGTCGCGATGGATGATGCCCTGGGCGTGGATGGTTTCGAGGCCGTCGAGCAGGCCCGGCAGCCAGCCGAGCAACTCGGCTTCGTCGAGGCGCCGACGTTGCCTCAGCTGGACGTCGAGAGCGGTGCCTTCCTCGTACTGCATGACCATGCAGGCCGTGCCGAGATGCTCGAACACGTTGTGCACGCGCACGATGTTCGGATGTTCGAAGCGCGCGAGCGTGCGCGCCTCGCTGAGGAAGCGCTGCAGGCCGGCCGAATATTCGGGCCCGAGTTCGGCCGTCAGGGGCTGGACCGTGTCGTCCGCCTCGCGCCGCGCGAGGTGGCCGGGCAGGTATTCCTTGATTGCGACGGCGCGGTGCAGGTTGTCGTCGGTTGCAAGGTAGGTGATGCCGAACGCGCCCTGGCCCAGTACGCGTTCGATGCGGTACCAGAGCAGCCGGGCGCCGGGCGGCAGCGCGTTGCGATAAGTGCTCAGGAGTGACATGCGGCCGCGATGGTCCCGCCTGGCCTACTCCGCGTCAACCGCGCGGCGCGTGGCAGGGCTGCGCGGGGGCTCGACATTCAGTTGACGCTGCGTGCGCGGCCGTCCCAGTAGGGCTTGCGCAGTTCGGTCTTGAGTATCTTGCCCGCGCCCGACAGCGGCAACGGCTCGTCCTGGAAATCGATCGAGCGCGGGCACTTGAAGTCGGCAATCAGCGCACGGCAGTGGGCAATCAGCGCCTGCGCGTCGCGCTCGGCGCCCGGTTTCGGCACGACCACCGCGTGCACGCGCTCGCCCCAGCGTTCGTCCGGGACCCCGATCACCGCGCACTGCGCGACCGACGGGTGCTGGTAGAGCGCCTGCTCGACCTCCGTCGAGTACACGTTCTCCCCGCCGCTGATGATCATGTCCTTCAGGCGATCGCTGATGTAGATGAAGCCTTCCTCGTCCATCCAGGCCGCGTCGCCCGTGTGCAGCCAGCCGCCGCGCAGGGTCTGGGCGCTCTGTTCCGGCATCTGCCAGTAGCCGCGCATCACGTTGGGCCCGCGCGCGACGATCTCGCCGACGGTGCCGCGCGGCACTTCCTGGTCGTCCGTGTCGACTATCTTCAGCTCGATGCAGGGGATGGCCCGGCCCGCCGAGCGCAGCCGCCCGGCATTGGGGCCGTCCTTCACGTGGTACTTGCCTTCCAGCAAGGTCAGCATCGGCGCCGCTTCGGTCTGGCCGTAGAGCTGCACCGGCGAGCAGGTCGGCAGCGCGTCGAACAGGCGCAGCAGGGTCGCCTCCGGGATCGGCGATGCGCCGTAGTACAGGCGCGCGAGGGCGTCGAGCGCGTAGGGCTGCTGCTCGAGATGATCGAGCAGCATCTGGATCATGGTCGGCACCAGCAGGATGTCGGTGATCCGGTTATCGGCGAGCGCGCGCGCGCAGGCTGCCGGTTCGAAGCGCGGGATCACGTGGTGGCTGCCGCCGAGCGTCGTCACCATGTAGACGCACAGCGCGTCCGCGATATGGAACATCGGCGCCGCGTGCAGGTAACTGAGTTCCTCCGGTGCGCGCATCATCGCCGCGAGCTGCAGGCTGTTCGTCACGTGATTGGCGTGGCTGAGCATCACGCCCTTCGATTTCCCCGTCGTGCCGCCGGTATAGAAGATGCCCGAGACGTCGTCGCCCCCGCGGCCGGCTTCGGCCACGGGCGCCGTCGTGGCGAGGGCCCTCTCGACGTCGAGGCCGTTCGCGGCCTCGACGCCGCCGAGCGTGAGTACGACCAGCGGCAGCGGCGACGTCGACTGCAGCTGCGCGGCGAGTTCGATGAAATGCGCGTCGACGACGAGAATTCGCACGCCGGCGTCGGCCAGCGCATAGGCGATTTCCGCCTGCGACCAGCGGGTGTTGATGGGCACGATGATGCCGCCCGCCCACGGCACGGCGTAGAAAGTCTCGAGGTAGTGGTCGGAATTCAACGCGACGATGGCGACCCGGTCGCCATCCGCAAGCCCCTGTTGCCGGAGCACGCCCGCGTAGCGCGCAACCCGGTCGGCGAATTCCCGCCAGCTGCGGCGGCGGCCCTCGCATGAGGTCGCGAGCGCGCCTGGACGTTGCTGGGCGTTGCGCAAAAGGGGCTGGGTGACTCGCATGGTTCGGTGGCTCCTCGTTGTGTTCCCTGACGGGGCGGCGACGGCGCCGCGCCCGGAGCGAGTGTCGTGCAGGCGCTTCCGCGCGGCAAGCCGGGCGGGCATCGGGTAAACTGCCCGGATGATCCAGTTCCCGGCCATCGACCCCGTCGCGCTCGAACTCGGGCCGCTGGCGATCCGCTGGTACGGCCTGTCCTATCTCGCCGGCATCGCGCTCGCGTGGGGACTGCTCCATCGCCGCTGCGGCCGTGGCGCCGCGGGCGACTGGACGACCGAGCAGGTGTCCGACCTCGTCTTCCACGTGGCGCTGGGCGCGGTGCTCGGCGGCCGGCTCGGTTACGTGCTGTTCTACAACTTCGCCGAATACCTGCAGAACCCGCTCGAATTGCTCGCGGTATGGCGTGGCGGCATGTCCTTCCACGGCGGTACGCTCGGCGTCATCGTGGCACTCGCACTGTTTGCACGCCGGGTCCGGCGACCCTTCCTCGCGGTCGCGGATTTCGTGCTGCCGGCGGTGCCGATCGGGCTGTTCCTCGGGCGCATCGCCAATTTCGTCAACCAGGAACTGTGGGGCGCGCCCAGCACCCTGCCCTGGGCCGTCCTCTTCACCGCGCCGGGTGCCGGGGGCGTGCCGCGCCATCCGTCGCAGATCTACGAGGCCCTGCTCGAAGGCCTGTTGCTGTTCGTCGTGCTGAACTGGCTGTATGCCGCGAGGCCGCGCCGCGGGGTGATTGCGGCGGTCTTCCTGCTCGGCTACGGGCTGTCACGCTTCGCGGTGGAATTCGTCCGCGAGCCGGACGCCCACATCGGTTATCTCTGGCAGTGGCTGACCATGGGGCAGCTGCTGTCGGTGCCCATGATCATTGCCGGACTCGCGATCCTGGTCGTGAGCCTGCGGTCGCCACCGCCCGCGGCGCAAGCCGGCCATCAATCTCCGCAGGGCTAGCGATGCGACAGTATCTCGACCTGATGCAGCACATCCTCGAGCGCGGCGCGCGCAAGCAGGACCGCACCGGCACCGGCACGCTGAGCGTCTTCGGTTACCAGATGCGCTTCGACCTCGGCGCCGGCCTGCCGCTGGTGACCACCAAGAAGCTCCACCTCAAGTCCATCATCCACGAACTGCTGTGGTTCCTGCGTGGCGATTCGAACATCGCCTACCTCAAGCAGCACGGCGTGTCGATCTGGGACGAGTGGGCGAACGACGCGGGTGAGCTCGGCCCCGTCTACGGCGTGCAGTGGCGCAGCTGGCGGGCCACCGACGGGCGTGTGATCGACCAGCTCACGGGCCTCGTCGAGCGCCTGCGGCGCGATCCGGATTCGCGCCGCCATCTCGTCAGCGCATGGAATGTCGGCGAACTCGACGCGATGGCGCTTGCGCCCTGCCATGTCATGTTCCAGTTCTACGTCGCCGACGGCAGGCTGTCCTGCCAGCTCTACCAGCGCAGCGCCGACGTCTTCCTCGGCGTGCCGTTCAATATCGCATCCTATGCGCTGCTGACGCACATGGTTGCGCAGGTCTGCGGCTACGCGCCGGGTGATTTCGTGCACACGCTGGGTGACGCCCATCTCTACCTCAATCACCTCGAGCAGGCCCGCCTGCAGCTGACGCGCGAGCCACGCGCGCTGCCGACGCTGAAGCTGAACCCCGCGGTGCGCTCGATCTTCGATTTCACCTACGGGGATTTCGAGATCGTCGGCTACGACCCGCACCCCGCCATCGCCGCGCCGATCGCGATATGACGGCGTTCGCGGACCAGCGCGCGCGGGCGCGTGTGAACATCGTCGTCGCCATGGCCGACAACGGCGTCATCGGCCGGGATGGCGGACTGCCGTGGCATCTGCCCGGCGACCTGCGCCGCTTTCGCGAGGTGACGATGGGCCATCCGCTCGTGATGGGCCGACGGACCCACGAATCGATCGGCCGCGTACTGCCCGGGCGCCTGAATATCGTGATCTCCAGCGACCCCGCCTGCGCGGCCGCGGGCTGCGTGGTGGTGCCGACACTGGAGGCCGCGCTGGCCACGGCCGGCGACGCGAGCGAGATCATGGTGGTGGGGGGGGCCGCGGTGTACGCCGCGGCGCTGCCGATCGCCGCACGGCTCTTCATCACCGAGGTGCACGCCAAGATTGACGGCGACGTGCGTTTCCCCGACTTCGACCGCGCTGCCTGGCGCGAAGTCGCGCGCGAACCGCACGCGGGCGGGGGTGAATACGACTACAGTTTCGTGGTGCTCGAGCGCGCGGACTGAATCAATCAGTCCCCGTCGATCGCGACCGGCGTGGAACCCCGCACGCTGAAGCGTGCGCCGTCCTCGATCCGGTAGGCGGTGAGACTACCGCCCCAGACCGCCCCGGTG
Organism: Hydrogenophaga intermedia; assembly: GCA_943370145.1. Lineage (GTDB taxonomy): Bacteria > Pseudomonadota > Gammaproteobacteria. The sequence continues at coordinate 34,171 of CALRPY020000020.1, read as the reverse complement.
TCCAGTGGCAGCACGTTGTAGCGAGCCTCGTCCGCCTGCGTAAGGCGCAGGGTCGACCAGTGGCCGAATACCACGCGCGCGTGGCGGCTGCGGCGGCCGGACGCGGCATACCAGGGCACGAGCCCCGCGCGCTGGGTGCCGGGCGCTCCCTTGGCCTTCATGTCGATCCGGCCGTCGCCGGTCACGTAGCGCAAGCGGGTGAAGGCATTGATGACGAAGCGGAAGCGGGCGGCGCCCGTCAGTTCATCGTCCCAATGGTCGGGCAGGTTGCCGTACATCCGGGCCAGGGTGGCCGCCAGGCGTGGTCCACGCAGCAGCGCAGCCATTTCGCCGCCGAGCGCGAGGGCGTCGGCGAGCGACCACTGGGGTGGCAGGCCCGCATGCACCAGCGTCAGCCCATGCGCGGCATCATGATGGATGAGGGGACGTGTCCGCAGCCAGTCCAGCAGTTCATCCCGGTCGGGCGCCGCCAGCACGTCATCGAGCGTGTCGCCGGGGCGCGGCTCGATGCCGTCGACGTAGCGACACGCGAGCAGGTGCAAGTCGTGGTTGCCGAGCACGACCACGGCGCGCTCGCCCAGGTCGCGCACGAAGCGCAGCGCGGCCAGCGAGGCCGGCCCGCGGTTGACGAGGTCGCCGGTGAACCAAACGCGATCGCGCGAAGAATCGAAGTCCACGCGTTCGAGCAGGGCGCAGAGATCGGCGTGGCAGCCCTGGATGTCGCCGATGATGTAGGTTGCCACGGTCGGCCGCGGGCGCCTGGTGCCCGCTCAGTGCAGGACGTTGGGGACGGCCAGGCGGAACAGCGGAATCTGGGCGTCGAAGCGCTCGCCGTCGTCGGCGACCATCTGGTAGGACCCCTGCATCGTGCCGACTGGCGTCTCCAGGACTGCTCCGCTGGTGTACTGGAAGCGCTCGCCGGGTGCGAGCAGCGGCTGTTCACCCACCACCCCCTCACCGCGGACTTCCTGCACCTGGCCCATCGCGTCGGTGATGATCCAGTGCCGCGAGACCAGCTGCGCGGGGACGCTGCCGGCGTTTTCGATCGTGATCGTGTACGCGAACACGTAGCGATTGCGCGCCGGCTCGGACTGCTCGATGAGGTACTGGGGTTGCGCTGAAATCTTGATCTCGTGCTGCTTGCCGCTCACGTACTTCATTCCATTTCGGGCTGCCCGAACTGTAGGGTTTCCCCGCGTGCCGGTAAAGGGCGGCCGTGAAGGGGCGATCCGGCGCTCAAGCGCCGCTGCGCGACGTTTCCATCCGCCGCAGGCCGAGCGCTTCGGCGAGGTCTTCCTGCTCCACGCGCGCACGTCCCGCCAGGTCCGCAATCGTGCGGGCGATCTTGACGAGCCGGTGGTAGCTGCGCGCGGTGAGCCGGAAATGCTCGAACGCATCGGCGAGGAATTCCTGCGCTTCCTCGTGCAGGGGGGCGTACAGGGCGAGCTCCCGTACGGTCAGGCGCGCGTTCAGCTTCTGCTGGCGTTCGATCTGGACACGGTGCGCGCCGGCCACGCGGGTCCTGACTGTGGCGCTGGTCTCGCCCGGTCGCGCGACGCGCGGCCGCAGCCAGTCGCGTTCACGTGGCACCGCGGTCTGCAGGTCGATCCGGTCGAGCAGGGGGCCTGACAGACGCGCGCGATATTGCCGGATCTGCTCGGGCCCGCAGGTGCATGGCGTGACCGGATCGCCGGCATAGCCGCAGGGACAGGGATTCATCGTCGCGACGAGCTGGAAGTGCGCTGGAAAGCCCAGGGTCGCCGCCGCGCGAGCGATGGTGACATGGCCTGTCTCCAATGGCTCGCGCAGGACCTCGAGCGTGCGGCGACTGAATTCCGGCAGCTCGTCGAGGAACAGCACGCCATGATGCGCAAGCGATACCTCTCCGGGCCGGGGAATGGCGCCGCCGCCGACCAGCGCGACGGCTGAACTGGTGTGATGCGGGGCCCGGAACGGGCGCCGCCGCCAGTCCTCCGGGGCGCGCGGCTGGCCGGCGATGGAGCAGATGCTTGCGACTTCGAAGGCCTCGGCGTCGCGCAGTGGCGGCAGCAGGCCCGGCAGTCGTGACGCCAGCATGGTCTTGCCGGTGCCGGGCGGACCGCTCATCAACAGGTTGTGACCGCCGGCGGCGGCGACTTCGAGCGCCCGTTTCACGAAGTGCTGGCCCTGCACGTCCGCCATGTCGGGACCGCTGTCGTCCGTCGCCTCGGCTGGCCGGGATGCGCGCGTGCAGGGCTGGAGCCGGCGCTGGCCCGTCAGGTGGCCGGCGAGCGCATGCAGGCTGTCCGCCGCATAGACGGCCAATCCGTCGACGAGCGAGGCTTCGCTTTGATTGTCGGGCGCGACCAGCAGTGAACGCCGGGCGGCCCCAGCGGCCAGCGCGGCGGGCATGATGCCGCGCACGCCTCGCAGCTCGCCCGTCAGCGCGAGTTCGGCGACGACCTCGAGTTCGGCCAGGGCCGCGGCCGGCAGCTGGCCGGACGCGGCGAGGATGCTCAGCGCGATTGCGGCGTCGTAGCGGGTGCCCTCCTTGGGGAGATCGGCCGGCGCGAGATTGATCGTGATGCGCCGCGCCGGAAACTCGAAGCCCGCGTTCAGGATTGCCGAGCGCACCCGCTCCCTGCTTTCGCGGACCGAGGTTTCCGGCAGGCCGACGAGGTTGAAGGCGGGCAGGCCGTTCGAGAGGTGGGTTTCCACCGCGACGCCGGGGGCAGTGATACCGAACAGCGCGCGGCTGTAGGCAATGGCGATCGACATGAAGCGCTCCTTGCTTCGATTGGGTTGGTCCGCGCGCCGCGCGGGGAGACCGCCACGTCCTGTGGCGGACCTCGGAAACCAGTCGGGCCGGAAGGGTCAGCGACCCGCGGCGTCGTCCTGCTCCAGGGCGGCGAGTCTTGCCTCCAGTGCCTCGAGCTTTTCCCTGGCCCGGGCGAGCAGCGCGGCCTGGGCGTCGAACTCTTCACGCGACACCAGGTTCATCCGGCTCAGCATGCTGGAGAAGGATGCGTTGAGCAGCGCCCGCAATTCCTCGCGCGCCGCGCTGCCGCCCGCGGGTGCGAGCACGGCAATCTGCTCGAGGATCTTTTCGATGGTTGCGCTGGGCGCTTTCAAATTCGTGACTCCGTTTGCAGGCATGCGTCGTTCGCAGGGCACGTTCCGTGTCGACAGTCGCAATGCATCTATTTGGGGCGTTTCCGGTCGCCATCCGTGGGCCGTCGCTGCGCGGCGGTTCACGGCTTGCGCCCTGAAAGCGCGTGAAACCCCGAATCGTGGCCCGCGGGTCCAACCCTGGGCCGCTCCTCACGATTCATGGCACGTTAGCTGCAAATCAATCAGGGCCAAGGTTGAGCGCATCGTTTGCCGGGCAACCGGTGAGTGGCGCGACGAGCCCCGCAGCGCATGCGATATATTAGCCACGTTGTGGGGCCGGCTTCCATGTCCGCCATGGGATACGGTGGGGCAGAGAATCGAAGGTCAACCGGCGGCGAACGACATGACGGGAAATGTCCACCGCGTGGGCCATGGGCCGCGTGAAAGCGGCGAAAGACTGAGAATCCGGAGTGAGACTATGAAGCTTGTGACTGCAATCATTAAACCTTTCAAACTCGACGATGCGCGTGAGGCACTGTCCGAAATCGGCGTGCAGGGGCTCACGGTGACCGAGGTCAAGGGCTTCGGCCGGCAGAAGGGCCATACGGAGCTCTATCGTGGTGCGGAATACGTCGTTGATTTCCTTCCCAAGTCCAAACTGGAAGTCGCCGTGTCGGACGACAAGGTCGACGAAGTCATCGAGGCGATCGCGAAGGCCACGAATACCGGCAAGATCGGCGACGGCAAGATTTTCGTCACCGAGCTGGTGAACGTGATGCGCATCAGGACTGGCGAAACGGGTGTCGATGCGCTCTAGCCCGGTGTGATGCCGGGTTCGACCCTCGTCGTGTCTTCCGTCCCCCCGTGGCCCGGCGTCTCCCACGCGCCGGGTGCGCGGGAGGCCATTTTGCCATTCCCCAGCCCTGACGCCTGATTCGAGCCGCGCGGTCTGCGGCCCCGCTGCGGGCACCCCTGTCGCCCTGATGCCACGAATGCACCTTTTGTGGGCGGATGCCCTTTTCATTGCACTCAGATGGATCTCGCTGGCGATGATTCGGATTTGGGCAAGCTCGACCGAATCACGCTGATTCCGCACCAAAACGGTCATTTCTCCCCGCTGGCATGCAAGCTGCAGCCCCGAAACGGGGCGCGTGCCACGCGTGCCTGTACATGTCGCCGCCGCGCGGAATGCGCGTGCGTCATCACACAAGAAAAGCAGATTTCGGGAGGGGAGTTCATGCGTATTCCTGCGATGGCGATTTTCACGGTCGGCCTGCTCGGCGCGGTGCCGGCATCGGCTGCCGAGCTGAGCAGCGGTGACTCGGCCTGGTTGCTCGTCTCGACCGCGCTCGTGCTGTTCATGACCCTGCCGGGTCTGGCCTTTTTCTACGCCGGGCTGGTCCGTACCAAGAATGTGCTGTCCCTCCTGATGCAGTGCTTCGCCATCACCTGCGTTGCATCGCTGCTGTGGTTTGCCGTGGGTTACGGTCTCGCCTTCGGCGACGGCGGTTCACTCCAGGCGTGGATTGGCGGCGGCAAGCAATGGCTGACGGGCGTGTCGCGCGAGTCGATGTCCGGTGCGGTCCCGGAGACCGTGTTCGTGATGTTCCAGATGACCTTCGCCATCATCACGCCCGCGCTGATCATCGGCGCCTTCGCCGAACGCATGAAATTCTCGGCAGTCATGCTGTTCTCGACCCTGTGGCTGCTGCTCGTCTATGTCCCCGTATGCCATTGGGTGTGGGGGGGCGGCTGGCTCGCGCGGATGGGGGTGCTGGATTACGCGGGCGGTACGGTCGTCCACGTCAACGCCGGCGTTGCGGCTCTCGTCGCGGCTGTGATGCTGGGTCGCAGGCGAGGCTTTCCCGAAACCTCGATGGCGCCGCACAACATGACCCTGACCGTGGCCGGCGCAGCGATGCTGTGGGTCGGTTGGTTCGGCTTCAATGCCGGCAGCGCGCTCGCCGCGAATGGCAGTGCGGGCATGGCGATGCTGGTGACCCACCTGTCGGCGGCGGCAGGTGCGTTGGCGTGGATGTCGATCGAATGGCTGCGTTATGGCAAGCCCAGCGCCCTCGGCATCGTCACCGGCATGGTCGCAGGGCTCGGCACCATCACCCCGGCATCAGGTTTCGTGGGGCCGGCCGCGGCCGTCGCGATTGGCGTCAGCGCGGGCATCGTCTGCTACTGCGCGACGCATTACGTGAAACGGGTGCTGCGCATCGACGACTCGCTGGACGTCTTTCCGGTACACGGCGTGGGCGGCATTCTCGGCACGCTCCTCACGGGTGTGTTCGTCGCGCGGGAGTTCGGCGGTGTCGGCTTCGCGGAGGGCGTGACGATGTCCCGTCAGGTGATGGTCCAGGCCATCGCGGTGCTTGCATCGGGCGCCTGGTCCGCGCTGGCGACGGCCGTGATGCTGAAGCTGATCGATGCGACGATCGGGCTGCGGGTCGGCGCTGAAGCCGAGACCGAGGGCCTCGACCTCAGCGATCACGGGGAGCGCGCCTACACGCTGTGAGCCGGGCTGCGGGTCCGCCACGCACCCTGTCGTGCGTGGTGGCATTCGCCGCGGCCGGGCCTGCCGGCGCCGCGGCGAGCGTCGACATCAGGGGTTCTTGTGCGAGCCGTCGCAGTTGGGCGCCTTCGATGTCTTCTTGCAGGCGCACAGCCACAGCGTCTGCGGCTGCTCGAGCTTGATCATCTGCGGGCTGAACGAAGTGCCCTTGTGCGAGCCATCGCAGAAGGGCTGCTTCTTGGACAGGCCGCACGAGCACCACCAGTACTGTCCTGCCTCGAGGTCGACTTTGATCGGCGAATTCTGTGCGCAGACGGGCTTTTCCATTGCATGCTCCGGAGTGTGTGCGGTGGTTGGGGTCAACTTTCAAACGACGAGAAAGCGTGCATACAATAGATAGGTGGTACTGGAGCCACAAGAGATTGTGAGGTCGGGCGGCTGCGCCCAGGCCGGTCGTCTCAATCACGGTCCCGCGGTTCGCGGAAGATTCACGGGTAGCGCTAGAAGAATGGCTGAGCAGAAACTCGTAGACAGGGCGGTGCTGCGTTCACTGGTGCCCGCCAATGCGCTGAACAGTGAGAACTTCCAGGAACTCGCGGCCAAGGCTTACGTCGAGGAAGTTCCCGCGGGCAGGATCATCTTCAAGGCCGGGGATCACGACCGCAAGTCCACCTATCTGCTCGAAGGGCAGGTCACGCTCACCGACGGCGCCGGCCGTGTCACCACGGTTGCGCACGATTCCGACGTTGCCAGGCATCCGCTGGCGAACCAGCAGCCGAAACAGCAGACCGCGAAGGCCAAAACCGATTGCAAGTTGACCCGCGTCGACAGCGATCTCCTCGACATCCTCCTGACCTGGGACCAGCTGTCGGGCATCGAGGTCAGTGAAATCCAGGCCAACGGCGGCGAAGACGACGACACTGACTGGATGACGCGCATTCTCCAGTCGCGAGCTTTCCTGCAGATTCCGCCGGCCAACATCCAGGCGATGTTCATGCGCATGCAGGAAGTCCCGCTGCGTGCGGGGCAGAGCGTCATCAGGCAGGGCGACGAGGGTGATTACTACTACATCATCAAGTCCGGCCGCGCGAAGGTCACCCGGGCATCCAAGACCGGCACCGAACTGACCCTGGCCACGCTCAAGGATGGCGACGCGTTTGGCGAGGAGGCCCTGCTGTCCGAAGCCAAGCGCAATGCGAGCGTCACGATGGAAACCGATGGCGTGCTGATGCGCCTGTCGAAGGACGACTTCAACGCCCTGCTGAAGGCGCCAATGCTGAACTGGCTGAGCTTCGAGCAGGCGCAGGACAAGGTTGCGCGCGGCGCGCAATTCCTCGATGTGCGCCTCGAGAGCGAACATGCGAACACCGGTATCCCGGGCAGCATCAACATTCCGCTGTTCATGCTGCGCCTGAAGGTTGACGCCCTGGATCCCAAGGTCCCGTACATCGTCTACTGCGATACCGGGCGCCGCAGCTCCGCGGCGGCATTCCTCCTCAGTGAACGCGGCTTCCAGACTTATGTGCTCAAGGGAGGCGTCGGCGCCACGCAGGCGTGACGAGCGTCATCCTCGCGTGACAGTCAATTCATCCTCCGGCATCGCCACCCGGCGCTGCCTCGTCATCGGCTCTCCAATCAGGCACAGCCGATCGCCACTCATCCACCGCCTGTTCGCCGAACAGTTCGGTATTGCGCTTCGCTACGAGAAGCGCGACGTCGCACCCGGTACCCTGGCCTCCACGCTCCGGGATTTCCAGGCCGACGGAATACTGGGTGTCAATGTCACCGTTCCCTTGAAGGAAGAGGCCTACGGCCTGGCGACGGTCGCGACCGAGCGCGCGGCGCTGGCGGGGGCGGCCAACGTGTTGAGTTTCGATGCCGCTGGGCAGGTCCTCGCCGACAACACCGACGGCATCGGCCTCGTGGCCGACCTGCGGAGTCACCGGTTTCCGCTGGCCGGCGCGCGGGTGCTGCTGCTTGGCGCCGGCGGGGCGGTGCGGGGAGTGGTGCCGGCGCTGCTCGCAGCCGGCGCTGCGGCGCTGACGATCGCAAACCGCACGTCTGAGAAGGCCGAGGCGCTGCGGGCGCGCTTCGCACACCTGGGCGAGGTGGACGTGGCCGCCCTCGATGCCCGGTACGCACGTGCCTTCGACCTCATCGTCAACGGCACTTCGCTGGGAGTGACCTCATCGCACAGCCCGGACGTGTCGGCTTCAGCCGTGGGTGTGGAAACCGCCTGCTATGACCTTGTCTACGGGGCCACGGAGACGCCCTTCCTGCGCTGGGCGCGCGAATCAGGGGTCGTCCAGAGGGTCGATGGCCTGGGCATGCTGGTCGAGCAGGCGGCTGCGGCCTTCGAGCACTGGCACGGCGTCAAGCCGGCGACCGCACCGGTGATTGCAGCGCTCCGCAATCGCGGATAGGTGCTTCAAGCGCTATTGGAAACCGGGCCCGCGCCCGCGCTTATGCACAGCATGGGTTCAATTACGCTTCAGTGGTCGTGGGTTAGGTTTTATTACCAGATTCGTTCACAGGTAGCGGACTTAACTATCTGATCTGAAATGAGCACACGGTATCTGACCAAATCTTGACCGTTTTGAACGGGAGACGCTCAAATTCGGCTGCAAAACTCGAAACACGGCTTTGTGCACAGAGTTATCCACAGTTTCTGTGAGTAAAACCGTCGTGCCGGCATCGGCGCTCAGCGCCCCGCCAGGCGAGCCAGGCACAGCTCCGCAAGCGCCACATACTGGCTGACCGTCACTTCCTCCGGGCGCTGCCGCTCGCTGATTCCGCAAGTTTCCAGCTCCGCCGTTGAAAACAGGGTGCCCAGACTGTGCCGCAGCACCTTGCGGCGCAGCGAGAATGCTCTCTGCGTGATTCGCGCCAGCGCCGCGCGCAGGGGCGCGGGGGGTAAGGTCGCCAGCGGCGTCAGCCGCACCACCGCGGAATCCACCTTGGGCTTCGGGTCGAAGCTCCAGGGTGGCACCGCGAGCACGAGATCGACCTTGCAGCAGGCCTGGCAGGCCACGCTCAGGCGGCCGAAGTCTCCGCAGGCCGGCGCGGCGGCCAGACGCTCTGCCACTTCGAGTTGCAGCATCACCGTGATGTCGGAGATGACGTCCAGCGCGTCCAGCAGGTGGAAGAGCAGGGGAGTCGAAATGTTGTAGGGCAGGTTGCCGACGACCCGCAGGGACGTTGCTGTCCCGCGCAGCGCCCCGAAATCCACGGTCAGCGCGTCCTGGGCCAGCAGGCTGAAGTTCGCATCGCGTGCGAATTTGTCCTGCAGGCGCGGAATCAACGAGCGATCGATCTCTATCGCATGCACCCTGGCGCCGGTCCTGACCAGCCCGGTGGTCAGCGCGCCGAGCCCGGGACCGATTTCGACGACGGTGTCGTTTGGACGCGCATCGACGATCGACAGAATGTCCTCGATGACGCGCTGGTCCACCAGGAAGTTCTGGCCAAACTGCTTTCTTGCCTGATGTCCTTCGATTTTCGTCATGCGCGCGTGGCCCGGCCACGGCGATTGGCGGCGAGCTGGATGGCAAGCGCCAGCGCCGCCTGCAGGCTCTCCGGATTGGCCCGCCCGGTGCCGGCCAGGTCGAGCGCGGTGCCGTGATCAACCGAGGTCCTGATGAACGGCAGACCCAGCGTGATGTTGACCGCCTGTCCGAAGCCCAGCGCCTTGAGGGCGGTGAGGCCCTGGTCGTGGTACATGGCGACGATGGCGTCGACTTCGCGCAGCCTGTCCGGCGTGAATGCCGTATCGGCAGGCAGCGGCCCCCTGACATCCATGCCGACTGACCGGCACTCGGCGAGTACGGGTTCGATGGTGTCGATTTCCTCGCGCCCCATGTGGCCGTTTTCGCCCGCATGCGGGTTCAGCCCGCACACCGCGATGCGTGGGGCGGTCAGGCCGAATTGCGTGACCAGCGCGTCGGAGACGGTGCGCAGCGTGTAATGAAGCGCTGGCCTCGTGACGAGGTCGGGAACCTCGCGCAGCGCCACGTGGGTGGTCACCAGCGCGACTCGCAAGGAGCCCGCCGCGAGCATCATTACCGGGCGACGGCCGCCGCCGGCCGCTTCCGCGAGGTATTCGGTGTGGCCGGTAAACGGAATTAGAGCGTCGTTGATGATGCCCTTGTGCACCGGGCCGGTCAGCATGGCGTCGAAGGTATCGTCCAGACAGCCTCGCGCGGCGTGATCCAGGCATTCGAGCACGTAGGGGGCGTTGGCCGTGTCGAGCCTGCCTGCGCCCACGTCTGCGCGCAGGCGGCACGTCAGCACTTCGACGGCGCCAGCGGGTGGGGGTTGTCCGGGCGCGAACGCGACCGTGCGCAGCGGTAGCCCCAGCGCGCTTGCGCGGGCGGCGAGCAGGACGGGGTCGGCGATGAACACAAGGCGCGCGTTGGCGTCGTGTTGCGCCAGCATCACCGCAAGGTCAGGACCGATCCCGGCCGGCTCGCCCGGCGTGACCGCGATGACGGGACGCGGGTCACTCCTCGCCGGTGCGGAACTCGACATAGGCCTCATCCCGCAGGCGCCGCAGCCAGTCCTGGTAAGCCTCCTCGCGCTTGCGCTGCATGATTGCTTCCCGGGCCTTTGCGCGCCGGACCTCGTCCGTGCCGTCGTAATTCCGCTTCTCGAGCACTTGCAGGATGTGCCAGCCAAATTCGCTGCGGAACGGCTGGCTGATCTGGCCGACCGGCGTCTCGAGCATCACTTCCTCGAACTCGGGCACCATCTGGCCGGGGCTGACCCAGCCGAGGTCGCCACCCTGGAGCGCCGAGCCGCGATCGTCGGAATTGGTCTGCGCAACCGTCCCGAAGTCGTCGCCGTTCTCGAGGCGCAGACGCAGCTTCTGGATCCGCGTCAGCGCTTCCTTTTCTGACAGCAGTTCGCTGGGGGAGATCAGGATGTGCCGGCATTTGGTCTGCTCGAGCATCACCGTTGCGCCCGTGCGCTTACCCTTCAGCTTCACGATGTGGTAGCCGCTCGGGCTCGTGATGATCTCACTGACCTGGCCTGCTTCGTAGTTCCGCACGATGTCGCTGAAGAGCGACGGGATCTGGTTCAGGGATCGCCAGCCGAGGCTGCCACCGTCGAGGGCGTCCTGGGCGTCCGACATCGCCACCGCGACGTTGCTGAAGTCCTCGCCGGCGCTCACGCGGGCATAGGCCTCATCGGCGCGACTGCGGGCCTGTTCACGCTCCGCGTCGGTGGCGCCGGAAGGAATCGAGATCAGGATGTGGGCGACGTCGTATTCCCCTTCATTGTCCGCGCCGCCCTGCTCGTTCAGCAGGTAGTTGTCGATCTCGCGCTCGCTCACCTGCACGCGCTTGTCCACCTCCTCGCGGCGCAGCCGGGCCACCAGGATCTCCTGCTTGATGTCCATGCGGAAGACGTTGTAGTCGTAGCCTTCCGACGCGAGGATTTCGCGAAACTGGTCGGAGGACAGCTGGTTCTTCTTCGCGATGTCGTCGATGGCGCGATCGAGCGACTCCTCGGTCACCTCGACGCCGGTGCGCTCCGCAAGCTGCAGCTGGATCTTCTGGAGAACGAGTCGTTCCAGGACCTGCCGGCGGAGCACGGAAATCGGCGGAGGCTCGGTGCCCTGGCGACGCAGTTCTCCCCGCATGCGGTCCACCTGCTGTTCGAGTTCACTCTGCATGACCACGTCGTCGTCGACGATGGCGATGATGCGGTCGAGTTCCTGGGCGCTTGCCGCCTGGCCCGCGGAAAGCAGGCAGGCGAGCAGCAAGATGGGCTTCAATGTCGCTGTAAACTTGTGCATCGAGTTCCGGTACGAGGACCCTGTGTCTTTGCCGGGACCCCGTCTCGGGGCCGGGATCTGGGGCTGTCCTGCCCTTGAATGGGGGATTTTAACTTAAACTGCCGGCCGGCGGGCAGAAACGCCACCCGCCGTGGTCAGGGGGACTCAGAAAATCGGCTCGTAACCCGGAATATTCTTCCGCAGGAATGAAGCCGCCGAACTGCCGAAGCCGCCCAGTCCCTTGAATTCGATCTGCATGATGACCGCATTGTCGAATTCGCCTTGCGCATTGCGGATGAACCGGCGGCTCAGGAGACGCAGGCCCCAGCAGCAGCTCTCGAACTCGAGCCCGCCGACGATTTCGAGGGACTGCTGCTCCGGCAGCGAGTAGTTCCAGCGCCCGACCATGCTCAGGCTCTCGGTCAGCGGCACGCGCCAGGAGACGTCGGTCTGTTCGACATCGGTCACCGCGCGGCGCAGGCGATAGGCGGCGTTCAGCACCGTGCCGTCGGGCGGCGCGTAGCGCACCGCAAAGGCCGACTTCTCGGTCTGGTTCTCGTGGGGGTCCCACTGGACGGTGGCGCGCGCCGACCAGGACTCGGTGGGACTTATCGCGACTTCGCCGATGAATTCCGACGTGCTGTCGTCCATCACGTCCTGGCCCGGCAGAGCAACCTCCTGATCGCGGAAGTAGTAGATCTGGCCCGCGCTCGTGCGCAGCAGTTCGCGTCCCGATTCCAGGCTGAGGTAACGCGAAGTCAGGGCCAGCGCGAGCTGGTTCGTATCGCCCCAGCGGTCGCGACCTGAAAACCTGTTCTCGTAGAACATCTGCATGAACGTGAAGTCATACAGGCCGGTGTCGAAAACCGGGATGTCGGACTGTCCGACCTTCGGCACCAGCACGTAGTAGGCGCGTGGTTCCAGTGTCTGCATCAGCCGCGTGTCGAAAGCCTTGAACCGCCTTTCCAGGAAAAACTGGGCGTCGGTGCTGATGATCGGGACCGACCGGGAGATCGAACTGTCGAATTGCTCCGAGTTGGTCAGCAGGTAGTTCGTCTGGCGCAGGCCCAGTGCAGGCCTCACGTATGCCCATGGCTTGATGAATGGCACGGAGAGCGTGGGCTGCAGATCGACACGGCCGCCCGTCACGCTGTCGTCCCGATCGAAATACGTCAACTCGGACAGCCCGTAGAAATGCGGCTGGAGATGGCGCTGCGGCAGCACGGTCTGCGCCATCAGGTAAGGCAGGCGGCGATACGGACCGAAGACGTCCGGAATTGAATCGTCGATGTTCTGGTAGGCCTGCACCATCCCGTAGGCCTGGTAACTGTTGCCGATGTACTGGGCCTGGACGCGGCGGTCGAGAAAGCGCTGGCTGGTGATGCTGAGGTTGCCGCCGAAGTCCTCGAAGTACCGCGCGTCCGACACGTTCTGCATCAGCGCATACAGGTAGCCGCGTTGCAGTTCGCCGAAACGCTGCTCGTGCTCGAAGCGCACCGAGTTGCGGTCGTCGTTGTTCGCGAGCTCGTCTCCCGGCAGGTATTCGACGTCGAGTTCGCTCTCGAACACGTTGCCGAACGCTTCTCCCATGTAGCGGTATTCGCCCTTCATCATCAGGCCGCGTTCAGAAATGTAACGCGGCGCGACCGTGGCGTCCTGGTTTGGCGCGATGTCGATGTAGTAGGGGACCTCGGTGTCGAAACCCCGCTCATTGGACGTGCCGATGGTGGGGGTCAGCAGGCCCGACTTGCGCTTGTCGCTCAATGGAAAGCTGATGTACGGAATGTAGAAGACCGGTAGTTCGTGAACCTTCAGCACCGCGTTCGTCGCATAGCCACGTTCCGCCGCATGGTCGAGCTTGATCTTGGATGCCGAGAATTTCCAGGTCTCGGCATTCACCGGGCAGGTCGTGTACTCGACCGACTCGAGGCGCGAAACCTGGGAGCGGTTGTTCGTACGGATGAGTTCCGCCGAGCCGCGGCCCTGGCGGCCCAGCAGCCAGTACTTGCCGCGCTCGAGGCGGTGGCTGTCGTTGCCCATGTTGAAGATCGCGCGGTAGCCGGACCACAGCAGCGACGAGTCCCAGATGTGGGCCTGGCCGAACGCGGTCAGCGAGTCGCCGGGCTGATCGTAGAGCACGTCGTCGGCGCGCAGTGCCTGGCGTTCCTTCACGAGTTCCACATCGCCGCTGAATTCGGTCACGCCCTGCTCGACCACGCGGGAGGACTCCGCGCGCACTTCCGTGCTGCCGGGAACGAGTTCGTCGCTGCTGAACTCCGGCCGGAAGGGCAGACTGCGATCCACGGGACACAGCCACCAGTATTCGTCCGCCGAACGTTCGTTGACGGCGGAAACCGGGGCGCTGAGGACTGAGAGCGTGAGTAGGGAAATTATTATTCGGAACATTGGCCCGCCTGCCGGGGGCAATCCAGCGTGCGGGTAAAATCGCACACCGCCGAACGCGCATCAACCTTAATCGATGCGCTCGTGCGGTAATTCCGAAGGTGTGTCAGTTGGCCTGCTTTTGCAGCATCTGCTCGAGCGCGTAACTGCAGATTTCAAGCTGTTTTGCAGTGCTCGCCGTCGCCAGGATTTCGAGCTTGAGCGGCCACGGAACCGGCAGGCGTTCCATCAATCGATAGACGATTCCGGCGCTGTCCGTCGGAACGGCTACGACTTGTCCAATGGATGCGGATTCAAGCTCAAGGACTTTCTGAAGTACCGTCTTCAACTGTCTATTTTTTTCCGGCAAGGGTGTCGGTGGTTCATCTTCGACGGGTTCGATACGCCCGACCAGCAGACCTTCGCGCGTGACGACGTGATCGCGCAGCTGGAACCGGTACGCGCCCCTGCACGCAATGTGCAGCAGACCGTCCTGCCCCTGATCGAAATCCACGATCTCGGCGACCGTGCCGACCTCGTGAGGTTCGGCCGGCGCGCCCGCCTCGCCGCCCTGGCGGATCGGCGTCACGCCGAAACCGTGCCCGTTGCGCATGCAGTCGCGCACGAGACCGACATAGCGGGGTTCGAAAATCCGCAGCGGCAGAAGCCCGCCCGGAAACAGCACCGTACGCAGCGGAAAGAGCGGCAGCTCGATGCTCACTGCTGGCGGTTTCCGAAACGGGCACCGAGGGCGGCGAGGAGTCGGCCATGAATCTGCTCGAAACCGCCATTGCTCATGATGAGCACGTGATCGCCCGGTCGCGCCTCGGCGCACAGCGCATCGACCAGTGCCGCGACCGATGGCAGCAGCTGGCGGCGATCGCCGAGCGAGGCGGTCGCGCCGCGCAGATCCCAGGTGAGGTTGGGTGGGTCGTACAGGTAGACGAGATCGGCGCGGGCCAGCGAATGGGCCAGTTCCTCGCGATGGACGCCGGCCCGCATGGTGTTCGAGCGCGGTTCGAGCACCGCGATCAGCCGGCCGTTGCCGGCCCGTCCGCGCAGGGCGGCAATGGTCGCGGCGACCGCGGTCGGGTGGTGGGCGAAGTCGTCGTAGACCGCAATGCCCTCGACGATCCCCCGCAGTTCCATCCGTCGCCGGACGCCGCCGAAACATGCCAGTGCGTCCAGTCCTGCCTTCACGTCCGCGCCCGCGATGGCGCAGGCGGCCAGCGCACCGACCGCGTTGAGCGCATTGTGCTCGCCCGGCAGCGCCACCCGCAGCGCAAGCGCCGGCCCGTCGCCGGCAACCAGCGCAAACCCGCCGTCATCATGACGTGCCAGGCGCCAGTCGGTCGCGCCCGTACCGAACCGAAGCTGGCGGCTCCAGCAGCCGCGCGCGAGCACCGCCGCGAGATTCGCGTCGTCGCCGTTCCACACCACGGTGCCGCGCGGCGGCACCGTGCGCAGCAGGTGATGGAACTGCGTCTGGATGGCGGCGAGGTCCGGAAAGATGTCCGCGTGGTCGTACTCGAGATTGTTCAGCAGCGCGATCTCCGGCCGGTAGTGCACGAATTTCGACCGCTTGTCGAAAAACGCCGTGTCGTACTCGTCGGCCTCGATGACGAAGCACCGTCCGCGTCCGAGGCGGGCCGGCACGCCGAAGTCGTTCGGGATACCGCCGATCAGGAAGCCGGGCTCGAGCCCGGCGCGCTCGAGGATCCAGGCGGCCATGCTGCTGGTGGTCGTCTTGCCGTGGGTGCCGGCCACCGCGATCACCAGGCGGTCGCGCAGGATGTGCTCGGCGACCCACTGCGCGCCGGAGGTGTACGGCAGTGCGCGATCCAGCACGGCCTCGACCATGGGATTGCCGCGGCTCAGCGCATTGCCGATGACGACCAGGTCCGGCGCCGGGTCCAGGGTCGACGGATCCCAGCCTTCGTGCACAAGGATGCCGGCGTCGCGGAGGAAATCGCTCATCGGCGGATAGACATTGCTGTCGCAGCCGGCCACGGTGTGACCGGCTTCGCGCGCCAGCTGCGCGAGGCCCGCCATGAACGTCCCGCAGATGCCCAGGATGTGGATTTTCACTTGGCTAGGCTTGATGCTGGAAAAGCGTCTGCGCAGGGCGGGGGCCGCGCCACGGGCGGGGCGCGGCGGGCGTCATCGGTGCCTGCTCAGTCGGCACTGCGGGCCACGGTCATCGGACGCCTGTCCGGTCCGTAGTGCGTCACGACGTACTCGTTCAGCAGCGCCTTGAATTCCGCGCCGATGTTCTCGCCGCGCAGCGTGGTGTATTTCTCGCCGTCGACGAACACGGGCGCGGAGGGCGCTTCGCCGGTGCCGGGCAGGCTGATGCCGATGTTGGCGTGTTTGCTCTCGCCGGGACCATTCACCACGCAGCCCATCACCGCGAGCGTCATGTCCTCGACGCCGGGGTAGGTTTCGCGCCAGATCGGCATCTGCGTGCGCACGTACGCCTGGATGTCTTCCGCGAGCTCCTGGAACACGGTGCTCGTGGTGCGTCCGCAGCCCGGGCACGCGGTCACCAGCGGCGTGAAGGAGCGAATGCCCATCGTCTGCAGGATTTCCTGGGCAACGACGACCTCCTTCGCCCGGTCGCCGCCCGGTTCGGGGGTCAGTGATACGCGAATGGTGTCGCCGACGCCCTGGAAGAGCAGCACCCCCATGCCCGCGGTCGAGGCGACGATGCCCTTGGAGCCCATGCCCGCCTCGGTCAGGCCCAGGTGCAGCGCATAGTCGCAGCGGCCCGCGAGATCGCCGTAGACGGCGATGAGGTCCTGCACGCCGCTGACCTTGCAGCTCAGCACGATGCGGTCACGGTGCATGCCGAGTTCCTCGGCCTTCGCCGCGCTGATCAGCGCGGACTGGATCAGGGCTTCCCTGGTCACCTCGGCCGCGCTCCGTGGCTGCGGCGAGCGCGCGTTCTCGTCCATCATCTGCGCGACCAGCGCAGGATCGAGGCTGCCCCAGTTGACGCCGATGCGGATCGGCTTGTCGTACTTCAGCGCGACTTCGATCATCGTCGCGAACTGGGCATCGCGCTTGCGCCCGAAGCCGACGTTGCCGGGATTGATGCGGTACTTGCCGAGCGCCTCGGCGCAGGCCGGGTATTTCGTCAGCAGCTGGTGACCGTTGTAGTGGAAATCGCCGATCAGCGGCACGCGGCAGCCGACTGCGTCGAGCATGTCGCGAATCCGTGGCACCGCGGCCGCGGCCTCTTCGGTATTGACCGTGATGCGGACCAGCTCCGAGCCAGCCGCCGCGAGCTGCTGGACCTGCTTTGCGGTGCCCGCGGCGTCCGCCGTGTCGGTGTTGGTCATCGATTGCACGACCACCGGATGACCGCCGCCGATCGTGATGGAGCCGACGCGTACACCGACGCTGGACCGGCGATTGGAAATTGTGAAGCTGCTCATTGGGGGGCGATCCGGGTGATAACGCTATGAATGGAGGGGAATTCAGTCCGTCGGACCGGCCGAATTCTAGCTCATTGGCGCTGCTCAGCCCAAGGCTCGCGCAGCGTGCCGGCGGCCTGGGTCACGGTGGGCCATCCGGCCCGCGGGCTCACGTCGGCGTGATGCGCTCCAGGCGGTAACCGTGCTGGTAGATCGAGGACAGTTTCCAGCCCATGTCCGGCGCCAGCGCGAGTTTGGTGCGGATGCGGCTGACGTGAGTGTCGACGGTGCGCGTGTTGATGTCCGGGTTGCGGCCCCAGACGCTTTCCAGGATGTGCGCGCGCGACAGCACCCGCCCCATGTTCCGGAACAGGAACACGATGAGTTCATATTCCTTCTGGGTGACGTCGATGCGTTGACCCGCCTTGCGTACCTCGTGGTTGGCGAGGTCGACGTGAAACGGCTCAAAGTCGATGACGGACAGCGCTTCGTCGACCGGCGCGACGCGGCGGGCGACGGCGGAGATGCGAGCCACCAGCTCGCGCTGCTTGGCCGGCTTGACGATGTAGTCGTCAGCCCCCTGCTCGAGCGCACGCACGATGTCGTCCTCGTCGTCCTTGGCGGTGACGAACACCACCGGGATGGGCCAATCGAAATTCTGGCGCACCCAGCCGAGGACTTCGTAGCCGTCCATGTCGGGAATCATCCAGTCGAGCACCAGGGCGTCGTAGCTGTCGCGCTTGATGTTCCTGACGAACAGCTTGCCGGACTTGAAGTGCTCGCAGGTGTGTCCGGCCGCCTTGAGCCACTCCATGTAAAGCAGTGCCTGGTCCGGGTCGTCTTCCAGTAGTGCTATTCTCAAGACCGGTCTCCCTTCGGCTTTCAAATGGCGCGGCTGCGCGTAGCTGGGAGGGATGCGACCCGCCCCCCGGTATCATAGCGCTCAAACAGTCAATGACAACCAACTCAATGAGATAGCAGCCTTCATTCGAGCGATCGTGAAGAAAAGAGCGTGGGCCGCCGCCGCACCGTCGGCGACCCGGCGGCGCCGCCCCCGGGGCTGGCAATGAGCGACGCTGCCGTTGGGGATTCGGCGCCCCTGACTGTCGACGCGTGCGGACTCAACTGCCCCTTGCCCCTGCTCAAGTTGAAGCGGGCGGCGGCAACCCATCCCGCGGCCGTCGAACTCGCGCTGCTCACCACCGACGAGGACAGCGTCGTGGACGTCGGCAAGTTCGCCCGGCAGGCGGGTTACCAGCTGTCCGTCGCAAGGGATGCCGGCGGCGTCATCACCTGCCGGCTGACGCGCGCCTGAACGGCGGCCCGTTCAGGCCCTGGGCAGGGTGACGCCGAGCTGGCCCTGGTACTTGCCGCCGCGGTCGCGGTAGGACACGTCGCAGGCCTGGTCCGACTCCAGGAACAACACCTGCGCCACGCCTTCGTTGGCGTAGATTCTCGCCGGCAGCGGCGTGGTGTTCGAGAATTCCAGCGTGACGTGGCCTTCCCATTCCGGTTCGAGCGGCGTCACGTTGACGATGATGCCGCAGCGCGCATAGGTCGACTTGCCGAGGCAGATCGTCAGGATGTTGCGCGGAATCCTGAAGTACTCGACCGTGCGCGCGAGCGCGAAGGAGTTCGGCGGGATGATGCAGACGTCGGCATTGATGTCGACGAAGCTCTGCGGATCGAAGGCCTTCGGATCGACCACCACCGAGTGGACATTCGTGAAGACCTTGAATTCCGGTGCGCAGCGAATGTCGTAGCCGTAGCTCGACGTGCCGTAGGAAATGACGCGCCTGCCCGCGACCTCCCGGACCTGCTCCGGCTCGAACGGCTCGATGAGGCCCTGGGTGCGGGCCATGTGCTTGATCCAGCTGTCGGCTTTTATCGGCATGAGGTCAACCTGTCCGCGGGTCAGCTGTTCTTGATGACGATGTTGGGGAAGCGGCTCGAATAGTCCTTCGCCCGCAGTGCGAGTTTCGCGGCGACCTTGCGCGCGATTTCGCAGTATTCCTGCGTCGCGCGGGAATCCGGATCGACCGCGACGGTCGGCCTGCCGTTGTCGACGCCCTCGCGGATCCGGATGTCGAGCGGCAGCGAGCCCAGCAGGTCCACGCCGTACTGTTGCGCCATCGACGCGCCGCCGCCGGCGCCGAAGATGTGCTCGACATGACCGCAGTTCGAGCACACGTGGAGGCTCATGTTCTCGACGATGCCGAGCACGGGCACGTCGACCTTCTCGAACATCTTGAGGCCCTTGCGCGCGTCGAGCAGCGCGATGTCCTGCGGGGTGGTGACGATCACGGCGCCACTGACCGGAATCTTCTGGCACAGCGTCAGCTGGATGTCCCCGGTGCCCGGCGGCAGGTCGATCACCAGATAGTCGAGATCGTGCCAGTTGGTTTCGCGCAGCAGTTGTTCCAGCGCGCTGGTCGCCATCGGGCCGCGCCAGATCATCGGCGTGTCCTCTTCGACGAGGTGTCCGATCGAGATGCACTGGATGCCGTGCGCCAGTTTCGGCTCCATGGACTTGCCGTCGCGCGAGTCGGGCCGGCCCGGGCAGCCGAGCATGCGCGGCTGGCTGGGGCCGTAGATGTCGGCGTCGAGCAGGCCGACGCTGGCGCCTTCCCGGTGCAGGGCGAGGGCGAGGTTCACCGCCGTCGTCGACTTGCCGACGCCACCCTTGCCGGACGCCACGGCGATCGTGTTGCGGACGCCCGGCAGGGGCTTGACCCCCTTCTGGACGGCGTGGGTTACGATTTTCGTGTCCAGCGCAATCTCGGCTGGCGCCGCGCCCGCCACGGTGGCGACGGCTTCCGCGAGCGCGGTGCAGAGCCGGGCGCCGTAGCCGGCGGTCGGGAAGCCGGCCTCCACGGCGATCAGAGTGCGCTCGGCCGAGATGTCGATCGATTTGATCATGCCTGCCTTGACCACGTCGCAGCCTAGGTAGGGGTCGATATAACCCTGCAATGCCTGCTCGATTTGTGCTGCCGTAACCGTCATGGGAGTCGATGTCCTGCTGCTGAGATGGCGGCGATTGTACAGGATCGACGGGCCGCGCCATTCATGACACTGAGCGCGGTAAATGCTAACTTTGCGGCCCTATTCGACGCGCTGTTCGAGTCGCCGGGGCTGGCGGTAGGCCCCCGTGCCCCGGCGCGATTTCCCCAGTAACCACGCATCACGAGCGAGTCGTCCCGGAGTCGCCATGAACAATTCGCGCCGCATGCTGGTCACCAGCGCGCTGCCTTACGCCAACGGGCCCATTCACCTCGGGCATCTCGTCGAATACATCCAGACCGACATCTGGGTCCGGTTCCAGAAGATGCGCGGCCACGAGTGCTGGTACGTCTGCGCCGACGATGCGCACGGCACGCCGATCATGCTGAAGGCCGAGCAGGAGGGCGTGAGCCCGGAGACCCTGATCGAGCGCGTCTGGCAATCCCATCGCGCTGATTTCGCAGGCTTCTCGATCGGCTTCGACAACTACTACACGACCCACTCGCCGGAGAACCGCGAGATCTCCGCGCTGATCTACACCCGACTGCGCGACGCGGGGCACACCACGACACGCGCCATCCGCCAGGCCTACGATCCGGTGAAGCAGATGTTCCTGCCGGACCGGTTCATCAAGGGCAAGTGCCCGCGCTGCGCGACGCCGGATCAGTACGGCGACAGCTGCGAGCACTGTGGCGCGACCTACGCGCCGACCGACCTGATCGATCCGGTCTCGGCGCTGACCGGCGTCACGCCGGAACTGCGCGAGAGCGAGCACGTGTTCTTCCGGCTCGGCGACTTCGAGCGCGTGCTGCGCGACTGGCTCGAGCGCAACGACCTGCAGTCCGGCGTCGTCAACAAGCTCAACGAGTGGTTCGAGTCCGGGCTGCAGGATTGGGACATCTCGCGCGACGCGCCTTACTTCGGCTTCGAGATCCCCGGCTTCCCGGGCAAGTATTTCTATGTGTGGCTCGACGCGCCGATCGGCTATTTCGCGAGCTTCCGCAATCTGTGCACGCGCCTGGGGCTCGATTTCGATGCCTTCGTCGGCCGCGACAGCACTGCCGAGATGTATCACTTCATCGGCAAGGACATCATGTATTTCCACACGCTGTTCTGGCCGGCGATGCTGGAGGGCGCCGGCTTCCGCCTGCCGACGAATGTGTTCGTCCACGGCTTCCTGACCGTCGACGGCCACAAGATGTCGAAATCGCGGGGGACCTTCATCACCGCCCGGACCTACCTCGATCACCTGAACCCCGAGTACCTGCGCTACTACTTCGCGGCCAAGCTCGCGCCCGCGATCGACGACATCGATCTCAACCTCGAGGATTTCCAGCTTCGGGTGAATGCCGACCTCGTCGGCAAGGTCGTCAACATCGCGAGCCGCTGCGCCGGTTTCATCACCCGGCAGTTCGACGGCCGGCTCGCGCCCGATGACGACGATCCGGCACTGCTCGCCCAACTGCTGGAGGCTGCCGACGCGATCGCGCAGAGCTTTGAAGCGCGCGACTATGCGCGGGCGATGCGCGACGTCATGGCGCTGGCGGACGGCATCAACCAGTACGTCGACCGCCGCAAGCCCTGGGTGCTGGCGAAGGATCCGGGCGCCATGCCGGAACTGCAGCGTGTGTGCTCGACCGGCCTGCGCGCGTTCCGCCTGCTGATGATCTATCTCAAGCCGGTGCTGCCGACGCTCGTCGCGGCCGCCGAGGAATTCCTGCGCTGTGCGCCGCTGCAATGGTCGTCGCTCGCGCAGCACTGGGGCGACGACGGCATCGCGCCCTATGTCCCCCTCATCACCCGTATCGACCCCCTCAAGGTGCAAGCCATGACTGATTCGACGAAAGCCGCCACGACGCCCGCGCCCGACGCCGCGCCGGCACCCGCCGCGACCCCGGCCGCGGCCGCGGCCACGCCGTCCATCTCGATCGACGACTTCGCGAAGATAGACCTGCGCATTGCCCGGGTCGCCGACGCACGGCCGGTCGATGGCGCTGACAAGCTCGTGCAGCTCGAACTGGATCTGGGCGACTCGCGCCGCAATGTCTTCGCCGGCATCAAGTCGGCCTACGAGCCCGCTGCGCTGGTCGGTCGCCTCGTCGTCGTCGTTGCCAACCTGGCCCCGCGCAAGATGCGCTTCGGCGTGTCGGAGGGCATGGTGCTGGCCGCGAGCGGCGACGGCCCCGGGATCTTCCTGCTCGATGCCGACGAGGGGGCCGCCCCCGGCATGCGCGTCAAGTAGGCGCCGGCCAGGCCGTTTCCGGGCCGCGCGATGTCCGACGCCTCCACCTCGTCGACCCACGGCCCGCGGCGATGGCTGGTCGCGGAACTGCATGCCCTGCTGCCGCAGACACAGTGCCGCCAGTGCGGGTATGCGGGGTGCGCCCCGTACGCCGAAGCGGTCGCCGATGGGAGTGCGAGGCCGGATGCCTGTGCGCCCGGCGGACCCGCGCTGCGCCGCCGCCTCGCTGAGACCCTGGGCGTCAGCGACGAGGTTTCGCCAGCCGATTTCCTCGCACCCGTGCCGCCGCCACTGCGGGCCCTTGTTCGCCCCGAGGACTGCATCGGCTGCACTAAATGCATCGACGCGTGTCCCACGGACGCCATTCTCGGCGCGCCGCGCCAGCTGCACGGCGTGCTCACCGATGACTGCACGGGGTGCGGCCTGTGCCTGCCGCCGTGCCCCGTCGATTGCATCGATCTCGAGCGGGTCGCGAGGACGTGGCCGGCGGCCGACAGCCCGGCGGCCAGGGCCATCGCCAACGGCCCGTCGCTGGACGCGTGCACCGCCTGCGGCGACTGCGCGACCGCCTGCCCCAGCGGGCTCGACCCGCGCGCGCTCGCCGCGCGCCTGCGCGAGCTCGATACGGATGCCGCACAGGCACTCGGGCTTGCGCGCTGCACGGAATGCCGGGCCTGCGATGAGGCCTGCCCTGTCGACATCCCGCTGAGCGCGCACTTCGTGCACGGCAAGGCGCTGGTCGGCGCGCTGTCCACGCTGGCCGCCGACGCGGCCCATGCGATCGAACGCCAGCTCGCGCGGCAACGACGCCTGGCCCGGGGCGAGGGCGAGCCGGCGGTGCAGCTGGTGCAGCCACCTGCCGGACGCGACGAGGCGCACGCGGGCATCGCCGCCGCGCTCGCCCGGGTGCGCGCCCGCGGCCCGCGGCAGGACACGGCACAAGATTGATGGACAAGCGACGGGCAGGCGCCATCTTCAAGCGGCTCGCGGCACGCAATCCCGCGCCGGTCACCGAACTCGTCTATTCCTCGCCGTTCGAATTGCTGATTGCCGTGATCCTGTCGGCGCAGGCGACCGACGTCAGCGTCAACAAGGCAACCGCGGGCCTGTTCGCACAGGCGCGCACGCCGGCCGGGATCCTCGCGCTGGGCGAGGAGGGGCTCAAATCCCACATCAAGACCATCGGGCTCTTCAACTCGAAGGCGCGGCACATCATGGCGACCTGCCGTGCGCTGGCCGAACAGCACGGCGGCGAGGTGCCGCGCGAGCGGGCCGCGCTGGAAGCCCTGCCTGGCGTCGGGCGCAAGACGGCCAATGTCGTGCTCAACGTCGCGTTCGGGGAGCCGACGCTCGCCGTCGACACCCACATCTTCCGTCTCGGCAACCGCATCGGGCTGGCGCCCGGCAGGACCCCGCTGGAGGTCGAGCGCGGTCTGCTCGCGATCATCCCGGCGCGTTACCTGCGCGATGCCCATCACTGGCTCATCCTGCATGGTCGCTATGTCTGCACCGCGCGCAGTCCGCGCTGTGGCGATTGCCCTATTGCGGACCTGTGTGAATGGCCCGACAAATCTGGCTATGCTGGGCGGACAGGGTCCGGCGGCCGCGCAGCCGGATGAGGACAGTCAATGTTCGTCGACAATCGTGACGGTGCCCGGCGCTACTTCCTCGAGGTGTGGCGCAAACTGAACGAACGGACCCCGCTGGCGCCCCTCGAGGCGATGATTGCGCGCGTCATCGAGCGCCATCCCGAGTATCACGAGTTGCTGCGAGATGGTGAGCGCCTGCTTGGCCAGGATTTCGGCCGTGACGAACCCGAGCACAACCCTTTCCTGCACATGGGCCTGCACATCGCGCTGGCCGAGCAGGTCGGCAGTGACCGGCCACCGGGCATCAGGGCAATCCACGCCCGCCTGTGCGCCGCGGCGGGCGGTCCCGATGGCGAGCACCTCGCCGAGCACCGCATGATCGAGTGTCTTGCGGCAGTTCTGTGGCGGGCGCAGCAGGAGTCGCGGATGCCCGATGAAGAGGCCTATCTGGCCGCCCTGGGCCGCCTGTGATGTCGCGACCGGCCGCCGTCCCCGGAATGCGTGATGCGCTGGGGAATGCGGACGGCACGCTCGCCGCGATGCTTGCGGACCTGATCCAGGACTTCGCGAGTTCGCTCGACGTGGAGGAAACCCTGCAGCACGCGGTCGAGCGGATCGTCGTGCATCTCCAGGCCGAGGCTGCATCAATCTTTCTGCTGGACGACGCGTGCGGCACGCTCACGTGCCGTCGCTGTGCCGGGCCCATCGACATCTCGGGCCTGACGCTCGCCGCCAGTGAGGGCATCGTTGGCGAATCGGCCGGTTCCGGGCGCGTGCAAATCATCAGCGACGTCGGGCGCAGCGAGCGCTTCGCCGCGAATATCGATCGCCATACCGGCTTCGTCACGCGCTCGGTCCTGTGCGCGCCACTGGCGGTGCAAGGCCGGGCCATCGGCGCGCTCGAAGTGCTCAACAAACGTGGTGGCGACGGCTGTTTCGGCCCAGCCGACGTCCATCTCGCGACGACGGTGGCCGCCGCGGCGGCGCTCGCCATACACAATGCGCGCATGGCCGCGGCGTTGGTCGAGCAGGAGCGCGTGCGCAGGGAGCTCGAACTGGCCCGCGAAATCCAGCTTGGCCTGTTGCCGCCGGATTCCGCCGGGGCGCTGCCGATCCGGGGGCTCAACCGGCCGGCGCACGAAGTGTCCGGCGATTTCTACGATTTCATGCGGCTGCCGGATGGCCGGATCTACTTCAGCATCGGCGACGTGGCCGGCAAGGGCATCAACGCCGCGCTGTCGATGGCCAAGACCACGAGCCTGTTGCGCTGCCTCGCGCGCACTGTCGCCGACCCGGGCCAGCTGCTGGCCATGGTCAATGACGAACTCTGCGACACGTCGTCGCACGGCGTGTTCGTGACGATCGTCGCCGGCTTCATCGAACCGGGCGAGCGACGGCTGACCCTTGCCAATGGCGGGCACCTGCCACCGCTGCTGCGACGCCGGGACGGTAGCCATGCCGGGTTCGTCGCGCGCGTCCCGCCGCTCGGTATCGTGCCGGGCCTTGGTTTCCCGGTCGACACGCTGGCCGTCGGCAGCGGCGGTGTTTATCTTTTCACTGACGGCTTGACCGAAGCCCGCGATGCCGCGGGCGCCCAGCTCGGTCTCGAGGGCCTGCGTCAACTGCTGGACGATGTCGCGGCCCTTGCCCCGGACGCGCGCCTGCCGGCGATAGTGTCGGCGCTGATCGCCCAGGGCCGGCGCAGCGATGATGACATCACGATGCTGCTCATCGAGTTCGATGGCGATGCCTGACCAGCCACCCCTGCTGGCGCGCTTCGATGCCGTGCCAGGCTCCCTCGCCCTGATCAGGACCACCGTGCAGGCGGCGGCCGAGGCCCGCGGCTGCAACGCCAAGTGCGTCTCCGACATCGTGATGGCGGTCAACGAGGCGTGCATGAACATCATCCAGCACGCGTACAAGGGCGACGCCTCCGGCGTCATCGAACTCGAAATGTACAGCACGCCCACCGAACTCGAGGTCGTGCTGAAGGATTTCGCGCCGCCGGTCGATGTCGATGACATCAGGCCGCGGCGGCTGGAGGACGTGAGGCCGGGCGGACTCGGGACGTTCTTCATTCGTCAGTCCATGGACGATTGCACCTACGGGAATCTCCACGGCGCCTGCGGCAACTATCTGCGCATGAAAAAGAAGATTGGCTAAACGGGAGCCGCGCGCGGCAGCGGCCTCCATGGATACGGAACCAGTGCCATGACATACAAGGTCACCGAGGAACACGGCTACGCAATCGTCCACCTCGTGGGGGACATCGACCTCTCCTGCTCTGCCGAGGTGAGGCGGACGCTGCTCGAGCGACTGGCGGCGGCGCAGCCGACTCTGGTCGACATGTCCGGCGTCAGCTACATCGACAGTTCGGGTATCGCGAGCCTCGTCGAGGCCTACCAGACGGCGCGCAAGAAGCATCTTGAATTCGGGCTCGTGGCCGTCAGCGAGCCGGCACTCAGCGTGCTCGAACTCGCGCGGCTCGACAAGGTGTTCCCAATCCATGCGTCGGTAGGCGCGAGCGCCCGCTAGGCACCCGCAGGTCCGCGCCGCGCCGGCTCGCGCCAGCACCGGAAGTGAAGGACACTGTCGGCGCATGCGGCAACATGCCGCCGGACGGTCCGGGCAGGCGGGTCCGGGGTCTGCCGCCGGACGCAGTCGAGCGCTGACAAGAACAGGGCGGCCGGGGAGCCGCACCACCGCGGACCGGGGACGGGGCGCAGCTTGCTGGGGATTGAAGGATGGAAAAGCTTTTGGGACGCATGCGGGAGCATGCAACGCGGATCGGACTTGGCCTCGCCGTGTTGCTGGTGTTCGTCATCCATGCATCGAATTGGGCCCGCATCGGCTTCATCGACCAGATCGAGAACATCGCCTACGACCAGCGCCTGCTGCTGACGATGCCGAACACGGTCGAGCGGCGGATCGTGATCATCGACATCGATGAAAAGAGTCTGACTGCCGAGGGGCGTTGGCCATGGGGGCGCGACAGGCTTGCCGAGCTCGTGAGGCGGGCCTTCGAGGATTACAACGCCGGACTGCTGGGTTTCGACATCGTGTTCGCCGAGCCGGATACGAGTTCGGGCCTGGGTGTCCTGGAGTCGCTGGCCGGCAGTGAATTCCGGGACGACCCCAATTACCGCTCGACCATCGATCGCCTGCGTCCCGCGCTCAACTACGACCAGCGTTTCGCTGACACCATCGGCCGCTTTCCGGTGGTGCTGGGCTACTACTTCAATTTCGCGTCACCGGGTGATGACCAGGTTGCCCGGATCGGTGCGTTGCCGTCGCCCACTTTCGTGAAGGGCACCTTCACCGGAAAGAACGTCGCATTCAGGCACGCCGATGGTTACGGGGCCAATCTGGGTACGCTGCAGTCGAGGGCGCTGGCTGGCGGCCACTTCAACCCGCAGCCGGACTCCGACGGCGTGGTGCGCCGCGTGCCGATGCTGATTGAGCACGATGGCGCTTACTATGGCTCGCTGTCGCTGGAGATCGCCCGCCATGCGCTCGGCTCGGTGGAGGTGAAACCGCGTTTCGAGCGACCGCTGTTCTCGGGCGGCGGTTACGCCGGGCTCGAGTGGCTCGACGTGGGGCGCTACGCCGTTCCGGTCGACCGCCACGTCCAGGCGCTGGTTCCATATCGAGGCCGCAAGGGCAGCTTCGCCTATGTGTCGGCCACCGACGTCCTGCACGGCGCCGCGGACAAGGCACTGCTGGACGGCGCCATCGTGCTGGTGGGAACCACCGCGCCCGGCCTGCTCGACCTGCGCGCCACGCCCGTTGGCGAGGCCTACCCCGGGGTCGAGGTCCACGCCAACCTGATTGCCGGCATCCTCGACGGCAGGATCAAGCAGCTTCCCGAATACACGCTGGGCGCCGAGGTGCTGCTGCTGCTGGTGTTCGGGCTGACGATGGCGATCATGGCGCCCCTGCTGAGCCCGCTGGCGGCGACCCTGATGGCCGCTGCCCTCCTGGGCGGGTTCGTGGTGTTCAACCTCGCGGTATGGACTGCCGGGAACCTGGTGCTGCCCCTGGCGTCCGGCGTGCTGATGCTGTTGACGATGTTCGTGCTGAACATGTCCTACGGCTATTTCATCGAGACTCGCGGCAAGCGGCAGCTGACCGGGCTGTTCGGCCACTACGTGCCGCCCGCGCTGGTCGACGAGATGGCCCGGCGGCCAGAAGCCTATTCACTGGAGGCCGAGAACCGCGAGATGACGGTGCTCTTTTCGGACATCCGCGGCTTCACGACCATTTCGGAAGGTCTCAACCCGAAGGAGCTGTCGGGGTTGATGAACCAGTTCCTGACGCCCATGACCAGTGTCATCCACGACCATCGCGGAACGATCGACAAGTACATGGGGGACGCCGTCATGGCGTTCTGGGGCGCC
Source organism: Hydrogenophaga intermedia (assembly GCA_943370145.1). Lineage (GTDB taxonomy): Bacteria > Pseudomonadota > Gammaproteobacteria. Next base: position 5,761 of record CALRPY020000020.1, on the reverse strand, counting down.
CCGCTGAGCGATCCCGAGCATGCGCGTCATGCGGTACAGGCCGGCCTCGGCATGCTGGCGCGGCTGGAGGAACTCAACCGCAACTTCGCGAGTCGCGGCTGGCCGGCCATCAGGATCGGCGTCGGTATCAACACCGGGCCCATGAGTGTCGGCAACATGGGTTCGGAGTTCCGCATGGCCTACACGGTGCTGGGGGACGCGGTGAATCTCGGGTCGCGCCTCGAGGGCCTGACCAAGGGCTACGGCGTGTCGATGCTCGTCAGTGAGAGTACCCGGGAAGCGGTGCCCGAATATGCCTATCGCGAGATCGATCGCGTGCGGGTGAAAGGCAAGGACCGGCCCATCACGATCTTCGAACCCCTGTGCCTGCGCAGCGAGCTCGATACGAAGTGGAAGGATGAACTCAAGCTCTACCGCGAGGCGCTGCGCATGTACCGGGCGGCCGAGTGGGATACCGCGGAGATGAATTTCCTGAACCTGAGCCGCACGTCGCGCGCGCCGGCGCTGTACAAGGTCTATGTCGAGCGCATCGAGCAGTTCAGGAAACAGCCGCCCGGCCCGGCTTGGGACGGCGTGTTCACGCATGCGACGAAATAGACCGGGCCGCGCGGGCCGTGGGTGCCGGCCGGGCCCTCCAACGAAAAAGCGCCCTTGCGGGCGCTTTTTCTCGCTGCCTCCCGCAGGGTGATCAGCGAGTGAGCGTGAACTCCATCTTGATGCCGGCGATTTCGACGATATCACCGCTCTTCATCGAGTAGGCCTGCGTACCGATCGGCGCACCGTTGACGACCGGAAAATTGGCATTCTTACCGTCGCCCTCGATGTGAGTGAGGGAGTAGCCGTTCGGCCGCCGCGAAATGACTGCCACCTGCACACCGGGCTTGCCGAGCGTGATCAGGGCTTTCGTCAGTTCCAGCTCCTTGCCCGCAATCGGGCCACTCAGGACGCGCAGCTTACCCAGCGGCATGCCTGACGCGGGGGCCGGCGGTGGGGGCGCCGCGTGCAACGGACTGGGTTGGGCGGCGTACGGCGCGGGCTGCGATGCCGCCGCCGTGACGTGGGGTGGCGGCGCGGACGGGGCGGGCGGTGGTGCGCTTTCCGCCGCCCGGGCGGCCGACATCGCGGCGCTGGCGCTGCCCGGCCTGATGATCATCGTTTTTTCGAATTCCTCGTCGTCGGCCGTGGCGTGCTCGTTGACGTACTTCAGTTCGTGCTTGCCGATGCCAATGACATCGCCGTCGCGCAGCGCATGCTTCTTGATCAGCTTGCCGTTGACGTAGGTGCCATTCGTGCTGCCGAGGTCTTCGAGGAAGGAGTCGTCAAGAATGGTGATGACGAGGGCATGCTTGCCGCTGACGGCCAGATTGTCGATCTGGATGTCGTTGTCGGGCTTGCGGCCAATCGTCATCCGCTCCTTGTTGAGCTGGAAATCGCCCTGGACCGCGCCGTTCAAGCTGAGTACGAGTTTGCCCATTGTTGTGTCCTGTCAGCTGCGCCTCGTAAAAAGCCCCATCACCTTCGCGAGTAGTCCTGCACGTCCGGATTGTGCCTGCCGCGGTCGGGCGAGCACGACGGAAATGTTGTCCTTACCGCCGCCCTGGTTGGCCAGCCGCACCAATTCCTGGGCCGCTTGCAAAAGATTAGCACTATATTTACTGAGGGTTAAGCGAATTTCTTCATCATTTACCATATCATTCAGGCCGTCCGAGCAGAGCAGGTAGATATCGCCTGTCTCGGTCTCCAGCTCCTGCACGTCGACCTCGACGTGCTCGTCGATACCCAGTGCCCGGGTGACCAGATTCTTCGGCGTATTGGCCTGTGCCTCTTCCGGCGTGAAGAAACCCCTGTCGATCAGTTCCTGGACCAGCGAGTGGTCGCTGGTGACCTGCTTGAGTTCGCCGCCCCGGTAGCGATAGATGCGCGAATCACCGACGTGGGCGATCGTGACCCGTCCGAGCGAGAACATCGCGGCGACGATGGTCGTGCCCATGCCCTGGCACTGCGGAAGGGCGTGCGCCGTGTCGTAGATGTGCTTGTTCGCGGCCTGGATGCATTCGCGAATCAACTGGGCCTCGGCTGACGAAGCCTGGCCATTGCCGCGCTGCGAACGCACGAAGCGATGCTTGTTTCCGCCCTCACGAACGCCGTCGACGACCGCCTTGGCTGCAATCGCGCTGGCGACCTCGCCGGCCTTGTAGCCGCCCATGCCGTCGGCGACGAGCGCAAGGCCAAGAGCCCGATCGGTGGCCGAGCTGTCCTCGTTGTGCGGTCGCTTGCGCCCCGGATCGGAGACGTTCGCGAACTCGACTTCGGCGGGCATCATCATGCCGCGGTTTTCCCGTGGGGTCCTACGGCCCGACCTGCTTGGCGCAGGCCTGGATGTCCCGCGCCATGTCGGCACCGCTCTGGTAACGCTGGGAGACGTCTTTCTGGAGGGCCTTGTTTATGATCGCGGACAGGCAGGGCTTCTGTTTCGCCAGCTCCGGCTTCAGTTCCGCGATGTCCTGGTGGGGCTCATTGGCAATCTTGTACATGAGGGTCGCCATCGATTCGCCCTGGAAGGGGAGTTTACCGGTGACCATCTGGTAGAGCATCACGCCCAGCGAGAACAGGTCCGAGCGGCCATCGACTTTCTTGCCTGACAGTTGTTCCGGCGACATGTACGACGGTGTGCCCAGCACCATGCCGGTCTTGGTCTTGCTTGAATCCGTGATGCGCGCGATGCCGAAGTCGGTGAGCTTGACGGTCTTCTTGTTCGGCTCGTACATCACGTTGGCCGGCTTGATATCGCGGTGGACGACGCCGTTCTTGTGCGCGTAGTCGAGGGCCAGCGCGGACTTGAAGATGATCCCGAGCACCGTTTGCAGCGGCAGCAGGCTGTCGGGTTTCGTGTAGCGCGTCAGGTCGTGTCCCTCGAGGAACTCCATCGCGATGTACGCGAGGTCGTGCTCCTCGCCGGCGTCGTAGATCGTCACGACGTTCGGGTGCTGCAGACGACCGGCCGTTTCCGCCTCGCGGAAGAACCGCGACTTCACCTCGTCGAGTTCGTCGGCCTCGAATTCCTGGGACAGGGCCATCGTCTTGATGGCCACGACGCGGTTGATCTTCGGGTCCTTGCCGAGATACACGACGCCCATGGCACCCTTGCCCAGCTCCTTCTCCACCTCGTAGCGACCGAGCATCGTTTTCGGCATGCCGGGCCCCAGCACCAGGGTGCTGGATGCCGAGCCGCCGCCCGGACGCCCGCCAGGAAACAGCATCTGGGTATCCGTCATGTGCCGGGCCTGCGCGATCTTGGCCTCGATGTCGCGGAACCTGGGATTTTTCGCGTGTATGTACTCGTAGACGTGCATCGCCTTCTGCGGCAGGCGCTTGACCGTGAAGTCCGCGGCGAGGCCGTACATCGCCTCCAGCAGTTCATCGTCGATCGGGCAGCGCCGGAAGTACTCGAAAGCGTTGTCCAGCTCGCCCTTCTGCTGGAACTGCAGCGCCAGCTGGCGGTTCGACATCGCGGCCTTGATGCTGCTGTCGATGGCGCCGCGCTCGGTCGCGAGGAAGCGCTTGGTCGTGAGGAGCGCGTGGCCGACCAGCAGCATGGTTGCCGCGGTGACCAGCTTCAGCCAGCTCGCCTGCGTGACCATCAGGCCCAGCTCCACCGCGAGCAGCAGCACGAACAGGCCGATGCTCGCGAGTGCGGCGGGCCCCGCATTCAGCCGCGGCAGCACGGCGGTCAGGTAGGCTGCAACAAGCAGGATTGCCAGCAGTTCGACCCAGAAAGCCCAGGTGGGCTGCACGAAGAAATGCTGGTTCAGGATGCTCGCGACGGTGTGCGCGAGGATCATCACCGGCCCCTTGACCTCGCCAATCGGCGTGTAGAGGTCGGAGCCGACGCCAAAGGCGGTCGCGCCGATGAGGACAATCTTGTCCTTGAAGTTGTCCAGCGGCGTCTCGCCCTGGATCACGTTGTAGAACGAGTACACCGGAAACGGTGGAAGCGGTTTGCCCTGGGAGTCCTCGTCCTCGCTGCCGTAGTAGAAGGTGTTCATGCGGGAGATCGGGTCGGTCTTGATCTCGAGCCCGCCGAGCCGGACGCTCTCGCCGCGGGCCACCTGGATGTCCGTGACCGTCAGGTTGAGGCTGCGTGCGGCCGTCATGAGCGCAAGCGAGGGGAAATACTGGTCGTAGTAGCGGATGACGAGCGGTTCGCGCCGCAGGGTGCCGTCGACGTCCAGCGGGTTGATCAGGGAGCCGATGCCTGCCGCATGCCCGCCGACCGCCGCGATCGGGGGCGCAGCCTTCGTCGTCGGGAGCGGGAAGTAGGCGTTGGTGCCGCTGGGGTCGGTGATATTCGCTTCAGGAATCGCGAACCGGCTTACGTAATCCGGCAGGGGCGCATCGGGGTTGCCGATGATTTCGCCCGGATCGAACTGCATTGCGAGGACCGTGCGACTGGTGCTTGCGAGCGTGCCGCCGAGGATGGCATCGGTGTCGAGGGCCTTGACCGCCGCGTCCAGCGTCGAGGTGATTTCCGCGGCCTTGTCAGGCGCCAGCGACGCCGTGCCGAGTTGGTCGCGCAGCCGCGTAATCCACGCCAGCCCGGGATCGACCTGGGGCTCCGAATAGAAGATGGTCGAGGCAATCGTCTTCGCGCCGGCCTCGCTCAGCTTCTCGACCATGTTCGCGTGGACGTCGCGCGGCCACGGCCAGCGGCCGATGTTCTGGATGCTCTGGTCATCGATCGCGATGACCGCGATGTCGTCCTTGCGCGTCGCGTCCTCGCGCGACGACAGCCTGACGCCGAGATCGTAGGCGTCACCTTCCAATCCTTCGAGGACAGGATTGGCGCCCCACCAACCGATGAAGAAAACCAGGGAAATGATGAGACCGACGAACCGGTCGGATTTCCAGAATGCTTCTTTCATGCCCGGCCGTCTGTCCCCAGCGAACTCAAGGTTCAGAAAATAGTAACTTGAATGCCCTCAGCCGGATAGCTGAGATATCGCGACTTTTTGAGCGCTTTACGAGCGTTTCAATCGCACCACTTGTCCACGTCCGCGCGGGCTGTCGCGCGTGCCTGGGCGTGTTCCCCGTCGCTCAGCACACGCTTGTTGCCCGTGGCGTCCCAGACGTACAGGTAACCGGAGTGCTCGTATTCATAATGCCGGTTTCGCGCTTCGTCGCAGGCTGCGGCGCGCGCTTCCGCGGCCCTGGCCTCTTCCTCTGCCGAAGCCTTCTTCTCGGCCCGCGCTGCGGCGAATTCGTCGAGCAGTCGTTGCGTGCGCTCCTGGCGGTCGCCATCGGCAGGCGCATTGCCCGTGCGGACCTTGATTCGCAGCGCCCCGGCCGCCGGTGGCTGGTCGCCGAAATGGGTCGCGCCGTCCTCGTCCGTCCATCGATAGACATCGGCCGCAAACAGGGTGGCTGAAGCCAGGGCGGTCCCCAGCAACGCAAGGACGCGCGCGGATGGCGTGGGTCGGAGGCGGATCATGCGGTTTGCACGTGGTGCGGCCGGTGAGCCGGGTCAGGCGGTGAGTATAGAGAGTGGGGGTGGCGAGCGGCCAGCCAGGCTCCACGCGTGCACTGGCAGGGACCGACCGACAGGCTGGCCTGGCCCGGGCATCGGGAGCGGTTGCCGGGCGGATTTCGTCCTGCGAGACCCGGGCCTCGGGCTGAGAACGCTGACACCGCGTCTGCAAAAATGCTCCAACCGGCTGCTGGCCATGCCTTTGCCGGGCGCGCTGGCGGTGGCTGCCAGAACTTG
>CALRPY020000019.1:0-71208 GCA_943370145.1 Hydrogenophaga intermedia | reverse complement strand
AGGGCCGGCCGACGGCGAGCCCGATCTACGAGGACATCAGCGACGGCATGGCGCCGCCGGGCATCGAATACTACCTGCCGCTGTTCTTCGACTCGGTGTCGAGCGTCTTCGATTACCTGCCCCATGACACGTTGATCATCATCGACGGCGACATCGACGACGCGGCAAAGACCTTTCGCCGCGCCGTCGACGAGCGCCACGAACAGCTGCGCCACGACATCGAGCGGCCGATCCTCCCGCCGTCCCGGCTGTTCCTCGCCGACGGCGAGGTCGCGGCCGAGCTGTCGTCCCGCGCGCGTATCCACGTGGACCCCGAGTCCTGGGAGGAGCGGGCGAAGGCGCAGCGCTTCGCCACCCGCCCGGGTCCGCGCCTGCCCGTTGATTCCCGGGCGCGTACGCCGCTGCTGGCGGTCACCGAGTTCCTGTCGCGCTACGACGGGCGCGTGCTGTTCCTGGCCGAATCGAACGGTCGCCGCGAGACGATGCTCGACCTGTTCCGCGCGAACGGCGTCGTGCTGCCGCAGGTCGGCTCCTGGGCCGAGTTCACCGCGGGCGACGAGCGCGTCGCGCTGGCGGTTGCCCCGCTTGCGGAAGGCGTCGAAATCGACGAGCCCCGGATCGCGCTGGTCACGGAGCTCCAGCTTTTCGGCGAGCGCGCGGCGCAGCGCCGCCGCCGGCGACGCAGCAACGTCGACCAGGAGGCGGTGGTTCGCAACCTCGCCGAGCTTCGCGTCGGGGCGCCGGTGGTCCACGAACAGTACGGCGTCGGTCGCTACCTCGGGCTCGAGGTGCTGCAGGTCGGCGACGTCGCGAACGAGTTCATCAAGCTCGAGTACGCCGACGGCGACAAGCTCTACGTGCCGGTCAGCGCGCTGGCGCTGATCAGCCGCTACACCGGCATCGATCCCGACCGCGCGCCGCTGCACAAGCTAGGCACCGGGCAGTGGGACAAGGCCAAGCGCAAGGCCGCCGAGCGTATCCGTGACGTTGCGGCCGAGCTGCTCGAGATCCATGCGCGGCGCGCCGCGCGCAAGGGCCACGCCTTCGCCATCGACCGCGAGGCCTATCGCGCGTTCGAGCAGGGTTTCCCCTTCGAGGAGACGCCCGACCAGCTGGCTGCCATCGAGGCCGTGATCGACGACATGCAGCGCGGGCAACCCATGGACCGCCTCATCTGCGGTGACGTCGGGTTCGGCAAGACCGAGGTCGCGATGCGGGCAGCCTTCATCGCGGTCAATGGCGGCAAGCAGGTCGCGGTGCTGGTGCCGACGACGCTGCTCGCCCAGCAGCACTACCAGACCTTCCGCGATCGCTTCGCCGACTGGCCGGTGCGCATCGGCCAGCTGTCGCGTTTCCGCGAGTCCGGCGAGGTCAAGACGACGCTCGCGGGTCTCGAGAGCGGCACCGTCGACATCGTCATCGGCACGCACAAGCTGCTCGGCCGTGACGTGAGGTTCAAGGACCTGGGTCTGGTCATCATCGACGAGGAGCACCGCTTCGGCGTGCGCCAGAAGGAGCAGTTCAAGCAGCTGCGCGCCGAGGTCGATCTGTTGACGCTGACCGCGACCCCGATTCCGCGCACGCTGAACATGGCGCTGTCCGGCACGCGCGAGCTGTCGGTGATCGCCACGGCGCCCTCCAAGCGTCTCGCGGTGCAGACCTTCCTGTACGAGTGGTCCGACGAACTCGTGCGCGAAGCGATCATGCGCGAGCTCGCGCGCGGCGGCCAGGTCTACTTCGTCCACAACGAGGTCGAGAACATCCAGAAGCTCGCCGACGAGATTGCGGCGCTGGTGCCCGAGGCGCGGGTGCGCCACGCCCACGGCCAGATGCGGGAGAAGGAACTCGAACAGGTCATGCTCGATTTCTACCACCGCCGCTGCAACGTCCTGGTGTGCACGACGATCATCGAGACGGGCATCGACGTGCCGAATGCGAACACGATGCTGATCAACCGCGCCGACCGCTTCGGCCTCGCCCAGCTCTACCAGCTGCGCGGGCGCGTGGGCCGCTCGCACCATCGTGCCTACGCCTACCTCCTCGTGCCGTCGCGCAAGTCGATGACCGCCGATGCCGTGAAGCGGCTGGAGGCGATCGAGTCGCTGGAGGACCTCGGCATCGGTTTCACGCTTGCGACCCACGACATGGAGATCCGCGGCGCCGGCGAAATCCTCGGCGACGAGCAGAGCGGGCAGATCCAGGAAATAGGGTTCGGCCTCTACGCCGAACTGCTGAATCGGGCGGTGTCGGCGCTGAAGGCGGGCAAGCAGCCCGATTTCGAGTCCGGGATCTCGCGCGCCTGCGAAATCGACATGCACGTCCCGGCCTTGCTGCCCGACGACTACCTGCCCGACGTCCACGCGCGGCTGGTGCTCTACAAGCGCATCGCGAGCGCCGCGAACGACAGCGACCTCACGCTGCTGCGGGAAGAGTTGATCGATCGGCTTGGACCCTGCGGCCCTGCGGTGAATAATCTGTTCCGCATCACCGCGCTGCGCCTGAAGGCCGATCTGCTCGGGATCAAGCGTATCGACATGACGCGGCAGGGCGGGCTGATCGAATTCCGGCCGCAGCCGAACGTCGAACCGATCAAGGTGATCAAGCTGATCCAGTCGGCGCAGCATTACCGTCTCGAAGGCCAGGACAAGCTGCGCCTGCGCAAGGATCTCACCGAGGAGGAAGCCCGGTTCAACGAACTCGAACACCTGCTGGAGCGCCTGTCATGACCATGGATACGCGGGCATCGGCGAAGCCGGTAAAGCGGCGGACCGCGGGCCGCCTGCTGGCGGCGCTGGGCCTGGCCCTGCTGTGCGCCATGTCGGCGCCGGCCGCCGACTATGAGATCGAAGTCATCGTGTTCCGGCATGTGGTCGCCGATGCCGGACAGTGGTCGCCTTCCGCGCCGCTGCCGGACTTCGGCGCCGCCCGCCGCCTCGCTGAGGAAGCCGCCACCGACGCGCTGCTTCCGCCGCCGACCTTCGCCCGCCTGCCCGCGACGATGCACCGGCTTGCGGGGGCGGAAAAGCTGCTGGCGGGCGCCGCGACCTACGAGGTTCTCTCACACGCCGCTTGGCGCCAGCCCGACAGCGTGGTCGCGCCGGTCTATCTCGCGGACGGTGCGCCAGCCGTGCCAACGGCGGCGGAAGGTGGTGGACTGGCGCCGGTGCGGCCGCGTGCCGAGGGCAGCGTGACGCTGCAGGTCGCGAAACCGCAACTCAGGGTGAGCACGGACTTCGTGGTCATGGCCGGCGAGACACCGGTGCGCGTGCGCTCCTCGCGCAACCTGCGCCCCGGCGAACTTCACTACCTCGACCATGAACTGCTGGGCATCCTGCTGCAGGTCACCGAGGTGCTGCCTCCGGCCGCTGAAGCACCCGCGAGCATGGGGCCCGCTGCCGGGGCGCCGCTCAGCGACTGAGCGCGACGCCGATCGCGCGACCGACCAGTCGCAGCACCGCGGTCATGCCCTGCGTCAGGTGCTGGCCGATCTCCTCCAGCGAAATCGTCGCGCCGCCGATGCCTGCCGCCCAGTTCACGCTCAGCGAGACGGTCGCGTAGTCAAGACCGGCCTCGCGCGCGAGCGCGGCCTCCGGCATGCCGGTCATGCCGACGATGGAACAGCCGTCGCGCGCCATGCGCGCGATTTCGGCGGCGGTTTCCAGGCGCGGGCCCTGGGTCGCTCCGTACACGCCGTGGGGCACGACTTCGCAGCCGGCGTCCGGCGCCACTTCGATCAGCAGCGCGCGCAGCGCGGCGCTGTAGGGCTCGGTGAAGTCGACGTGGTCGACCGCATCGGCCGTGCCATCGGAGAAGGTGTGTTCGCGCCCGTAGGTGTAGTCGATGATCTGGTCGGGGATCACGATCCGTCCGGGGCCCGCTTCCGGGCCTATGCCGCCGACCGCCGTGACCGCGATGACGGAAGTCACGCCCAGCGTCTTCAGGGCCGCGATGTTCGCGCGATAGTTGATGAGGTGCGGCGGGATGCGGTGGGTCTCGCCATGGCGCGGCAGGAACACGACCGGCGAACCCGCGAAATTCCCTTCGCACAGCGGACCGGACGGCGCGCCGTAGGCCGTGATCACCTGGCGGCGGGCCGAAATCTGCAGCGGGCCCAGCGAGTCGAGTCCGCTGCCCCCGATGATTGCGTATCGGCTCATGTGCCCTTGACCGCGTAGATACCGGCGCAGTTCCGCCAGTAGGTCTTGTAATCCATGCCCGCGCCGAAGAGGTAACGATCGGGCGTGACCAGTGCGTGAAAATCGACCTCGGCGAGGCCGGGTCGATTGACGACGTCCTTGACGACGAGGACCGCCGTCAGCACCTCGCGTGCGCCGCTCGTGCGGCATTCATCGACCGCCGCCTGCAGCGTGAGCCCGTGGTCGAGGAGGTCGTCGACGAGCAGCACCGTGCGCCCCTGCAGGCTCATTGCCGGCCGCCGCAGCCATTCGATGGCGCCGCCGGTGGTGGCGCTGCCGTAGCGCGTGAGGTGGATGTAGTCGATCTGCAGCGGAAAATCGAGGCGCGACATCAGCAGCGCGGCGGGCATCATGCCGCCGGTCATCGTCACCAGCAGCAGCGGGTTCGTGCCGCGCAGCCGGGCGTCCACGGACCGCGCCATGCGGTCGCATGCGCTCGCGACCTCGTCACCGGTATAGAGGCAGTCGGCCTCGTCGCGCGCGGGCTGGATGTCAGCGGGTACTGCGCTCATGTGGACTCCCGCGTCGCGAGCGCCACGCGCCCGGCCCAGTCACGCGCGAACTGGTGCGCCGCACGACCGCTGCGCGAACCGTGGAGCAGGGCCCACTGCAGCGCCGCGCGCCGCACTTCCGCGCTGTCTCGCGCGGGGACGTCGAAGGCGGTGAGCCAGTGGTCGACGATGTCGAGATAGCGGTCCTGGTTGAACTGGTGGAACGAGAGCCACAGCCCAAACCGCTCCGACAGCGAGATTTTCTCCTCGACGGCCTCGCTCTGGTGGACCTCGCCGTCCTCGTCGTGGCGCGCGTCGTTGTTGTCGCGCAGTCGTTCCGGCACCAGGTGGCGCCGATTCGACGTCGCGTAGATCAGCAGGTTGTCCGGCGTGCTGAGCACCGAGCCGTCCAGCACCGTCTTCAGCGCACGGTAGGTCTGGTCGTGTTCGTCGAAGGAAAGGTCGTCGCAGAACACGATGTAACGCGCGCTGCGCGACGCGAGCGCGTCGACGATATCGGGCAGGTCGACCAGATCGTGCCGCTCGACTTCCACCAGCCGCAGGCCTGCGGGCGCATAGGCGTTGAGCAGGGCTTTCACCAGCGAAGACTTGCCGGTGCCGCGCGGCCCCCACAGCAGGGCGTTGTTTGCCGGCAATCCGGCCAGGAACTGGCGCGTGTTGCGCGACAGTTCCTCCTTCTGCACCTCGATGTGCTGCAGATCATCCAGCGCCACCGGGTTGAAGCGTGTGATCGGATCGAGCCAGCCCCGGCCATTGCGCTTGCGCCAGCGCCACGCGATGCCGTCCTCGATGCGGCTGTCGGGTAGCGGCGGCAGGCTCTGTTCGAAGCGCGCGAGAAGTTTCTCGGCGCGGGCGAAGAAATCGTCGGCGGCAGTCATCGGCAGGTGCTCGGCGCGGTGGAGGAACAGCGCCGCATTCTACCCGGGTTCGCCGTCGGGCGGACCTCCCGGGTGTCCGCTTCCCGGTCTCAGGCCTCGGCTGGGGAGGCGGGATCGCGCGCCAGCGCCTGCGTCAGCTGCTGCTCGATGCGCAGCTTCTGGCGCAGCAGTTCGATGACGTTGCGCGGGTCGATGTTGCGCCCCTGCAGGAGGGCTGGCGACAGTTCCAGATCGGTGATGTAGACGGGGTAGCGGCCGCGGCCCTGGCGTTTCTGCAGCACGGCCCGTGCGAGGGCCTCGAACAGGCCGTTGCCGTATTCCTCGGTGCTGAACTGCTCCTCGTCCAGGTAGGCGACGAAACGGGGACGCTTGTCGCGGTCGAGATCGACGAACAGGCGCAGCGGCAGGTAGGGGCGATTCTCCGCGCCGGCCGCCGGAATCGCCTGCAGTGCATAGCCGCCCGGCGCGGCCTTCATCACGTGGCACTCGATCGCCGGTGGTGGCCGTCCGTCCGTCATTTCCGCGTTGCGCCCGACATTGCCGAGAAAGCGCACGAGATGGTCGAACAGTGGCGAGGGATCGGCATCCTCGTGCACGTAGCGGAACAGCGCGCCCTCGGCGCTCAGCATGAAGATCTCGATGCGTTCGCGATGGGGCAGTGCGAAGACCTGGATGCAGCCCGGCCGGTTGCTCGCGAAGACCCGGCTCAGCGGTGACTCGACCGCGAGATGCCCGCCGAATTCGACGTGACGGAAGCCGACAGGCTGCGCGGAGAGCGCCTTGAGCAGCGCCGCCTGTCCCGCGTGCAGCTGGTAACGGATGCCCTGCGACGTGCGGTACATGTCACAGAAGCTGTCACCGATGCTCACGATGTGATGCAGCGAGGCGCCGGGCTGGACGCGGGACACCAGTCGCACGAGCTCGGCGAGGTGCTGGCCGAGGCGCTGCGTGATCGCGTTGTTGTAGTCGGCATCGAAGCAGTGGATGAGCGCCGTATGCTGGACCGGCTCCGGATTCGGGCCGAGCCGCTTCAGGTATTCGCAGACTGCCTGGGCGATGCCGTCCTCGCCTTCGAAGCGGAAGCAGAGCAGCTCTTCCCAGCTGGTCTGGAGCAGAAGGTCGATGGTGCGCACGAGGTTCATTCGCTGGCCGCCGAACTGGAACGCATCCGTGCGGTCGCTCGTCAGCACGGCGCCGAGACGCCCGCCGCTCAGCACGGTGTCGAGGCCCACGTTGACGAAGAACATGGCGCGCGCCACGCGGGGTGCATGGCCGAGCGCGCCCAGTTCGGTGGGCGGCAGTTCGTGCTGCGGATAGGCGGACTCCAGCGCATCCAGAATCTTGCGAATGATCTGTGGCGACTGGCGGCGCCCGTTCGCAAAGTGGTGCCACTGGGTCGCGGCGCCCGTCAGGCGGTTGAAGAAGCACCATGCGAGGACGTCGACCAGCGATGGCGAGCGACGCAGCGGCGCCCGGTTCTGCAGCGCGTCGGGCGTGACCGCGCCGTCGAACAGCATCCATTGCAGCCCGGTGCGCTCGAAGCTCACCTGGTGCAGCGACAGCTCCGTTTCCTCGGGCGCGCTGCACAGGCCACGCGTGATCAGTTCGATCTTGTTCGGCTTCTTGTCGAAGGCCGCGTAGAGCTTGCGCCCGAGCACGGTCAGATCGAGCTGCGTGATGCGTTTGTCGGTGGCGAAGCGGCGCGCGAACTCCGACAGCGCCCCGTAACTCTTCTGCAGGACTTTCACCAGGTCGCGCCGCTCATCGATGGCGCTGTCGATGCGCCAGCGCTGCCGCTGGTCGAGATGGCTCAGGACCTGCGGGGGCCAGCCCCAGTCCCGCACCAGGCGTTCGATGTTCTGCCGCCGCCAGGCGGGCTGGCGCGGGTCTGGCGGCTGGGTCAGCACCTCGTTGGTCTTGATGTAGAATGCGCGCCGCAACAGCCGCAGCCGGCTGTCGTCCTTGCGCGCGAGCAGGTATTCCTCGACCTTGCGGTACATCGCGACGTAAGGGTCCAGCTCGTCGAGCGTCACTTCCCGCCGCAACGCGAGCTTGTGGCGGTGGCTCAACAGGCCGATATCCGGGTACTCCGCCGCGTACGCTTCCATGAGCAGCAGCTTCATCACGGATTTGTAAGGCGAGTCGATGCTCTTGTAGAGCTGCCACACGGTGCCGCCGAAGAACTCCTCCGCCGGGATGCGGGCAAGACCGCCGAAGTCGACATAGGCGCGCGGCGCCAGCGTGCGCTTCTGCTCGGCTTCCGCGATGTACTCGTCGTAGCGGTGCTCTTCGCCGGGCGGCACCGCCCACCACAGCGGGCGCAGGCCCGCCAGCAACAGACCCGACCGGTAGAACTCGTCGAGCAGCAGGTAATGCTGCGTACTGCCGCTGCTCTCATCCGAGAGGCTGAGCGTCTCGCCACGCTTGAAGCGCTCCGCGTCGAATACGAAGAAATGCAGGTCGAGGCCCGTGCCCTGCGAATAGTCCTCGATGCGTCGCGCCTTCTCGCGCAGCCGCACGACTTCCGCCTCCGCAAGCCCCGCGTCATGCACCAGCCACACGTCGAGGTCGCTTTGCCGCGTATAAGCAATCGTGCCCGGGCTGCCCATCAGGTAGAGGCCGCGAATCGCGTAGTTTCGCTGCAGTCGCTGTTCGTAGACGAAGGTGCGTGCGAGCTGTTTCGCGGCCGCCAGCGCGGTGCGCCCCGGCACGTAGTCGCACACGCCTGCCGGCACGTCCTGCGAGATGTAGCCAGGCAGCAGGGGATGGTTGACGTGGAACAGCAGCGGCAGCAGCTCGACGAAGGCCTGCTGGCGTCCGCTCATCGTCGCGTACGTGCGCTGCAGGCGGTCGCGGTTGACCACCATGAAGCGCTCTTCCAGCGCGATTTCCGAATTCCCGTCGAGTGCCGCTTCCGCCATGCCGCGTGGTCGCCTTGTGCGTTGTCGCCGGTGCCGGGCGTCCCGGGCCGTGCGGGACGCCCGAGTGCCGGGCCGGTTCGAATCTCCAGACCCTGTTTAGCGGCCCCGGCGGAATTAACTTGATCGTCGCTCGCGTGGCTCGCCTTTCGCGTCGGTGAACAAAATCGCCCGCAAATTCAATATGTTTTGATTGAGCTGTGCAGCGCGATATTTAATAATGCCGGAATCCCGGGGCGCGCCGCCGCTGGCCACGCGCGCGACGCCGGCGCCTGCGCCCGCCAGCGGCTTGTTTCACCAGACGGAGGATTGCGAATTGTTCCCGAAAGACATGGGCATCCAGGGCTTCGATTCCGAGCTGTGGCGTGCGCTGGAGAACGAGCGCCAGCGCCAGGAAGACCATATCGAGCTGATTGCCTCGGAGAACCACACCAGCCCCCGTGTGCTGGAAGCCCAGGGCACGGTGCTGACGAACAAGTACGCCGAGGGATACCCGGGCAAGCGCTACTATGGCGGGTGCGAGCACGTCGACGTCGTCGAACAGCTGGCGATTGACCGGGCCAAGGCGCTGTTCGGCGCCGACTACGCGAACGTGCAGCCCCATTCGGGTTCGCAGGCGAATGCCGCGGTCTACCTCGGCCTGCTCAATGCAGGTGACTGCGTGCTCGGCATGAGCCTCGCCCACGGTGGCCACCTGACCCACGGCGCGGCCGTCAATTTCTCCGGGCGCACCTACCGGGCCGTCCAGTACGGCCTCGACGTCGCCACCGGCCTCATCGACTACGACGAGGTCGTGCGGCTCGCGCGCGAGCATCGGCCGCGCATGATCATGACCGGCTTCTCCGCCTACTCGCGCGTGATCGACTGGGCTAAATTCCGCGAAATCGCCGACGAGGTCGGCGCCTATCTGGTGTCCGACATGGCCCACGTCGCCGGCCTGGTCGCAGTCGGCCTGTATCCGAGCCCGGTCCAGCTCGCGGACATGACGACCACCACGACGCACAAGACCCTGCGCGGCCCGCGCAGCGGCCTCATCCTCGCCCGGCGCAACGAGGAACTCGAGAAGAAGGTCAATTCCGCCGTGTTCCCCGGCATCCAGGGCGGCCCGCTGATGCACGTCATCGCCGCCAAGGCGGTCGCGTTCAAGGAGGCGATGGCGCCCGGCTTCCGCGCCTACCAGGAACAGGTGATCACGAACGCACGGGCCATGGCCGAGACCTTCATGTCGCGCGGCTTCAAGGTCGTGTCGGGCGGCACCGACAACCACCTCTTCCTGGTCGACCTGTCGCCGCGGGGCCTCACCGGCAAGGCGGCCGACGCGGCGCTGGGCAAGGCGCACATCACCGTCAACAAGAACGCCGTGCCCAACGATCCGCAGTCGCCTTTCGTCACGAGCGGGATTCGCATCGGCACGCCGGCGATGACGACCCGCGGCTGTGGCGAAGCGGAAGCGTGCGCCATTGCCGGCTGGATGTGCGACGTGCTCGACCACATCGACGATGAGCGGGTGAATGCCGAGGTCCGCGGCAGGGTGACCGAGCTCTGCGCGCAGTTCCCGGTCTACGGCAGCTGAGCCCGGGCGCCGCCGGCCGTGCACTGTCCCTTCTGCGCCCACAACGACACGCGAGTCATAGACTCGCGGCTGCTCGGCGAAGGCGACCAGATCCGCCGGCGGCGCGAGTGCATGGAGTGCAAGGCGCGCTTCACAACCTATGAAACGGCCGAACTGAGCCTGCCGCGCGTCATCAAGAGCGATGGCCGCCGCGAGACCTTCAGCGACGAGAAGCTGCGCCGTGGCATCGTCAAGGCGCTGGAAAAGCGGCCGGTCGAGATGGAGCGGGTCGAGGCCGCCATCAACCGCATCACCCGCCGCGTGCGTGAAAGCGGCGACCGCGAGATCGAATCCCGCCGCATCGGCGATCTCGTCATGGACGAACTGCGCGGACTGGACCAGGTCGCCTATGTCCGCTTCGCGTCGGTCTACCGCAGCTTCGAGGACGTGAAGGCCTTCCTCGAGGAAATCGAGCGACTCGAGAATGATCTGCCGCCCGACCTGCGCGAACAGCAGCTCAACCTGATTCCGGCCGACGAACCCGCGAAGGGCAAGCGCTAGGCGCAACGCCGGCATCCGCCAGCGTGCCAGGCAGCGACCCATGAGCGCAGCAGACGATCAACGCTTCATGGCGGACGCGCTGCGCCTCGCGTCGCGCGGGCTGTGCTCGACCCGGCCCAATCCGCGCGTCGGCTGCGTCATCGTGCGCGACGGCGTGATCGTCGGCCGTGGCTTTCACCATCACGCGGGTGGGCCGCACGCAGAGGTCGTCGCGCTCGGCGAAGCCGGGGCACTTGCCACCGGCGCCACCGCCTACGTGACCCTCGAACCCTGCAATCACCACGGCCGCACGCCGCCCTGCGTCGATGCCCTGGTCGCCGCGCGCGTCGCGCGCGTGGTCTACGCCTGCGACGATCCCCATCCACTGGTCGCGGGGCAGGGCGCGGCGCGCCTGCGCGCCGCCGGCATCGCGGTCGACGCCGGACCGCTGGGCGCTGCCGCCCGTGAGCTCAATCGGGGTTTCATGAGCCGCTTCCAGCGCGGACGCCCGTTCGTCACGCTGAAGGTCGGCATGAGCCTTGACGGCAAGACCGCGCTCGCGAACGGGCAAAGTCAATGGATCACAGGCCCCGCCGCGCGCGCCGACGTGCAGCGGCTGCGCGCGCGCAGCTGCGCGGTGCTCACGGGCATCGGCACGGTGCTCGCCGACGATCCGGCCCTCAACGTCCGTGACCCGGGTTTCGATCTGGGTGGCACGCCACCGGCCCGGGTCGTGCTCGACGCTACGCTGCGCCTCGAGCCGGACGCGCGGCTGTTCGCCACGCCGGAGCCGGTCCACGTGTTCACCACCGGGGGCGAGGCCGGGCGGCGCGCCCGCCTGGCGGCCGTCGGCGCCCGTGTGGAAACCGTGGCGGCAGGCGGCGGTGGCGTGGACCTGCCGGCCGTGCTCGCGCGCCTGGGCGAACTGGCCATCAACGAGGTGCTGGCTGAATGCGGTCCCCGCCTCGCCGGCGCCCTGCTCGCGGCGGGGCTCGTCGATGAACTCGTGTGCTACCTGGCGCCGAAGATCCTCGGCAGCGGGGCGCGCAGCGCCTTCGCGGTGGCCGACTTCACGGCGCTGGCGCAGTGCCCGGGCCTCGATATCGTCGAGACCACCCGCGTCGGACCGGATCTCCGCCTCGTCGCCCGGCCGGCCTCGGCTTGACGGTCGTCACCGCTTCCTCGATATTGCCCTGATGTTCACCGGCATCATCCAGACCCTTGGCCGCATCGAGACGCTGACCCCCCAGGGTGGCGCGATGCGCATGGCGATCGTCGCCCACG
The DNA here is from genome assembly GCA_943370145.1 of Hydrogenophaga intermedia. GTDB lineage: Bacteria > Pseudomonadota > Gammaproteobacteria. The sequence goes on along the minus strand of CALRPY020000019.1, from coordinate 59,328 downwards.
ACCTCGACACCAGCGACGTCGCGCTGGGCGACAGCATCGCCTGCTCGGGCCCGTGCCTGACCGCCGTCGCGATTGCGCCGGGCCGTTTCGAGGTCGACGTCTCGCCGGAAACCCTCGCCCGCACGACGCTGGGCGGCAAGCGCGTCGGCGACAGCGTGAATCTCGAGAAGGCCCTGCGCCTGTCCGATCGCCTCGGCGGTCACCTGGTCAGCGGCCACGTCGACGGCATCGGCGAGGTGCGCAGCCGCATCGGGCGCGACAACTGCGTGCAGTTCACGCTGCGCGCGCCGGCTGAACTCGCCCGTTACATCGCGCCGAAGGGTTCGATCTGCATCGACGGCGTCAGCCTCACCGTCAACGGCGTCAATGGCGCCGATTTCGAGCTGCTGATCATCCCGCACACCCTCGAGCGTACCACCCTGGGCGAGCTGCGCAGCGGCAGCCGGGTGAACCTCGAGATAGACCTCGTCGCTCGCTACCTCGAACGACTGCTGGCGCCGGATGCGGCTGCCGGCACCGGCATCACCACCGAGACCCTGCACAAGGCTGGAATGCTCGGGCATTCCTGAGGCGCCGCGCGTCGCGCGGCGTCCGTACGCTTACGATCAACCTGCATTCGTCTGGAACAGCGATGGAAGTCAACTCAATCGAGGAAATAATCGAGGATATCCGCGCGGGCAAGATGGTCATCATCATGGATGACGAGGACCGCGAGAACGAAGGCGATTTCGTCCTCGCCGCGAGTCACTGTACGGCGGAGCACGTGAACTTCATGGCGAAGCACGGCCGCGGGCTCATCTGCCTGACGCTGACCGAAGCGCGCTGCCGGCAGCTGAACCTGCCATTGATGGTGCAGGACACGCGCTACACGCATCGCACCAACTTCACGATGTCGATCGAGGCGGCGGAGGGCGTGACCACCGGCATTTCCGCGGCGGATCGCGCGCGCACCATCCAGGTCGCCGTCGCCCCGGATGCGAAGCCCGCCGACATCGTGCAGCCCGGCCACATCTTCCCGCTGATGGCGCAGTCCGGCGGGGCGTTGACGCGTGCCGGCCACACCGAAGCCGGTTGCGATCTCGCGCACCTGGCCGGGCTCGAGCCGGCATCGGTCATCGTCGAGATTCTGAACGACGACGGCACGATGGCGCGGCGCCCCGACCTCGAGAAGATCGCGGCCCAGCATGGCCTCAAGATCGGCACCATCGCCGACCTGATCCGTTTCCGGATCGAGAACGAGAAGACCATCGAACGGGCGGCCGAGGCCGCGCTGCCGACCGAGTTCGGCGAGTTCCGGCTCATTGCCTACCGTGACTCGATACACCAGGACCTGCACCTCGCGATGGTGCGTGGCGACATCAGCCCGGAGCGGCCGACGCTGGTGCGCGTGCACATCTATAATCCCATCGAGGATCTGACCGCGAGCGTGCGCAAGGATGCCGGCTGGCCGCTGCGCGACGCGCTGCGCCGGGTAGCGGATGCGGGCGAGGGCGTCGTCGTCGTGCTCAGCAACCAGGTCGACAACGACGAGGTGCTGCGGCAGGTGCTGCGCATCGCCGACCCTGACCACACCCATGCGTCCCCGACCGAATCGCAGTCGCACAAGGCGCCGGCCGACTGGCGCCAGATCGGACTGGGCGCCCAGATACTGGCCGATCTCGGCGTGCGCAAGATGCGCGTGATGAGCAACCCGCGCCGCTACCACGCGCTGTCGGGTTTCGGTCTCGAAGTCGTCGAATACGTGACCTGAGGTTCCTGAAGCACATGATCACCACCATAGAAGGCAGCATGGTCCTGACGGCGCCGGCGCGAATCGCCATCGTCGCCGCCCGGTTCAACCACTTCATCGTCGACCACCTTGAAAGCGGCTGCCTCGACGCGCTGCGTCGCCACGGCGTGCAGGACAGCGGCATCACGATCGCGCGCGTGCCGGGCGCCTTCGAAATGCCGGTTGCCGTGAAGAAGATGGCCGCCAGCGGCAAGTACGATGCGGTGATCGCGCTCGGCGCCGTGATCCGCGGCTCCACTCCGCACTTCGACCACGTCGCGGGCGCCTGCTCGCGGGGCCTCGCGGGCGTGGCGTCCGAGACCGGCGTGCCGGTGATTTTCGGGGTGCTGACCGTCGACACCATCGAACAGGCAATCGAGCGCGCGGGCACCAAGGCCGGCAACAAGGGCGCCGAGGCCGCGGTCACCGCAATCGAAATGATCTCCCTGCTGCGGGGCCTGTGATTCGTGGCGGAGACCGATACAGGCCAGCCGCGCCCACGCCCGAACACCGGTAACGCCGGCCGGGTCAAGGCGCGGCGCTGCGCCGTGCAGGCGCTGTACCAGTGGCAGGTCGCCGGCGCGACGCCCGAGACCATCCTGGCCGAGTTCCTCAACGAGCGCGAAGTCGACAAGGTGGACGTCGAGTACTTCGCCGAGCTCGCCCGCGACATACCGCGCCAGATCGCCGAGCTGCGCGCCGTCATCGAGCCGTTGCTCGACCGGCCGTGGGAGCGGGTGGGGCCGGTCGAACGCTCGGTGTTGCTGGTCGGCGCTTACGAGTTGAAGAACTGCCTGCACATTCCGTATCGCGTCGTCGTCAACGAAGGCATCGAGCTGTCGAAGATGTTCGGCGCCGACGAGGCGCACCGTTACATCAACGGCGTGCTCGATCGACTGGCGCGCTCGCTGCGCGAGGTCGAAATCAATGCGGGGCCTGGCGCGCGCTAGCCCGACGGGCGCGCCTGCGCGAGACGCCGGCCGCGCGTGAACGAGTTCGAACTCATCTACGACATCATCGCGCCGACGAGCTGTCGGCGTGACGACGTGCTGCTCGGCATCGGTGACGACGGCGCGGTGCTCGCGCCGCCGACCGGGCATTCGCTGGTAGTCGTTGCCGACACCCTCGTCGCCGGGCGCCACTTCCCGCCCGATTTCGCGCCTGCCGACATCGGCTACCGCGCCGCAGCCGTCAACCTCAGCGATATCGCCGCGATGGGTGCCACGCCGCTGTGGGCGATGCTCGCGCTGACGCTGCCGGTGTCCGATGTCGACTGGGTGCGCGGTTTCGCCGCCGGCCTCGCGGACGCTCTGGTGCCGGCCGCCACGGCCCTGGTCGGTGGTGACACGACGCGCGGGCCGTTGACCGTGACCGTCCAGATCATCGGCAGCCTGCCGGCAGGCAGTGAACTGACCCGCGCGGGCGCCCGACCCGGCGACCTCGTCTACGTGTCGGGCACCCCGGGTGACGCCGCCGCCGGCCTCGCGGCCTGGCCCCCGCCGCCGTCGCCATCCGCCGCCGTGCAGCACGTTCTGGCCAGGTTCACCCGGCCGAACCCGCGCCTTGCGCTCGGTGCAGCGCTTCGCGGCCTCGCCTCGAGCTGCGTCGACGTCTCGGACGGCCTGCTTGCCGATGCCGGGCATCTCGCGTCCCGCAGCGGCTGCGCGATCGATCTGGACGCCGCCCGGCTCCCGCTCTCCGCAGCCCTCCGCGAATCCTGCGACCCGCCGACCGCGCTCCGCCACGCCCTGACCGGCGGGGACGACTATGAACTCTGCTTCACGGTGCCGCCGTCGGCGCTGCCCCGGCTGGCCGCGCTCGCGGGCGCGGGCATTCCGCTGCTCAGCTGTATCGGGCGCGTCCGTGACGGAGCCGGTGTCCGCGTGCTGGACACGGACGGCCGGCTCCTCGACTTTGCGCGCCGGGGCTTCGATCACTTTGCCGGCGCGGACTGAGCCTCGCGTCGGCCATGGCCGATGCGCGCGAGCACGAACAAACGGGGCCGAAGGTGGAATAATGGCGTACGGGTGCCCGCCGCACCGGCCGGGCGATCGCCACGCGGCAGGTGCCAGGCATCCTCCCAGTCCCAGATGGAGCACGCTCGCATGAACATCAGGATTCCCGCCTTGTGGGTGATGCTGGGCCTCGCCCTGGCCGGCGCCATGCCGGCGCTCGCCGCCGACAACCAGTCGCCGGTCGACGTCTGGCAGTCGCTGCTGAAACCGCGATATTTCCCGGACCAGGACATCGTCGAGGACGATGCCGTCATCGAGCTCAAGACGCCCTACAGGTCGGAGGACGCCGCCTTCACGCCGCTGACGATCAAGGCCCGTTTCCCGCAGACGCCCGCGCGCTACATCCAGCGCATCTACGTGATCGTCGACAACAACCCGGAGCCGCTGGCGGGCACCTTCGACATGACGCCGGCGCTGGGCCGCGCGGACCTCGCGCTGCGCCTGCGGATCGACAACTACACCAATGTCCGCGCGATTGCCGTCCTGAACACCGGCGAACACCACATGGTGGTCAATTTCGTGAAGGCCCAGGGCGGATGCTCAGCGCCGCTGGGCTCGGATTTCGCGAAGGCCATGGACCGCATCGGCACGATGAACTTCCGCACTGTCGGCAAGCGCAATCCGGACAACACGCTGGTTGGCCAGCTGATGCTGAGCCACCCGAACGTCACGGGCATGCAGAAGGACCAGAAGACCCAGCTGATCCGGCCGGCCCACTACGTGAAGACGATTCGCCTCTACTACAACGATCAGCTGATCATGACCGCCGAGACCGGCATCTCGATCAGCGAGGACCCGAGCTTCCGCTTCTTCTTCCGCCCGGACCAGCCCGGCGAATTCCGGGCCGACGTCGTCGACTCGAAGGGCATGGAATGGAGCCATCGCTTCAAGGTCGACACCTGAAACGCCCAAGCCCAACAGCAGGAACCCCCATGCCCGAAAGCTTTCGCAGCCGCCTGTGTCGCGGCGAGCGCCTGAATGGCCTGATCGTTGCAATCGATTCACCGGAAGTGGTGGAAATGTTGTCCGGCGTCGGCTTCGACTGGTTGTTCATCGACGGCGAGCACTCGCCGCTGTCGCCGGCCAGCCTGCAGCGGCTGATCATGGCCGCACGCGATGTGCCGTGCGTCGTGCGCGTACCGGCGCACGACGAGTTCTGGATCAAGCAGGCATTGGACAGCGGTGCGGCCGGGATCATCGCACCGATGGTGAACACCGCGGAGCAGGCGTGCACCGTTGTGGCGCGCGCCAAGTATCCGCCGCAGGGCACGCGCGGCGTCGGCACCTCGCGGGCGCTGGGCTATGGCTACGGGATTGCGGACTACGTCGCGCGCGCGAACGACGACATCGCGGTCATCGTGCAGGCCGAGCATCGCGATGCGGTCGCGAACATCGACGCGATCGCGGCGACGCCCGGCGTGGATGCGCTGTTCGTCGGTCCGTTCGACCTGTCGCTGAGCATGGGCAAGGCCGGGCAGGTCGACGACCCGGAAGTCGTGGACGCGATTGCGCGCGTGGAGGCGGCGGGGCGTGCGCGGGGGCTCGCACTCGGCTATTTCGGAATATCGCCGGAGGCGGTCGGACGCTGGATGGCGCGAGGGTTTTCGTTAATCGCATGCGGTGTCGACATGATGATGCTCGGGGCAAAGGCGCGGGAGGTGCAGGCAACACTTGCCGGACTGCGCGATCGCTGATCACCGTCATCACGCGGGCACGATGCCGCCCTTACTGTCAGTGGCAACATGGAAATAGACTGGTCGCGATACGTTGAAGACACCGCCTGCGACGAACTTGTCGCCGCCTCGGGGCGGGCCCGCCCGGGGGCGTCCGCGCTCCTGCGCTACCTGAAGGGGCTGGGCGGCGAGGAACTGCTCCATCGCAAGAAGGCGGCCGAGCAGGCCATCCGCGCAATGGGCATCACCTTCACGGTCTACAGCGAGGGTTCCAACCTCGACCGCCAGTGGCCCTATGACATCATCCCGCGCATCCTGCGCGCGAGTGAATGGACGCGCATCGAGGCCGGGCTCGGGCAGCGGCTTGCCGCGCTGAACCATTTCATCGACGACATCTACAACGAGCAGCGGATCTTCCGCGACCACGTCATCCCGCGCGAAGTGATCATGGACGCGGGCAACTTCCGCGAGCAGTGCGTCGGCATGCGTCCGCAGCACGGCGTCTGGGCGCACATCTGCGGCAGCGATCTCGTGCGTGACAAGGACGGCACGATGTACGTGCTGGAGGACAACCTGCGCGTGCCGTCGGGCGTGTCCTACATGCTCGAGAACCGGCGCATCACGAAGCGCGTGTTCCCGGAGCTCTTCGAGAGTTACAACATCGGACCCATCGACGAGTACCCGGCGCAGCTCTTCGACACGCTGGCGTCGCTGTCGCCGCGGGCGAAGGACGACCCGGAAATCGTCGTGCTGACGCCGGGCATCTACAACTCCGCCTACTTCGAGCACGCCTTCCTCGCGCAGCAGATGGGCGCGGAGCTCGTCGAGGGCGGCGACCTCGTGATCGGCGCCGACGACTGCGTGTACATGCGCACCATCCGGGGCCTCGCGCGGGTGGACGTGATCTACCGCCGCATCGACGACGCCTTCCTCGATCCGGAAGCCTTCCGGCCCGATTCGATGCTCGGCGTGGCGGGGCTGATGCGCGCCTGGCGCAAGGGCAAGGTGGCGATCGCGAATGCGCCCGGCACCGGGGTCGCGGACGACAAGGTCGTCTACGCCTACGTCCCGGCGATGATCAGGTACTACCTCGGCGAGGACGCGATCCTGCCGAACGTGCCGACCTACCTCTGCTTCGACGAGGCGCAGCGCCGGCACGTCCTCGCGAACCTCGACAAGCTCGTCGTCAAGCCCGCGAACGAATCCGGCGGCTACGGCATCATGATCGGTCCCGCCGCAAGCAGGGCCACGCGACAGCAGTTCGCGAAATTGATTGAAGCGCAGCCGCGCAACTACGTCGCCCAGCCGGTGCTGTCGCTGTCGACGACGCCGACCATACTCGGCCGTGAGCTTGCGCCCTGCCACATCGATTTGCGCCCCTTCACGTTGCAGGGCGCCGGCCGGTACGTCACCCCGGGGGGGCTCACGCGGGTCGCGATGCGTCGCGGTTCGCTGGTGGTGAACTCGTCGCAGGGTGGTGGCAGCAAGGATACCTGGATAGTCGCGGACTGAAATTCATGTTGTCACGGGTCGCAGAACGTCTTTACTGGCTGGGCCGCTACGTCGAACGCGCCGAGAACACGGCGCGCCTCATCGCGGTCAACAACAACCTGATGCTCGACATGCCGAGCTCGGCCGATGTCATCTGGGAGGCGCTGCTCGACATCCTCGCCGCGGGCGCGGACTTCCGCTCCCGCTACAGCAGCGTGTCCGAGCGCAACGTCATCCGCTGGGTGGTTGGGGAGGAGGTGAACAGCAGCTCGCTGGTGTCCTCGCTGCGCGCGGCGCGGGAGAACGCGCGCACGGTCCGCGAGGTGCTGCCCTCCGAGTCCTGGGAGCTGATCAACGACCTGTTCTGGTCGGCGCAGGAGGCGGCGGAATCCGCCACGGCCCGCAAGAGCCGCCAGGTCTATCTAGACCAGGTCGTGCTGAAGAGCCAGCAGTTCGCCGGCATGCTGCAGAACACGATGAGCCATCGCGAACCGTTCCAGTTCCTCATGCTGGGCACGCTGCTCGAGCGCATGGACATGACCTCGCGCATCGTCGATGTCGGCGCGGCATCGGTGCTGCGGAGGGTCGGCACCGAGCTTGCGGCCTACGAGAACATCCTGTGGATGAACGTGCTGCTGTCGCTGAGCGCCTACCAGATGTATCGGCAGCAGGTGCGGGAGCGGGTCAACGGCCCGGACGTCGTGCGCTTCCTGCTGCACGACAATGCCTTCCCGCATTCGATTGCCTACTGCGTCGACGCGCTGGAGCACGCCCTGGGCCAGCTGCCGCGCAACCGCACGCCGCTGCAGGGCAATCGCCGCCTGTTGCAGAAGCTCGCGCGCGCGAATCCCGACGCGCTGCTGGCCGCTGGCCTGCACGAGTTCCTCGACGAACTGCAGGTGGAACTCGGCGCCCTGCACGCGCAGCTCGTGGCCACCTGGTTCGCAGCCGACGACTGACGTCGGCCCCTACGGCCACGTCGCCGACCATTTCAGCGCGCGGGAGCAGTAAAGCTTCGCCTCTCCCGCCCCGGGCATTCTCTTGGTCACATTTGGACGCGGGTACCTGCGTCCACGTGCTGTTGGGCCACAGAGAACACCGAGAACACGGAGAAGAACGGTGAATTGCGGAATGCGCCTCTGCCGTGGCAATGCCGGCCGGGCGGCACCTCCCCACCCGATCCTCTCGGTGTTCTCGGTGTTCTCGGTGGCCCATCAAGGTCTGCACTCCGGTACCCGCGTCCGAATGTGACCAAGAGACAGCCCGCGACGGGAGCGGCGAAGACCGGCGCCCGCGTGCCTCAGAAAGAAAAGGTGTCAGATTTGAAATCTGACACCTTTTCTCGGCTCAGGACCCTGCAGAGGCCGTCTGAACGCAGCGCGGGACAAAGTTGCTCGATGGCCCATCAAGGTCTGCACCCCGGTACCCGCGTCCAAATGTGACCAAGAGACAGCGCGCGCGGGAGAGGTGAATCTGCGTGGGAGGCGAGAGTCCGCGCCGCCAGGCCTCACCCGCCCCAGTTGATGTCCGGCAGCGCCGCGAAGGCTTCCACGACCTTCTGGTTCCAGCTCCTCGACATCTGCCTCAGATAGGGCGCGTCCTCGTCGAACTTGAGGTAGCGACCCGCCAGGAAGGTGTCGGTCTCGTAGACGCGCAGTTCGATGGGTGGCCCCACCGAGAGGTTGCTGCGAACGGTCGAATCCATCGACACGATCGCGCACTTCGCGGCGTCTTCGATGCTCGTCGACGGCGTGATCACGCGGTCGAGGATGGGCTTGCCGTACTTGCTCTCGCCGATCTGCAGGAAGGGATGATCGCGCGAGGTCGTGATGTAGTTGCCCTCGGGGTAGATCAGGAATATGCCCGGCGCCTCGCCCCTGATCTGGCCGCCGAAGATGAACGTCACCTTCGGATCGAAAGTCGGCTGGCCGCTTTCGAGATAGCGCGCCTGTCGCTTCAGGCTGATCTCGCCGACATAGTCGGCGGCCTCGGCCAGCCCCTCGATTGTCATCAGGCTGCGCTCGCCAGGCGTGCGGATGTCGTGCCTGAGCTGGTGCACGACCGCCTGCGTGGTGGCGAGGTTGCCGGCCGACAGCAACATGAACTGCCGTTCGCCATCGATACCGAACACGTGCATCTTGCTGTAGGTGCTGACCTGGTCGATTCCCGCGTTGGTGCGCGAGTCGGAACAGAACACCAGGCCCTTGTCGAGGGCGATGCCGATGCAATAGGTCATTTCCGTCAGACCGGCTTCGCGTCGAGCGCCGTCTTGCGCAGGACCGAGCCGCTCGCCGAATGGGGGGTGCGCAACAGCGTATCGCCACCCTTCTCGAGTTCGCGCGCCTCGTCGGCGAGACGCGCCGCGGCCCGCATCATCTCGTGGCCGGCGGCGACCATGCGCACGTAACGCGCCGGGTCCTGCTCCTTGAAGCAGCCGTCCGCAGTGACGCCGGAGACCGCCTCGGCAATCGACAGCGCCGCATAGGCCTTGGACGCCGCGTACGGGTTGCCGAAGCCGCCCGCGGCGACGGCCTTGTCCGGCGTCACGGTGAGGGTGGGGAACTGCGGCGCGCGGCCCTCGCGCAGGTCCGCGATCACGCTGTCGAGGTGATGCTGGACGAGGCGCAGCACGCCGGTCGCGGCGAGCACGCGGATGACGTCCGAATTGAACAGGCTCATCTCGGTCGGGTCGAGGAATTCGCGGCGCGCGCCGATCATCGAGTCCGCCGGGAAGATCATGAAGCCCTGGTGCTCGGGTATCTGCATCACCTGCTTGCCTTCCTCGTTCTTCTTGAAGAAGGCCTTCTTCGACGGGCCATCGGACAGCGTGATGACCGGCAGGCCGGCGGCGGCGATGGCCTTGCGCGCATTGCCGGGGCCCGGCAGCGCGGCATTCGGGCTCACCAGCACCACGAGTTGCGGCTGCCAGGCCAGCAGTGCGGCGGTCGGCTCGGCGCAGGATGCCGGATCGAGCTTGGACCCGCAGGTGAAGGCCCTGACTTCGAGGTCCTCGCGATCCGCGCGCTCGTCGAGCAGCAGATCCAGCAGGGGTGCGGCGCCGATGCAGCCGAGCTTGAGTACGCCGAGTTTGAACACCGACTCAGACATGGGGGACTCTCCTGATCAGGGGTTGGGCCGGCGCTCGCAAAAGCGGGCGCACGGTGCGGAACGGCTTTATCGCAATGGACCGGGGTCGCGTCAAGCGCGCCGGGGCAGGAGATTCCCGCGCAGTGTCAGAGTCGATGGAATTCGACGCCGACGCTCAGCCGCTGCTCGCCGTGGCCCAGCACGACGCCGCGCAGCGGGGTCACGTCGCCGAAGTCCCGGCCCCAGCCCAGGGTCACGAATTCGACGTCGGCGAACTTGCCGTTGGTCGGATCGCAGCCGATCCAGCCGGTATCCGGCGCGTGCACGGCGACCCACGCGTGCGACGCGCCGCCGCCGCGCGTGCCGCTGCCTTCATCGAGCACGTAGCCGCTCATGTAGCGGGCGGCGAAACCGAGCGCCCTGAGGCCGCTCAGCAGGCAGTGCGCGAAATCCTGGCAGACGCCGCGCCGGCGGCGGAGCACGTCCGCAATCGGCGTGGCGATGGTGGTGGCCGTCGGATCGAACACGAAATCACGCCGCATGCGCAGCGCGACGTCGTGCAGGCATTCGTGCAGCGGCCGCCCGGCAGTGAAGCTCTCCCGCAGGTAGTCGGCCGCCGCGGCCAGCAGCGGCACGTAGGGCGAGGGCAGCGTGAACTCGACCAGCCCGGGCTCCGGTGATGGCAGCGCGCGCTCCCAGGCGGGGGCCGCCAGCCACCGGGGCAGCTGGCTCTGGATACTGACGACGGAATCGGCGCGCACTTCCAGTTCGCGATGCGGCAGCGAGATCGCCCAGTGCCTCACGGGGTTGCCGAAGTAATCGGTCTGCGGCGCGCCCGTTTCGGTGGGCGAGGGCGCCACATCGATGACGTGGCTCTCGACCGTCTGCCAGTCCGTCGTGCGCGGCGTCAGGTGGGCGAGGTGTCGCGCGCTCGCGGCGGGATGCGCGTAGTCGTAATGCGTCGAGTGGCGAACGCGATAGCGGATGCCCATGCCTGCCTCAGATCGACAGCGCCGAATGGGACTCGCGGTCCGCGTGGGCGAAGAAGCGTTCGCCCAGATCGTCGCTCAGTGCGTGGGCCGCGGCGCGCAGCGCCTGCACCACGGCGATCATGGGCGCACGCCACTGCTCCTCCGGCGCCGGTCCCGCCTGCAGCTTCAGATCGTGCAGGCCGGCGATCAGCGGCCCGGTACGGCCCGCACTGCACGGGCCGAGCGCGGCCTCGAGCTTCTGCAGGTAACCGTTGATTCCCGAGACCTGGAACATCAGCGAACGCGGATTCGCCTCATCGAAGACCAGCAGGCTCAGCACCGAGGGCCACTCCATGCGGCCCATCTGGCGCCCGCGGTAGGTCACGATCGAGTCCGCCAGTTCGAGCAGCCAGGCGAGGTTGTGGTCGGCCTGGGACTGCAGCGCGACCTCGAGCGCCGAGCAGCTGAACGACAGGCGTTCCAGGCGTCGCCCCAGCGACATGAAGCGCCATGCCAGGTCGCGCGTCATGCCGTCGAGCACGAACCCGGACAGCGTCATCAGCGACTGGATGGCGCGATCGAGCCAGGCCAGCGCCTCGGCGACGCTCGCGCGCTTGCCGAGCGCGGTGTCCTGGGTCAGGCGATGGAGTGCGCGCCAGTGATCCAGCGAGATCCGCTCGCGCAGCGAGTAGGCCACCCGTGCGAGCTGGCGCAGGTTCGCCGGGAGTCCATGCGTGGTGTCCAGGGTCGCCGCCGCGCACCAGTCCTGGGCCGGGGAGCTGCTGCGCACCGACAGGCCCGCGCGCGCGCCGAGCTCGACGAAGGGCAGGGCATTCGGGTTGGCTTCCACGAGGCCGGCGTTGAGCGCGACGCGCAGCAGGCGCGCGAGGTCGTCGCAGCGTTCCGCGTAACGTCCGAACCAGAACAGGTTCTCGACGGTGCGCGATGGCGTGATCACAGTGCGCCGCGCGATGCCCGGCGCGAGGGCGCCCGGCGCCGCGAGCGGCGCGTCATGGGGGAGGTTGCTGGTGGCACCCAGGACCCAGGTGTCCTTGGAACCACCGCCCCGCTGCATCGACACGACCATCGGCTCGCGCTCGGTGGCGACGCGGGTCAGGCCGCCCGGCATCACGCGGTAGCCCGTCGCGGTCGCAATCGTGAACACGCGCAGCCCGATGCCCCGCATGCCCAGCAGTGCCGGCTGGTGCGGCGCCAGCGTCGGTGCGCGCGAGACCTTGACCATCTCCTGCGCGACGTAGCGGTCCGGCGCGGCACGCACCTCGGCGCGCAGTTTCGCGAGGCCGTCCGGCGACTGGCTGGGCCCGAACACGGGATCGAAGTGGAGGCCGGGATCGGCCGGCTTGAACACGAGCTGCTCGGCCCGGGCGAGCGCGTCTTCGAGCGCGGCCGGTTCGCCGCACCACCAGGTCGCGACGGACGGCAGCCGCAGCGGCTCGCCGAGCAGGTGCTGGCACAGATCGGGCAGGAAGCCCAGCAGCGCACCGGACTCGAGCACGCCGGAACCCAGTGCGTTCGAGATGAAGACCGTACCGCGACGCGCGCAGTCGGTAAGTCCGGCGACGCCGAGCGCGGAGTCCGCGCGCAGTTCCAGCGGATCGCAGTAGGCGTCGTCCTGGCGGCGCAGGATCGCGTGCACGCGCTGCAAGCCCTCGAGGGTCTTCAGCCACACGCGGCCGTCGCGCACCAGCAGGTCGTTGCCCTCGACGAGCGGGAAGCCGAGATAGCGCGCGAGGAAGCTGTGCTCGAAATAGGTTTCGTTGTACGGGCCCGGCGTCAGCACGACCACCAGCGGTGGTCCATCGCCCGCCGGCGCGAAGTGCAGCAGTGAATCCCGCAGCGCGCTGAAGTGGCCAGACAGGCGGGCGACACCCAGCTCGCGAAAGGACTCCGGGAACAGGCGGGCGACCAGCAGCCGGTTCTCGAGGGCATAGCCGGCGCCCGATGGCGCCTGCGTGCGGTCGCCAAGCACCCACCAGCGGCCGTCGGGCGCGCGCGCGAGGTCCGTCGCGTAGCTGTGCAGGAACATGCCGCCGGGTGGCGTGCTGCCGCGGGCCGGACGCAGGTAACCGCTGTGGCCGAGTACGAGCCGCGGCGGGAGCAGGCCGGACGCCAGCAGCGAGGCGTCGCCGTAGACATCGGCGAGAATCGCATTCAGCAGCCGCGCGCGCTGCGCGACGCCGGCAGCGATGCTCGTCCACTCGTCGGCGGGCAGGATCAGGGGTAGCACGTCGAGATCCCACGGCCGATCCTGGCCCTGGGGATCCGCATAGACGTTGTAGGTGACACCGCTGTCGCGCACGTCGCGCTCGACGAGGCCGAGCCGCGACGCGAGACCCGCCGGCGACGCATTGGCGAGTTCCTCGAACATGCGGCGCCAGTGCGCGCGCGGCGTCGACGGCGCCGCGAACAGCTCGTCGTAGCGCCCCGCGTCGGGCGGATAATCGGTGATGAGGTTGGTGAGCATGCTGGACCGGCGGCTGGCGCCCGACGTTAGCCCTCGGTGCGGCGCAAGTCCAGCGTGAAGGGGAAGTGCGCTGAGCGGGGCGCTGGCGCCACGCGCAGCTCGCCCGGCGTGTGTCCGAAGCGGAAGAAGCGGGCGAGTCGGCGCGATTCGGCGGCGAAGGCGTTGACCGGGAAACTGTCGTAATTCCGCCCGCCGGGATGCGCGACGTGGTACTGGCAGCCGCCGAGCGAGCGGTGTTGCCAGGTGTCGACGAGATCAAAGGTCAGCGGCGCGTGCACGCCGATGGTCGGCTGCAGGCAGCTCGGTGGCTGCCACGCGCGGTAGCGCACGCCGGCGACGTATTCGCCGTTGGTGCCGGTCGCATGCAGCGGCAGGGCGTGGCCGTTGCAGGTCACGACGTGGCGGCCATCGACGAGCCCGCGCACCCGCACCTGCAGGCGTTCGAGCGAGGAGTCGACGTAGCGCGCGGTGCCGCCGGCCGCGTTCTCCTCGCCCAGGACGTGCCAGGGTTCGAGCGCCGCGCGCAATTCGACCTCGACGTTGCGCGCGGCGAAGTCGCCGAGCCGGGGAAAGCGGAACTCGAGATGCGGGGCGAACCACGCGGGGTCCAGCGCGTAGCCGAAGTCGGCAAGCTCGGCGAGCACGTCGCGGAAGTCGTCCCACACGAAGTGCGGCAGCATGAAGCGGTCGTGCAGTTCCGTGCTCCAGCGTTGCAGCCTGAGCGGCCGGTAGGGGTGCTGCCAGAAGCGCGCGACCAGCGCGCGCATCAGCAGCTGCTGCGCCAGACTCATGCGCGGATGCGGCGGCATCTCGAACGCGCGCAGCTCGAGCAGGCCCAGGCGCCCCGTCGCGCTGTCCGGCGAGTACATCTTGTCGATGCAGAATTCGGCGCGATGCGTGTTGCCGGTGATGTCGACGAGCAGGTTGCGGAAGATGCGGTCGACGAGCCACGGCGTGACCTGGCCGCCGCCCACCTCGTGCTGGGTTTCCTGCTGGCGCCGCAGTTCGCGCAGCGCGATCTCCATCTCGTAGACCGACTCGTGCCGGCCCTCGTCGATGCGCGGCGCCTGGCTGGTCGGGCCGATGAACATGCCCGAGAACAGGTAGGACAGCGCAGGATGGTTGTGCCAGTAGGCGAGCATGCTCGCGAGGAGGTCCGGCCGGCGCAGGAACGGCGAGTCGTTGACCGTCGCGCCACCGAGCACGAAGTGGTTGCCGCCACCGGTTCCCGTGTGGCGGCCGTCCAGCATGAACTTCTCGCTGCTCAGCCGGGTCTGGTGGGCGGCGTCGTAGAGGAATTCGGTCTGCTCCACGAGCGCCGACCAGCTCTCCACCGGCTGCACGTTGACCTCGATGACGCCCGGATCGGGTGTCACGCGCAGGTGCTGCAGGCGCGGGTCGCGCGGCGGCTCGTAGCCCTCGATGACGACCGGCGTGCCGAGCGCGACCGCGGTTTCCTCGATGGCCGAGATCAGCTCGAGATAGTCCTCGAGCCGCGCCAGCGGCGGCATGAAGAGATGCAGCGCGCCGCCACGAGGCTCCGCGCACAGCGCGGTGCGCGTGATCCACGCCGCCGATTCCTGCGCGCGCGGTGCGCGTTCCGCAGCCGCCGTGCCGTCGCTTCTGCCTGCGGCCTGGCGGCGCGGTTCGACGGGCGCGACGTGGCGGGTGCGCAGTGACAGGTAGGCGGGCAGTTCGCCGCGCGGCGCGGCGGGATCCGGGGGCAGGTCGAGCGGCAGGTCCTCCTCACGCGCCCACGGCAGGGAATCCAGCGGCAGGCGCAGGCCCAGCGGCGAGTCGCCGGGCACGAGGTAGCAGCGTTCGTCGCGCAGGAACCAGCGCCCGCTATGCCAGCGGCCACCGTCGTGGCGCAGCGGCAGCACGTGGCCGGCCTCGCGTTGCAGGCCGTCCGCGAACAGGCGACGCAGACGCGCCCGCTCGATGGGGTCGGCCAGGTTCGATGCGAGCGGGTCGACGTTCGACGGCAGGCGACGCTCGCGCCACAGGTAATACCAGGCATCCTCGAAGGCGGGGAACACGTGGTCCAGGCCGACATCGAGCCTCGCCGCGAGCGCATGCAGGAAGCGCTCACCCTGCAGCGGAGTCGCGCCCAGATCGTCGCCGTCGCCGGCGAGCAGGGCCTGATCCCGCCACAGCGGCTCGCCGTCGCGGCGCCAGTACAGGTTCAGCGACCAGCGCGGCAACTGCTCGCCCGGATACCACTTGCCCTGGCCGTAATGGGTGAGGCCGAGCGGCGCGTAGTGCGCCCGCAGGCGCGCCAGCAGTTCGCGGGCGAGCGGCTGCTTGGTCGGCCCCAGGGCGTCGGTGTTCCATTCCGCGCCGTCGTGGTCGTCCACCGACACGAACGTCGGCTCGCCGCCCTGGGTCAGGCGCACGTCGTGGCGCAGGAGGTCGGCCTCGACCTGCTGACCGAGCTGCAGCAGCGCCGACCACTGCGGCTCCGTGTAGGGCTTGGTGACCCGCGGCGCTTCCCGGATTCGGGTGACCTTCATCTCGTGAGAGAACTCGACTTCGCACTCGTCGATGCTGCCGGTGACCGGCGCGGCGGACTGCGGGTCCGGCGACGCAGCGAGCGGCAGGTGGCCTTCGCCGGCGAGCAGGCCGGAAGTCGGGTCGAGCCCGATCCAGCCCGCGCCCGGCAGGTAGACCTCGCACCACGCGTGCAGGTCCGTGAAGTCCGCCGGCGGGCCCGCCGGGCCGTCGAGCGGCTTCACGTCCGGCACCAGCTGCACGAGATAGCCGGACACGAAACGCGCGGCGAAGCCGAGGTGCCGCAGGATGTTCACCAGCAGCCAGCTCGAATCGCGGCACGAGCCCGCGCCAGTGCGCAGGGTCTCCTCCGGTGTCTGCACGCCTGGCTCGAGGCGGATGAGATAGCGCGTCTCCCGCTGCAGACGCTGGTTCAGCCCGACGAGAAAATCCATCGTCGCGTGACGCTCGCGCGGGATGCTCGCCAGGTAGGCCGCGAGCAGCGGCGTGGCCGGCTCGACCAGCCTGAACGGTGCGAGCTCGTGCGCGCTCTCGGGTGCATAGGCGAACGGAAAACGTTCGGCATGGGGTTCGAGAAAGAAATCGAAGGGATTGACCACCGCCATTTCGGCGACCACGTCGACTTCGATGCGGAACTCCCGCGTGCGCGCCGGGAACACCATGCGTGCGAGGTAATTCGCCTGCGGGTCCTGCTGCCAGTTGATGAAGTGCTCGCCGGGCGTGACGCGCAACGAATAGGACAGCACGCGGGTGCGGCAGTGGGGCGCCGGTCGCAGGCGCAGTATCTGCGGCCCGAGATTGATCAGCCTGTCGTAGCGATAGTGCGTGACGTGGTTGAGTGCGATGTGGATCGACACTGCGATGCTCCCGGGACGAAGGATTCGCCTTGAAGCTTATCGGGCGGGTCAGTGAGCGCCAAGCGCGCCGCGCGACTGAATTTCACGCGCTGCACGGCTTTTGCACCACGCGCGATCGCGCACGCACGCTGCGTGTCATGATGGCACTTCGCTGGTGCAATGAGCGCCGGATGGATGCGGCGGTGGAGCTGTCGGCTGTCGGCGTCACGGGCCGCGCGGCCGGGCCGCCGGATGCTGCCGACGGGCCAGGCACGCCCTCGGCGACCGCGACCGGGGCAGCCGTCGCGCCGGCGGGTGGGGGATTTGCGCGCTGGGTTCAAGTATCCTCGGCGCCGCGAAGCCAGCGACGGGTGCCGGCGACCGGCCCCGGATTAAGCATTGGTTCAATCAGCGTGAGCGAGGATGCAGCCGCTTCGTACCCGCGCCGCCGACAGTCCAGGACCCATGAACGCAAAACCTGAAAAAAGCTCCCGACGCCGGTCCTCGTGGCTGGCGCTTGCCCTGTTGTCCCTCGCCGCCACGCTCGCGCAGGCCGACGTCGCATTGCCGACGCCGCTGGAACGGGCCAGGTTCCAGCGCATCAGCACTTCGGCTGAGATCAGCGCCTACCTCGACGCCGTCGCGGCCGCGGTGCCGTTCGCGACGAAGGAAGTCGTGGGCCAGTCGGTGCAGGGGCGCCCGATCGAGGCGCTCGTGTTCCGCGACCACGCCGGCGCCGATGGTCCCGGGCGCATGACGATCATGGTCACCGGCTCCCAGCACGGCGCGGCCGAACCGGCCGGCGGCGAGGCGCTGATGGTGATCGCGCGCGAGCTCGCGGTCGGCGAACTGAAGCCGCTGCTGAAGGACGCGGACATCGTCCTGTTGCCGAACGCCAACCCTGACGGCCGTGACCTGACGCGCCGCGCGAACGCGAACTGGGTGAACATCAACACCGACTTCGTGCTCGCGATGCAGGCCGAGACGCGGGTGATGAAGGAGGTCCTCGCGCGCTACGCGCCGGAGGCACTGCTCGATTCGCACGAATCGGCCATCCTGAAGCGCAAGACCCTTGCCAAGGACGGGTATCTCACCGACTTCGAGGCGCAGTTCGAAATCGCGAACAATGCAGGCATCACCGCCGCGCTGCGCAAATTCACGCTCGAGGACCTGCTGCCTGAACTCAATGCGCGCGTGACCGCCGCGGGCCTGCCGGCGCATCGCTACATCGGCGAGATCACGAGCATCAGGCAGCCGATCACCCACGGCGGGCTGACGCTGCGCAATTTCCGCAATACCGCCGGCATGTCCGGCGCGGCGGCGTTCCTCGTCGAGACCAAGCTGGATTCGCGCGAGGACAGCTTCCCGACCTACCGCAACATCGCGGTACGGCTCGAGAAGCAGCTGATCTGCATCCGCAGTTTCCTGCGCCTGATGCACGAGCGCCGCGACGACATCATGGCCGAGGTCGCGCGGGCGCGCGCAGCGGCCCCCCGCGAGAACATCCAGCTCTACGCCGGCTACGTCCTCGACAAGGCGCATCCCAGGGTCAGCATCCCGATGCGTCGCCTCGACACGCGCGAGCTGGAGGACATCGAGTTCCGCGATCACCGCAAGGTCGAGACCGCCGACGAGATTCCGATGCCGTCGACGCTGCTCGTCGTCGACCACCAGCAGGCGATCGCCGCACTGCTCGACAAGCACCGCATCGTCTACGAAGCGCTCGAGCAGCCGATGCAGGTCGAGGTCCAGGCGAGCCGCTTCGAGGCGCAAGCCAACATCACCGAACGCGTGGCGGTGCTGGCGAGCGAAGCGCGCGAGATCACGGCACCGGCGGGCACGCTTGCGATCGACACCGCGCAGGCCAACGGTCGCGCCGCGGTGCTGCTGCTCGATCCCCGCTCGACGAGCAGCGTGTTCCGCTATCCGGAGTACGCGACGATGGTCGCGCGGGAACGCGACCACTTCGTCTACCCGGTGTTCAAGGGCGTCGCCAAGGCGCCGTGAGGAACCGCGCGGCGTGAACCCTGCGACGCCGCTCGAAGCCTGCGGCCACACGCGGGTCTCGACGTCCCGCGACGTCGCCGCCTACCTGGATCGCCTCGCCGCCACGAGCGACGAGGCCGACTGCCAGACGCTCGGTTACTCGGTCCGCGGCATGCCGCTGCGGGCGCTCGTCATCCGGCGCGCCGCCGCCCCCGCGGCACCGCGCCGGCTGCGCGTGATGCTGGTCGGCTCCCATCACGGCGGCTCCGAGCCGGCCGGCGGTGAAGCGCTGCTCGAGATCGGCCGGGCGCTCCTGCACGGTGACCTCCGCGATCTGCTGGCGCTGGCCGAATTCGTGGTCGTGCCGAACGCGAACCCGGACGGCCGCGACGACGACGCCAGCCGCAATGCGAATCGCGTCAATCTGAACCGTGACTACGTGCTGCTGTCGCAGCCCGAGAGTCGGGCGCTGAACGCGGCGGTCCAGCGCTACCGGCCGGACGTGGTGCTCGATGCCCACGAATCCGCCGCGCTGAAGCGCAGGACACTGGGCCGCGAGGGTTGGCTGACAGAGTTCGAGGCCCAGTTCGACGTGGCGAACAACCCGGCGCTGCCTCACGCGCTGCTTGCCTATGGCGAAGGCGTGCTGCTGCCGGCGCTCATCGCCCGCGTCGGCGCCCGTGGCCTGCATGCGCAGCGCTATATCCGCGAGATCACCTCGACGAACCAGGCGCTCACCCACGGCGGTACCACGATCAGGCGCTTCCGCAACAAGGCGGGCGCGCTCGGCGCGCTGTCCTTCCTGCTCGAGACCCGCCTCGATCCCACGGACGGACGCTACGCGAGCTTCCGGAACATCGAGGTGCGCACCGCGAAGCAGGTGCTGTGCATCCGTGCTTTCGTGCTGGCGGTGACCGCGCGCGCGGCCGAGATTCTCGCGCTGCAGTCGGCCAGCACGCCACCGCGTCCGGGTGAGCCGCTGGTGCTCGGTGCGGACTACGTGGCCGCGGCCGAGGGCGCCGTCCATCGCATCCCGCTGCGGCGCCTCGACAGCGGCGAAGTGGTCACCCTGTCCTTCCCGGATCATCGCCGGATGGCGCCGCATCCACCGGTGCCCGCGCCACGCGCCTATGTCGTGGCGCGCCACGTGCCGGTCGTGCGTGACCTGCTGTTACGCCACGGGCTCGCATTCGAACTGCTGGCGCGGGCGCGGGAATTGACGCTCGAGGAGCGGGTCGTCGAACGGGTGCATCGCGACGCGCCGCCGGAACTCGGCGCGGCGGGGGCCGTGCGCATCAATCTGCCGGCCGGCGCTTTGCGCATTCCGCTCGACCAGCCGTGCGGGCGCGTCGTGCCGCTGCTGCTGGAACCGATGTCCACGAGCAGCGCGTTTGCGCATCCCGCGTATCGCCGGCTGCTGGTCCCCGGCGAACCCCTGTTCGTGCACCGGGAGTGCTGAGGCGGGTGGCGGGTGATGCGCGCGCGGCTATTCCGGCTCGGGAGAAACCCGGGCTGGCCTTCCCGGCCTTGCTGCTCGGCCTCTTCCTGGGCGTGTTCGTCGCCCTCGGCCGGGCGCCTGCGTTCCGCGAGGACTGGCTGCTCGAGCACGTCGTGCCCTTCGCGCTGCTGTCGGCGCTGGTATGCACGATCCGGCGGCTGCGCTTCTCGAATTTCGCGTATGCGTGCATCTGCGCCTTCCTGCTGCTGCACGAAATCGGCGCCCATTACACCTACAGCCTCGTGCCCTACGACGAGTGGTGGCGCGCGCTGACCGGACGTTCCCTGCACGAGACGCTCGGCTGGTCGCGCAATCACTATGACCGCCTGATGCATTTCCTCTACGGCCTCCTGATGATGCCCGCCGCGCTCGAGCTGTTCGCGGCCCGCGCGCCGGGGCAGGGCGTCTGGCGCTGGCTCCCGGCGCTCGCTTTCCTGTGGTCGCACTCGGTCGTCTACGAACTCGTCGAGTGGTGCGCGGCGCTGCTGTTCGGCGGCGACCTCGGCGTTGCCTATCTCGGGACGCAGGGCGACGTGTGGGATGCCCAGAAGGACATGGCGCTCGCGCTGTCCGGCAGTGCCTGCGGGCTCGTGTTCGGCGGCCGCGCGACGCGGCACCGCTAGCCGTGCTGCCTTGCCGCACCGGGCCTCGGCCGGGCCGCCGCGCCTGCATGGGGTCAAAAAACCGTCATTTCGCGTCGTTGCGGACAGGCCAGGCTGCTTGCCCGGGGTCTTGCCACGTCGGATGATAGTCGAAACTCGCAGTATCGCTTTCGCCATGCGGCCGGCCGTCGAACGGCAGTCGCGCGGGCCGAATCGTTGCCGTTCGCGGCTGACCGCACTGGTTCGAAACTGGAGGACCCTATTCGCTCACCACTCGCCGAGATCGCCGATGGCGCGCCGCCTGCCGCCGCCGCACACGGCCTGCAGCAGCAGTTCCTGGAACTGTCCGCTGAATTGATTGCCGCGCCGGCCGCCAATACCGACGCCTGCGTTACCCTGGCGCTGGGCAGGTTGGCCGAGGCGCTCGGGCTGGAACTCGTCGCCCTCGTGCAATTCGAGGAGGGTGAGATCATCTGCATCGGCGCGGATGTCGAGATCGCTTTGCATCCCGCGCTGGCTGTCGCACGGGTGCGCTGGGGCGATGCGCGGCACCGGCTGTCCGCCGCCGCGCGTGCCGGCCACAGCGTGCCGATCGGGTCCTTGGCGCAAGCCCCGGATCAGCCCGCGGAGGAAGACCTCGGCTGGCTGCCCGCCGCCGGTCACTGGCGGTCGATGCTGAGCCTGCCGCTGGCGGCAGCGGGGAGCGTGGTCGGCTTCGCCCTGTTCGGTGCGCGGACTGAACAGGACTGGCGTCCAGCGCTCCTCGACCGTTTGCAGTCTTTCGCAGAACTCGCCGCGAACGCATTGACGCGCAAGATGCGGGACCGGCTGCTCGACAATTCGCTGCGTTTCGAACGCCTGCTGTTCGACGTGTCGGCCACCTTCATCCAGATGCCCGTCAGCGATATCGATGTCGAACTGACGCGCAGCCTGCACCGCATCACGGTGTTCCTGGGACTCGATGCCGGCACGCTGCTGATGCTGGTCCCGCCCACCAACAGGCTGGCGCGGACCCACCACTACGCCGGACATGGCGTGCCCGCGATCCCGGCAGAGGTCGAGGGTCTTTGTGAGTGGTCGATGCGTGCGCTGAAGGCCGGCGAGCCGATCGTCGTTTCCGGCATCGCGGACCTCCCCCCTGAAGCTGCCGGTGAGCGGGCGTACATGGCGGCCGCCGAGATTGAATCGCTGGTCGCCATTCCGTTGAGGCAGGCGGAACGGCTGATCGGTTTCGCGTCGTTTTCGGTTGCCAGGCGACAGGTCACCTGGCAACCGGCCCTGGTGCAGCGCCTGAAGCTGCTGGGGCAGATGTTCGCCAACGCGCTCGCGCGCAAGGCGCTGGAGGAGACGACGCAAGGCCTGGTCGACTTCGAACTGCTGGTGTCGACGCTGTCGGCGCGATTCGCCGGCCTGACCGCGCAACAGGTGGAGCAGGCCATCGAGCCTGCGCTAGAGGAGATACGGGCCTTCTTCGACGCCGACCAGTGCGCGCTCTTCGAGGTCTTCAACGACAGGCGCGAGGCCTACATCCGCTACCTCGCCTACCACCCCGCCGTTGAGCCGGCCTCCAAGCGGCCGAACTACGTGGAGCTCTTCCCGTGGACCTTCGAGCAGGTCTGCCTGCGCCAGCACCCGAACCCCATGAGCCAGCTGGACGATCTGCCGCCGGAGGCCGCGGTCGACCGGGCGTCCAAACAGGCGCTCGGTGTGCAGTCGACGCTCGACATGCCGGTGGTCGTCAACGGTGCGGTGCCGTTCATCCTGACGCTGGCGTTCAACCGTCGCCGCTGGCAGTGGACCGACGACTACATGAAGCGGATCCATCTGCTCGCGCTGATGCTGGCCAACGCCCTGCTGCGCTCGCGCGCGGAAGCGGCCTTGCGCGCCAGCGAGGAGCGCTTCCGGCAGGTCGTCGATGCCGCGCCGAACGGCGTGATGATGCTCGATGCCAAGGGAAGAATCGTCATGGTCAACCGCCAGCTCGAAGCCATCTTCGGCTACGGGCGCGAGCGGCTGGTCGGACGCCCCACCCAGGCCCTGCTGCCGTCATGGCGACCGGCCGGAACCCTCGAGCGATTCGTCCAGATTGGAGTCGATCTGGACCCGGGCCAGCTACCGTGCCGTCGCGAGTTCACCGGCTTGCGCTTCAACGGCGACGAGATCGCGGTCGAGGTCGGGTTCAGCCCGCTGGAAATCGACGGCGCCGACTACCTGTTGGCGAGTGTCGTCGATATCACGCAGCGCAGGCGCACCGAACTGGCGCTGCAAACGGCCCGATACAGTCTCGGTGAGGCGCAGCGCATCGCAAGGCTGGGCAGCATCGAATGGAACCGGGACGACGGCAGGTGGACCGGCTCGGAGGAGGCGCGGCGCATCCACGGCTGCGCGCCCGCCGACATCGAATCGCCGATGCGTTACATCCACCTCGACGACCAGTGCAGGGTGATGTCACTCATCGAGCGGGTGCTCGAGGCGAGGAAGCCGCGATACGAGTTCGAATACCGCATCGTGCGGTCCGATTTCACCGAGGCGACGGTGCGTGCGCGCGCCGAGATCAGTTACTCGCCGGACGACGGCAATCCCTTGCGTGTCCTGGGCACCGTGCAGGACGTCACCGAGGCCCGCGCGGCCGACTACGAGGTCCGCCGGCTGCGCGGGCAGCTCTACCACGCGGACCGCGTGGTGCGCGCCAGTGCGCTGACGGCGTCCCTGGCGCACGAGTTGAACCAGCCGCTCGCCGCCATTCTCAGCAATGCCCAGGCCGGGCTGCGCCTGATGGCGAAGGACGAGCCCGACCTTGCTGAAATCCATGCCATTTTCAGCGACATCGTGCGCGACGACAAACGGGCGGCGGCGGTCATCAACGGCCTGCGGGCGATGCTGCGCCAGAAGGAGACGGACCGTGCCGCGCTCGACGTCGAGCAGGCGCTGGACGAACTGCTGATGCTGCTGCACGGTGAGCTGATCGCCGCCAACGTCGAACTGGTCACCGAGTTCGAAGCCGGCTGCAGCGTGTACGCTGACAAGACGCAGTTCGAACAGGTGATGCTGAACCTCGTGCTGAACGCCATCGAGGCGATGCGCGATCCGGCGGTGCTCGAGCGACGCCTTGCAATCTCCACGCACGGCACGCGCAACGGCACCGTACACATCATGGTTTGCGATTCCGGGCCCGGCATTCCGGCGGACAAGGCCGACACCGTGTTCGATGCGTTCTGGACCACCAAGGAGCAGGGCATGGGCATGGGGCTCGCCGTCTGCCGGAACATCGTGGAATCGCAGGGCGGTCGCATCTGGCTCGAGCCGGGAATGCCCGGGGGCGGCGCCTGTTTCAGCGTCGAATTGCCGGTGCCCGCTCACGCCGCCCCGGATGCCTGATGCCCCCAGCGAACCCGTGAACGAGCAGGACAGCATGATCGAACAAGAGCAAACCGTTTTTCTGGTGGATGACGATGCCTCCGTCCGGCGGGGCCTCGAGCGCCTCGTGCGCTCGGCGGGCTATGCGGTCGAAGCATTCGCCTCGGCGGATGAGTTCCTCGCGCGGCTACCGCTGCAGGGCGTCGGCTGCGCAATCCTCGACGTGCAGATGCCCGGTCTGTCGGGACCGCAACTGCACGAGCGCCTGGTGGAACTGGGGGTCGGCATTCCGGTGCTGTTCCTGACCGCCCACGGGGACGTACCCACCAGCGTGAGCGCAATCAAGCGCGGCGCACTCGATTTCCTGATGAAGCCGGTCGATGGCGATGTGCTGCTGGCGGCTGTCGGCCAGGCCCTGCAGCGCCATGCCTCTGCCGTCGAACGTGGTCAGGTCCAACGGAATATCGAGGCCCGCCTCGAACGCCTGTCGCCGCGCGAGCGCCAGGTCATGGAAGGCGTGATTGCCGGCCGGCTGAACAAGCAGGTGGCCCATGACCTCGGCATCTCAGAGAAGACCGTCAAGGTCCATCGCAGCCGGGTCATGGAAAAAATGGAAGCCCGCTCACTCGCCGAACTGGTCCATCTCTGCGAGTCGCTCGGCGTCGTCCCCGCGCAGGGCGCCTGAGCATTCGCTGGGCGTGCCGGGGGCGACCGCCCGTCGCGCGGTTCCCGCGGATGGGACCATCGTCCAATAGGCAGGCCGCTTGGCCGCCGGTAGCGTTGCTCATCAGGAACACTGCTGAGCGACCGACATGTCCGTGGAAGGCGCGACGCTGGACATCTATATCGTCGAGGACGACGAGGCCGTGCGCGCGGGCTTCAGCCGCCTGATCCGCTCGGCCGGCCTCGCGCCCCACGGCATCGATACGCTGGCCAATCTCCTGCGCACCGATTTTGGAAGCACCAGGGCGTGCATCGTGCTGGACATGGCGTGCGTCGATTCGTCGCTGCGCGAAGCAGAGCTCAGGCAGTTCGCCGCGGCACGCAAGGTGCCGCTGGTGGCCGTGTCGGCCATCGACAACGTGCGGGTGCGGGATGCCGCACGCCGCATCGGCGCCCAGTTCTTCCTGCGCAAACCGGTGGACGACCAGGCACTGATCGACGCCCTGAACTGGGTGACACAGGGGCATGCCTGCGCGGCGCGGTGTTCAGAGCCGGGTTTGCCATGAGTGCCGGCGAATTGCCCGCGCGCGCCTGGCAGCGACGGCATACGACCGGCCCCGACCGGTCCCACCAATCACGGAGATTCGCTATGGAACGAACCAAGAGCCGATGGTCGGCCTGGACGCTCGCGTTCGCGTCACTGGCGCTGACGGGCGCGCAAGCAATAGCAGGTGAGCCGGAGGGGGCACCGGTCGTCGAAGCCGCGGCGCCGGTCATCGACGAGGAGGCGAAAGCCCTGCTCATGGACATGGCGGCATTCCTGGTCAAGACACCGAGCTTCACCGTCACGGTGCGCGGCAGCTATGACGCCGTGCAGGCCTCTGGACAGAAGATCGAATACAACGAACTGCGCAGACTGGCCGTCAGCCGGCCGGACAAGCTCCGCGTGGCGGCGGAGCACAGCGACGGATCGACGCATGAGCTGGTTTACGACGGCAAGGAAATCGCCATCGCCAGCACGCCGGAGAATGTCTACGCGACCGCGGACAAGCCGGGGAGCATCGATGATGCCGTCATCCATTTCCGCAAGGACCTGCGGATGCGCCTGCCCCTCGCGGCAATGCTCGTCACGACCCTGCCGGCGGAACTCGAGCGGCGGATGCGGGGCGTCGAGTACGTGGAAGAGACGGCTATTCTCGGCAAGCCGGCGCACCATCTCCTCGTGCAGGGCGACACCGTCGACTTCCAGGTGTGGATCGCGGACGGTGCGCAGCCGCTACCGCTGCGTATCGTGCTGACCTACAAGCTCGAGGACGGACAACCGCAGTTCCGGGCGCAGTTCGAGGACTGGAACCTGTCCGCGGCGCTGGACGCGGCCAGTTTCAAATTCACGCCGGCCGATGGGGCGCGGAAGATCGCCTTCCTGGCGCAGCTCCCGCGAGCGCCGCAGGCCGCGCCAGCCGCTGACGAATCGAAAGGAGCCACACCATGAAGCGGAAATCATCAATCGTGATCCCGGCCCTCGCCTGCATGCTCGTGATGCTCGTCGGCGTCGCCCAGGACACGGAAGCGCGACGGGCGGGCGGCGGCGGTGGTGGCGGCTTCTCGCGCGGCGGCGGTGGTGGCGGCGGCTTCTCGCGCGGTGGCGCGGCTTCCAGCGGCAGTTTCTCGTCGCGCAGCAGCGGATTTTCCGGTGCCAGCCGTACCGGTGGCCAGCGTCCGTCGTACGGCGGCGCCGGTGGCGCAACGCAGCGTCCGTCCTACGGTGGCGCCGGCGGCCAGCGTCCGACCGCGGGCGGTGCCAGTGGTGCAGGCCAGCGTCCGGCCTACGGGGCGGGAACGGGCGGCGCGACCCAACGCCCGTCCCCTGCCGGCCAGCAGCGGCAACAGGCCGGGCAGCAGGGCCAGCAGCGGCAGCAGACTGCCCAGCAGGGCCAGCAGCAGCGGCAGGAGAGCGCCCAGCAGCGACAGCAAACGGCCCAGCAGTCCCAACAGGACCGCCAGCAGGGTGCCAAGAACGCGCAGGAGGATCGCCAGCAGCAGCAGAACCAGAATCGCGAGGACTGGCAGCAGTACGGCCAACAGCAACAGCAGGACCGCCAGAACTTCGTACACGACCACGACGACGACTGGGACGGCTGGGATGACGACGACCTCGGCGAGGCCATCGTCGCCGGTGCGGTGATCGCGGGTACGGCCGCCGTCATCAGTTCGGCGACGCAGCCGACCTATGTCGAAACGCAGAGCACGGTCGTCTACCAGAGCGTGCCTCCCGCACCGTCCTTGCCGTGTGCAGTCCCGCCGACGGTGGTCAGCGGTGTGACCTACTACGTGTGCGGCAACGCCTGGTACTCGCAGGCGTATGGCGGCAGCGGGGTCATGTACGTGCAGGTCGCGCCGCCGCCGGGATATTGAGCACCACGCACATGGGCGGGTTGTCGCGGGAACCGCTGATTCATTTCACGCTCCTCGGTGCCCTGCTGTTCCTCGTGCATGGCTGGCTGAACCCGGCGCCCGAGGCCGCGGACACGGACCTGCAGGTGCGCATCAGCGAGGGGCACCTGCAGTGGCTGTCGACGACCTGGGCGCGGCAATGGCACCGGGCGCCCACGCAGGCCGAACTGCGCGGCCTGCTCGCGGACTTCGTGCGCGAGGAACTGTTCGCGCGCGAGGCCCGCGACCTGGGGCTCGACAAGGACGACACGGTGGTCAATCGCCGCCTCGCGCAGAAGCTGGCCTTCCTCGTCGAGGACACCGCGCGGATCGCGGAGCCGAGTGAAGAGGAACTGGAACGTTTCCACGGCGCGCACGGCGCCCGCTTCCGCACACCGGCCCGGCGCAGCTTCGAGCAGGTCTATTTCAATCCGGTGCGGCGACCCGACGCGGCGCGCGATGCGACCGAGGTGCGCGCGCAGCTGGTGCAGGGTGCCGGAATGGACCCGGCCGAACTGGGCGACCACGCGTTGCTGGAATCCCGGCTGGTCGACGTCGACGAACAGGCGGTGGCCGCGCAGTTCGGGCCCGACTTCGCGTCCGCGGTGTTCGCGCTGCCCGCCGGCGAATGGAGCGGGCCGGTGACCTCAGGCTATGGCGTGCACCTCGTGCGCGTGACCGCCGCGCCCGCCCCGCGGGAGCGCCCTTACGCCGAAATCAGGCACGAACTCGTCGCGGCGTGGCGCGAGGAACGTCGCAGTGAACTCGCCGCGCGCTACCGCGCGCGGCTGCTTGCCAAGTACGACGTGATCATCGACCGCAGCGTCATGCGGCGCGTGGGCGAATTGACGCCGCTGCTGGCCGCGGTCGAGCACGCACCGGCGGTCACGCCATGATCCCGGGACCTGCCACGTTCGCGGCGTTCATGCGTCGCGCGGCCCTGTGCGGCTGTTGTTTCCTGCTCGCTGCCTTGGCGCAGGCGCACGAAGTGCGGCCGGCCTATCTCGAACTGACGGAAGCGTCCGCCGGCGAGTTCAGCGTGCTGTGGAAGACGCCGATGCGCGGCGACGCGCGGCTGGCGCTGACGCCCGTGTTCTCCGGCGACGCGCGGGTGAGCAGCCCGGTGACGACGCGCGTTGCGAATGGCGCGTCGATCCGGCAGTGGACCCTGCTGGCGCATGCGCTGCGCGGCCAGCAACTCACGCTCGACGGACTCGAGAGCACGCTGACCGACGCCCTGGTCCGCATCAATTTCGCGGACGGTTCGACATGGACGCAGCGCCTGACGCCGCGGGCGCCCTCGGCCCTCGTCCCGCACCGGCAGACGCGCTGGTCGGTTGCCTGGCAGTACCTGCGGCTCGGCGTCGAGCACATCCTGCTCGGCATAGACCACCTGCTGTTCGTGCTCGCGCTGCTGCTCGTGACCACCGGCGGCATGCGCTTGCTGAAGACCGTCACCGCCTTCACCGTCGCGCACAGCATCACCCTGGGGCTGGCGGCGCTGGGACTGGTGCACGTGCCGCCCGCGCCGATCGAGGCCGTCGTCGCGCTGAGTGTTGCGTTCGTGGCCGCCGAAATCGTGCGCGCACAGGGGGGGGCGCCGGGGCTTGCCAGCCGGGCGCCCTGGCTCATCGCCTTCGCGTTCGGCCTCCTGCACGGCTTCGGCTTTGCCGGCGCGCTGAGCGGGATAGGCCTGCCGCCGGCGCACATCCCGACCGCGCTGCTGTTTTTCAACGTCGGCGTGGAAATCGGGCAACTGCTGTTCGTGTGTGGCGTGCTGGGCAGCTTAAGGCTGTGGCGTGGGCTGCGCTTCGAACTTCCGCCCGTCGCGGCACGCTCGCCTGCCTACGCTATCGGCGGTGTTGCGATGTTCTGGGTCATGCAGCGCGTGACCGCGTTCTGACCGGTCTGCCTGGAATCACGAAGGAGAAAGCTCAATGAAGAATGACCTGATCGGGCAGGCCGTGGCGCTGCTTGTCGCCGGCGCCTGCGTGACGCTGCCCGTCCTGGCGCACGATGCGGGCGAGGTCGACCAGGAGGACCTCGCCAGGCTCTATCCCGCCAAGCGAGCCTATTCACCGTACGCCGGGCGCAATTACCCGACTCGTCCGCTGTTCGGCGACACGCATCTGCACACATCCTATTCCATGGATGCCGGCGCCTTCGGTGCCCGGCTGGATCCTCGCGACGCCTATCGCTTCGCCCGCGGCGAGGAAATCACCGCCTCGAGCGGCCAACCGGTCAAGCTGTCGCGGCCGCTCGATTTCCTGGTCGTCGCCGATCATTCGGACGGCTTCGGCCTGTTTCCGATGCTCATGGGCGGCGACCCCAAGGTCATGGGTGACCCGCAGGGCAGGAAGTGGAACGAGATGATCAACGCAGGCCAGGGCGCCGCGGCCGCAATCGACATCATCACGAACTTCGGCAAGGGGACGATTTCGAAAGCCTTCTTCCCGCTGCCCGGCACGCCCGCCTACCGCGGTGCATGGGACGAGACGATCAAGGCCGCCGAAGAGTTCAACGACCCCGGCCGCTTCACGGCCTTCATCGGTTACGAGTGGACGTCGAACACCGGTGGCAACAATCTCCATCGCAACATCGTGTTCCGTGACAACGGCGACAAGGCGAGCCAGGTGGAGCCCTACACGACGATGAAACCGCTGGGCAGCGACGATCCGCGCGACCTCTGGAAGTGGATGGCAGCCTATGAAAACAGGACCAGTGGCCAGGTGCTCGCGATCGCGCATAACGGCAATCTGTCGAACGGTCGCATGTTCCCGATGATCGAGTCCTTCACCGGCAAGCCGGTCGACCGGGAGTATGTCGAGACCCGCGCGCGCTGGGAACCGCTGTACGAGGTCACGCAGATCAAGGGCGACGGCGAGACCCACGCGCTGTTGTCGCCCAACGACGAGTTTGCGGACTTCGAGACCTGGGACAAGGGCAACCTGGATCTCTCGGAGGCGAAGCAGCCGGCGATGCTCGAGTTCGAGTATGGCCGGGCCGCGCTCAAGAACGGGCTCAGGATCGAGCAGAAACTCGGCACCAACCCGTACAAGTTCGGGTTCATCGGTTCGACCGACTCGCACACGGGGCTGGCCACCGCGGACGACGACAACTTCTTCGGCAAGACCTCGGCGCACGAGCCGAACCCGGACCGCGTCACCCATCCCTTTTTCAAGGCGCCGAGCGGTGCGGTGATCATGGGCTGGGAAACCACGGCGTCCGGCTATGCCGCGGTGTGGGCGACGGAGAACACCCGCGAGGCAATCTGGGACGCGATGGAGCGCAAGGAGACCTATGCGACGACCGGCCCGCGCATGACGGTGCGTTTCTTCGGCGGCTTCGATTTCGAAGCGGCGGATGCGCAGAGCCGGATGCCCGCCGCCGTCGGCTACACGAAGGGCGTGCCAATGGGCGGCGACCTCGCCCAGGCGCCGGACGGCAAGGCGCCGACCTTCCTCGTCGCCGCGCTGAAGGACCCGATCGGCGCGAACCTGGACCGTATACAGGTCGTCAAGGGCTGGCTGGACGCACAGGGCGAGGCGCACGAGAAGGTCCACGATGTCGTCTGGGGCGACGCCGACTCCCGTCAACCCGACGCGAACGGCAAGCTCCCGGCGGTCGGCAACACGGTCGACATCGCGAACGCCACCTGGACCAACACGATTGGCGACCCCGAACTCATCGTGGTGTGGAAGGATCCCGAATTCGATGCGAAGCAGCGCGCGTTCTATTATGTGCGCGTGCTCGAGATCCCGACGCCGCGCTGGACGGCCTATGACGCGAAGTACTTCGGCCTGAAGGATCTCGATCCCGGGATTCCGATGGTGACCCAGGAACGCGCGTACACGTCCCCGATCTGGTACACGCCGGGCGGGTGACGCGCGGGCCTCCGTTGCCGGGTATGCCCGGCACTTCGGGCCGCGCGATGCCTCGCGTCCTGCTGCCGGGCGGGTCCGCCCGGCCCGGCAGCGGTGTGGGGCTTCTTCCGTGCTTTCATCCCGGGCTACGCTTGCGCGCAGGTTTGCGCCAAGGAGCGTGAAATTGAACTGGATTCTCCGCTATCGCCTCCGCAGGTTCCTGAGTTCCTCGGTGTGGATCGTTCCACTCGCGAGCATGCTCGTCGCGGTCCTGCTGCTGCAGGTCCTGCGCTGGATCGACCATCAGCTGGCGCCGCCGGTGCTCGGTTTCGGTATCGAAGGCGCGCGTAACGTGCTGACGATGATTGCGGCGTCCATGTTGTCCCTGCTGGTGTTCGCCTTCTCGGCCCTGCTGATCACCGTGCAGCTCGCCAGCGCGCAACTGACGCCCCGGGTTATCGCCGGCCTCGCGATCAGCGGGCGCCCGGTCAAGTACACCATCGGTCTGGTCACGCTGACCTATACACTTTCCATCGGCGTGCTCGGTCGCAGCGAAACCGTGGTGCTGCAGCTCGCAACCGCGCTGTGCATCCTGCTGAGCCTCGTCAGCATCGCGGTGTTCCTCTACCTGATGGACTACTGGGTCAAGGCGCTGCGTCCGGTCAGCGTGATGACGGCGGTGGGCGCGGAAGCCAGCGAGGCGATCGATGAGGTCTATCCGTACCCCCTGCTGTCGGCGCCCGGCGCGGCTGCGAAGCCGGTGCGGCCGCTTGCCGATGCCGTCACGCTGAATCATCAAGGCCACTCGGGCGTGCTGCTCGCGGCGGACCTGGTCGGGCTTTCACGGCGGGCCGTCGCCGTCAGCGGGATCATCGAACTCGTGCCGCGCATTGGCGATTACATCGCGACCGGCGAGCCGCTGTTCAGGCTGTACGACGGCGCAGTGCGAATCGCAGCGGATGCCCTGAACCGCGATCTCGCGTTCGGGCCGGAGCGGACGATCCAGCAGGACCCGATGTTCGCGTTCCGCATTCTCGTCGACATCGCGATCAAGGCCCTGTCGCCCGCGATCAATGATCCGACCACCGGCGTGCTCGCGCTCGATCAGCTCGACCGGCTGCTGCGCAGGATCGGCCAGCGGCGCCTCGACACCGAGGCCATCCTCGATGAGCGCGGCGAGCACGGCGTGCTGTTCCGCACGCCGGACTGGGACGAGTACGTGATGCTCGCGACGAGCGAGATCCGCAATTTCGGTGCAACCAGCCTGCTGGTCGTGCAGCGGCTGCGCGGCATGCTCACCAACCTGATCGCGGTGCTGCCGGCGCCGCGCCGACCGGCGCTCGAAACCCAGTTGCGCCTGCTCGATGCGGCGGCGACGCGCGCGTTTCCCGATGTCGAGGACCGCATGTTCGCCGGCGTGGTCGCGCCCGCCGGCGCAGCCTCCACGAACGCGCAGGCCGCCAAGACCGGTTGATGCGCTGGCCTGCGGCAGGCTGGTTGATTGGACCAAGGTCTCATATACGCCTCCTGCGACACCCGCAAGAATGCTGCTGGCTCGCTTCTCTCAGCGAACAGGGGAGACCAGATGAACGCCCGCAGACCCGCGCGGCCCGTGTTGGGCCTTGCTGCCGCAGTGCTTGCGGTCACCGTGCACACACAAAGTTTCGCCCAGGCTGTCTATGCCTATCCGATGGCGGGGCAGCTGCCGGCACAGCAGGCGCGTGACGACGGCGAGTGCCGGTTGTGGGCGCAGCAGATGACCGGCGTGAATCCCAACCAGCCACCGCCGCAGGTGCAGGGCTCGTACTCGGCGCCGCCGCAGCAGACCGGCTATTTCGGCGCTGGCCAGACCGGCAGCGGTGGCGTGGTGCGCGATGCCGCCGGCGGCGCGGCGCTCGGTGCGCTGGGCGGCGCGATTGCCGGCGATGCCGGCAAGGGCGCAGCCATCGGTGCGGCCGCTGGCGCGCTGTTCGGCGGCGTGCGTCGCTCCAGCCGGCGCCAGCAGGAGGCCGACTGGCAGGCCCAGCAACAGGCGCAACTGCAGCAGCAGCAGCAGTCGCTGAACCAGCAGTACCAGCAGGCGATGGGTGCATTCACCCAGGCCTATGGCGCCTGCATGCGCGGCCGGCAATACCAGGTCAACTGACCCCCGCCGCGACTCGACAGAACGGAAGGCCTCATCATGAATCTGAACAAGCGCTCGATACTGCTGCTGTGCGCGCTCGGCGCGGTGACGCAGGGCGCGCCAGCGGAGACCGTCGAGTTGTCGGGCAGCCTGCGCATGACAGTCTCCAAGACCCTGATGCCCCTCGGCAACGGCGGCTCGGTGATCACCGCGGCGAGCCACGGCATCGCCGCCATCTCCACCTCGCCGCCGACCCTGCTGGACGCCAAGTGCGTCGGCATGGGGTATCTACCGGCGGAGGGTGACCACGCGACCGAGTTCTACTGCTCATTCAGCGCCAACGAGGAAGACCGTCTGGACCTCAAGGGTAGCGATGGGCCGGCGGGCGGCACGGCGACCGTGATCGGCGGCAGCGGTAGATGGCGGGGCGCGACCGGTGGCGGCTCGTTCAAGCGCGAGACGAGCACCGAGACCACGAGTTCATCGACCTTCGAGTTGAAATTGACCACGCCCTGACGCGGACCGCGGTCCTGCCACGGCCACACCCGAAGCATATACCTGGATTTTCATCATGCTCACGAAAGCCTCTCTCACACTGCTGGCCTCGGCCCTGCTCCTGTCCTTCGGCAGCGCTTGCGCGGCGGCGCCATTCGAACAGCCGGCGACACTTGACGCGTCGAGGCTGCTGCCGCCGAAGGCACTGAAGGGTCCGCACCACGAAGTGCAGCCGCGGGTCGAAAGCGACGGCTTCCTGAACATCTACGCGATCAACACGCCGTGGGGCGTGCTGCGGGCGGCATCGACGGCGCAGGCCATGCAGTACGCGGCCGAGGTCGAGGCGGCGGCGGCGATGGAGCAAGTCCGCGGCACTGACGAGTTCAAGGGCGGCGTCAAGGATGCCGCCGGTGACGTGGTGGAGGGCACCTCGGCACTGGTCAGGAATCCCGTGGGATCGGTCAAGGGCGCAGTGTCGGGCGTAGGTGCACTGTTCGCGCGCTCCAGGGAAGCGATCGTCAGCGGCGGCGCGAAGGGGGCGCAGGAAGACAGCGTCACCGCCAACGTGATCGGGTATTCGAAGGTCAAGCGCGAGTATGCCCACGAGTACGGAGTCGACGTCTATTCCCGCAATCCCTACCTGCAGCAGCAGCTCGACGCCGTGTCGAAGGCCGGCTACGCCGGCAACATCACGGCGAAGCTGGCACTGGCAATTCCGTCCGGTGGCGGTGGTGCCTACGTGTCCATCACGAGCAACACCCAGAGCCTCAACGAGACCTTGCGCGACATGCCGGCGCTGGAACTCCGCAAGCGCAACCGTGCGCGGCTCGACGCGATGCAGGTCGACCCGCTGATCGCGGAGGTGTACGTGGCGAACGACGTGCTGACGCCGCGCGAGCAGACGGAGATCGTCGAAGCGCTGGGCAGCATGAACGGTACCGAGGACCGTGGCGTATTCCTGCGCCACGCCATATTCACGGACAACGCGGACGTCGCCTATTTCAGGACCCGGCAGGCCGGCATGTACGCCGACTTCTACCGGAACGTGGCGCCCATCAAACGCTTCGTCTCGGTCGGCGAGACGGCGGTCGGCCAGAAGGAAGACGGCACCGTGGTGTTCTGCGCGCCGCTGGACATGCTGTACTGGACCGAGGACATGGCGACCTTCATGTCGGTCTTCGAAGGCAACCTGGCCGCGATGCCGGAGGTCAAACGCAAGGAGCTGTGGCTTGCCGGCGGCATCAGCCCGATGGCCCGCCAGGCGCTGGAGGCGCGCGGCTGGACCCTCAACGTGAACAACGCGGGCCAACCGGTCGCCGCGCGCTGAACAGGCACTGACACAGGGGCGGCCGGCATGACCGCACTCGTGCGTGTGTTGTGGAGGCTCCTGCTCGCCTTGCTGGTGGCCGGTACGGCCGCGTGGGGGACGCCCGCCCTTTACTACGGCCTTGGCAGCGAGGACGCACCCGCCCTCGTGCTGGCCGTGCCGTTTGCCTGCCTCAGTGTGGCTGCGATTGTTTCCATCATCGCCAGGTGGCGGGTCCTTACGGTCGCCGGCGGTTACTGCGTGGCCTTCATCTGCGTGCTCGCCTGGTGGCAGACGATCGCGCCGTCCAATGATCGTCAATGGCTGCCGGAAGTCGCCCGCCTCGCGCACGCGGAATTCGACGGCGACCTGGTCACGGTCCGCGACATCCGTAATTTCGACTACCGCAGCGCAACCGACTTCATCCCCCGCTATTACGACCGCACCTTCGACCTGCGCAAGCTCGAGTCGGTCGACCTCATTGCGGTCTACTGGATGGGGCCGGACATCGCCCACACGATCCTGAGCTTCGGCTTCGAGGGCGGTGAACATCTTGCCGTTTCGATCGAAACGCGCAAGGAAGTCGGCGAGGGTTACTCGACGATCAAGGGTTTCTTCAAACAGTTCGAACTCTATTACGTCGTTGCCGACGAGCGTGACGTGGTGCGCCTGCGCACGAACTACCGCAAGGACCCGACCGAGCACACCTATATCTATCGCATCAAGCGCCCGATCGAGAATGGTCGGCGACTGTTCGTCGAGTACATGAAGCGTGTCAACGGGCTCTATGACCAGCCGGCGTTCTATCACACCCTGCTGACGAACTGCACGACCAGCATCTGGCACAATACCCGGGTCAACCCGGGGCGCCTGAAGTTCTCGTGGAAGCTGCTCGCGAGTGGTCATGTGCCGGCGTACCTGTACGAACTTGGCGCGCTCGATCGCAGCCTGCCATTCGAGGCCTTGCAGAAGGCAAGCCTCGTCAACGCCCGGGCCCTGGCCGCCGACCGCGCGCCCGATTTCTCGACCCGGATCCGCGAGGGCTTGCCGGGCATGCAGTCGCAACGCGGTATCCACGGTGAATGACGCGACTCGGCGCCGGCTGGAGTGGGAGCGTGGCGACCGTTCTCCGCGCCGTCCATTCGCATGATCGGGGGACTCATGGTTCGCAAGAGGAGGGTGGCGGCCGCGAGCCTGTGGCTCGTGGCGGCGTCGACGCTCATCGGTGAAGAGGCCCTGGCCTTGCCGTGTGACAAGTCCGGCGCGCATGCGGAGGGCCGTCCGCGCATCGGCCTCGTGCTCGGCGGTGGCGGCGCGCGCGGGGCGGCGCACGTCGGCGTGCTGAAGGTGCTGGAGGAGATGCGCATCCCGATCGACTGCATCGCGGGCAACAGCATGGGCGCGATCGTCGGTGGCCTGTACGCATCGGGGCTCAGCCCCGCGGACATCGAGCATGAAATGGTCGGCATGGACTGGGACGACGTCCTCGACGACAAGCCACGCCGCCCGGACCAGCAGTTCCGGCGCAAGCGCGACGACGACAACTACCTGATCAAGAAATACGTGGGGATCTCGACCAAGGGGCTCGAGCTGCCGCTTGGCTACATCCAGGGCCAGAAATTCGACATGGAGCTGGCGCGCCTGACCCACCACGTGTCCGGGCTGAAGACCTTCGACGAGCTGCCGATTCCGTTTCGCGCGGTTGCCACCGACATCGAAACCGGCAAGGTTGTCGTGCTGGACCGGGGCAATCTCGCACGCGCCATCCGCGCCAGCATGGCGGTGCCCGGGGCATTCGACCCGGTCGAGATCGACGGCAGGCTGCTTGTCGACGGGCTGGTTGCGAACAATGTGCCGGTCGACATCGGGCGCGCAATGGGCGCCGACCTGCTGATCGTCGTTGACGTCGGGACGCCGCTGATGAAGCGCGAGCAGATCACCACCGCACTGTCGGTGATCAGCCAGATGTCGAACATCCTCAGTGCCCGCAACGTCGAAGTGCAGCTGAGCACACTGACGGAGAAGGACGTCTACATCCGTCCGGAACTGGGCGATCTTCAGACTTCGGATTTCAAGCGCGCCGCGGACGCCATCGCAGTGGGCGCCGCAGCCGCGGATGGCCAGCGCGACGCGCTGGGAAGGGTTGCCCTGCTCGAACTGGGCAGTCTCCCGGGCGGAAAGCTCATGCCACGCGCGCAGCGGCCTGACCGGTTCGCTGGCGCGGGCCCGCAGCCATCCACGCCTGCACATCGCAAGCCCGGGGGGCTCTTCGATGCCGGGCGCAGCCGCGCACGGAACGCGCACAAGGCGGCGCTCGAGAATCCGGTGACGATCGCCTTCGTCGAGATCGACAACCGCTCGCCCATCAGTGAGGAGGTGCTACTCCAGCCCTTCGAGCCCCTGGTCGGCAAGCCGCTGAACTATGCCGACCTGAGAACCGCCGTCGAGGAACTGTACGGCTGGAACATCTTCGAAAGCGTGCGTTACGAGGTCGTGGACAGGGATGGCCAGAGCGGATTGAAGCTGCACGTCAAGGAAAAGGCCTGGGGGCCCAATTACGTGCAGATGGGCATGGTCGTATCGACCGACTTCGACGGCGACAGCCTGTGGAACGTGGGTGTGAGCGTCCTGAAGACGGCCATGAACCCGTACGCCGGCGAAGCGCGCCTGGCCGCCCAGATTGGCGATTCGCCGTTGGTGTTCGGCGAGTTCTACCAGCCGATAGGCAAGGCCCTGCGTTACTTCGTTGTGCCCCAGTTGCTCTACGACGCGCGCGACATCTGGCGCTTCGAGGGCGATGACGCCATCGAGGAGTATCGCGTGCAGCGTTACGGCGGCGGCATCGCCGGTGGCCGCGTGCTGGGGCACTGGGGCGAGGTCCGGCTGGGCATCCTGCGCTACATGGGCGATGTCGAAGCGCGGGTCGGGGACCCGCGCATCCTGGATACCGACATCGAGGCCGCGGAGGTCTACCTGCGCCTGAGCTACGACACCCTCGACAACCGCAACTGGCCGCGCGCCGGCGGGCTCGCGACCTGGACCTGGACCGAATCGGTCGAGTCGCTGGGCGCCGACACCGATTTTGCGCAATCCGAGCTGCAAATCGGCTTGGCACGGTCGTGGGGCGACAACACCATGCTGATCAACGGCCAGTTC
This sequence comes from Hydrogenophaga intermedia, assembly GCA_943370145.1. Classification (GTDB taxonomy): domain Bacteria; phylum Pseudomonadota; class Gammaproteobacteria. The sequence goes on along the minus strand of CALRPY020000019.1, from coordinate 21,007 downwards.
ACCTACACGACAAGCGGGCAGGCGCCGGTGCAGAACCGTGTGCGCAGCGGCGGTTTCCTCAACCTCTCCGGCTTCGTCCAGGACCAGTTGTCCGGCCAGCACGAAGTGCTGATGGCGGCGGCTTACTACCGTTACCTGGGCGCCGTCGAGTGGCTCCCCATCTTCGCCGGCATGACACTGGAATACGGCAACGTGTACGAGGACCGCGGCGACATCAGCCTGTCGCCCGACGACGCGCTGCTGGCGGGCAGCGCCTTCCTCGGCATGGACACCATCCTCGGCCCGGTTTACCTGGGCTACGGACACGCGGAGGGCGGACAGAACGCGCTCTACCTGTTCCTGGGGCGGCTGTTCTAGGGCGTCCGCCGCGGGGCGGTCCGCCAGGGCGATCGCCCGCCCGGATTCAGAACAGCACGCCGACGATTCTCTCGAGCAGGACTTCGAGCGGGAACATCGTCAGCAGCAGCGGCGCGAACGGAATCAACGCCGCGGCGATGAGATTGACGAGGGCATCCCGGCCAATCGGAAACGGGCGCATCTCGCTGACGATGGACATGGCATTGTCGAGGTCCGCGAGCGACTGGATGTCCGCGGAGCCGAGCAGGGTCTCGCCTTCGCTGTTTCCGTTGCGCAACCAGCGCTGGTCGAAGCGACGCGTGTATTCGGCGGAGAAATTGCCGTATTCCCGCATCCCCCGTCGTTTCGCCGCCGCGATCTGCGGCGCGAAGACGCACAGCGGCGCCAGCACCACCAGCATCAGCAGCACGACAAGGCCGGCGATCTCGAGCTTGAAGTCGGGCAGCGTCGCGCCCGTGAAGAAAATGCGGTTGGCGACATAGCCCGCGATGGCCGCCCCGTGCGCGGCGATCAGCGGGGCGAGCGCGAAGGAACTGGCCCCGAGGAAGCCGAGCCCGCCCTTGCGGTCCGGGTGGATTGGCATCAGGTCGAGGTCGATGCGCGAGACCTGCCACAGGAAGCGCGCCCAGATGAACAGCCGGAAGTACCAGCGAAAGAGCAGGAACTGGAACACGGGATTGCTGACGCCGTAAAACCAGAGCCCGGCCAGGGTCGCCGACGATTGACCTTGCCCGACCTGCGCGAACCAGGTGGCCGAGTCGACCGCGAGCACCTGCGTGCGCACGTAGAAACCCAGCGGAAAGATCACGATAACCATGAGCAACTCCGGCCACATGGCGTTGCGCAGTCGAATCGCGGACTGCATCGCATCACGGAAGCGCTGCAGGGCGGGTTCGGGTATCAGCCTGCGCTCGAAGAACTGGGCGACGATGACGCGCGTGCGCACGTGGACCACCAGTTCGGCAATGACGAACAGCGGCACGGCGACCAGGAAGCGCACGTGCGTCTCGATGTCGCGGATGAAGGGGATCTCCACTGCCCCGATGGCAGTCCCTTCGAACAGGCACAGCAGCAGCAGCGGCAGCCAGCAGATTCCGCTCAGGAGCAGTACCCGCCACAGCAGGTTTTCCTCGACCGGGTGCGGACGGCGCTTCCTTGCCAGGAACTGGTAGAGCGGGCCACCGAGCACGAGCGAGAAATCCTCGACTTCCGAGGCAAGGCCGGGAGCCTGCGGCGCTGTGATGCCCGAGCGGGGCTGGATAGTCATTCGGAAGTCCCTGCTGTTGGTGTTGCCGGCCTCGATAGCGTATCCGTCCATCCGACTCACTTCATCCACGTCGTGATGGGACCTTCCCGAAATGGACCGCCACGCGCCTTGGCCGAAAGGCCAATACCCGGCGGCGCGCGGTGGGGTGAAAATGAAGGACGCTGGCAGCGGGCCGGCCCATCCGGATGGGTCCGAGCGGTTCCCTCTCGCGCCTAGGAGTCATTCAAATCTCGCAGCTTGCCTCGCCGTTCACGAAGGCGTATGTCCCCAGCGGCACTGGGGCGCGCGAGCGCCTGCGCCGTGCCGGCCGGGGATTGCTGTTCGCACTGGCTTGTCTCCTGCTGACGCAAGCCCGGGTCCTGGAAGCACAGGCGCCTGCCGCATCACCGCTTCGCGTTCAGCAGGCGGGTGTCGACGGCGCCGCGCCCGATGGGGGCGGCGCCGAGAAGAGCCTGCCAGAACGGATCGAATCCGTCCGTGAGCGCGTCAGAGAAGTGCGGCTACGACGCCAGGTCTTCGACGACCCCGGGTATTCCCCGCCTGCCGGCATCACGCGGCGCGAGATGGACATCGTGCTCACGTACGGCGACCGCCTCGTGATGTTCTGGGAAAGCGCGCTGCGCTCGCTGGAGGCGCAGCAGCAGATCAGCGCGGAACTGCAGGCATTCGGGGCCACGGCCGCCGCCTGGCGTGGCTTCGATGTGCCGGCCCCTTATTCAATCCTGCTGGCGGATGAATTGCAGGAGCAGCTCGCGGTTCAGCGCAAGAAACGCGATTCCGTGCTCCAGCGTATCGCGGCGAGCGAACGGCTCATCGAAGAATTCAGGGCCGCGCGCACCGACGCGGACAAGAACGCGCGCAGATTGGCGGAGGAAAGCGAAGCCGACAGCACGAATCCGGCGGCCGAATGGCGCTGGAAGTCCGCGGTGCTCCATGTCGAGTCGATTGACGCGTTCATCGCCTGGTCCGTGGCCGAACTCGCCCGCGTCAAACTCGAGCGTGAACTCGCCGAGGCCAGGCTCGGATTGCTCGAGCGCCAGTTGGAAGCCTTGCGATCGAACTGCGCGTACAGCAAGCAGGATCTGGCGGAGGCACAGTCAAAGCTGGATCGCCAGACGCAGGAGCTCGAAGAACGCTTCTCCAAGGCGGCGGCGGAGAACAAGCGGCTTGGTCGGCAACTTCCGCTCGCCCAGCAGGCGGTCGAAGAGGCTCGTCGCGCACTGAGCCGCGGCGCGCCCGGCGCCGACGACCTACTTGCGACGGCAGAGCACCGTCTGCGTGTCGTCAACGCCCAGGCGGACAGTGCCCGTTCCCGCGGCGAACTTTTCACGGTCGAGATCGCTTCTCTGCGCGAATTTCGGGAAGCCTGGGCCGTCCGCTTCACGCTGGTGAACGACGGTAGCGTGCTGGCGCGAGAGGCCGCCGCCAAGCGCTTGAAGTTGATGCTGGAGCGCGCGAGCGCCCTGGTCGCGAACGGGCGCGCGGACGTCGAAAGCTTCAAGGCCGAGGAGGCGGCGAGCGCCGAGCGACTTGCATCGCTGGAAGGGGGCACGGCAGCCGCCGATCGCGAGCGTGAAGTGCTGGATGCCGTCCGTGCCAAGCTGCGTGTCGCGGAGCATCAGCAGCGGACGGTGGAGAGCGGCGTGCAGTCGATCCAGCGCTGGCTCGAGGAGGCCAAGGTCGATATCCGCGAGGATGCGGTCGGCGGACGCGTGCGCCAGCGTGGCGCCGAGTTCCTGCTGCTGCTCCAGCGGATGTGGCAGCTGGAGCTGTTCTCGATCGAGGACAAGATGGAAATCGGCGGCGAAACGGTTGCCGTGGCGCGACCCGTCACGGTCCGCAAGGTCGTCACGGTGGCGCTCTGGATCGCATTCGGATTGTGGTTGTCGAGCTTCGTCACACGTCTTGCCCACCGCGCGCTGATCGAGCATTACGAAGTGGGGCCGGCCCAGGCCAAGGTGCTGCGACGATGGATATCGGCCCTCAACCTGCTCGTGCTGCTGCTGATAGGGCTGTACCTCGTACGGATACCGCTGACAGCCTTCGCGTTCCTGGGCGGCGCGCTCGCCATCGGCTTCGGTTTCGGCACGCAGACGCTGATCAAGAATCTCGTCAGCGGCGTGTTGATGTTGCTGGAGCGCCAGATTCGGGCCGGCGACATCGTCGAAATCGAGGGGGTCGTGGGTACGGTCGAAGCGGTCGACGTGCGCTCGACCCGCATACGCAATTTCGACGGCAAGGAAACCGTGATTCCCAACTCGGTGTTCCTCGACAGCAATGTCACGAACTGGACGCTGTCGACCAGCCAGTTACGCCTGTCCATCGAGGTGGGAGTTGCCTATGGTTCGCCAACCCGGGCGGTGGCCGACCTCCTCGTGAAGTGCGCCGGCAGCCACGGGCAGGTCCTGAAGGAGCCGGCGCCTTTCGTCTATTTCCACGCCTTTGGCGACAGTGCCCTGGTCTTTCAGCTTCACTTCTGGGTGAAGATCGGTGGCGGTGTCGTGGGCGCCACCGTCGCCAGCGACCTGCGCTTCATGATCGAGAAGGCGCTCGCCGAGGCCGGCATCGTGGTGCCCCGGCCGCAGCGCGAGCTGCGTTTCGACGCAAGCCACCCTGTCAGGGTCATCGTGGAACCACGCGGCGACGCCTGACCGGGTGCCGGCCCGCCGCGGTCGAGCGCGCCGGGCCACGTCCGGAATCCGTGGTTCCGTGCTTTTGTCAGATGCGCTCGATGATGATGGCCGGGGCCATGCCGCCCGCCGCGCACATGGTCACGAGCCCGAACTGCTTGTCCTGCCGCTCGAGTTCATCGAGCACCGTGCCTATCAGCATCGAGCCGGTCGCGCCGATCGGGTGGCCGAGCGCGATGGCGCCGCCGTTGACGTTGACCTTGTCGCGGTCCAGGTCGAGGTCGCGAATGTACTTCTCGGTGACGACCGCGAAGGCCTCGTTGATTTCGAAAAGGTCGATGTCACCCAACGCGAGCCTCGCCTTCTGCAGCACCTTGCGCGTGGCCGGCACGGGCGCGTTCAGCATCAGGGTCGGCGAATCGCCGACGTTCGCCATCGCGACGATGCGCGCGCGCGGTGTCATGCCGTGGGCGCGGGCGTATTCGGGTGACGCGAGCAGCACCGCGGCAGCCCCGTCGGCCACCCCGGACGAGTTGCCGGCGTGGTGTACGTGGCGAATCTGGAGGTCCGGGTAGCGCTGGCGCACCAGTCCCGCATAGGTGGTCTGGGCCTCGTCCAGCGGATGATTGCCCATCGCTTCGAAAGCGGGTTTGAGTGCCGCGAGATCGGCCAGCGTGGTGTTCGGCCGCGGCAGTTCATCCCGCTCCAGCGCGATGCTGCCGTCGTCGCGGTGCACGGGCACCAGGGACCGCGCGAAACGGCCCTCGGCAATCGCCCGCCCGGCGCGCACCTGGCTGGTGACGCCCAGTGCATCGAGCGCTTCGCGCGGGATGTTCTCCAGCGTTGCAATGGCATCCGCGCAGATGCCCTGGTGCGGTTGGGGATGCACGGCGCGCAGTCGCAGGTTGTCGCTGTCCATGAACGGCGAGCCCTTCATTGCCGGCGTGCCGTACAGCGACATCATTTCGGTGCCGCCCGCGATCACCAGATCCTCGCTGCCGGCCATCACGGTCGCCGCGGCGAGATTGACCGCGGTGATGCCGGAGCCGCAGTAGCGATCCAGCGTCACGCCGCTCGCGCGCATGTCGTAGCCGGCGTCGAGCGCCGCCATGCGGGCGAGGTCACCGCCCTGCGTGCCCCGCTGCGTGCTGGTGCCCCAGATGATGTCGTCTACTTCGGCGGTGTCGAGCCGATTGCGCTGCGCGATGGCCCTGAGTACCGCGGCCGCGAGATGCTGCGGGTGGAATTCCGCGAGCGCGCCCTTGCCGGGCTTGCCGATGCCGCGTGGGGTGCGGCAGGCGTCGATGATCCAAGCTTCGCTCATGTGTGCGTTCCTCTCGGGTTTGAACGGGTGTGGGCAGTGCCGCCTCAGCGCGGCGCCATGCGGATGGCGCCATCGAGGCGGACATCTTCGCCGTTGAAATAACCGCAGGTGATCATCGTCAGCGCAAGCTCGGCAAATTCCGCGGGCCTTCCGAGCCGCGGCGGAAATGGCACCTGCGCGGCCAGGCTCTCCTTCACCGCGTCCGGGGCGCGCGCCAGGAGCGGGGTGTCGAAGATGCCGGGCAGGATGGTGTTCACGCGGATGGCTTCGCTGGAGAGGTCGCGTGCAATCGTCAGCGTCATGCCGACGACGCCCGCTTTCGACGCGGTGTACGCGACCTGGCCGATCTGGCCGTCCTCGGCGGCCACCGAGGCCGTGTTGACGATGGCGCCGCGGTCGCCGTCCGGCAGCGGCGGCAGGCTCAGCATGCCGGCGGCGCTCTTCGCGATGCAGCGGAAGGTGCCGATCAGGTTGACGCCGATGATGCGCTCGAAGTTCTCGATCGGGTATTCGCGGATGGCGCTGGTCTTGCGGTCACGCGAGGCTGTCCGGGCCGCACCGCCGCCGACACCCGCGCAGTTCACGAGGATGCGTTCCTGGCCGACGGCCGCACGGGACTTTTCGAAGGCGGCCGCCACGTCGGCGTCGGAGGTGACGTCGACTGCGCAGAACACGCCACCCAGTTCGCGCGCCAGTGCCTCGCCGCGCTCGACGTTGACGTCGAAAAGCGCGACCTTGACGCCGTGCGACGCCAGAAGTCGGGCAGTGGCCTCGCCCAGCCCGGATGCGCCACCGGTGACGACGGCGGCAATCGATGAATCGAGTTTCACGCGTGTTCCTCCTCTGCTTCGGATCGTGCGCCCGCGCGCCAAGTGCAGGCCGCCGGCGGCAACCGACGAGGATAGGGGAAGTCATGGGCTTATCCAATCGACACCGAATGGAGGCCGCCGCCCAGGCCGAGAGTATGGTGTCCACAGGTGCCCGCTCGTCAGGGCCGCGCAAACGGAGGGCTTGGTGCGGGATGCCGACCGTGGCGGTGTCGACGGTGGCGCGGAAGGCCGCGCGCCGATGAGCGATTGAACACGCATAAAAAAAACCCCGCGTGAGAGCGGGGTTCCTGTGCGGCTTACACATCGCGCGCGTGCCGGCGCGAGATGGCTGGGGGACTAGGATTCGAACCTAGACTGACGGAGTCAGAGTCCGTTGTCCTACCATTAGACGATCCCCCAGTGGACCGCAGGTTCAAGTCGGCGCATAGGATAGCCGAATTTTCCGGCAGTCTCTATCTCGATGTCTCACAACGAGCAGCTTGTTCGCGGGTTCCTGCCAGTCGTCGCGCCAGGGTCGCAGCTTCGAAGCAGAGACGGTTGGATTCCTGTCGTTCGATGAGCCCGCATTCACAGGCAAGGTAGAGCTGGGTCTGCAGCACCGTCAGCGCTTCGATCATGGCCAACGCGTGTGCGGCGCGCGAGGCCTGGGTATCCGCCGCGAGGCGGGCAGCCATGCGTTCGGGAATGCCGAGGGTATTGGCGAGGATGCGATCGGCAAATGCGCGATCGTTCCAGGTGCTGAGCTGACGATAGACCCGGGCCGCGACCTCGCAACAGCGGGACCACAGCAGACCTTCGGATAGAGTTTCCATCGGACAACCTCCTTGTTATTGTATGGCGTTCATCCTGAACGCCCTAAAAAACAAAGCCCGGCAGAGCCGGGCTTTGAGAGACGCTTAGCGCTTGCTGTACTGCGGGCGCTTGCGGGCCTTGTGCAGGCCGACCTTCTTGCGTTCGACCTCGCGGGCATCGCGGGTCACGAACCCTGCGGTGCGCAGCGGACGACGCAGCGTTTCGTCGTACACCATCAGCGCGCGGGTGATGCCGAGGCGCAGCGCGCCGGCCTGGCCCGAGATACCGCCGCCAGTCACGGTCGCTTCGATATCGAAGCTGTGCTCCATCGCGGCGGTCACCAGCGGCTGCAGCACGATCATCCGCGAGGTTTCGCGCCCGAAGTAGGTGTCGAGCGTGCGGCCGTTGATGCGGATGTTGCCCGAGCCCCTGGTCATGAAGACGCGGGCGGACGAGCTCTTGCGGCGGCCAGTGCTGTAATAGGATTCGGATGCCATTGCTTAAAATTCCAGGGGTTGCGGCTGTTGGGCCGCATGCTCGTGATGCGGACCGGCGTAGATCTTGAGTTTCTTGAACATCGCCCGGCCCAGCGGGCCCTTCGGCAGCATGCCCTTGACGGCACGCTCCAGCGCTGACGAGGGCGACTTCTGCATCAGCTTTTCGAAGGTGGTTTCCTTCATGCCACCCGGATAGCCGGAATGGTCGTAGTACTTCTTGTCGGTGGGCTTCGCGCCCGTCACACGGATCTTCTCGATATTGGTGACGATGATGTAGTCACCGGTATCCATGTGGGGAGTGAAAATCGGTTTATGCTTGCCGCGCAAGCGGAGCGCGAGCCCGGCCGCGAGGCGACCCAGGACCTTGTCGGTCGCGTCGACTACGTACCAGTCGCGCTTGATCGTGGATGGAGTGGCCGTGAACGTCTTCATGATTGCGCCTGCTCGAAAAGAGGCGCAATGTTACGGACTGACCCGGGGCTTGTCAACGAGGGCGGGGCCGCTATCCACCTGTTTTGACACGCATTTCGAGGTGCCTTCATTGAAGCTCGCGCAGACTTCCGCAGACGGTCGGGCATATGGCCTGACCGACCGCCTCATCATGGCCCTGGACGGCGCCCTGAAGGGCGCCTCGCCACGTGCGCGAACCGGGGCGCACAACCCCGGCGTCGATGTCCCCGACCCCCAGCTTTCCCCGGCGGAGCGACGACGCTCGGCCGCCATGATGCGCGTCAACCACACAGGTGAAATCTGTGCCCAGGCGCTCTACAGCGCGCAGGCCGCATGGTCCACCGAGCCCGTGGTCCGGTCCATGCTCGAGCACGCGGCGGCCGAGGAGACGGCGCACCTCGCGTGGTGCGCGGAACGCCTTGAAGAACTCGACAGCCATCCGAGCCGCCTCGACCCGCTGTGGTTCGCGGGCGCCTATGCCATCGGCAGCGGCTTTGCCGTGCTGGGCGACGAATGGAGCATGGGCTTCCTCGACGAAACCGAACGCCAGGTCGTCGATCACCTCGAAGACCACCTCGCGCGCCTGCCACGCGCCGATCGGCGCAGCGCCGCGATTCTGCGCCAGATGCAGCGGGACGAAGCGCGCCACGCCGCGAATGCGGTGCGCCACGGCGCGCGCCGGCTGCCCCTGCCGGCGCGCCTCGTCATGAAGGCGCAAGCCGCCGTGATGAAGTTCGTGGTTGCCCGCATCTAGCGGGCGGCCTCCCGCGTAATCCGATTGCGCGCCTGGCCTTGAGGCGGCGCGCGTCGACCCACATATTGCTGCCCATTCGTTCCGACGACGGAGTCTCATGCCGTGCGCGCAACTGCCTTCAATCATATTCGTCATAGCGTGGCGCTCCTGGGCGCCCTGCTCCTCGCCTTTGGCGCCCCGGTGCGCGCGGCCTTGCCCGACGCGGTCTCGGGCGTGCCCGTACCGAGCCTCGCACCGATGCTCGAGCGGGTGATGCCAGCGGTCGTCAATATCTCGACCGCCGGGCACGTCGAGATGGAGCAGCACCCGCTGTTCAGCGATCCCTTCTTCAGGCGCTTTTTCGATCTGCCCAACATGCCGCGCGAGCGGAAGACGCAGAGCCTTGGTTCCGGGGTCATCGTCGACGCGCAGCGCGGACTGGTCCTGACGAACAATCACGTCATCGCGAATGCCGACCAGATCAACGTGCGCCTCAACGACGGCCGGCAGTTCGCCGCCGAGCTGGTCGGCTCCGATCCCGAGACGGACGTCGCGGTGATTCGCATCGAGGCCGGGAATCTGCAGGCGCTGCCGGCCGCCAATTCGGATCATGCGCGGGTCGGTGACTTCGTCGTCGCGATCGGCAATCCGTTCGGGCTCGGCCAGACGGTGACGTCGGGCATCATCAGCGCACTCGCGCGCAGCGGACTCGGCATCACCGGTTATGAAGACCTCATCCAGACCGACGCGTCGATCAACCCGGGCAACTCCGGCGGCGCGCTGGTCAACCTGCGTGGTGAACTCGTGGGCATCAACACGGCGATCTACTCGCAGAGTGGCGGCAACATCGGCATCGGTTTCGCGATTCCGGCCAACATGGCACGGCAGATCATGGAGCAACTGGTCGAGTTCGGCGAGGTCAACCGCGGATATCTGGGCGCCGAGATGCAGAATCTCGATCCCGCGTTGGCCGACGCCTTCGGGCTGTCGTCGATGCAGGGTGCGGTGCTCGTCAACATCGTGCCGGGTTCACCGGCCGAGAAGGCTGGCTTGAGGCCCGGCGACGTCGTCACCGCGGTGAACGGTCGGACAGTGCGCGATGCGCCCGATCTTCGCAACCAGGTCGGCTTGCGCCGGATCGGTGACAAGCTGACGCTGGACGTTCTGCGCGACGGCAAGCGCATGACGGTGTCGGCGCTGGTCGGCGCGCGCACTGCCAACACCGCGCGCGGTGCAATCAAGAACGAGCGCATGGCGGGTGTGAGCGTCGGCGAGATTCCCCGGAATTCGCCCTACTATGGCCAGGTGGCCGGCATCATGGTGTTCGAGGTGACGACCGGAACGCCTGCCTGGGCGGCGGGCCTGCGCGAGGGCGATGTCATCACGTCGGTCAACCGCGAGCAGATCGCGGATCTCCAGTCCTTCCTGGGGCTCGTCTCGCGGGTCCAGGGGCAACTCCTGCTCGGGGTGCTGCGCGGCAACCGGGCCGCCTACCTCGTGATCAAGTAGGAGGGTGACGCGGCCCTCAGGCGCGGGCTGTGTGACGCGCAGCCCGCGCGGGCTGCGCTGCCGGCGCCAGCAGCCGGCGCAGGGCGGAGACGGTCACGCAGGTCTCGCCGCCGAGCGACCCCGCGCTCACCGCGCAGGGCCGGTCGGGTTCGCCGAGGCCATCGACGACCAGCGCCGCGCCGTCGAAGCGGTGGCTTCGGGTATACGCGTGGGTCGTGATCACGGCGACGATGCCTGCCGTCACGGCGGCCCGCAGGCCGTTCACGGTGTCCTCGATGGCCACGCAACGGGCAGCCGGTGCACCCAGGCCCTTCAGCGCGGCGAGATAGACCGCCGGTGAAGGCTTCTTCTCGACCACCGAGTCACAGGTCTCGATGGCGGCGAACCAGTCCCGCCAGTCGCTGGGCAGGTTGAGGTCGAGCAGCGTGTCGAGGTTGCTGCGCGCCGAACTGGTGGCGAGCGCGAGCCGGAGGCCGGCCGCGCGGGCCTCGCCGAAGAGGCGGGCGACGCCCGGGCGAAGCTTCAGTTCCCCGGCGCGGAGCAGTTCGGCATAGATTTCGGTCTTGCGTGCGTGGATCAGCTTGATGAGGTCCGGCGTGAGGATTTCGGCCGGCCCCCTAGCGAGCTCCGCGCGCATGTAGTGGTCGATGCGCTCGCGTCCGCCCGAGATCTCGAGCAGTGCTTCGTAGAGTGCCGGACTCCATTCCCACGGAATCGTGAATTCGGCGAAGGCCCGGTTGAAAGCCTGCCGATGCAGTTCCTCCGTGTCGGCGATGGTGCCGTCGACGTCGAAGATGATCGCTTCGAGTTGGTTCATGTCGCTGATGTCGACCATTTCCCTATGCAACTGTAGTCGGTGATGGGGCGCGCGGGCGGCTCTCCACGCGGAATGAGCAGCCTGCCGCAATTTCCCGCACGCTCATTGACTGTCTTCGAGTCGCGCGCGATCGGATGGTTCAAGTTCGACCTGCTCGATCTTGTCGAAGCGGTCGGCGATGCGCCGCGCGGAAACATTGACCTTCTGTACGTCGTCGTGGGCTTGCTGGATGTGCCGTGCCAGCTGGTCCATGCGTTCGCGGAAGCGCTGGAAATCCTTGCCGAGATGCCCGAGGTGGTGCTGGATGATGTCCACCTGCTCGCGTGTCGCGGCGTCCTTCAGCACCGTGCAGGCGGTGGTCAGCACCGCCCACAGCGTGGTCGGCGACACCAGCCACACCCGGGCCGCATGCGCTTCGTCGACGAGATCCGGGTGATGGCCCTGGATTTCGGCGAACACCGCTTCGGCCGGAATGAACATGATGGCGCCGTCGGCCGTCACGTTCGGGATGATGTACTTCGACGCGATGTCCCGGATGTGCTTGCGGATGTCGATCTTGAACTGGCGTTCGGCCTGCCGCCGTTCGAGTTCGCCCTGCGCGATGTCGGTCATCCGCCGGTAGGCTTCGAGCGGGAATTTCGCATCGACCGCAAGCGTGCCTGTCGGGGGCGGCAGGAACAGCACGCAGTCGGCGATCCTGCCGTTCGGCAGGCCGTGCTGCAGGCGGAAGCTTGCCTCGGGCATCACGTTGCGGACCAGCGCCGCGAGCTGTACTTCGCCGAAGGCGCCGCGCGAGCGCTTGTCCGCCAGCACCTGCTGCAGGCTGACGACATCGCCGGAAAGCGCGGTTATCTTCTTCTGGGCCTCGTCGATCAGCGCGAGCCGCTGGAGCACGTCGGTGAAGGTTGCGGTCGTCTTCTCGAAACCGTCGGCGAGCCGCCGGTCGACCTGGCCCGCGATGTCCTTGAGCCGTTCGTCGGTCGAGCGCGTCAGCGCGTCGACCCGCTGGCCGAGCTCGGTCGCGCTGCGTTGCAGGGCGTCGGCGACCTGGCGCTGCACGTTCGCAAAACCCAGCTGCAGGGCGTCGGCCTGGCGCTGTGCGCTTTCGGCCTGGCGCTGCTCGAAGGTCGTGCGGTGTGCGGCCAGCGCAGCCTGCAGTTGCTCGCGCAGTCCGCCGAACTGTTCCGCGAGCGTCGTGCGCTGCTCGCCGAGTCCGCTCACGACCGCGAGCCGGGCCGCCTCGCCGCGCTCGAGCAGCTGTTCGCGCAGCGTCGTGGCATCGGTGGCCTGCCGTTGCTGGGTCGTGCCCGCGAGTTCCGAGAGCAGGTCGAGACGAGCCCTGAGCTCGACGACCGCGGCGTGCTGGGCGTCCAGCAGTGACTCGAGCCGCGCCCACCGCCGCCCGCGCCAGCGCAATGCGAGCGCGAGGAGCAGGGCGGTCGCGAGCAGGAGCCCCGCGGCGGGCGCTGTCAGCGGCCCGCTGCCGTCAGCGATCGCCAGCAGGGCGCGTAAATGCTCCGTCATCTGGTTCTGCAAGGTCCAATGGAGGGGCGGCGGGCGTGCCCGGGGTCGCAACGGGAATGATACGCTGGGCCTTCACCCGAGGTCGAACGGCAGGAACGCCACGCGCATGACACAAGGCCCACCGAACGATCGCCCGTCCAGGGGACGCGGCTCCGCGTCGAGGCCCGACCCGCGTTACCTCGACACGCGGCGCGAGGCGGTGGTCGACGACTGGCCGGGCGACGCGGAAGACGGACAGGCCAGGCTGCGCACGGTGGTGAGCCTGGAGCGTCCGCGCAGCGTCATCAGTCGCAACCAGTCGCCCGATTTGCCGTTCGACCAGACGATCAATCCTTACCGCGGCTGCGAGCACGGCTGCACCTACTGCTACGCGCGGCCGACCCACGCCTACCTCGACCTGTCGCCCGGCCTCGATTTCGAAAGCAGGCTATTCGCCAAGGTCGACGCGGCGGCGGTGCTGCGGAACGAACTGTCGGCGCCACGCTACCAGTGCGTGCCCATCATGCTCGGTGCGAACACCGATGCGTACCAGCCGATCGAGCGCGAATATGCAGTGACGCGCAGGGTCCTCGAAGTGCTGGTCGAGACCCGGCATCCGGTCAGCATCGTCACCAAGTCCGCGCTCGTCGAGCGCGACATCGACCTGCTGCAGGAACTTTCGAAGCACGATCTCGTGCAGGTCTTCCTGTCGATCACTTCGCTGGATCACGAACTCGCGCGGCGCCTGGAGCCGCGAGCCTCGGCGCCGCAGCGGCGCCTCGAAGCCCTGCGCGCGCTGGCGTCGGCCGGGATCCGCTGCGGCGTGATGGTGGCGCCGGTGATCCCCGCGCTGAACGACAGTGAAATGGAAGACATCCTCGCGGCCGCCGCCGCGGCGGGCTGCCGGCATGCAGGCTACGTGATGCTCAGGTTGCCGCGCGAGGTCAATCCGCTGTTCCAGGCCTGGCTGCAACAGCACTATCCGCTGAAGGCCTCCCACGTGCTTTCGCTGGTCCGGGAACTGCGCGACGGCCGACTGAACGATGCGTCCTTCGGTACCCGCATGTCCGGTACCGGCGTCTTCGCCCAGCTGATCCGGGCCCGCTTCCAGGCCGCCTGTCGTCGTCTCGGGCTTGTGCGCAGCGATCACGCGCTGTCGACGGCGCACTTCGTGCCGCCGCGCAAGGACGAGGCCCAGCTGAGCCTGTTCTGAACACCCGGGCGAGAAACCGCCTGCTGGGGCCGAGCCATGTTCGGCACGGGCGCGCTGCCTCGGCTGCAGGGTGGCGCGGAATTGCGCCCGGCCATTCAGGCCGGCAGCGTCCCGATCCTGATGGCCACCACCGTCAGGTCGTCACGCTGGGGCGCGAGCCCACGGAATGCCGCCGCGGCGTCCGACACGGCGCGCGCAATCTCCGCCGCCGGCCGCGCGTGGTGTTCGTGCAGGATTTCGCGCATGCGCGACTTGCCGAAGCGATCGCCCTGTTCCGACTTCGTTTCCCACAGGCCATCGGTGACGATCAGTACGACGTCGCCTGCTTCGAACCGGGCCACGGCCGACGGGTGGAAATTCCAGCCGAGGTCGATCGCGAGCGGAATGTCCTCGCCGCTCATCTCGGTGATGGTCCCGCTGGCCGAGTGCCACCACAGGGCCGGGTCGTGGCCCGCGCTGGACCACGAGAAGCTGCGTTGTTCGAGATCGATGAAGACGGCGAACAGGGTCATGAAATAGCCCGGCCTCACGTCAGCCGCGAGATGACGGTTGAGCACGGCGACGATTTCCGACGGCGAGGACCTGGCCGTCAGCGACCCGTGGAGCAGCGCGCGCGCGGTCGCCATCAGCAGTGCTGCGGCGACGCCATGGCCGGATACGTCGCCGACGACGGCCCCCACCGCCTGGCGGCCCACGTTGCGCAGGTCCAGGAAGTCGAAGTAATCGCCGCCGGTTTCGTCGCAGTAGAGGCTCAAGCCGGCGATGTCTATCCCGTCGACGACCGGCGCCTCGCGTGGCAGCAGCTGCTGTTGCACTTCGCGTGCGACCGCGAGCGACTTCTGCACCCGCGTGTGCTCGGCAAGCTGCGGAATCATCGCGTTGAACGAATCGCCGAGCGCCTGGAGTTCGTCACCGGTGGCGATGTGCACGCGCGTGGAGAAGTCCCCGCGGGCGACCGCGCCGACCGCGCGCTCCAGCGCACCGATCGGTCCGGTGATCGCGCGCGAGGCGATCAGGGACAGCAGGAACACGAGTCCCGTCACCGTGCAGGCGATCAGCAGCAGCGCATCCTGCTGGCGGCGCGTCGTCGTGAGCGCGTAGTCCGCGGCGTCCTGCGCCGGTCGGATTGCCGCCTGCGCGGGCACCAGGAACACGAGGTACAGGCCGTTCGCGCCAATCCGGCGAAACACACAGTAAGTGCGTTGTCCACGCAGGTTGACCGTGCGAATGCCGTCGCGGCCTTCGCGCATGTCGGCGGCGATGACCGCGGTTTCCGGTTCGCGATCGAAGCGCAGCCACTCGACGTGGCGGATGTCCTCCCAGTTGTCGCCGACGTCCAGGTGATCGTTGCGCGCGATGACCTGCAGTCCCGCCGGCTCGACGGCGGACTGGGTCAACGCCGTGACGAGCACCTGGCTGCTCGTCGCGATGTGCCGCGGCAGGCTCAACGGCTGCAGCAGCTGCGTGACGCGCACGTCGATGCCGGTGACGCCGGCGAATTCGCCGGTGGCCGTCCATAGCGGCATCGTCGCCGACACCATCGCGAGTCGCGTGCTGACGTCGGTGTGCGGTGGCGACCAGTCGAGCGTCTGGCGCGCGCGTTGCCGCTCGTACCAGGTGCGCGTGCGAGGGTCGTAATTCGCCGGATATCCGGCGTGCGCGGGAAAGCTCGCGTGCAGCCCGTCGCGGAGCGTCGCGTACTGCCAGTACACGAGGGACGGATGGCTGTCGTGCAGTTCGCGGAAGAGTGGCGCGAGCGCGGCGAGGCGGCGCGCATCGGGCTCGCGCTGGCGGTCGCGGGCCGGTGCCGTCGCATCCGGCGCGACGCGGTGGAACACGAGCTGGTCGAACGACAGGGCGAGCGGCGCGCGGGTCGTGGCATCGACCTGGCGAAAGTACTTCTCGGGCTGGGACACCAGTCCGCCCGCAGCGGCCGTGTGCTCCAGTTCGTCCGCCCACAGCACCGCGGCGGTCACGGGTGGCGCGGCCGCGAGCGCGCGATTGATCTCGCGGGCCTGGGTGCGCAGCACCAGTTCGACGAGCTGCCGCTGGCGCTCGATGGCGCGCGCGTGGCTGTCGGCGAGCTGCTGGAGGTTGGCGCGTGTCTGTGCGGCGAGGGCCTGCGCGGACTGGCCGGCCAGCGTCGAGCCCAGCGTCGCGATGGTGTTGAGGTCGGTCCAGGCGATGAACACCACCGGGCCCAGCGCGATGGCGGCGAGCAGGAGGAGAATCTTCCAGCGTAGCGACAGACGGGGTGGCGACATCGTCCCAGCATGCCGCCGACGCGGCGTGCTGGCTAGGCGTCGGGCGGTTCTTGCCGCGCGCGGCCGGCGGCTGTGCGCGTTCCGGCGAGTTCGCGGCGGCGGCTGCGCGGGTTATCATCCGGGACTTGAACATGAATCCGAGCACGCCAACGAATGCGGTCCTTGTCCGGCATCGCGCTTGAACCACGGTACCGCCAGCGCTGCGCGGGCGCGTTGCGATGACCCCGCTCTCACGCTATGAAAGCCAGCTGGCCAGGCCCGGTTTCCAGCGCGACCCGGCGCAGCGCCTGGCTGCCGAGCACCTCGATGCGATTTACCGCGAGCTGAGTCCGAAGCCGGCGCCGCAGCGTCGCTGGTGGTCCTGGCGCGCCGCGGCGCCTGCCCCAACCGAAGCCATGCCCAAGGGCCTTTACCTGTGGGGCAGCGTCGGCCGCGGCAAGACCCTGCTGGTCGACATGTTCTTCGACTGCCTGCCGCCGGAAATGCGCAAGCGCCAGCATTTCCACTCTTTCATGCGCGCGGTGCACGCAGAGCTGAAGGAGCTGCGGCAGGTGCAGGACCCGCTGAAGGTGATCGCGAAGAAGTGGGCCTCGTCGCTCAGGGTGTTGTGCCTCGACGAATTCCACGTCACCGACATCACCGACGCGATGCTGCTCGCGCGCTTGCTCAAGGCCCTGTTCGACAGCGGCGTGATCCTCATCACCACGTCCAACGACGCGCCGGACAACCTCTATCGCGGGGGGCTGCAGCGGGAACGATTTCTGCCCGCGATCCAGCTGCTGAAGGAACGGCTGACGGTGCTCGAACTCGTCGGCGCCGTCGATTTCCGCCTCCGCACGCTCGAACAGGCGGCGGTCTACCATGTGCCCGACGACTCGGCGGCCCGCGCAACGCTGGCCGCGCAGTTCGAGGCGCTCACCAACGGGGCGGCCGCCGCCTTCGATTTCGAGGTGGAGGGGCGTGTGCTGCCGGTCAGGGGTTGCGCCGATGGCGTGCTCTGGTGCGAGTTCGCGGAGCTCTGCGGGGGACCGCGCGGCACCCTGGATTACATCGAAATCGGCCGCTGCTTCCACACGGTCATCGTCAGCGGCGTGCCTGTGATGACGGACGACCAGAACGATGCCGCCCGCCGCTTCATCAACCTCCTCGACGAACTCTACGACCGCAACGTCAATCTCCTGATCAGCGCGGCCGCCCCGCCGGAAGGGCTATACCGCGGCGAGCGGCTGGCCCCGGCATTCCGCCGCAGCGTCAGCCGCCTGACCGAAATGCAGTCTCACGAATACCTCGCCCGCCCTCATATTTCCATTTAATACAATTGCTTATATTTGACACTTGACATCATTGATACGCGAACTATCCTAACGCCCTAATAGTTGGACGAATTAATCGGGCGGCCGCAGGCGCGCCCGGGATGCAAGGGAGTCAGTGCTTGAACCAGTTTGAAACGGCAATCGCCAGGCTGCTCGACCATCGCTATGGGGACGGTATCGTCTATGAACCCAGGCAGATGGAGCGTGGCCTGCTCCAGGCAGCGATCGCCAGCGGATTCGTCAGTGAGGAGGGTTTCGTCACCCGGAAGGGGCGGGCGCTTCTGGCACGTGCGAGTTCGGTCAACGACCTCCGTGGGTGAGTAAGACAGGGCAACCTGTCACCAGCGTATTGGGGCTGCCTATGGCAGCCCTTCTTTTTTTTCGGCCCCTGACCTGCCCGTCGCCACCGCGGCGCCCGCCGGGTGCAATTTCTCCATCAGCCTCTGAATTCTAGTCGCGAGTGACTGGTGGTCAACCGCCGAGTTTCGGCGCAGCACGTTCGACGTCAGCGTGACGATGTAATGCATGCGCCGGCCCTGCGCCGGATGCTCGACAATCACCGCCGAGTTCATGAAGTTGCGGACGTTGCCGGCATAGGGGCGACACACGAAGCCGGGCTCCGGCTGGCAGCCGAACAGTGAGCCACTCTTGAAGTAGACCGCGGAATTGAACAGCGCCGGCGACGAAGCGTAGCGGATGCGCCGCTCGGTGCTGTAGAGCAGGCGCTTGATCTCCCGCGACGAAAACGCGTCCACCAGCCGACCCTGTTCCAGTTTCAGCATGTAACGCATCAGTTCGCGCGTCGTCGCGTGGCTGGACGTTCCCTGCACCTTGCGCTTGCCGGTCGCGGTGAAAAAGGAGCCCTGGCGCAGGCGGGACAGGTCGAGCCCGTTGCGCGTGACGGGCGCCTCGATGAATTCCGCCAGTGTCGCGCTCAGCGACGCGCGCGGCGTTTCGGCGAAATAGCGTCGACCTTCCTCGAAGGACACGGGATAGGCGGTGCCGAAGGCGGTCAGCAGCATGCCTTCCTTCATCAAGGCCGCCGCCGCCGAGTTCGAACTCGCCGACAACATCCAGTCCAGGTGCTCGAACAGCGTGCCGCGATCGCCCGGGGCGAGCGGCCGCCTGATCAGCTGCTCCTTCTCACGGTCCCAACGGCGCACGGTGTGGGAGTCCCGCAGCACGAACTCGTCGGCGGTGACGACCGTCGATTTGAGGATTGCCCAGCGCCGGGACTCGTCGTCGGGATAGAGATCGGCGAGCTTCTGGAACAGTGCAAGGGCGACCAGCAGCTTGCCGACGCTGCCGGGATTCCGCAGCAGGTCGCCGTTGATTTCCGCATAACGCGGCGCGCCAGGGTCGCTGACGTCCAGCACCGAGATTGCATAGCGATCGGCGTATTGCCCCAGCAGCGTGCCGATCTGGCGCGTGAAGTCCTCGTCGCGCGGGGGCAGATCGTACGAATGGCCGACCAGGCGCAGGTCCACGTCCTGGCGGGCGAGCAGCGCGCCGCGGGGCTGCTTCACGCCCGGCAGCTCGCCAGCCTGCACCCGTCGCGCTTCTTCGAGGCGGCCGATGCCGGTGTCCTGATAGCCGTCCAGTGGATAGCCGGCCGCGAACGAGGCCATGCCGAGCGCGGCGGCACCGAACATGAGCCGACACGCCAGTACCGGCCGCAGTCCCGCAGACTTCATGGCCTGCGATCCAGATCGACGCTCCCCGCGGCCGCCTGTCCCGCATGCGCATCCAGCGCCTGCAGATAACCTATCCCGCGCGTTTTCGCGTTGTCGAGGAAGGGACGGATCTGGAACAGCCGCAAGCGCCCGCGCTGGAAGCCGAACTCGACATCGGCCGGCGCGGCCTGCCCCGCGGCATCGACGATCGCGGGAAAACGCTGCGGCAGCTCGCGCGCAAAGTCGCGCAGCGTGCGGATTTCCTGCGGCGTCAGCACGGCGTCGCCGCCGCTGACCGGCAGCTCGCGGATACCGCCGGCCGGCGCGATCTGTCGTCGCAGCGCCGTGGTGGCCTGCGCAAGCAGGCGCACCTCGCCGCTTGCGACGTGAATGCGCAGCGATTCGGCCGACTGGCCGTCGACGGCGCCGCCGACTCCTTCGTTGACCGCGACCGAGAGCCACGCCGGGTTGCCGGTGTCGATTTCGCGCGTGACCATGACGCCGGACTTCTCGCTGTCGACGCTTTGGAGCAGGAGCACGGCCGGATAGACGTGTTCGGGCTCACGCATCAATGACTGCCGCCACGCGAAGGCGCGGGCGCTGAAGGGCGACGCCCACACGCGGGCGATCGCGCGGAAGATCCCGGCCTCGCCGACCACGTTCGGCAACGTCAGGTTGAGCCCCGCGCCGGTGAAGCCGGGCAGGTCCTCGACATTGGTGTCGCTGCGCACGAACACGCCGTAGCTGCCGTCGGCGCCGAACACCTCGCGCATCAAGGCGGAGAGTTCCTCGCGGAAGGCGGGGCCGGGGTCCGCCTGCTCGACCCATGCGGCGAGTCGCGCGCGAAACGCCTCGGTCTGCGCGCGTCGATCGGCGCTGTCGGCGGGCAGCGCGGCTAGACGGTCGTATTCGCGCTGCATCCACTCGAACACGCTGCCGGGCTCGCCCGGCGCCGGCTGGTCCAGCAGGGCGCGAAAGCGCCCGAAGGGAATTGCGATGCCTTCGGCGACGGCGTCCGGGTAGCGCGACTTCAGCTCCCCGAGCTTGGCCGCCTTGGGTCCCACCGTGCGGCCGGAATCGCTCGCGCGCAGCGCGTCGAGGCGGATGAAGCGCCGCTCGCCGAGCGCGAGCTTGTGGAGGTCGACTTCAATCGCGGCGGCGCTCGCCGCCGCCACGTCTTGCGTGAACAGTGGATCGGTGTCCGCGCTTGCGGGCAGGATGCGGACCGCGCCGCCAGGACTCGCGGCGAGCACGATGCGTTGGCCGTCGTGGGCGCGCAGCCTGGCAATGAGGCGCGCGTCGAAGGCGACGTTCGGAATGCCGAGGTTGCGCGCGAGCAGCTGCACGTGCGACAGGGGATTGCCTTCGCCGGCGGTGAGGATTCCCGCCACGGGCGGCAGGTCCGACACGGTCTCCGGCAATACATATATATGCTCGCGGCGCAGGTCCGCGAGCGGCGTGTCCAGCGCGAAGCGCAGCACGCCACGCGCCAGGCCGGGGTTCAGTGCGCGCAGGCCGCCGCCGACGTCGTCGTCGAACAGCCGGTTGCTGACGCCGTTCAGGCGATTCGCATCGCGTACGAGGCTGTCGACGATTTCGGCATGGAACAACAGCGCGCTGCCACGGAGCTGGTCCTGGATGAAGAGGGCGGCCCGGGGTTCGAGCTCGCTCAAGGTCTTCATCGCCGCGCCGAACTGGAGCTGCAGGTTCTGGCTGGCCCAGTGGGGCGCCAGCGCGAGATAGTCGAGCACCTGCTTGTAGAGCGGCGCCGCCGGCGGCGTTGAGCGCAGGCGCGCGAGTTCCGTCCGCATCGCGGCCGCCTGTCGCGCGGAGAG
>CALRPY020000018.1:0-73301 GCA_943370145.1 Hydrogenophaga intermedia | reverse complement strand
GTGGCAAAACCCAAGTTCCGTGGCAAGGGCATCCCGTCATAAGAAGGACTCGGCACCCTCGAAACTCGGTGTTCTCGGTGTTCTCGGTGTTCTCGGTGTTGCTCGGTGGCCCATCAAGGTCTGCACCCCGGTACCCGCGTCCAAATGTGACCAAGAGACAGCCCGCGACGGGAGCGGCGAAGACCCGCGCCCGCGTGCCTCAGAAAGGAAAGGTGTCAGATTTGAAATCTGACACCTTTTCTCGGCTCTGGACCCTGCAGAGGCCGTCTGAACGCAGCGCGGGACACAGTTGCTCGGTGGCCAGCAGCCGCCAGGGATCAGCATCCAGGTCAAGATGTGACCAAGAGACAGCCCGGAGCGGGAGAGGTGAAGAGCTGCCGGCGCAACTTGCTATAGTCGCCGGCCGACTCTGGAAAGCTGACAAGGAACCGCCATGGTGAACGAGGGCGATCTGCTGTGGACGCCAGGCCCGGCACGTATCGAAGAGGCCGAACTGACACGCTTCACGCGCTGGCTGGCGCGCGAGCGCGGCCGGCATTTCGACGACTACAACGCGCTGTGGACCTGGTCCGTCACGCATCTCGAGGATTTCTGGGCAGCCATCTGGGACTTCTTCGAGATCAAGTCCTCGACGCCCTGGGAGTGCGTGCTGGCGGAGGCCACGATGCCCGGCGCGCGCTGGTTCCCGGGCGCGCGCCTCAACTTCGCAGAGCATGTCTTGCGTCGCGCCCGGCCCGGCGAGACGGCGCTGCACTACGCGGCGGAAAACCTGCCGCTGCAGGCCATCACCTGGGATGAACTGAGCGCGCAGGTCACGCGACTCGCCGCGCGACTGCGGGAATTCGGCGTGCGGCCGGGCGACCGCGTCGTGTCCTTCATGCCGAACATCCCGCACACGGCGATCGCCTTCTTTGCGGCGGCGAGCGTCGGCGCGATCTGGTCGAGCTGCTCGACCGACTTCGGCGTGCGCAGCGTGCTCGACCGCTTCCAGCAGATCGAGCCGAAGGTGATCTTCTGCGTCGACGGCTACCGCTACGGTGGCAGGGATTTCGATCGACGCGCCGAGGCCGCGCAGATCGTCGATGCGCTGCCGACGCTGGAGCACCTCGTCCACTTCCGCTTGAACGACCGCGGCGCGGCGCCGCCTGCCACGCGCGAGGGCGTGACCGTCCACGACTGGGATGCCCTGCTGGCACGACCGGCCAGCGGCCCGCTCGTCTTCGAGCAGCTGCCCTTCGACCATCCGCTGTGGGTGGTCTACTCGTCCGGCACCACCGGCCTGCCGAAGGCGCTGGTGCACGGCCACGGCGGCATCACGCTCGAACTGCACAAGGGGCTCGGACTCCACTGCAACCTGCGGCCGGGCTCGACGATGTTTTTCTATTCGACGTCCGGCTGGATCATGTGGAACCTGCTGATAGGTGCGTTGATCACCGGTGCGAGCGCGGTGATCTACGACGGGCATCCGGCAAGCCCCGATGTCGACGTCCTGTGGCGGCTGGCGAGCGAATCCGGCGCGACGCTGTTCGGCGCGAGCCCGACCTATGTCGGCATGATGCAGAAGGCGGGCGTGGTGCCGCGCGAGCGTTACGCCTATCCGGAGCTCGAAGGCATCCTGCTCAGCGGCTCGCCGGTGACGCCCGAGTCGATGCAGTGGCTGTACGACAATGTCGCCGGGGATCTGTGGGTGACCTCGCAGAGCGGCGGCACCGACGTCTGCGCCGGTTTCGTCACCGGCGCGACCACCGTCCCGGTCTTTGCCGGCGAGATCCAGGTGCGCGGCCTCGGCATCGACGTGCAGGCCTGGAACGAGGCCGGCGAGCCCGTCGTCGACGAGGTTGGCGAACTGGTGGTTTGCCAGCCGATGCCGTCAATGCCGCTTTATTTCTGGAACGATCCGGACATGCGCCGCTACCGCGACTCCTACTTCGCGGAGTTCCCCGGCAAGTGGCGACACGGCGACTTCTTCAAGGTCAACGCGCGCGGCGGCTGCTATATCCAGGGCCGCTCGGACTCGACGCTGAACCGCTACGGCGTGCGCATCGGCACCGCCGAGATTTACCGCACCGTGGAAACGGTCCCCGGCGTCGAGGACAGTCTCATCGTGAATCTCGACCTGCCCGGCGGACGCTTCTTCATGCCGATGTTCGTCAGGCTCGCGCCCGGCGCCGTGCTGGACGACGCGATGGCGAAGCGGATCAACGATGCGCTGCGCGAACAGTGCTCGCCGCGCCACGTGCCGGATCGCATCTACCAGGTCGAGGCCGTGCCCTACACCCTGACCGGCAAGAAGCTCGAGGTCCCGGTGCGCAGGATCCTGATGGGCTTCGATGTCGCCAGGGCGGTGAGTCGCGACGCGATGATGAATCCCGCCGCGATCGACTACTTCATCGAGTTCGCGCGCGAGCAGCGGGATTACACCATCGGCGGGACGTGAGCGCGCGTCAGTCCAGCGGCGGCCACGGTGCGTCCAGCGCCGCGGCGGCAAGGATGGCGTCGCGGTCGCCGCTCGGCGGATAGATCCACTGGGTGTTGATCTTGCGTTTCAGGGGCTTGACCTCGGCGCCCCACTGCGCGGGTTGCCGGTCCCAACCGGTCGTCAACAGCGCGCCGTAGTCGCCGAGATCGAGGCAGGTCACGTAATCGGGCTGGCGATAGTCGGCGAGCGGCAGTTTCAGCAGTTCGCGCGCGGCGTTGTAGCCGGCGTGCTTGCCCATCGGCACCGCGTGCTGGCACGACATCAGCGCAAGGTGCGTGTCGTCGGTCTTCGCGTGCGCGATGTCGCCGGCGGCGAACACCTGCGGCACGCCCTGCACGCGCAGCGCGGTGTCGACGGGCAGGCGGCCCTGGGCATCGGTGGCGACGCCGAGCTGGCCGGTGAGCGGGCTTGCGGCGAGTCCGGCGGTGACGATGACCGTCGCGGCGGCGATGCGCTCGCCACCCGCCAGGATGACGCCATCGCGTTCGATGGCTTCGATGCCTGCGCCGAGCTTGAGCTCGACCCGCGCGTTGCGCAGTGCCTCTTCGATGTACGGTCGCGGCTGCGCGCCCAGATCCGGACCCACCTCCTGGGCGCGTTCGACGAGCACGATGCGCGCGCTCTCGGCCGCGGCGTCGCCGCCGTGCACGCGCAGGCGATTGCGCATTTCGGCTGCGAGCTCGATGCCGGTGAAGCCCGCGCCGACGATGACGAAGGTGTCGGCGCCGGTTTCGCCGACCGCATCCACGCAGCGTCGCAGCTGATCGTCCAGGTGTTGCGCGCCGGCGAAGGTATCGATGTCGAAGGCGAACTCGGCGGCGCCGGGCACGTCGAGCGCGCGCTGCCGGCTGCCGGCGGCGAGCACCAGGCGGTCGTAGTGCGCGCCGTGCTGCGTGCCGTCGCCATCGATGAAGCTGACACGGCCTGCCCGCGTATCGATCGCCTGCACCTCGCCGACGGCGAGGCTGATGCCGAGCGGTGCGAACACCGGGGCGAGCGGCGCGCGGAACGTCTCGGTGAACACTTCGTACAGGCGCGGGCGGATGGTCAGGTATTCGTCGCGCGCAATCACGGTCACCCGCGCCTCGATGCCGGCGTTCGCGAATTCGCGGGCGCCGGCCAGCGCCGCCCACATGCCGGCGAAGCCACCGCCGATGACGAGTAGATGAGGCATCGGATGTGGCATCGAATTGCTCCCGGCTGGCGGTTGTTGATCAGGGTTTGATGTCTTGTAGCGCGTATGCGGCGGCGGTGCAATCCGGGCTTGGGGGTGTGGTCGCGGCGCGACCGTGCCGTGCGCGGGGCGCAGGAGGCTGATGGGCCGCCGGGAACACGGAGAACACCGGGTTCAAATGGTTTGGCACGTGCTTGCCGCGGCGGTGGCACTTTCAGTCCATGCACCCTGGCCTCCGTGATGATATCGGGATGTATGCGCGGTAGCAGACGCGGCGGACTCTTACCACGGAGCAACTGTGTTCGTGGCGACCGCAGCCAGGACCGATTAGCCACCGAGAACACCGAGAACACCGAGAGGGATGGAGTGGGCTTATGGCGGCTGCAGGGCACTGCCGCGCCGGCGGCGCATGTCTTATCTCTTGCCTGCGCCGTGCCCTCCGTGCCCTCCGTGGTAAAAAAAGTGGCGGCGTCTCGTCGCGCAGGAGCGTTTGGTTTCACCACGGAGCAACGGAGACGAAAGTGTCGGCGAGCAGGATGGTGCGATGATCGGCACGGCGCCGCCGCCCGTGCGCCCCCGCTCAATTCCCCGCTGTGTTCTCGGTGTCCCCGGTGGCTGCCACCGGTCGCCGCGGCAGCTTCATGCCCTATCTGAGCGTCGTGGTCAGCTCACTCGGGCTAAGGTCGCTTTTAAGCTTGCCGTTGCGTATCGCATGGCTGAAGGTGTCGAAGTCGCGCTCCACCTGGTCCGCGTAGGCGACGGCGTAGTCCGCGATCGCTTCGTCGAAGGTGTCCTTGCTGCCGAGGTAGCCCGCGATCAGCGCGGCATCACCGGCCTTGTCGTGCGCACGGGCCAGCGCCATGCCGCACAGCTTTGCGTAATCCCCCATGGTGATCTTGCTGAAGGCCTCGATTTCCGGCGAGATTTTCATGTCCCGAAGTTGGCGGACATAGAAGTCGCGCCCGCCCTTGGGGCCCTTGGACCAGCCGAGGAAGATGTCGCTCGCGGACTGCATCAGGCGCTGGCCGACGACGATGCGCTCACCGTTGTGCTTGACCTTCGCCCCCTTAACCCACGGCTCGAGTACCGAGCGTCTTGCTTCCTTGAGCTGCAGGAACAGCGGATCGTCGGGGGCGGCCATCATCAGCGCGATCAGGCAGCGGGTGCCTACGCTGCCGACACCCACCACTTTCAGTGCCACGTCGACGCACTGGTAGCGATCGAACAGCATGCGGCGCTCGGGCGCCAGGGTGTGCCGGTACATCCTGAAGAACTCGGCGGCGATCTTGTCATTCAATTCCTTCTTGTCCGCGTGGTAGATGAGCGGCGGCTGGTCGACGATGCGGGGCAGGCCCTTGGTCGGCGCCGTGAGCTTGTTGAAGACCTGCTCGTGCCCCTGTTTCCCGGCCTTGTCGATTTTCCTCTCCATGCGTTCCACCGTATCGGGGTCCTCGCTGGCGATTTCCATCACGTCCTCGGCCGTTATTTTCGAGTACCAGGCTTCGAGTACGCCGCTGCCCGCGCGCTTGCGCACGGACTTGCGATAAGCGGCAACGGACTCGAGCGCGAATTCGCGCTGTTCGTCGGCGGCGAAGCCGCGCCAGCGCGCGGCAACGACGAAGCTCGCCGCCAGGCGCTTGATGTCCCATTCGAAGGGCGCCGGCAGCGTTTCGTCGAAATCGTTGATGTCGAACACGATCGACCGCTCCGGCGTCGCGAAGCCGCCGAAGTTCGCGAGGTGGCAGTCGCCGCAGGCCTGGACGATGATGCCGCTGGTCGGCGTGCCGGCAAGGTCATGGGCCTGCAGAGCCGCGGTGCCACGGAAGAAGGCGAACGGCGACTGCAGCATCCGGCCGTGACGCACCGGCACCAGGTTCTCCAGCCGGTCCTTGTTGGAGGCCTCGATCATGGCGACGATGTCGCGTTTCTGGCCCTGGCCGAACACTTTCTCGCCGTGCGACGTGCGCGGGCACTTGTCGCGCAGGGCCTTGCCTTCCGCCTCGCGCTCCTCGGTGGTTTTCAGCTTGATGCGTGCCATGCGTGGGTCTCCCGGCTCGTTGTGTTCGTGGCATCGGCCAGGATGCGGGTGGGCATGGATAAACCCGCCGCTTGCATACCGACTCTGGCAGAAAAGTTAACGAACTCCGCGCGGGGCGTCTGTTGGACCTTGTACGGATGGGCGCACCGCATCGCCGCGGATAGCGTGCGGGCATGAAGGGCCGGGCTTCGGGCTCCCTACCCGGGCCGCAGTCTATACTCGCGGCCGGGAGGGCGGACTCCAGTCAGCGTCCAGACCCGCAATCCATCCGGAGACTGCCCGTGTCCCAATTGAAGCGCATCCTCGTCTGTGTCGGTTGCCTGCTGCTGGGCGCGCCATCGTTCGGCGCGGACGAGGCCCCGGCGCCGGGCGCCGAGAAGCTCGAGCTCGCTGTCGAGGATCTCAATCCCCTGACGCGCATGTACGTCATGCGTTTCGAGGACAACGTCCAGTTCGGCTTCGGACCGGACGACGAGCCGCTCAATTTCTTCCGCATCCAACCGCTGTTCCCGATCGATCTCGGCGAACGCTGGACCCTGCTGACGCGCGTGCTGCTGCCGCTGGCCCATGCGCCCTGGCCGGAAACCGTCGACGGCCTCGGCGACGTCAACATCACAAGCTTCGTGACGCCGTCCCGCACCGACCGCTTCGTGTGGGGCGTCGGCCCGACGCTGCTGCTGCCGACGGGGAGCCACGATCAGATCACCAGCAACAAGTGGTCCGCGGGCCCGGCGGCGGCCGCCGTCTACAACAGCAGGCGCTGGCAGGTGGGCCTGGTGGTGCAGAACCTGTGGTCCTTCGCCGGCGACGGCAGTCGCCCTGAAGTGAACGTGATGGCGATGCGCCCCGCCATCAGCTACCACCTCGACAACGGCTGGTATCTGTCGACCAGTCCGTCGATCGTCGCGGACTGGGCCGCGGATGACGACCGCAACCGCTGGCTGCTGCCGGTCGGCGGTGGCGTCGGCAAGATTCTCGTCATCGGCGGCCAGCGCATCAGCGCCCTGGTCGAGGCCTACCAGCACGTGCTGTCGCCGGAGATCGGGCCCGACTGGCAGTTGCGCCTGCAGGTGTCCCTGCTGTATCCGAAGTAGGCCTTGCGCGCGTCAGCAGATACGCGGCAGCTGTTCGCCGGACGGCATCGCGAGCGCGCGGACCTGGCCGAACGCGCCCCTGATCCACGCGCGGCCGTGCGCTGCCGTCGCAGCAACCTGGCCGGCGATGACAGCGCCTGCCGCCAGCGGCTGTGCGCGCAGGACGGCGAGCGCGCGGGCGGCCTCGGCGGCCGGCACGAAGGCGACGAAGCGGCCCTCGTTGGCGACGAGCAGCGGATCGAGGCCCAGCACTTCACAGGCCACGCGCACCGGCGGTGACACCGGGACCGCGGCTTCGTCGATTTCGAGCTCCACACCGCCGTCCTCCGCGATCTCGACCAGCGCGGCGGCCAGCCCCCCGCGCGTGAGGTCGCGCAGGCAGTGGACCTCGATCCCGGCCTCCAGCAGGGCCGCGACCGGTCCCCACAGCGGCGCGCAGTCGCTGTCGACGTCGACCTCGAGCGCGAAGCCCTCGCGCCGCGTCAGCACCGCGATGCCGTGGCGGCCGAGATCCCCGCTGACGAGGATCGCGTCGCCCGCCTGCACCTGCCGCGGGCCGATGGTCGCGGGCGCTATGACCTCTCCGATCCCGGCCGTGCTGATGTAGAGCCCGTCGCCATGGCCCTGTTCGACGACTTTGGTGTCGCCGGCGGCGATCCGCACGCCGCTCTCGCGCGCGGCGAGACCGATCGAGCAGGCCACCTGCCAGAGGGTCTCCATCGGCAGGCCCTCCTCGATCACGAACGACAGGCTCAGGTGGCGTGGCCGCGCGCCACACATCGCGAGATCGTTGATGGTGCCGATGACCGCGAGCCTGCCGATGTCGCCGCCGGGGAAGAACAGCGGCTGCACGACGTGGCCGTCGGTGGTGAAGGCGAGCGGCGGCTTGATCCCGTCGAGCACCGCACCGTCGTGCCGCGTGTCGAGCAGCGCGCTGCCGAAGGCGGGCATGAAGAGTTCGGTGACGAGCTGTCGCCCGAGGCGGCCGCCGCCGCCGTGGGCCAGCGTCACGCGCGGGTAGTCAGCGAGCGGCAGCGGGCACTGCATCGGCGTGGTCCTCGTGGCCGCGGTACCGGAAATAGGCGGCGCAGGCGCCTTCGTCCGACACCATCGTCGGGCCCAGCGGATGCTCCGGCGTGCAGCGCGTGCCGAAGGCCGCGCACTGCGGCGGCTTCAGCACGCCGCGCAGCACCTCGCCGCTGCGGCAGGCTTCGGTCGCGGCCGGCGCCGCCGGCGGAACCGCCGCCGCGAAGCGGGGGCCTGCGTCGAAGTCGCGCCAGGCGCCGCGCAGGCCGAGCCCGCCGCCCGCGATCGCGCCGAGCCCGCGCCAGGGACGGTCGACGACCTCGAAGACCTCCTCGAGCAGCGCCCGCGCCGCCGCGTTGCCGTCGCGCGTGACGGCGCGCGCGTACTGGTTCTCGACCGTCGCGCGGCCGGCCTCGAGCTGGGCGACGCAGCGCCGGATGCCGTCCAGCAGGTCCAGCGGTTCGAAGCCGGTGACGACGATCGGCACCCGGTGACGCGCGGCGAGGGCCTCGTATTCCCGCCAGCCCATCACCGTGCAGACGTGGCCGGCGGCGAGGAAGCCCTGCACGCGGTTGTCCTTCGCCGACAGCAGCGCGTCGATCGCCGGCGGCACGCGCACGTGGGCGACGAGCAGCGAGAAGTTGGCGAGCCCCGTGTCGCGCGCCTCGCGCACGGCCAGCGCGGTGGCCGGCGCGGTC
This sequence comes from Hydrogenophaga intermedia, assembly GCA_943370145.1. Taxonomy (GTDB): domain Bacteria; phylum Pseudomonadota; class Gammaproteobacteria. The sequence goes on along the minus strand of CALRPY020000018.1, from coordinate 64,792 downwards.
GTCTCGAAGCCGACGGCGAGGAAGACGACCTGTCTGTCGGGCAGCGTGCGCGCGAGCGCGACGGCGTCGAGCGGGGAGTACACGGGCCTGACGTCGCCGCCGCGCGCGCGGATGGCGAAGAGATCGACGCGCCCACTGCCCGGCACGCGCAGCATGTCGCCGAAGGTGCACAGCACGGTGCCCGGGGTCAGCGCGATCGCGAAGGCCTGGTCCAGTACCTCCGCCGGGGTTACGCACACCGGGCAACCGGGGCCGTGCAGCAGTTCGAGCTTCGCGGGCAGCAGGCGATCGAGGCCATGACGCAGCAGCGCGTGGGTCTGGCCCCCGCAGATTTCCATCAGCCGCCACGGCCGCGTCGTCTGCGCCGCGATCGACGCGGCCAGCGCCTGCGCGAGCGCCGGATCCCGGAATTCGTCGACGAATTTCATGCGCGCGGCGTGCCGGGCGGCGCGATCCCGCGCAGCAGTGCGAGCGTCTCCGCCGCCCGGGCTTCGTCGAGCCGGGCAATGGCGATGCCGGCGTGCACAATCACGTAGTCGCCGAGGCTCGCCTCGGGCACGAGCGCGAGCGACACCAGGCGCTGCACGCCGCCGAAATCGACCCGGCCGCGGCGGGCACAGGCTTCGCCGTGGGCGTCGTCGATGGCGTCGATGCGTCCTGGCACGCCGAGGCACATGGTTTCAATCCTCCTGTGGCCCGCTGCAGGCGGCGAGCAGCTGTCCCGCCGCGAGGCCGCCGTCGTTGATGGGGATGCGCGACGGCCAGCATACCGCGTGGCCGTCCGCGCGCAGCGCCGCCGCGCACGCTTCCAGCAGCACGCGGTTCTGGAACACGCCGCCGGCCAGCGCGATCGGCCGCGTACCGCCGGCCGGCGCAATCGCGGCCAGCGTGCGACACAGGCCGGCGACGAGCGCCAGGTGGAACGCGCGCGCAATCGCCGCGCGCGGCCGATCCTGCGCGAGATCGGTGAGCAGCGCCCGCACCATGGGCCGCCAGTCGAGGCACGGCAGCCCGTCCTCGACGACGAGCGGCAGCGGATAGGGCACGACGTCGCCAGCCCCTTCGGCCAGCGCTTCGAGCGCCAGCGCCAGCTGCCCCTCGTAGCTTGGCGCCCGGTAGTGGCCGTCGTGCAGCGCGATCAGCGCGGCGACGCCGTCGAACAGGCGGCCCACGCTCGAGGTCAGCGGGGCGTTGAAGCCGCGCGCAAGCTGCTGGCGCCAGGTTGCGAATGCCGCGCAGGGTGCGAGCGTAGCGCCACTGGCGTCGGCGAGCGCGACGGCGATACGGCGCGGATCGCGCACCGCGGCCTCGCCGCCCGCGAGGCGGAAGGCCTTGAGGCTCGCGATACGGGCCCATCGACCTTCCCCGTCGATGCGCAGGCACTCGCCGCCCCACAGCGTGCCGTCCGGCCCGTAGCCGCTGCCGTCCCAGGTGAAGGCGATGAAGGGCGGGACCAGGCGCTGCTGGTGTTCCGCGAGACACGCGTAGGCATGCGCGACATGGTGCGGCACCGGCTGCGCGTCGGCTGGCGCGAGCGCGCCCGAGTGGTAGTCCGGGTGCAGATCGCGCACCCAGCGGCGCGGCGCATCGGCCGCGAGGCGCGTGAAATCGGCGACCGCCGCGGCGAACTGCCGCTGGCTGTCGCGCAGCGCGAGATCGCCGAGATGCTGGCTCAGCACGAGGCCGGTGTCGGTGCTGGCCGCGATTGCCGATTTCAGGTCGCCGCCGACTGCGAGCCCCGGCACGAGGGGCTGCGTCAGTTCGAGCTGCAGCGGCGCGAGGCCGCGTCCCAGTCTCAGCACCTGCAGCTCGCCGTCGACGACCCGCGCGAGCGAATCGTCGAGCGCGCGCAGGATGCGGCGATCGTGGCCGAGGAAGAGGTCGGCGATGCCGCCGAGCCGTGCCCGCGCCTCTGCGTCGTCGATGCAGATCGGCTCGCCGGCGAGATTGCCGCTGGTCGCGACGACCGGCTCGCCCAGTACCTCGCACAGCAGGGTCTGCAGCGGACTCGAGGGCAGCATCAGCCCCAGTGCCGGCACGCCCGGTGCCACCGACGGCGCCACCGACGGCGCGAGCGGAAGCGCGGCGTCCGCGCGTCGCGCGAGCAGCAGGATCGGCGCGGCAGGACCCTCGAGCGCCCGAGCCTCCGCCGCGTCGATGGCACAGAGCCCGGCGGCCTGCGCCAGCGAGCCCACCATCAGGGCGAAGGGCTTGTCCGGCCGCCGCTTCCGCGCACGCAGCCGCGCCACCGCCGCCGCGTCGCTCGCGCGCACCCACAGCTGGAAGCCGCCGGTCGCCTTCACCGCGACGATGCGGCCGGCGCGCAGCGCGTCGACCGCCGCGGCGAGGGCCTCGTCGTCACGTGCGAGCGGCGTGCCTGTCGCGTCGCCGAGCACGAGCCGCGGCCCGCAGGCCGCGCAGCAGATCCCCTGGGCATGGAAGCGGCGGTCGGCGGGGTCGCGATACTCGGCGGCGCAGGCGGGGCACGGCGTGAAGTCGCGCAGCGTGGTGCGCTCGCGGTCGTAGGGGAGGCTCTCCAGCACGCTCCAGCGCGGGCCGCAGGCCGCGCAGTGCGTGAACGGGTAGCGATGGCGCCGGTTCGTGGGGTCGCGCAGTTCGCGCAGGCAGTCGGCGCAGGTCGCGATGTCCGGCGGCAGGTCGCGCATGTCCGCGCCCCGGCTCGCGTGGATCCCGAAGCCCGCCTCGCCACGCGGCGGCAGCAGTTCCCGGGTGATGCGCAGGTCGCGCGTCGGCGCTTCGCGCCCCAGGGCGTCGACGAAGGCGGCGAGGCGTTCGGGCGTTCCTTCGGCTTCGATGCGGACTGCCGCGCCGGCGTTGTGCACGCTGCCGGCGAGGCCGAAGCGCGTCGCGAGGCGCTGCGCGAACGGTCGGAAACCGACACCCTGCACGCGGCCGCGCAGGTCGAGCCGCCAGCGCTCGCGCGCTTCCGCGCCCCCGCCGGTCATTGCGTCAGGCGTCGTCCGCGGCGACTTCGACGCTGCGCAGCAGGATGTCCTGCGCGTGTGGATCGTGGATGTCCGTCATCTCGACGATGTCGAGGCGCGCGCCGGCGGCCGGCGTGCCGGCCGCCGCTTCCTCGAAGTGTTCGCGAAAATGCCCGGCCGACAGGTGGGACAGCGCGCCGAGCTCGACCTTCAGGCCGACGATGCGCCGCGCGCCGTGCTCGTCGGCGACGCGCATGATTTTCCGCATCAGGTCGTTGATCAACGACATTTCATGCATGGACTTTCCACTCCTTCCCGCGGATGGCCTGGGCGATGTCGGCGGCGACGCGCGCGACGGCGTCCCCCACTTCCGGCGTCATCGTCGCGCCCTGGCCGAAGGCCCGCCCGTTGATGCCGTAGAGCACGAGTGCCGGCGGCAGCCGGCCCAGCACTTCCGCGAGCGCCAGCGCGGCGCCGACGCCGAAGGCGTGGCTGGAACAGCGCAGTTCCGTGTCGGGCGGCAGCGCGGCCGGGTCGTCGTAGCGCAGCACCGTGCCGGATGGCGAGCCGGTGAGCGCGACCGCGTCCACCAGCACGACGCACGGGCGTTCCGCCCACGCGTCGATGAGGCCCGCGCCCTCGCCCGAGAGCTCCAGCAGCTCCCAGCCCTCTGCCGCGCCCGCCGCGCGCAGCGCGCGCACGACCAGCAGTCCCGCGGCGTCGTCGCCGCGATACTCGTTGCCGATGCCGAGCACGGCCGGCGGTTTCATCGGCGGTCGACCTCGAGTTTGAGGAAGTGCGTCGCGCAGGAGATGCAGGGGTCGTAGTTGCGGATCGCCTGCTCGCATTGCCACTGCAGTTCCGCGTCGGGCAGCGCGAGCCTTGTCGCGAGCAGTGCGCGCAGGTCGTCCTCGATGGTCGCCTGGTTCTGCGAGGTCGGCGGGACGATGACGGCGTCGGCAATCGTGCCGTCGGCGTTCAGTTCATAGCGATGGTAGAGGATGCCGCGCGGCGCCTCGGTGCAGCCGTGGCCGACGCCGGACCGGATTTCGCCGCTCACATACGGCATGTCCGGCGGCACATAGTCGCGAATCACGCGCAGCGCCTCCTCGCACGCGAACACCAGTTCCACCGCGCGCGCGAGGATGCTCTTGAACGGATTGCGGCAGCCCGGTTCGAGGCCGGCGTCGCGCGCGGCGTCGGCAGCGACCGGCCCGAGGCGGTCGGCATTGAGGTTGTAGCGCGCGAGCGGCCCCACGAGATAGTGGCCCGGCTCGCCGGCCGCGGCCCGCGCCGTCATGCGCGAGTGCAGCGCGTTGCTGCGCGCCACGTGCTGTTCCTCGAAATGCGCCGGGTAATCGCGCACCGCGATGTCGAGGCCCCGGTTCGACACGAGGCGCCCCTCGCTGAACGGGTACTCGTGCGGGTGGCGCAGCGCGACGAACTCGTAGTCGCGATCGAAATCCGGGAACGGCAGACCGCGCACCCAGCGTACGGTCTCGCGCGCGGCATCGAGCGCGCGGGACAGCGGGTCGTGCAGGCTCGCGAGTTCCCTGCGCGTCGGCACGCGGTAGAAGCCGCCGACCCGCACGTTGATCGGGTGCACCTCGCGCCCGCCGAGCAGTTGGCCGATGAGGTTGCCGGCCTTCTTGAGGCCGAGGCCGCGTTCCAGCACGCCGGGATGCGCCTGCGCCATCTGCACGGCGTCCTGGAAGCCGAGGAAGTCCGGCGCGTGCAGCATGTAGACGTGCAGCGCGTGGCTCTCTATCCACTCGCCGCAGTAGAGCAGCCGGCGCAACTCGCGCAGCGGCCCGTCGACGGTGATGCCGAGCGCATCCTCCATCGCGTGCACCGAACTCATCTGGTAGGCCACCGGGCAGATGCCGCAGATCCGCGCCGTGATGTCCGGCGCCTCGTCGTGGCGGCGGCCGCGCAGGAAGGCTTCGAAGAAGCGTGGCGGCTCGAAGATCTTGAAGTCCACCTGCGCGATCCGGTCGCCCTCGGTGCGCACGTAGAGCGCGCCCTCGCCTTCCACGCGCGCGAGGTAGTCGACCTCGATCACGCGCGTCGCCTTGCCGTCGCCGGTGGTCGTCGGGTCAGTCATGGCCAGGCGTCCCGCCTGCGGCGTCCGCTTCCAGCCGTGCCGCCTCGTCGCGGAACGGCGTCGCGGCCGCGTTGAAGGTCTGCAGCACGCGCGCGACGTCCTTGTCCGCCACGCCCATCGCGCGCCAGGCGGCGCTCATCGCCGTGACGTTTGGCGCCTCCATCGGCCCGAAGCAGCCGTAGCAGCCGCGATGGTAGCGTGGGCACAGCGCACCGCAGCCCGCGTGCGTCACGGGCCCGAGGCAGGGCGTGCCGTGGGCGACCATCACGCAGACATTGCCCGCGAGCTTGCACTCCAGGCACACGCTGTGCGCCGGCGTGTTCGGCCGACGGCCGTGCAGGAAGGCGTTCAGCACCTCCAGCAGCTGGTGGCGGTTGATGGGGCAGCCGCGCAGTTCGAAATCGACGCGGACATGGGCAGCGATCGGGGTCGACGTCGCCAGCGTGTCGATGAAGGACGGCTGCGCGTAGACGATGCGGATGAATTCGTCGACGTCGCGGAAATTGCGCAGCGCCTGGATGCCCCCGGCCGTGGCGCAGGCGCCGATCGTCACCAGGAAGCGCGACTGGCGGCGCACTTCCTGGATGCGCTCGACGTCGTGCTGCGTGGTGATCGAACCCTCGACCAGCGAGATGTCGTAGGGGCCGGGGACCTCGGCGCGCGTCGCCTCGAGGAAATACGCGAGCTCGACCTCGCCGAGCACGGCGAGCAGTTCGTCCTCGCAGTTGAGCAGGGACAGCTGGCAGCCGTCGCAGGACGAGAACTTCCACACCGCGAGCTTCGGTTTGCGCAGGGCCGGCATCGTCAGATCTCCGGCACGCGCAGCAGCGGCGCAAGGCGTGGATACGGCAGCACCGGGCCGTCGCGGCAGACGAAGAGCGGGCCGTACTGGCAGTGCCCGCAGCTGCCGACCGCGCACTTCATGTTCCGCTCCGCGGAAAGGTGGATCGACGCCTCATCGAGCCCCAGCGCGACGAGGCGCGCCGCAACGACGCGCATCATCACTTCCGGCCCGCAGCTCATCGCGAGGGTGCGTGCGGGGTCGCCGGGCAGGGATTTCATCAGCCCTGTCACCAGGCCGACCGAACCCCGCCAGTCCGCGCCCGCCTGGTCGACGGTGACGCGCACGCTGAAACCCGGCAGCCGCGCCCAGGCCGCAAGTTCTTCGGGGTAGAGAAGGTCGGCCGGCGTGCGCGCGCCGCAGTAGATCGCGGTCTCCAGGCCCGCTGCGGCGCGCGCGTCGGCTGCCGCCACGAGCGCGAGGATCGCGGGCCTGAGCGGCGCGAGGCCGATGCCGCCGGCGACCAGCACCACGTGGCGGTCCGCGGCGAGCGCCATCGGCCAGCCGGTGCCGAAAGGACCCCGCAGGCCGAGTTGCATGCCGGGCTCGCGTCGCTGCAGGGCGCGCGTGCCGGCGCCGACGGCGCGGATGGTATGGGTCAGTGTCGCCTCGTCTGAAGGGTCGCCGCTGATCGAGATGGCCATCTCGCCGACGCCCGGCGCGTAGAGCATGTTGAACTGGCCCGGCGCGAAGCGGAACGGTGCGTCGACGCCGCGCTCGAGCACCAGCGTGAAGGTGTCGGCGGTGTCGTCGCGGCTGCTGCGGATGGTCCAGGCTTCCGGCAGCAGCGGCGCCATGTGGATGCTGGCGGCCTCAGCCATGGCCGGGCTCGGCGCCCCGCCCCGCGCCGAAGAGGTCGAGCATGCGCACGCGCGTCGCCTGCAGGCGATCCACGATCACCGGCAGGAAATGTTGCATCAGCACGTAGCCGAGCTCGTGATCGGCCTCCATCTTGCCGCGCAGGCATTTCGCGTCGAATGCGAAGTAGCGCAGGTTCGTGACCGCGCGGGCGTCGAAGTGCCAGCGGTACGGGGGCAGCAGCCACGACCAGCCGAGGACTTCGTCCTCGTCGATGGTCTCGAACACGAAGGGGCCCCGCTGCGGCACGTTCAGTTCGAGCGCGACCCGGCCTTCGCGCAGCAGGAAGAAGTGATCGGCCGGCGCGCCCTCCTGGAACAGCATCTGGCCGGCGGTGAGCCGCCGGTTCGCGGCACAGCCAACGACGAGTTGCAGGTGGTCCGGCGCGAGATCCGCGAAGAAGGGATGGGCCCTGATGAGCCGGCCGAGATCTTCCATCAGAATTTCCTCGCTTCCTCGGTGAGGTCGATGCCAACGGGGCACCAGCTGATGCAGCGGCCGCAGCCGACGCAGCCGCTTTGCCCGAACTGGTCCCACCAGCCGGCGAGCTTGTGCGTCAACCAGTGGCGGTAGCGGGCCGCAGTCGACTGGCGCACGCTGCCACCGTGCAGGTAGGAAAAATCGAAGGTGAAGCAGGAGTCCATGCGGCGCCAGCGCTCGGCGTGCTCGCCGGTGAGATCCGTGGTGTCTTCCACCGTGTTGCAGAAACACGTGGGGCACACCAGCGTGCAGTTGGCGCAGCCGAGGCAGCGCTCGGCGATCGACGCCCAGTTCGGATGCGCGGGTTGCGACTGCAGCCGGTCCTTGAGCCCGGCCGTGTCCAGCCGACGCTCGATCTGCGCAACCGCCCGGGCCTCGGCGGTGGTCGCGGCCGTGCATTCGTCCGCGCTCGCGGCGCGCAGCGCAAGCGAGTCCACGATGGCCGCGCCGCGCGCGCTGCCACTGGCGACCACGAAGTAGTGCGCGTCGCCGGCCAGCACTTCGGTCAGCGCGAGATCGAAGCCGGCCTCGGCGCGTGGGCCGGTATCCATCGACGTGCAGAAGCAGGTCGACGCCGCCCGCGTGCACTGCACGACGATCACGAGCGCCGCGGCGCGCCGCGCGGCGTAGACGCTGTCCGGCGCGGGGTCGCGGAGGAACACGCGGTCCTGGGTTTCGATGGCTTTCAGTTCGCAGGCCCGCACGCCGAGGAAGGCGTAGCGCGGCGTCGCGGCGGTTTCCGCGGCGACCTCGAAGCGGCCGTCGGCAATCTTCGCCGACCACAGCCGGTGGCGCGGCGGGAACAGGAATTTCTTCCAGGCCTGCGGCCCCAGCACGTAGCCGAAGTACGCATCGTCGCCGCTGCGCTCGAGGCGGTATTGGCCGGCTGACTGGTGATCGGTCCAGCCGCGGGGCAGTGCGGCCGCGGAGTCGAGTTCGTCGTAGACGATGGCGCCGTCGCGGGCCGTCGGGCCCACGACCGTGTAGCCCTGGTCGCGCAGCGCGATCAGGAGATCGTCGAGCCGCGTGGCGGGCAGATTGAAGCCTAACGTAGGGGCCATGTGTCCATAGTCACAACTGGAACTGCACCAGCATCATACGCCGCCGTGCATCGCGCGATGCGTCGAGGAGCTGTCCGGCACAGTGCCGGGAAAAGCGCGGCGCCCACTTGATGGCGATCAAATGGGCGGTCGCCGCCTGCGATGCGTCCCCGCTAAGACGAAGGTCCAATTGTGGCGGTGGTCCCTGCGTGAAACCTTGTCGCGTATCTCCGCCTGCGGGAAAAGGAGGGGGCCGCACTGGACCCCGGACCGCAGCTGCGGACTTGCGAGGGGACGCGCATGGGCGATGTGACGCAACGGAAATCCGACACGGTGGCGCTCGATTGGGGCGAGGTTTACTACACCAACTGCCCGCTGGTGTCCGCCAGCAACGTCGACCAGGAACTCGGGTGGACGCGCGAGGAATTCAAGAAGATCGGCATCAAGTACGCGTTCCTGCGTTCGCGCGAGGAGAACAACTGGTACCCGCACTACATCCACAACCTGGACAACCTCATTCGTTTCGGCGGCCTGTTCCCGCCGATACACGTGCAGGCCGACATCCGCAGGACGCGCCTGCTCGGGGCGACGCACGTCTACGAGGGTGGGTGCATGGTGGTGCGCGCACGCGATCCGATCTACCGGATGAAAGACCTCAAGGGACGGAAGATCGGCCTGTCGAAAAGTCTCAACACCATCAAGTGCGACTGGTGGCGCATCCAGGAGGAGCAGGGCATCGAACTGATGCTGATGCTGAACGACATGACGCGCGACGATGTCGAGATCGTCGAGTTTCCGTACGCGGACGACTGGTATGACAAGCCTGAAATGGTCGGGCCGCCGATGGAGAACCCGTCGGAATTGTGGCTCAAGCGCGATCACAAGCGCGATCTGGCGTTTCGTCCGCTCGAAAAGGCGCTCGAGCAGGGGGTCGTCGACGCGATCTACACTCAGAGCGGCCCCTTCCAGCACCTGCAGGAGGCAACCGGCAAGTTCAAGATGATCGAGGACCTGTCCCGGTATCCCGATTGGACGCTGCAGGTCTGCAACGTGCCGGCGGTGATCACCTGCAGCGACGTGATGGCCGAGCAGCACCCGGAGCTCGTCGTCACGTTCATGAAGGGCATGATCAAGGTCGGGCGCTGGGCCAACGAGCACAAGCACGCGGCGGCCGCGATTCTCGACAAGCAGACGTTCTATCGCGACGTCGAGGATACCCACCGCAACATCATGCACGTCGACATGGTGCCGACGCTGTCACCGCAGAATCTCGCGGCGATCGAGATCGGCAAGGACTTCATGCTGAGCCACGGCTATATCAAGCATGATTTCGACGTCCACGCATGGGCGGCGCCGGAGTTCCTCGAACAGGCGGCCAGGGAACTGCTCGAGGAGCGCTGGCGGAAGGTCACCGCGGACAAGCTGCCGGAGGCGACGTCGTTGCGGCTGGGCTAGTCGGCCGGTGCATCGTCCCCGACAACGAACGAGGCCGTACGAGGTGAGGCTCGCGGATTGGGCGCGCCGCGCGCCGGATGCCCTCGGCAGGCTGCTGGTGGCCCTCGTGGCCCTGTCCGCGGCGGGCCTCGCCATGGCGGCGGACGGGGCCGCCGACCCCGTGCCCGCCGCGGATTTCTCGCTGGCCAAGGTCTTCGCCCTGCTGTTCCTGATGCTGGGCCCGTTCAAGATCGTCGGCCCGTTCGCCAGGCTCATGCAAGGTGCCGAGCCCACCTACGTGCGCCGCCTGGCGCTGCTGGCGTCCGCCTTTTCGGGCGCGGCCCTGCTGATTGCCGCGCTCATCGGGGAAAGGGTGCTCGGCAACTTCGGGCCGCTTACGGGACAGGCACTGTGCCGGACCTCGCTCCTCGCCATTTTGAGGGGAATCAAAGCGCGGGCCTTCCGCGCCGGTCGGCGTCGTGGATGGGACCAAGGTCCTATTCAGCCGCGTCTGATCCGCATTTAACCTCGGACGGTCGATTTGTATGCGCGCGCCCTGCGGGGCGCCGGATCGCCTGCGCGCCCGTGCAGGTGCTCCGGCGGGTGCGAACGAGCCCAGGACTACGCAAGGGAGCGTCGAACATGAGTGGAAAGCGATTGTTGTTGTCGGCCATTGGCATGGCCTGCTCGGCCGGCGCCGGCGCCCAGCAGCCCCTGGACCGGACCGTCCTGCCGATCCACGAGCCTGAACTGCCGCGCGAGACAAAGGTCGACGTGCGCGAGGCCATTCGCCCCGAACGCTTCCAGGTCAAGGCACCGGACGGCGCACCCAACGTCGTCATCGTCCTGGTGGACGACATGGGCTTTGGCCAGTCGAGCGCGTTCGGCGGCCCGATCAACATGCCTACGGCGGAACGCCTGACCAATGCGGGACTGCGCTACAACCAGTTCCACACGACTGCGCTCAGTTCGCCGACGCGCGCCGCGCTGTTGACCGGCCGCAACCACCACACGAACAACACGGGTTCCATCATGGAGACCGCCACGGCCTTCCCGGGCAACACCGGGCAGCGGCCGGGCAGCGTGGCACCGCTCGCCAAGACCCTGCGCTACAACGGCTACGCGACCGCGCATTTCGGCAAGAACCACGAGACTGCGGCCTGGGAGGTCAGCGCCTCGGGGCCGACCGATCGCTGGCCGGTGCGCAACGGCTTCGACAAGTTCTACGGCTTCATGGGCGGCGAGACCAATCAGTGGTCGCCGGCCGTGTATGACGGCATGACCAAGGTCGACATCCCCAATCGTCCCGACTACCACTTCATGACCGACATGACGGACCAGGCGGTTGGCTGGGTGCGTTCAATCAAGTCGCTGACGCCGGACAAGCCGTTCTTCGTCTATTTTGCGCCGGGTGCGACGCACGCGCCGCACCACGTGCCGAAAGCGTGGATCGAGAAGTACAGGGGCAAGTTCGACCAGGGTTGGGACAAGCTGCGCGAGGAGACGCTTGCGCGGCAGATCGCTGCCGGGGTGGTGCCCGCGGGCACGAAACTCGCGCCCAAGCCGGAGGCTATCAAGGACTGGAATGCGCTCAGCGCCGACGAGAAGAAGCTCTTCACGCGGCAGATGGAGGTTTACGCGGGTTTCGCCGAGTACATGGATTCCGAAATCGGCCGGCTGGTTGATGCCATCGCCGATATGGGCCAGCTGGACAACACGCTGTTCCTCTACGTGCTGGGCGACAACGGCGCCAGCGCCGAAGGCGGCACGAACGGTATGTACAACGAGAACGCTTACTTCAACGGCCACACCGAGAGCCTTGAGGACGTGTTCAAGCATTACGACGAACTCGGCGGTCCGAGCACGTACGGCCATTACGCAGCGGGCTGGGCGGTCGCGGGCGACGCGCCTTTCACGTGGACCAAGCAGGTCGCGTCGAGCTACGGCGGCACCCGCAACGGCCTCATCGTCCACTGGCCGCAGGCCGTTCAGGGCAAGGGCGAAGTCCACTCGCAGTGGCACCACGTGATCGACGTCGCGCCGACCATTCTCGAAGCGGCGGGCCTGCCGCAACCCAGGATCGTCGACGGAGTGGAGCAGACGCCGATCGAGGGTGTCAGCATGCTCTACAGCATCAAGGATGCGCAGGCGCCCGATCGACATAACACGCAGTACTTCGAGATCTTCGGCAATCGGGCGATCTACCACGGCGGCTGGCTCGCCGGCACCGTGCATCGCGCGGCCTGGGAGAAGACGCCGCGCACGACCCTCGACAAGGACGTGTGGGAGCTCTACGACACGCGTCATGACTTCAGCCTCGCCGAGGATCTCGCCGCCGCCCAACCCGACAGGCTCAAGCGGATGCAGGCGCTGTTCCTGGAGGAGGCAGAGAAGCACCGCGTGCTGCCGATCGACGATCGCGTGCTCGAGCGATTCAATCCCGAACTCGCGGGGCGGCCGGACCTGATGGCCGGGCGCACCGCGCTGACCGTCTACCCGGGAATGGTCGGTCTTTCGGAGAACGTGTTCATCAACACCAAGAACCGCACGCACACGATCACCGCGGATCTCGTGATTCCGCCGGGCGGCGCCAACGGCGTGGTGCTGGCGCAGGCGGGGCGTTTCGGCGGCTGGAGCCTGTACCTGAAGGAAGGCCGCCCCACCTTCACCTACAACTACCTTGGCCTCGAGCGCTACTCGTGCAGCGCCGCCGAGCCCCTGCCCGCCGGCAAGGTGACGCTGCGCTACGTGTTCACCTATGACGAGGGCGGCCTGGGCAAGGGTGGCACCGGCCGGCTCTTCGCCGGCGAGCGGCAGATCGCGGAGGGACGCATCGATCGCACGCAACCCTTCCTGTTCTCCGGCGACGAAGGCGCCGACGTCGGCGAGGACGGCGAGACGCCGGTGGTCGAAGACTATGGTATCGCCCCGCCCTACCATTTCACGGGGAGTATCGGGCGGGTCCACATCGATATCGCGCCGGCGGACTGACGCGGGTGTCGCGGCGCGCGGTCCCGGCATGAGCGACGCAAACGACGCACAGCCGGGCATGCACGTGCTGGCGAAGCCGATCGGCCCGGTCTGCGACATCGCCTGCGAGTACTGCTTCTACCTTGAGAAACGCGCGCTGTTCGAGGCCGACGAGCGCTACCGGATGCCGGACGCGGTGCTCGCGGCCTACATCGCGCAGTACGTCGCGGACCAGCCGACACCGGTCGTCGAGTTCACGTGGCACGGCGGCGAGCCGACGCTGCTCGGGCTCGACTTCTTCCGTCGCGTGGTGGAACTGCAGGCGCCGCATCGCGCGCGGAAGGAAATCCGCAACAGCCTGCAGACCAACGGCCTGCACCTCGACGACGACTGGTGCCGCTTCCTGCGTGACGAGGGTTTCCTGGTCGGTGTCAGTCTCGACGGCCCGCAGGAAATCCACGATTTCTACCGCAAGGACCGCCGGGGGCTGGGTACGTTCGAGCGGGTGATGCAGGGCATCCGCCTGCTGCAGGCGCATGACGTCGATTTCAACGTGCTCGCATGCGTCGGCCGCGAGACCACGCACCGTCCACTCGAGGTCTACCGTTTCTTCAGGGACGCCGGCATCCGCTACGTGCAGTTCACGCCGATCGTCGAGCGTGAGCCGGACGACGCCACGCGGGCCGACGGCCTGTGGCTGGCGCGGCCGGCTGTGCTCGGGCGCCAGGAGCCGAACGGGCGGGTCACGCCGTGGACCGTCGAGCCGGAGGCCTACGGAGACTTCCTGATCGCTATCCTTGAGGAGTGGGTGCGCAAGGACGTCGGCAGCGTGTTCGTCATGAACTTCGAGTGGGCGTTGAACGCGTGGATAGGCAACGGTTCACCCGTATGCATCTTCTCGCGCCAGTGCGGCCGGGCGGTGGCGATGGAGCACAACGGCGATGTCTTTGCCTGCGACCATTACGTCTATCCGGAATATAAGCTGGGCAACGTGCTGAAGGACAGCCTCGCGCGCATGGTGCAGGGCTCGGTCGACGCCGGCTTTGGCCCGCACAAGGAGCACAGCCTGCCCGCGTACTGCCGCCAGTGTGACGTGCTGGAAGCCTGCTGGGGCGGCTGCCCGAAACATCGTTTCACCACCGCGCCCGACGGCGAGCCCGGGCTGCACTACCTGTGCGCTGGCTACAGGAAGTTCTTCCGCCACAGCCGCAAATACCTGCGTGCCATGGCGACACTGCTGGAGAACGACCTGCCGCTGTCGATGGTGATGCAGGCGATCGACGGCCCGCTCATCGTGTCGGGTAAGCCTGCGGCTGCGTCGGCCTGAGCGCTGGCGCGACGGACGGGGCCGCTTCGGCCGGGACCAAGGTCCAATTGTCGCCGCCGCGCCGGAGCGACATCGTGGATCCTCCCGTAATGGCGCGCGCATGGCCGCCACGCCGCAACAGGGCGCTTCGCGCACACAAGAGACAGAGGATCCGCCACGTGCAACTCGCCGACACCGCGCGCCGCGGGCCGCATCGCCTGGAGATCCTGGTGGTGGTCTTCCTGACCCTGTCCGCAGCGGGCCTCGCCGTGGCGGCGGACGGGGCCGCCGACCCCGTGCCCGCCGCGGATTTCTCGCTGGCCAAGGTCTTCGCCCTGCTGTTCCTGATGCTGGGCCCGTTCAAGATCGTCGGACCGTTCGCCAGGCTCACGCAGGGTGCCGAGCCCACCTACGTGCGCCGCCTGGCGCTGCTGGCGTCCGCCTTTTCGGGCGCGGCCCTGCTGATTGCCGCGCTCATCGGGGAAAGGGTGCTCGGCAATTTCGGGATCCCGTTGCCGATGCTGGCGCTGGCGGGCGGCATCATCCTCTTCCTCAATGCCCTGCAGGCCACGCTCCAGCAGTTCGCGCTGCCGGGCCCGGAGCAGATGCCCGCCGCCGCGCAGGGCCCCCCTTCGATTTCCCGCCTGGCCTTGGCGCCGCTCGCCTTTCCGACGATCGTCACCCCTTACGGCATCGCGGCGCTGGTGGTGTTCCTGGCCTTGAGCCCCGACCCCGCATCGCGCCTCAAGGTCGGGGCCGTGGTGCTGGCCATCATGCTGCTGAACCTCGTCGTGATGCTGTTGACACGCCACATCGTGAGGGCCCTGCTGGTCGTGCTGACGATCCTCGGCGCCGTGCTCGGCGTGGTGCAGGTCGCGCTGGGCCTGCAGATCATGTTCAAGGCGCTGACGACGCTGGGCGTGCTGTGAGCATTGGCCGTCGGGATTTTTTCGCGCAGGCTGCGCTACGCTGGTGCCAGGCGACCAGGGACAGCCCGCAATGAAACCAGCGCTCGATGAACAGCGCCGCACCTTCGACATCGATACCGCGCTCGCATTCGAACGCACGCGGCTCGCCTATGAGCGCACGCTCATGGCCTGGGTCAGCACCGCGACGTCCCTCATCACCTTCGGCTTCACGATCTACAAGTACTTCCAGTTCGATGCCTCGCGGCAGCACGTACACGCCTACCTGGTGGGGCCGCGGGAATTCGCGCTGATCCTGATCGCGGTGGGGCTGCTGGCGCTCGCCCTCGGCCTGGTCGAGCACGTGCGCGGCCTGCGGGCGCTGCGCCGGCAGTATCCGGCGCTGCACCGCGCGACGAGCTGGTTCGTCGCGCTGGTCGTCCTGCTGCTGGGCGCGGCCGCCTTCCTGGCGGTGATCTTCCGCGCCTGAGGCGCGCTTCAGATCGCGGTGGAGGGCGTCACCGCGATCTTCGTCGACTGCATCGACAGCACATTCGGCGGGGCGGCGAAGCTGTCCGCGCGGGAGACGTCCCAGAACACCTTGAACACGGGCAGGTCTGGCACCCCGTCCAGCAGTTCGCCCGGCCTGACCCACGCGTGCAGCGCGGCCAGCGAGCGGACCTCGGTGGATGAAACGCGCCGAATCACGTGCTCGGGCCCGACCTGGGACGGATGCGTGAGGCCGGCGGCGGCCAGCAGCTCCTTCAGCGCGTGCAGGGTTTGCTGGTGGAACTGGAAGACGCGCTCGGCCTTGTCCGGCACGACCAGCGCGCGCATGCGTTTCGGATCCTGGGTCGTCACGCCGGTGGGGCAGTGGCCGGTGTGGCAGGCCTGCGCCTGCAGGCAGCCCAGCGCGAACATGAAGCCGCGCGCGGCATTGCACCAGTCCGCGCCCATCGCGAGCGTGCGCGCGATGTCGAAGGCGGTGACGATCTTCGCCGACGCGCCGATGCGCACGCGGTCGCGCAGGTTCACGCCGACCAGCGTGTTGTGCACCAGCATCAGCGCCTCGCGCAGGGGCGCTCCGACGTGATCGGCGAACTCGAGCGGCGCCGCGCCGGTGCCACCCTCGCCACCGTCGACGACCACGAAGTCCGGCGCGATGCCGGTCTCCAGCATCGCCTTCACCATCGCGAACCATTCCCACGGGTGGCCGATCGCGAACTTGAGGCCGACCGGCTTGCCGCCCGAAAGAGCCCGCAGCGTCCCGACGAAATGCATCATCTCGAGCGGCGTGCCGAAGGCCGAATGCCGCGGCGGCGAGACGCAGTCCTCGCCGACCGGCACGCCGCGCGCCTCGGCGATCTCGGCGGAGACCTTGGGCCCGGGCAGGACCCCACCGTGACCGGGCTTCGCGCCCTGCGACAGCTTCACCTCGATCATCTTCACCTGTGGCAGCGTCGCGTTCGCGCGAAAGCGCTCGGCGTCGAAGCGGCCGTCGGCGTCGCGGCAGCCGAAATAGCCGGAGCCGATTTCCCACACGAGATCGCCGCCCGCTTCGCGGTGATAGCGCGATACCGAGCCCTCGCCGGTGTCGTGGTAGAAGCCACCCCGCCGCGCGCCCTCGTTCAGCGCAAGGATTGCGTTGGCCGACAACGCGCCGAAGCTCATTGCCGAGATGTTGAACACGCTGGCCGCATAGGGCTGCGCGCAGTCCGCGCCGCCCACCGTGACCCGGAAGTCATGGCTCGCGATTTCGGCCGGCACCATCGAGTGGTTGATCCACTCGTAGTCCGGCTGGTAGACGTCGCGCTGCGTGCCGAACGGCCGCTTGTCGGGCACGCCCTTCGCGCGCTGGTAGATGATCGAACGCTGGGCCCGCGAGTAGGGCAGTTCCTCGGTGTCCGACTCGATGAAGTACTGGCGGATTTCCGGCCGGATGTATTCGAAGAAGAAGCGGAAGTGCGCGAGCACCGGGTAGTTGCGGCGGATCGCCTGGCGGGGTTGCGCGTAGTCCGCGTAGCCGACCATGGACAACGCGGCACAGGCTGCCGCCGGCCACAGGAACCACGACGACCACGCCGCGAGCACGAGACAGCCGCCGGTGGCCGCGATGCAGCCGGCCCAGGCCCAGTAACGTTGGGGGAGATACGAATCGAGCGTGTGCAGCACGGCTACCTGCCTCCTGCGTAGATGGGCGTGCGGCGATCATAACAGTCCGTGTCGCGCCGGCCCTGCGTGACGCATGGCCCGCGCGTCGCGCGGGAGAAGTGCTCTTACGCATGCCTTGCGATTCGGCGACCATCTCGCGTGAGACGGCTGTCGACCCGCTCTTCCGTGAGGCGTGTAATTCCCATGATAAGGATCCCGCTCGCATCCCTGCTGCTTGCCACGCTCAGCCTGCCCTGCACCGCCGGCACGTTGCTGGCCGGTGCGTGGACGGGCAACGACCGCGCGGCCGAAGCGATCTACGAAACGATCGTCATCGCCGGTGACACGATTGCCTGGGGCAGCCCTGGCAATCCGAACGGCGGGCGCTGCGCGACGACCTGGCGCGAGGTGTTCGCGGGTCGCGGCGAGGACTACCCGGGCAACCAGCAGGGGCCGCGGCCCGGCCGCGACTTCGAAATCGTCGCGCTCGCGCTGGCGCCGGCCGACTGCGCGCGCGGCGCCCGCTACCTGCTGTTTGCGCTGCCGTCGGATGCCGCGCCGGCCGGCGGCTATGCCGAGTTCGCGAGCTTCGACGAACACTGGAGCCAGACCGGCTGGCACAACTTCTCACGTGCGGCGACCGGGGACCGCTGACGCGGCGCGCCCGCGAGCGGGGGGCCTCAGCCCGCGGTGGTCGCGCCTGGCGCCCCGAGAGTGGGCGCAGGCGGCGCCGGCTGCAGTTCGATGCCGGTCTGGTCGTTTGGTTGCCTGACCGCTGCCAGCGCAGTCTGGAGCTTCGACACTTCGGCGCTCGCCTGCTGCAGCCCGAGGTTCAGCTTGAGATGGTCTATCTCGCGCTGGACCGCGTCGAGGCGCAAGCTCAGCACCGTTCGCTCGGCGTCCCTCAGGTTCAGCAGCAGCGCCCTGTTCTCACGGATGAGTTCGTAGTTCAGGGCGGGACTGACCCGGTTCTCCACGGCCGATCCCTCCTCGCCTTCCATGCCTGATTCCGTGACGGCGAACATTGCCCGATCAGCGCTTGAGGGATTCCGCGGCCTTGGCGGCCTCATTGGCCAGGCGCGCGGCCTCCGCCGCCGCCGAGGTTGCGCGTGCAGTCGCCTGCGCCGCTTCCGCCGCGGCCTGCATGGCCGTTTCCTCCGCCTGGATTGCCGCGGCCTCGGCGGCGGCCGCCGCCGCGGCCGAAGCTGCCGCTGCGGCTTCAGAGGCGGCAAGGGCTGCATTCCTCGATGCCGCCGCCGCCGCGTCGGTGGCCTCGATGAGAAAGCTCGACGCCGATGCCACGGCGGCCTCGGCGGCTTTCCGGCAGGCATCGGCCGAGCGCTCCGCCGATACCGCCGCGCGAATCGTGGCCTCCACCGCCTTGTCCGTCAGTTCCTTCAGGCCGCGCAGCGTTTCCGTATAGCGCTTGTTGACCACGAGATAGCCGTCGCGCAGCGTCGCGATCTCGCTTTCGAGCTGGGTCAGCCGCGCCAGGACCTGCTTGTCCGAATAGATTTCCATGGCGGACTTGTACCAGAGCACGGGCCATGTCGGGAAAAAATCTCGGGCGGCCTTGATCGATCGCAACCCGCTACCGTGCCCCGCCGGAACGGAACCCGAACCGGCGGCGCTCCCGGGCGCGGCGACAGCGGCCACGGTTTCGCGCCGGGCGTGGTGTCCGGCCCCGACCCGCGCGATGCCGGCGTGTTAGTGGCCGGATGGCAGACTTTCCGCCTGGCCCCCGACGAACTCACTCCACCCTGAACTCCCGCGCCAACTGCAGCAGCGGTGCGGCATCAATGGCGAGCGGGCCGTGGAACGGTTCGCTCATGCCGTGGATCAGTGCGAAGGTGAGGCCCGCGACGAGGTAGAACAGGGCGCCCAGCGCGAGGTGCAGCCGGGTGCGCTCGAAGACGCCCAGCAGCAGGGCCAGCGCGCCCAGTGAGGTGAACAGGAAGAGCGCAAGGGGAATGCGTTCCTGTTCGTTTTCCAGCGCGCGGCCGAGCCGCTGTCCGCGCAGGTCGACGAGGGTCGAGCAGGTGCGCTGGTATTCGCCCAGCGTCCACGCGCCGTCGGGGTCCTCGGGACTGCGCTCGCAGAGTGCGTAGAGTGCCTGTGAGCTGCGCGCCATCCTGGCATGGTCCTGTGGTTCCTCCGTCACCTCGTCGATGACGCGGCCGAGGTAGGCGACGATGTGCGCCCGGGTTTCCGCGGCGCGCGCCGGCGCCAGCGTGCCTGCAAGGCTGTACAGGGTGCCGAGCGTGCTGGTCTCGGCGAGCAGGGCGCGGCGGGTGTCCGCGTATTCCTCGTAGGTCGAGTTCACGATGAGGCCGGCGACGATGCTGAACAGCGCGGCGATGCGCAGGCCGAGCACTGCCGCGTAATCGCGGGTGTCGGCCCGGCCATGGCGCCGGAAGACGAAGCGCCCGCAAGACTGCAGCGCGAGCCCCAGTGCGCACGCGGCCAGCGCGGTGACGGACAGGAACAGGGCGGACTGGACCATGCGCCGATTATCGCGGGGAAGTGGTGCGCCGTGTAGGACTTGAACCTACGACCCTCGGATTGAAAGTG
Source organism: Hydrogenophaga intermedia (assembly GCA_943370145.1). Lineage (GTDB taxonomy): Bacteria > Pseudomonadota > Gammaproteobacteria. The sequence goes on along the minus strand of CALRPY020000018.1, from coordinate 45,187 downwards.
GAGCAGCGGATAGTAAAGAATTTATTTTTCATATACTTGTGAATCGCGCCTGCCACGTAAAGTCAGTGTCGGTCGGCCAAGACCTGCTGCCACCCGTCTATGAATGGCTCGACTACGGCACACACACTCCGTACACGCCATTTGGAGAGCAAAAGGGATATACACACTGGGCTTTGAGCGGATTCCACTGTCATTGCCCCCGTTTCACCAGACGAATGACAGCGCCAGCTATCGCGTCGAGGTCTTCATACTCCCTGCATCAGGGCACAACCCAGCCCGCTTGCCGCAAGGGGTTTTCAGTACTCCGGCGGTCCGGCGCGCTGTCTGAACGAGTTCATCGCCCGCGATCTCCCGGCACAACGAGTGTCCACGCCACCAATGTGCCAATGGATACCGTGATCGATCTTGAATGGACCCGCCGACAGTTCGCCGGTCACCAGATCCGGGCTAGAGATCCGAATAGAACGTTTCACCGATCGTATGAAAGTAGGATCGAATCTCTTCCTGGGAAAGCGTGTAGAGGGGCGGCAACAGTGCCACGGAATCAAGGAATTCCCACATCGGCTCGAGACGTCGGCGGACTTCATCCGGCGTCCCCGCCAACACGAATTTCTCTGCCATCTCGTCCGGCACCAAGTGCACGACGCTCTTGTAGCTGCCTTGCTGTACGCCCTGCTGCAGCTTCTTGCATTCCTCAGCGTACCCATGGGCAGCGAAGAAGGGCTCGTACTGCGCAACGCCGGCATAGAAGGCGACCACAGCCCGGGCATCCTCGATCGATTTTCGCCGGTCCCTGTTCGGCGTCGTCCATAGCCAGGTGGTGACTTCGATATCGGAACGGTGCCGATGGCTGCGGTCCAGCCCTTTCTTGATGTCCTTGGCGATCACTTCCCTGAGCCAGTCGATCGTCCACATCGGGTGACCGATGACGCCGTCACCGACCTCGGCGCCGAGTTGGGTCATTGCGCTGCGCAGCGCGGCAATCCAGATCGGCACTCGCGTGCGCAAGGGGGGCGGTGGAGGCTGGAGTTCGGAGAAGTCGAACTCGTAGTACGTGCCCTTGTGTTGCGTCAGCGTCCCCGTGTGGCTCAGGGCAATGACTTTCCGGATCACCTCGATGGCTTCGCGCAATTGCGCAACGGGCTTCTCATACGGCATGCCGAAAATGCCGCCCGTCCACGATTTCACGCTCGAGCCCAACCCGAGGATGAACCGTCCATCGCTGAGATGGTCGAGATCGATGGCGGCCATCGCCGTCTCGAAGGGACTTCGGGTCAAAGCAATCGCGATGCCCGTCGCGAGACTCATGCGGGATGTGGACGTTGCTGCTGCGGCGAGGGCAGAGAACGGGGGGCCGTAGACCTGGCATGAATACGTGCCGGCGAGTCCGGCGCTCTCCTGCTGTCTGGCTGCTTCGGCCACCGCCGCGGCCAGCATGTTCGGGGAAATGATGCCCCAGTACTTTCGCTTGGTTGTCGATGTCATCTCAAAATTCCTTCTTCGTGGAAATCGCTTTCCCGCAGCGCGAGCGTTATCGCCGACTGCCGACAGCGCGTGGCTTGGTGGCGATGGGTAACTTCATGCCAGGAATGCCTGCTCACCAGTTCTCGACCCATGGCCGAAGAACGATTTCCACAGACCAGGCCGAACGGTGCTGCTCGTGAAGGTTCCAGTAAGTCGCCGCGATGTGATCGGGGTGCAGCAGGTTGTCGTTTTCGTCAGAGCCGGCGAGTCGGTGCTGCCGCGAACCGTCTTCACGTACCCAGCCAACAGCACCGTCGATTGGCACATGCGCCACATGGATTCCCTGCGGCATCAGCTCGCGAGCCATGCTTTGCGTTAGGCCGGCCTTGGCGTGACAGGCCATGGCGAACGCTGCGCTGCGCGGGTAACCCTTCAACGCGGCGCTGGCGTTGGTGAACAGAATCGTGCCGCGCCGGCCCGCTTCGTCCGGCGGTTCCCCCAGCATGTAGCTCGCTGCCTGCTGGCCGACCAGAAAGGCGCTGAACGCTGAGTCAATCAGCACCTGGCGAGCAAGCTCAGGGTCGGCCTCGGCGATGGGTTTACGGAGAATCTCCAGAGAGCGCCCGTCGATGTTGTGCACCACCAAACTTGGGACGCCCAGCGTGCGGCGCACAGAGGCGAACAATTCGGCGACGGCTGCGGGATCCGCAGCGTCGCAGGCAAAGCGTTGGACATCGAATTCCCGTTCCAAGGCCAACATGACTGGCTTGTCGGGATCACGCGCGGCCACGGCTACCCGCAGCCCGTGCCGGGCAAACAAGCGTGCACAACTCGCACTGATGCCCGGGCCGCCGCCTACGACGAGCGCGACGGCGGGAGTTGCGCCTGATGATGTGGAGGTGGATCGCATGGTGTTACCTCTCGAATGGAGTGTTCGCCCGCTCTCTTGAGCGTGCGCCGCGACGAACGATGGCACGGCAAAGCGGCAGCGCCGTTCCGCGATGGCGAATGTTCGTGTTGTTCATCCAGCGCCCAACCTGTGCCAAGGCAGTACGGGGATTGCCGTTCGGGCTGGGTTGCGTCATCAGGTGGTCGTCAGAAAATGTTCAATCTGAGCTGCGACCTGTTGCGGGTGCTGCTGATGAGGACCGTGGCCGGCGTTGGGGTACATCGCCAACTGGGCGTTTGGCAGTTCGCGGTACAGAATCCATTGATTCCTGGCCGGGAAGAACGGATCGCGATCGCCCGACACGATCAGCGCTGGCTGCCGCAATTGGGACAGGCGGCCGAAATGACCGCTCTGGCCGGTCATGAAGTCCGAGATGAGCTGGCCCATCACGCCCATGACGTCTGGCCCGACCGGCGGTTCCAGGTGCTCGGTGCGTAGCGACATGCGGTCTATGAAGGCACGCGTTTCCTCGTCACGCCCCAGGGCGAAGAACAGGTAGCGGATGTCTTCGAAGCTGTAGCTCGGACGGGTCGCGATGTTGAAGACAATGTCGGTCGGTGGTGCGCTCTCCGGATTTCCGCCAGGGCCAGTGCCAACGAGCACTGCCTTCCGAACGAGCGCAGGTTCGGCCATTGCGATAGCTTGAGCGACGAAACCGCCCATAGAGAAGCCGAGCACGTCGATGCGTTCGTGGCCGAGGGCGCGCGCGAATCCGGCTGCATTGCGCGCCTTCTGATCGACAGTGGTGGCAGCAGTTCCCGTCGATGTGCCGATGGCGGCGTCGCTGAACAGGATGATCGTGCGCGTCTTGGCGAGTTCGTCGACGAAGCCAGGATCCCAGTCGTCGAGCGTCCCGCGGAAGCGCTGAAGGAAAAGGACAGGCGTCGGATCGATCGGAGTCTTCGGGCCGAGTACGCGATACGCGTACCGTGTGCCACTAACGTCGACGTGGCGCGTTGCGGCGGCGACCGCGCTGTTTGCGGTGAGAGACGGTGTCATGTTGTTCTCCTGGTTTGAACATCGGCTTGCAGCCGACGGTGGGGGGCGGTAACGCTTGTATGGACCAACAGGGCAAGGGCCGATCGGTCGCACTGACGCGGAGCGGTTCGCCTCGTGAGACGAAAGTTCTGAGGAGCGAATAGCGGGAACGCGCGGCGTGCCCGATGGACAACGAACGGAAATCGTAATGACCTCGAGCGATTGGGATCGGGGCGAGGCGACAGGGAGTCACCTGCCCGCGCTGGAATCAGATATATGATGGGCATCATATTCGAGGGCAAAAAAAGGGGGCCGCCGGCTCAATTACGAATCGGCGTACGGCAGTCGCGCCAATGCCGCGTTCAGCAACGCATCGCCCAGTGCCGGGTCCTGTACCGTGCGAGCCAACACCAGTGCGCCGACCATCGTGGCCACCGTTGCGAGCGCGCTTTCGTACGAGGCGGATTTACCTGCGCTATCCGCGTGATGGGCCACGACATCAATCATCTGCTCAACAACGCGGGTCGCTGCGGACCGCACTTCGATCGGTTGCCGCGGGATCTCCGAGGCGAGGGCCGCAATGAGGCACCCCGTCTCCACGTGCTCAACGTGGCTTCGTGAAAGGTAGGCGCGCGCGAGCGCTTGGAGGGCTTCCTTGGGTGGCGCCCCGGCTGCTGCCTGCTTCAGTGCGGCAATGCTTTCCGCCCCGGCGCACTCCATGGCCTCCGCCAGCAATGCGTCGCGCGACGCGAAGTGGGCGTAGAAGCCGCCATGCGTCAGCCCCGCTAGTTTCATGATGTCGGCGATGCTCGTGCCATTGCAGCCACTGCGTCTGATCGCCTTAGCCGCGGTGTCGACAATGCGGCGGTGCGTGAGCTCTTTTTGGGTTGGGTTGGGGGAGTGCATATGATGATCATCATATTAATGGGCGGCGGACTGTGCAAGTCCGCCTTCTGAATGACGCGCTACTAATACCTGGTGGAGCGTAACCGCACCGTGAACCAACCTGCGGATCGAGACAACCTCGTGGAGCCGGCGATCACAGATGCGGCAACAGTTCCTCGACCCGCGGCGCCGGTTGTGTAGGTAAGCGTGCTTGCATGTCGCGAAGCTGAACACGTGGGCCAATGCCGTTTTGCTTGCCTACGTCAGCAGGCGCATCACCGCCACGGCTCGTTGGCCGCGGCGCAATGAACCCGCGAACAAACAAATGGCTCTGCGTGCGAGACAGAGCGTGATATGCCGATAGGAAAACTAAAGCTGCACGGCCTGTCGGTTACAACCAGAACAAATCGGCGTGGCAGGCAACGGCTTGCATACATGGCAACTCGACCCACCTGTGTGATGAGAAGGGGCAAGCCCCGCAAATTCCTGCATCAGGCCTACATCGAGGCGTAGCAGGCCTCAATGAGGTCGTGGGCGTAAGCATTGGTTTTTTAATGGTGCGCCGTGTAGGACTTGAACCTACGACCCTCGGATTAAAAGTCCGGTGCTCTACCAACTGAGCTAACGGCGCGTCGTCGGATCGCCGGGGGGATGCCGGTCGGGGTGACCGCGCCGCAGCGAGCGCCGGATGATAGCGAATCCGCCGGGGGAGACCAAGCCGCGCGGGAAGTGCTCGCTCCGTTTCAGCCAGCGCCGCCCCACGCGTATTCGACGCGGATGGCGCAGGCGGCGCCGGCGATGGTGGCGAGCGTCGCGAGGATCGAGCCTAGCGCCAGTGTCGACAGGCCGGTCACGCCCTGCCCGACCGTGCAACCGAGCGCAGTCACCCCGCCAAGTGCCAGCAGTGCCCCGCCGAGCACCGTGCGGACGAGGTCGCGCGCGTCGCGATGCCGCTCGAGGCGCAGCCTGCCGCGCCGCCAGTGCCAGAGCAGGCTGCCGGCGACGAGGCCGGCGGCCCCGCAGAGGCCGAAGGTGAGGCTGCCGCGCCCGCGCAGCAGGGCCGCGAGATCCGCGAGCGGGGCGATGAAGGTGTAGCTCTGGACGCCGACGCCGCGCGGCAGCGTGTCCAGGAAGGCCATGTCCTCCTGCCAGGCCTGGCCCGGCGGGCCGGCGGTGAGCCACCAGCCCGCGCTGACCGCCGCGCCGAGGCCGATGCCCGCCAGCCATTCCAGCCGTGACAGGCGGCGTAGCGAAAGACCGCCTGCGACGAGCAGCAGGCCGTTGCCGGCGATGAGGGCGGTGAGCCGGGCGCCGCTGCCGCCCGGCGCGAAACCGAGCAGGGTGCCCAGGCGCTGGTCGGGCAGGCCGAATTCGCGCAGGTCGACCCGGCCTGCGTCGAACAGCGGCGCGAGCCAGGTGCGGTAGCCGCCGCCATCGATGAGCCAGGCCGCGGTCACGGCCGCGACGGCGAGCGCGAGCGCGGCCTTGAGGCTGCCGCCGCCCAGCCGCTGCAACTGGCGACTGGCGCAGCCGCCGGCGAGATGCATGCCGACGCCGAACACGAGCCCCCCAACGATACAGCGAAGCCAGGCGAAGTGAGGGCTCGCGTAAGGTACCAGCGTCGCGGCCGGATCAAGGCCAGCCCAAAGCCCGAGCAGGTAAACGCCCAGCACCGCGCTGCCGGCCGCGGCGGCCCACAGGCGCAGCCGGTGGGTGTCCCCCAGCAGGCACCAGTCGCTCACCGCGCCGAGCGTGCAGTAGCGCGTGGCGGCCAGCATCGCGCCCAGCGGCAGCGCGCAGGCAAAGGCGCCGCCCAGCACGAGCCAGGCGGAGAGATGGGACCAGAGGGCCGGGGTTTCGATCATGCGTGGACTGTCGGCAGCGCCTGCGAGACGGCATCATAGCCCGGGACTTGAAATCGCCGCGCCGGGACTTATCTTGCGCTGCGTCCCGAGCCACCAGACCAACAGGAACCCGGACTGTCATGCCTACCTATTCTTATCTCTGCAGTGACTGCGGCCATCGTTTCGATACGGTCCAACGCATGTCGGAAGACGCGCTGACGGATTGCCCCGAGTGCAGGAAATCCGCCCTGGTGCGCCAGGTCCAGCCGGTCGGCTTCGCGCTCAAGGGCTCCGGCTGGTACGTGACGGATTTCCGCGACAAGGGCAAGGCGGCCGCGAAGTCGGGTGACGGCGACAGCGTATCGAAGCCCGAGTCGACCAGCGAGACCAAGCCGGCCGAGGCCAAGCCTGCGGAGACAAAGGCCGCGGCCAGCGCCGACTGAGCTCGCGCCGCGGTCGCCCGCGGCTTGATTTAGGCGGAGAATTCAAGGGCCTGAAGCCGGGCCCTAACGCATTGCAGCACGTCGAGGCTGCGCTTATGATGCCGGGTCACGCTGCGCGACCCGCGCTTCGCGCTGCCTTTCCGCTGCCACTTCACTTAAAAGATCGAACATCCCGATGCGTACTCACTACTGCGGCGACGTCAACGAGCAATTGATCGGCGAAGAAGTCACCGTCTGTGGCTGGGTGCATCACCGGCGCGATCACGGCGGCGTGATTTTCATCGACCTGCGCGACCGCGCAGGCGTGCTGCAGGTGGTCATCGATCCGGATACCCCGGCCGCCTTCGCGCTGGCCGAACGGGTGCGCAGCGAGTTCGTGCTGAAAGCGCGGGCGAAGGTCCGCGCGCGTCCCGCCGGCACCGTGAACCCGAACCTGCCGACCGGGCAGGTCGAGGCGCTCGTGCAGGAACTCGAAGTCCTGAACACTTCGGTCCCACCGCCTTTCCAGCTCGACGACCCGAACGTCCAGGAAGAGACGCGACTGCGGCATCGCTACATCGATCTCCGCACGCCGCGCATGCAGAACAACCTGATGCTGCGCGCGAAGGTCGCGCGGTTCTTCCGCCGCTTCCTCGACGAGCAGGGTTTCCTCGACATCGAGACGCCGGTGCTGACGAAGGCGACGCCCGAGGGCGCGCGCGATTATCTCGTGCCGAGCCGCACGCATCCGGGCCGCTTCTTCGCGCTGCCGCAGTCGCCCCAGCTGTTCAAGCAGTTGCTGATGATGTCGGGCTTCGACCGCTACTACCAGATCGTGCGCTGTTTCCGCGACGAGGACCTGCGCGCCGATCGCCAGCCCGAATTCACCCAGCTCGACATCGAGATGTCCTTCGTCGACGAGCAGGCGGTCACCGGCCTCATGGAACAGATGATTCGCCTGCTGTTCAAGGAGGTCATGGATGTCGAACTGCCGAACCCCTTCCCGCGCATGAGCTATGCGGAGGCCATGGCCCGCTTCGGCAGCGACCGCCCGGACATGCGCAACCCGCTCGAGCTCGTCGAGCTGAAGGACGTCATGCAGGGCGTCGAATTCAAGGTGTTCGCCGCCGCGGCGACCAACCCCGCCGGCCGCATCGCCGCGCTGCGCGCGCCGGGCGGTGGCGCGCTGTCGCGCAAGCAGATCGATGACTACACCGATTTCGTCGCCATCTACGGCGCGAAGGGCCTCGCCTATATCAAGGTCAACGACATGGCCGCCGGCCGTGACGGTCTGCAGTCGCCGATCCTGAAGTTCCTGCCCGACCCGGTGGTCGAGGCGATACTCGCGCGCACCGGCGCCCAGAACGGTGATCTCGTCTTCTTCGGCGCCGACGACGCCCGCGTCGTCAATGCCGCGCTCGGCGCGCTGCGCGACAGGGTCGCCGCAGACCTCGGCCTCGTCGCCGACGCCTGGCGCCCGCTGTGGGTCGTCGACTTCCCGATGTTCGAATGGGACGCCGACGGCAAGCGCTGGAGCGCCCTGCACCATCCGTTCACCGCACCCTACGCGGACGCCGCCGGCGTCGCCGCAGCACCTGGCGAAGCGCTGTCCCGCGCCTACGACATGGTGCTGAACGGCAGCGAAGTCGGCGGTGGCTCGATTCGTATCCACCAGCAGGACCTGCAGGCGGAGGTCTTCGCCCTGCTCGGTATCGGCGAGGAGGAAGCGCGCGAGAAATTCGGCTTCCTGCTCGATGCGCTCCAGTGCGGCTGCCCGCCGCATGGCGGCATTGCCTTCGGCCTCGATCGCCTCGTGATGCTGATGAGCGGCGAGCGCTCGATCCGCGAAGTCATCGCGTTCCCGAAGACCCAGACCGCGAGCTGCCCGCTGACGTCGGCGCCCACCGCGGTGGGCGAGATGCAGCTGCGCGAACTCGGCATCCGGCTGCGGCGCTCGGAAACGCCGCCGGCAGGCCAGGCCTGAATCGTCCACACGCAGGAGGCGGATGAAGATGCCGCGACTTCCTCGATGAACGTCGACCATATCGGCGGCACCGTCCAGGCGCCGCTGCCCCCGTTCGTGGTGCCGCCGACCGTCGTCGAAGTGCTCGACGCCGCCGAGCGCGATGCGCTGCGCGCGGAGATCAAAGGCCTGCTCGTGCGCGAGAACGCGGTCCTGGTCGCGCACTACTACACCGACCCCGAGCTGCAGTCGCTGGCAGATGAGACCGGCGGCTACGTGTCGGATTCGCTCGACATGGCGCGCTTCGGGCACGAGCACGCGGCGCACACGCTGGTCGTGGCCGGTGTGCGCTTCATGGGGGAGACCGCGAAGATCCTGAATCCGGAAAAGCGGGTGTTGATGCCGGAACTGAAGGCGGAATGCTCGCTCGACCTCGGCTGCCCGGCGGACGCGTTCACCGCGTTCTGCGACCAGCACCCTGACCGCACCGTCGTGGTCTATGCCAACACCAGCGCCGCGGTGAAGGCGCGCGCGGACTGGATGGTGACCTCGGGCAGCGCGCTCGAGGTCGTCAGCCACCTGCACGCGCAGGGGCACAAGATCCTCTGGGCCCCGGACAAGTATCTCGGCGACTACATCCGCAGGAACACCGGCGCCGACATGCTGCTGTGGAACGGCGCCTGCATCGTGCACGAGGAATTCAAGGGCCGTGAGCTCGCGGAACTCCGCCAGGCCTATCCGGAGGCGAAGGTGCTGGTGCATCCGGAGTCGCCGCCGTCCGTGATCGCGCTCGCCGACGTCGTCGGCTCGACGAGCGCCCTCATCAAGGCCGTGCGCACCCTGCCCGCGCGGCAGTTCATCGTCGCCACCGATGCCGGCATCTTCTACAAGATGCAGCAGGCGGCGCCGGACAAAGAGCTGATCGAAGCGCCGACTGCCGGCCGCAGCGCGACCTGCCGCAGCTGCGCCCACTGTCCGTGGATGGCGATGAACGGCCTGCGCAAGCTCGCGGCGGCGCTGCGCACCGGCGCCAACGAAGTGCTGGTGCCGGCCGACATCGCCCGCCGGGCCGTGGCGCCAATCAAGCGCCTGCTCGAATTCTCGGCGGCGCACCAGCGGGTCGTCTACGGCAACAATGACGCCTGAGCGCGCGCGTCGCCCGTCGACGTGACCGTCATCCTCGGCATCGACCCGGGATCGCGCATCACCGGCTATGGGGTCGTCGCGATGGAGAAGAATCGCAGCGTGCACCTCGCGAGCGGCTGCGTGACGATGGCGGAACTGCCGTTCGATGGCCGCCTGCGCGCCATCTTCGTGGGCTTGACCGAAGTGATCCGCGCCCACCGGCCGGACGAGGTCGCGATAGAAAAGGTTTTCATGAACCGGAACGTGGACTCGGCCCTGAAGCTCGGGCAGGCCCGTGGCGCCGCGATCTGCGCCGCCGCGATGTGCGACCTGCCGGTGCACGAATATTCGCCGAACGAGATCAAGCTCGCCGTGGTCGGTCGCGGCCATGCCGAGAAGGCCCAGGTCCAGCACATGATAAGGACCCTGCTCGCGCTGGCCGAGACGCCGCCGACGGACGCCGCCGACGCGCTCGCCGTCGCGCTGTGTCACGGGCACACGCGACAGAGCCTGCTGGCGGTCACCGGCGCGCGGCGTGGCCGCGCGGGACGTTACCTGTGATCGGACGCATCCGGGGCACCCTCATCGAGAAGCACCCGCCGCGGGTGCTGGTCGACTGCCACGGCGTCGGCTACGAGATCGACGCGCCGATGTCCACGATCTGGGCGCTGCCCGAACTGAACCAGGAAGTGACCCTGCACACCCACCTCGTGGTGCGGGAGGACGCGCAGAATCTCTACGGCTTCGCGACGCTCGCCGAGCGCGAGCTGTTCCAGAGCCTGCTGAAGGTCAGCGGCATCGGTGCGCGCATGGCGCTCGCCGTGCTGTCGGGCATGCAGGCCGACGAATTCATCGCCTGCGTGCAGCGGAACGACGCGACCCGGCTGACCACCCTGCCCGGCATCGGCAAGAAGACCGCCGAGCGGCTGATCGTGGAAATGCGCGACCGCGTCGGCGCGATGACCGGCACGGGGCCGGATCCGGCCGTCGGCCGCGCACCGACGCCGGGCGACGCGCTGGCCGACGCGATGAGCGGCCTGATCGCACTCGGCTACAAGCCGCAGGAAGCGAGCCGGCTCGTGCATGGGCTCGACACCGAGGGCAAGTCCAGCGAGGCGATCATCCGCGAAGTGCTGCGTGGCCTCGCGAAAGCCTGAGTCGCAACCAGCGAAAACCAGCCGGTGGTTTACCCCGGATTCAGCAAACCTCCGTTAAACTGCGCGCCGAACCCTGACAATGGCCACTGACCGCCTCATCTCCCCCGCCACCAGCGCCGACGAAACCGCGCTGGAGGGGGCGATCCGCCCACGCCGGCTGGCCGACTACATCGGCCAGCCGGTCGTGCACGAGCAGATGGAAATCTTCATCGGCGCGGCGCGCAAACGCGGCGAAGCGCTCGACCACGTGCTGATTTTCGGGCCACCGGGCCTCGGCAAGACGACACTCGCCCACATCGTCGCGAACGAAATGGGGGTCAACCTGCGCCAGACCTCGGGCCCGGTGCTCGAGCGTCCGGGCGATCTCGCCGCGCTGCTGACGAATCTCGAGCCCCGCGACGTGCTCTTCATCGACGAGATCCACCGGCTGAGCCCGGTAGTCGAGGAAATCCTTTACCCGGCGATGGAGGACTTTCAGCTCGACATCATGATCGGTGAAGGCCCGGCGGCGCGCGCGCTGAAGCTCGACCTGCCGCCGTTCACGCTGGTCGGCGCGACGACGCGGGCGGGGCTCCTGACCTCGCCGCTGCGCGACCGCTTCGGCATCGTGCAGCGCCTCGAGTTCTATTCGCCCGAGGACCTCGCGCGCATCGTGTTGCGCGCGGGCCAGATCCTGAACGTCGCGATCGACGACGACGGCGCGCGCGAAATCGCGAGCCGCGCACGCGGCACGCCGCGCATCGCGAACCGCCTGCTGCGCCGGGCCCGCGACTACGCCGAAGTGAAGGCCGGCGGCGTGCTGACCGGCGAGATCGCCAGTCGTGCACTGGACCTGCTGTCGGTGGATTCGAACGGCTTCGACATGATGGACCGCCGACTGTTGCTGACCATCATGCAGAAGTTCGACGGCGGACCGGTCGGCATCGACAGCCTCGCCGCCGCCATCGGCGAGGAGCGCGGCACGATCGAGGACGTGCTCGAACCCTTCCTGATCCAGCAGGGTTTCATGCTGCGCACGGCGCGCGGGCGCATGGCGACGCGCACGGCCTGGCAGCACTTCGGGCTGGCGCCACCGCCGTCCGCCGCTTCCGCGCCGCCGGACCTTTTCGACGAGCTGCCGCCCCGATGAGCGAGCCGCGGCCCGTCTACAGCCTGCGCCTGCGTGTCTACTACGAGGACACCGACGCGGCCGGCATCGTGTATCACGCGAACTTCCTGAAGTTCATGGAGCGCGCGCGCACCGAGTGGCTGCGCGACCTCGGGTTCGAGCAGGACGCGATCGCGCGGGAATACGGCATCGGCTTCGTCGTTCGCCACGCGACGCTCGATTTCGTGCGGCCGGCCCGCTTCAATGACGAACTCGTTTCAACCGTGCGCGTCGAGCGCTGCGGGCGCGCGAGCGTCGACCTCGTGCAGAACGTCCTGCACGCCGACGGCAGCCTGCTGTGCGGGGGCGCGGTGCGCGTGGGCAGCGTGCACCTGCGGAAGATGGCGCCGCAGGCAATGCCCGAACCGATTTACCTGGGGATAAGGAATGCACTCTGATCTGTCGATCGCAAGTCTGATTCTGGGCGCGAGCCTGCTCGTCAAATGCGTGATGCTGGCGCTGGTGCTGGCGTCGATCGCGTCGTGGGCGCTGGTGTTCCGCAAGCGCCGCGAACTGCTGAACGCGAAGCGCGCCGCGGCCGCGTTCGAAGACCAGTTCTGGGCCGCCGAGGACCTGACGGCGCTGTTCAACCGCCTGTCGAACCAGCGCCATCCGGCCGACGGCACGCAACGCATGTTCGAGGCCGGCTTCAAGGAGTTCGCGCGCCTGCGCAAGAAGGACGGCATTCCGCCGGAGATGGTGCTCGATGGTTCCCAGCGCTCGATGCGCATCGCGCTGAGCCGTGAACTCGAGGCGCTGGAAGCCAACCTGCCGATGCTCGCGACGGTCGGTTCGGTCAGCCCCTATATCGGCCTCTTCGGCACGGTGTGGGGCATCATGAACTCCTTCCGCGGCCTGTCGAACACCGGCCAGGCCACGCTCGCGATGGTCGCGCCCGGCATCTCCGAGGCGCTGGTCGCGACCGCGATGGGCCTGTTCGCGGCGATCCCGGCGGTGATTTTCTACAACCGTTTCTCCAGCGAGATCGACCGTCTCGCGACCCGTTACGACATCTTCCTCGAGGAGTTCTCCGCGATCCTCCAGCGCCAGGTCCACACCTGAGCAGGCCGGGACAGCCCATATGGCAAGCGTGATGAAACGCGGCGGCGGACGCCGCGGCAAGAAGGTGATGGCCGAGATGAACGTCGTGCCCTATATCGACGTCACGCTCGTGCTGCTCATCATCTTCATGGTGACGGCGCCGCTCGTGACCCAGGGGGTCAAGGTCGAGCTGCCGCAGGCGCCGTCGGAAGTGATCCAGCCGAAGCAGGAGGAACCGGTCATCGTCAGCATCGACGCGGCCGGCGAGATCTACGTCGATCTCGGCGAGAGCCCGGACGAACCGATCGACGAGGAGACCCTGGTCACCCGCGTCGCCGGCATCAAGAAGTACAAGCCGGCAACGGAATTCCTCGTCCGCGGCGACAGCGGCGTACCCTACGGCCGCGTCGTCGAGGTCATGTCGATGATGCAGGGCGCCGGCATCGAGAGCGTCGGCCTGCTGACCGAGCCGCCGGAGAAGTAGGCGCGCCGTGAAGAAGAAGGTCCGCGAGCAACGCTACCAGCTGCCGAACATCACGCACAGCCGGGCGTTCTACTACTCGCTGCTGCTGCACGCGGCACTGGTGCTGTTCTTCGTCATCGGCGTCGACTGGACCGGCAAGCCCGCCCCGACGCCGCCGGGCGAGTCCCAGGTCATGAACGCGAAGGCGGTCGACGCGAACGCCATCGAAAAGGAAATGAAGAAGCTGAAGGCGGCCGAGCAGGCAAAGCAGCGCGAGGCCGAGCGCAAGGTCGCCGAGGCGGAGCAGAAGCGGAAGCAGGAGGAGCGCAAGCTCGAGCAGCTCAAGCAGGAGAAGCAGCGCCTGGAGCAGCAAAAGGAAGCCGAGCAGCGCAAGCTCGAGGAGCAGAAGGAACAGGCCGTCGCCGAGAAGAAGAAGGCCGAGCAGGAAGCGAAGAAGCTCGAGGAGCAGAAGAAGGCCGCGGCTGAGAAGAAAAAGCTCGAGGAGCAGAAGAAGGCCGAAGAGAAAAAGAAGGCCGCGGACGAAAAGAAGAAGGCCGCGGAGGAAAAGAAGAAGGCCGAGGAAGCGAAAAAGAAGGCGGAGGCCGAGAAGAAGAAGGCTGAAGAGGAGAAGAAGAAGGCGGAGGCCGAGAAGAAGCGCAAGGCGGAAGAGGCCAAGCGCGCGGCCGAGGAGAAGCGCAGGGCCGAGGAAGCCAAGGCGCTGGCCGACGAGCTGGCGGCGGAAGAGGCGGAACTCGCGGCTGCAGCGCAGGCCAGACAGGATCAGTCCGAGCTCGCGCGCTATACCGCGGCGATCATGCGCCAGGTGTCGAGCAATTTCGTGGCGCCGAACATCACCAGCGGGTTGAAGTGCACGCTGCTCGTGCGCATGATCCCCGGCGGCCAGGTGGTGGACGCCAAGGTCGTGAAATCAAGCGGCAATGCCACGTTCGACCGGCAGGCCGAGCTCGCCGTACGCAAGGCGTCGCCCCTTCCGGTGCCGGACGAGCCGCGACTCTTCCAGCAGATGAAGGAAATCCAGTTCGAGTTCGACCCGGGTGCCATGTAATGAAATTCCTGATTAGCTTGATTCTCGCACTGGCCTCGCTGGCCGCGGCCGCGCAGACCGGCGGCGGCCCGTTGACGATCCGCATCACGCAGGGCGTCGAGGGCGCGCTGCCAATCGCCGTCGTGCCTTTCGAATGGGCCGGCCCGCCGCTGCCCCAGGACATCGCGCAGGTCGTCTCCAATGACCTGACGCGCAGTGGCCGCTTCAGGACGATGCCGCGCGAGGATCTTCCGGCGCGCCCGAGCGATGTCGCCCAGGTCAATTTCAAGGACTGGCGGACGGTCGGCATGGACAACCTCGTCATCGGGCGCATCACGGCGACCGGCGACGGCGGCTACCTGGTGGAGTTCCGGCTGCTCGACGTCTTCACCGGCAAGCAGCTCGCCGGCTTCCAGATCCCCTCACACGTGTCGAACCTGCGCCTGACCGCGCATCACATCAGCGACATCATCTTCAAGACGCTGCTGAACATGGACGGCGCGTTCTCGACCCGCATCGCCTACGTCACGGTTGATCGCAAGGACGCCAAGAACAGCACCTATCGCCTGCAGATCGCCGACGCCGACGGTTACGACTCCAAGACCATCCTCGAGTCCAGGCAGCCGTTGATGTCGCCAGCCTGGTCCCCGGACGGCAACCGCCTCGCCTATGTGTCCTTCGAGGACCGCAACTCGGCCATCTACATCCAGGACATCCGCACCGGCCAGCGCGACAAGGTGGTGTCGGGGCTCGGCATCAACAGTTCGCCGGCCTTCGCGCCGGACGGCAGCCGGCTCGCAGTCACCCGCTCGATGGAGGGCAATCCGGACATCTACGTCGTCGACATCGCCACGAAACAGCAGCGCCGCCTGACGACCCATGAAGCCATCGACACCGAGGCGTCCTGGGCGCCTGACGGCAGCGCAATCGTCTTCACCTCCGACCGCGGCGGCGGGCCCCAGATCTACATGATGTCGCCCGGTGGCGGTGACGCGAAGCGCGTGACCTTCAACCTCGGCAATTACAATTCGCGCGCAAGCTACTCGCCAGACGGCAAGAAGCTCGTGATGGTCAACGGTGGCTCGGGTTTCCGCATCGTCGTGCTCGACCTCCAAACCGGTGCGAGCAGGACGCTGACCGGCTCCAGCCTCGACGAATCGCCGAGCTTCGCACCCAATGGCAGCATGATCATCTATGCGACAATGGGCGGACGCGGCACTGAACTGGCCGCGGTGTCCGTCGATGGCACGGTCAAGCAACGCCTGGCCCTGCAGCAGGGCCAGGTGCGTGAGCCGGCATGGGGGCCGCTCCGGAAGTAGACCGGGCAAGGACGCCGGCGCGCCGCCGGCACGACAGGCAACAATTTCAGACTGAATGGAACAGGAGTGATTTATGAACAGGGCGATCCTTAAAAGCACGCTGCTGCTGCTCGTGGCGCTCACCGCCACCGGCTGCTCGAGCCTGAACAAGAAGTCCGCCGCGAGCGGTGCGTCGGTCGAGGATCGTGGCATCTCGAGCGGCGAAATGAGCGATATCGATGCCGCGCGCAGCCAGGGGCTGTCCGATGGCGCCGGTGCCGGCGCCGCCGAGCTGAACGACCCGAACAGCCCGCTGTCGGTGCGCGTCATCTATTTCGACTACGACAGCAGCAACATCCGCCAGGATTTCCAGTCCGTCGTGGAAGCGCACGCGGCCTACCTCGCCGCGCACCCCGAAACGACGATCACCCTCGAAGGCCACGCCGACGAGCGCGGTTCGCGTGAGTACAACCTTGCACTGGGCGAGCGACGTGCGCTGGCCGTGCGTCGCCAGCTGGTGCTGCTGGGCGCGACCGCCGGCCAGATCCGCACGGTCAGCTACGGTGAGGAACGTCCGGTCGCGGAAGGGCACGACGAGCAGTCCTATGGCCTGAACCGTCGCGCTGAAATCTCGTACCAGTAAGCGGCCTGACAGCAGGCTACAACCGCGCTCCGGCGCTCGAATCCCGGGAGGTGAAGCTCATGCGGCGCATGTCGATGGTGGTGGCGGCCTTCGCCGGTACGCTGCTGCTGCCCGTGGCGGCAACGGCCCAGTCCGCGCAGGGCGATCTCGCGGGCCGTGTGGTGAAGCTCGAGCAGACGCTCAACAACCGGGGGCTGCTCGATCTGCTGAACCGCATCGAGAGCCTGCAGCAGGAAGTGCAGGCCCTGCGGGGGCAGATCGAGAACCAGGGCTACGAGATAGAGCAGCTGAAGAAATCGCAGGCCGCGGTTTATACCGACATCGATCGTCGCCTGCAGACCGTTGAAGGTGGCGCCGGCGCGCCGGCGGCGGCCGCTGGCGAGGCGCCGCTGCCGATGCTGGCGCCGGCGCCCGGTGACGCCGTGGCCGGTACGCCGTCGCCGCAGTCCGCGCTGCAGGTCGAAACGGAAGCGCTCGGCGTGCCCCCCCCGGCACAGGACCCGCTGACGGGTCCCGACGGCCTGCCGCTGGCTGGCGACAGTGGCGCGGTGGTGCCGCCGGCAGTCGACGACAGCACGGCAGCCCTCGACGCTGAAAGCGTAACCGGTGCGCTGCCGCCTCCGCCCACCGGTGGCGCCGTGGCGCCCGCGCTCGCGCCAGCGCCGCTGTCCGGGCAGCCGCCGGCAGGCGTCACGGGACCGGGCGAAACAGCGCCGCCGCTGGGCCAGGCCCCGACCATGGACGACGCCACGTCCGAGGCGGCCTACCGTGATGCGTTCAGCCTGCTGCGCGCCGGGGAGTACGACCGCGCCGTCGCCGCGTTCAATGATTTCCAGGTCAGCTACCCGAACAGCCAGTACGGCGACAATGCGCAGTACTGGCTGGCCGAGGCGCACTACGCGAAGCGCGATTTCGCCGCCGCCGCGGCGGAGTACCAGAAGATGCTGGCCGGCTACCCGGCCAGCCGGAAGCTTTCGCACGCGATGCTGAAGCTCGGGTACAGCTACGACGCGCTGGGCCAGCCGGCCGATGCGCGGGCGATCCTCGAGGAGCTCAAACAGCGCTTTCCCGGCTCGGCAGCCGCCAGGCTTGCCGACGAGCGCCTGTCGCAGCTGAGCGCCGCCGCGCCCTGAGCGTCGGCGCCACCGCATTCCGCCGCCGATGACGACAGCCCCGATCCGAGCGGTCGTGCTGCTGTCCGGCGGCCTCGACTCCGCGACCGTGCTGGCCGCAGCCCGCGCCGCAGGCCGCGACTGCTATGCGCTGACGGTCAATTACGGCCAGCGTCATCAAGCCGAACTTGCGGCGGCCGCGACGCTCGCCCGGCACTACGCCGTCGTCGAACATCGTTTAGCGAGCGTGGACCTCGGACAGTTCGGGGGCTCGGCCCTGACGGACGCCGCGCTCGCGGTTCCCGAGCAGGCGTCCGCCGGCATCCCGATCACCTACGTTCCGGCGCGCAACACCGTGATGCTCGCACTCGCGCTCGCGTGGGCGGAGGTGCTCGATGCCGCGGAGATCCACATCGGCGCCAACGCCGTCGACTACTCGGGCTATCCGGACTGCCGGCCTCCCTTCATCGCAGCCTTCAACGCGCTGGCCTCGGTCGCGACGCGCGCGGGGCTGGAGGGCCGTGCGCCAGTGGTGCTGGCGCCACTCATCGCGCTGAGCAAGGCGGAAATCGTGCGGATGGGGAGCGGGCTCGGGGTCGATTACGCGCTGACCGTATCGTGCTACCAGGCCGATTCGAACGGTGCCGCCTGTGGTCGCTGTGACGCCTGCCGCCTGCGGGCCCAGGGCTTTCGCGAAGCCGGATTGACCGACCCGACGCGATACCAACCAGCCTGAACGCGGGCGGCGGGTGTCAGGCCCGCGGCGGGATGCCCGGCAGGGCCTGGGCTGCGGACACCATCAGGTTGCGGTAACTGCCGTACAGGGACTGGATCGCCCGCACGTAGACGATGGCCTGCCCGTAGCGGCGGTCGCCCCCGCCGCCGCGCGGCCGCGCGAGCTCGAGCATTGCGAGCTCGACGTTGTTGGTCCAGCGGTTCGGATCGAGCTTCATCTTCGCGGCCAGCCGTCGTGCGCGCTCGACGCGTTGATGGCCGGTGTTGTAGGCGGCGAGTGCGAACCAGGTGCGTTCACCGGCTGGCACCCGGCTGTCGAACTCGTTGCGCAGCTCGTACAGGTATTTCACGCCGGCATGGATTGCGCTGTCGGGCCGCTGCAGGTCGCCGAAGCCGAGCCCCTTCGCGGTACGTGGCATCAACTGCATCAGCCCGAATGCACCGCTGGGCGAGCGCGCGCCAGGATCGAACTGGCTCTCCTGGTACATCTGCGCCGCAATGAGCCGCCAGTCGAAACCGTAGCGATCGGCGTAGCGCTGCACGATGGGGTCGTAGGGCGACAGGCGCGGCAGCGCGGCGACCGGCCAAGCCTGGCGGTCCTCGCCGGAATAGCGAGCGGCCAGGATCTGCAACAAGCCGTTGGTGCGGGCTTCGCCGAGGAATTCGTTGACCGCGGCGAGCATCTTCTGGTTCGTGCCCCGCAGCGTCCACCGGTAGTCATAGCGATGACCGATCGACGTCCCGACGAACAGCTCGGGATAGGCCGCCTCGATGGCGGCGGCCGCCGCGCCGGGAACCACGGTTGCGTCGACCATGCCGTCGGCGACCCGGTTCAGGAGGGTGTGCTGGCTTACCTCCGGCGTGACCGGGATGACCGTCATGCCCGGCACGTTTCCACGCATCGACTGCAGGGCCCGGAACTCGGCCGAATCCTGGGGCGCCGCAAACAGCAGTCCGCCGAGGTCCGTGCCCGAGCGGAGCGGCAGCGCGCGCCGGCTGACGGTCGCGAACGCTTCGTAGTCGTAGCTGCGGGACGTGGCGAGCGACGGGTCCTCCTCCAGGGCTGCGCCCGACAGCCGGGTCGTGACGAGATCGCCCACGCCCTTCCTGAGCCAGTCCAGCACCTGGTCGTCATTGGCCGCGACCCGTACCTCGAGGCGCAGGCCATGGCGTTGCGCGAACGCGTTCACGAGTTCGAGTTCGAAGCCGGACGGCTTGCCCTCGCTGATGAAATAGTTGCGAGGCTCGACGCGGGTGATGACCCGCAGCACGCCGCGCTGCTTGATCGCGGCGAAGTCGCGCAGCGTCGCCGCCGGCTCGAAGTAGGCCGCGTGGTAGCGGTCGATGAACTGGTTGAGGTTCGCAAGCAGCGCGTCTTCATGGCGCCGGACGTACCAGCGCAACGGCAGCTCATCGGTGAGGTTGAACAGGGGTTTGACGCGCGGGTGGCACTTGAACCAGTCCTGGCCATCGGTGACCGCGACGATCGCGACATCGACCATGCCGTCCGCCACCAGCCGCAGCGGGGCGTCGATCTCCAGATCGTTGGACAGCGCATGCAGCTTGAGCCGCGGCACGACCTTGCGCAGCCGGTCGAAGTAGTCCCAGTAAGGGGAGGCCAGGGCCATCGCGGCGCTCATGCCGCGGAGGTCGAGCGGGCTCGCGGCCCGGTTGTCGCTACGGCCGACGACGACATAGCGCTCGGTTGCCACCGGCGCGGTCGCGGCGATTTCAGGATGGGCAGAGAGGTCTTCGGGTTCCGGCCCGATGACGACGTCGGCGCTGCCGGTCGCAAGCCGGGCATAGAGCTTGCGCGGATGCGACACCTCTGCCCATTCCACGTCCCGGCCGAGGGCGCGCGCGAAGTCCGCGATCATGCGCAGCTGCGCATCCTGTCCGTGCGTCCTGGCCGAGGAATCGGTGCGCAAGGCGAGCACGCGCAGCGGACCGGGGGTGGCCGGTGCGGCGGCGATCGCGAGCGGGAGTCCGCGCGAGGGCTGTGTCGGCGTCGTGGCGAGGGCCGCATCGACGTGCAACAGCAGGCCTGCAGCGCACCCCAGCCAGGCGGCGCTGTGTCGAATTATTCGAAACATACCAGCGGTAGGCGTTCGTTTTTTTCGTCTGGTGGCGTCTATGTACGCCGCCCGGAAGCACAGTTCAATTGCAAATCCGCAACAGGGTTTGAGGCGCTCGCATCATCCGTTTAGGTGACGCGGGCTTAGGAGGGATAATAAGAGCAAAAGTTACATAACGCAACTAAGTACATGATTGCGCTAGTAATCGATTAAAACAGTCCTTTTCCGGCCCCCAGGGATGCTACCCGTAGCTGCGCATCCTGCAGCCGTTCCGGGGTGCCGACATCGATCCAGCAACCCTCGAAAAGCTGTCCGCCGAGCAGGCCCCGTTCAGCCGCGTCACGCAGCAGTGGCGCCAGTGGAAAACGCCCCGGTGCCTGCCGTTCGAACAACGCAGGCGAGTACACGGCGACACCGGCAAAGGTGTGCCGCATGTCTTCGTCGTTCGCCACGCGCCCGGCGCGCAACGCGAAGTCACCGCGGCGATGATGTGCCGGGTTCGGCACCAGCAGCAGGTGCGCGAGATCGCCGTCCAGCTGCGGCAGGCGCGTGAAATCGAACTCGATCCAGACATCGGCATTCGCGACGATGAAGGGCGCGCCGTCGAACAGGTGCAGGGCGTGGCGAATGCCGCCACCGGTCTCGAGCGCGCCGGCCGGTTCGTGGCTGAAGGTGAAGCGGGCGTCGTAGCGACGGCCGTCGCCGAGGAACGCCTCGATCTGCGCACCGAGATGCGCGAGGTTGATCACGAAATCGCGGATGCCCGCGCGGTACAGGCGTTCGATCTGCCACTCGATGAGGGTGCGCCCGCCGACCTCGAGCAGGGGTTTCGGGGTCTGGTCGGTCAGTGGCCGCAGCCGTTCGCCGCGCCCGGCGGCAAGGAGCATCGCTTTCATGGAGGTCTCACCGTAAACAAGTGCCTGATGGGCGCCACGCCGCGAGCGCCGCGCTTGCGCTGCCTACTGTAAACCGGTGGAATAGCGCCGCGTACCTGCAACCCTTGTGCCCACTCCAAACAGACGCTGGCGACAGCCTGCCATTGCCCCGCATCATGACCGTTCCCGAATCCCGCACACCGCCGTTGACGGCGTTCGACGTCGACCAGATCAAGCGACTTGGACGGGCCGTCATCGAGATCGAGGCGCGGACGCTGGCAGGGCTCGTGGACTGTATCGATGACGCCTTCGCCGAGGCCGCCCGGCACATGCTTGGCTGCCCGGGGCGCATCGTCGTGCTGGGCATGGGCAAGTCGGGCCATATCGGCAGTAAGTTCGCGGCGACGCTCGCAAGCACCGGCACGCCGGCCTTCTTCGTCCACCCGGGCGAGGCCAGCCATGGCGACATGGGCATGATCACGGCCCAGGACGTGGTGTTCGCACTGTCGAATTCCGGCGAGACCGACGAACTGACCATCCTCATCCCCCTGCTCAAGCGGCTCGGGGTGCCTCTGATCGCCCTGACCGGCAACCCGCGCTCGACGCTGGCCGAGGCGGCCACCGTGCACCTGCACGTGCGCGTCGGGCAGGAAGCCTGCCCACTGGGGCTCGCGCCGACCTCCAGCACCACCGCGGCGCTGGCGATGGGCGACGCTCTCGCGGTCGCCCTCCTCGAAGCGCGCGGCTTCACGCAGGAGGATTTCGCGCGCTCGCATCCCGGCGGGGCCCTGGGCCGCCGC
Source organism: Hydrogenophaga intermedia (assembly GCA_943370145.1). Classification (GTDB taxonomy): domain Bacteria; phylum Pseudomonadota; class Gammaproteobacteria. The sequence goes on along the minus strand of CALRPY020000018.1, from coordinate 23,166 downwards.
CTGCTGCTCAAGATCCACGACCTGATGCATCGGGACGGGCAGATGCCCGTCGTCACCCCCGAGACCCGGGTTGTCGATGCGCTGCTCGAGATGACGCGCAAGGGACTCGGCCTGACCGCCGTCACCGATGCCGCCGGCTGCGTGCTGGGTGTGTTCACCGATGGCGACCTCAGGCGCGCGCTCGATCGCGGCGCGGAGGTGCTGCACCTGCCGGTCGGCGAGGTCATGACCCGCCGCTGCAGGACCGTGCAGGTCGACATGCTCGCCGCGGAAGCCCTGCGCATCATGCAGGACAGCAAAATCAACGCACTCCTCGTCGTTGACGGGAGCAACACGCTGGTCGGCGTCCTCAACATGCACGATCTGCTGAAAGCGAAGGTCCTGTGAGTACACCCTATCCCGCCGACGTGCTGGACGCCGCCGCCGGCATCCGGCTTGCCGCCTTCGACGTCGACGGCGTGCTGACCAACGGCCAGTTGTTCCTCGGCCCCTCGGGCGAGGAGTACAAGGTCTTCAATGTGCGCGACGGGCAAGGCCTGGTGATGCTGCGCGACAGCGGCATGGCCATCGCCATCATCACGGGGCGTCGCTCGCCGGTGGTCGCCGCGCGCATGGCCGAACTCGGCATCGAGTTCGTCTACCAGGGACAGAATGACAAGCTTGCCGCGCTCGCCGAACTCGAGGCGAAACTCGGCCTCCGCTCCGCGGAGGTCTGTTACGTCGGCGACGACCTCCCCGATGTGCCGGTGCTCAGGAAAGTCGGCCTGCCGGTGACGGTCGCGGACGGGCACCCCGCCTGCGTGGGGGTCGCCCGCTACCGCACCCGGGCCGCCGGCGGCGCCGGCGCGGTGCGCGAGGTCTGCGAACTCCTGCTGAGCGCCCGCGGGACGCTCGCCGCACAGCTCGCCCGCTACGGCCTCTAGGCGCGCTGCGGCCGGCACGCCATGGGCAGATCAAGCTGGATCGCGCTGGTCATGGTGCTGTTGAGCGCCGCGTCATTCTGGCTGTGGCGTACCCTGACCGAGGACGAAACCACGACCCAGGCGGCGGGGCCGCACGAGCCCGACTACTATCTCGTCGACATGGTGCGCCATTCGATGAACGAACAGGGCGAACTGGAGAACGTGCTCATCGCCGACCGCGTGTACCACTATCCGGACGACGACTCGACCGAATTGGCCCGCCCGCGGATGGAGATTTACAATGACACGGCCAGCCCCTGGCAGGTGGAGGCCGAACGCGGCACCATCAAGTCCGGTACCGAACTCGTCCTGCTCCACGGCAAGGTCGAGATCTGGCGGCTCGATGATGCAGGCGAACGGGAGTTCGAAATCCTGACCTCTGAGCTGCGGGTGTTCCCGAAGGTGCAGTACGCGGAAACCGACAAGGCGGCAACGATCAAGGGCCCCGGCTCGGTGACCAGGACGCGGGGCTTCCGCGCCAATTTCTCTCACAACCGTCTTGAACTCCTGGAACGGGTCAGAAGCCGCATTGAAAGCAAGTAACCGAATCGCGCATGGACTGGTGCTCTCGCTCGCCCTGTGGGCATCCGGCGCCGCCGCCCTGTCGACCGACCCGCAGCAGCCGGTCGAAATCGAAGCGGATTTCGCCGAGATGGACGATGCCGAGGGGCGGACCACCTATGTCGGCAACGTGGTCGTGATCCAGGGCTCGATCCGGATGACCGGCGACAAGATGCGCGCGAATTTCGACGAGAATCGCCAGCTCACCGAGGTTTTCCTCGACGGCCAGCCGGCCTACTTCAAGCAGACGCCTGACGGGGGCAAGGAGGACATCGAGGGCGAAGGCGCCCAGATCCAGTACCTTGCCAAGAAGAACCTGCTCATCCTCATCAAGGATGCGCGGCTGAACCAGGGGGCGCGGCTGTTCGAGGGCTACCGGATCAACTACGACACCAAGAACAGCGTCATCACCGGCCGCGGCACCCCGCAGGCGCCCAAGCCCGACGGCAGCGGGAACCAGAAACCGGGCCGTATCAAGGTGATCATCCCGCCCAAGCCGCAGGCGGCTGAATGAGCGTCCTCACCGTCAGCCACCTGTCGAAGGCCTACAAGTCGCGCCAGGTCGTCAAGGACGTCAGCCTCAAGGTCGAGAGCGGCGAGGTCATCGGCCTGCTGGGCCCGAACGGCGCCGGCAAGACCACCAGTTTCTACATGATCGTCGGTCTCATCGCGGGCGACGGCGGCGCGATCCACCTCGACAAGGAGGACCTCACCGCGTTGCCGATGGACCTGCGGGCGCGCCGCGGCCTCGGCTATCTCCCGCAGGAAGCGTCGGTGTTCCGCAAGCTGACGGTGGAGGAGAACATCGCGGCGGTCCTGGAGATCATCCCGGGGTTGACGCCCGAGCAGCGTGCCAAGCGGCTCGACGGCCTGCTCCGCGAGTTCCATATCAGCCACATCAAGAAGAACCTTGGCATGTCCCTGTCGGGGGGCGAGCGGCGACGGGTCGAAATTGCCCGGGCGCTGGCCTCGCAGCCGCGCTTCGTGTTGCTCGACGAACCCTTTGCGGGCGTCGACCCCATCTCGGTCGGCGACATCCGGCGCATCATCCAGCACCTCAGTCGCCTCGGGATCGGCGTGTTGATCACCGATCACAACGTGCGTGAAACCCTGGGTATCTGCGACCGGGCCTACATCGTCAACGACGGCCGGATCATCGCCGAAGGCACGCCGGACCGTATCCTCGAGGATGAGCACGTCCGGGAAGTCTACCTGGGTGAAGACTTTGCAATGTGAGTGCCAGTTGCCTGTCGCATTGTAAAAAATCCTCGTCGCGAGCGTGGTGGCATGGGACCATGGGCCAGAATCTGTATCCTCGTCATTCATGGCTGCATGAATTATGCCGATACCCAGCCCAGACATTGAACCCTAGCCAGCAGCGAAGCGCAGCGCCGGATTTGCCCGCCCCATGAAGCAGTCGCTACAGCTAAAGCTCGGTCAGCAGCTGACCATGACGCCTCAACTGCAGCAGGCCATCCGCCTGCTGCAGCTCTCGTCGATGGAACTCGAGCTCGAGGTTCAGCAGGCGCTCGACTCCAACATGATGCTGGAACTCGAGGAGGAGGAGGCTCGGGAGTCCTTCGACTTCAATTCCGAGGGCGCCTCGCCCGCCAATCCGGGCGAAAGCAGCGACTACGAGGGCGGCGAAGCCGAGGTGGGGGGCGGTGACGAGGAATTCAGCGTTCCGTCTGCGTCCGAGAACATTCCCGAGGACCTGCCGGTCGACAGCGACTGGGACGAGATCTTCGACAACACGCTCGCGGCGACCGGCCCGTCGAGTTCCCATGACGATGCCGGCGGGGAATTCGACAACGTGCGCAGCAGCAACGGCTCGCTGCGCGAGCACCTGCTGTGGCAGGTCAACCTGCTGCAGCTCACGGCTGCCGACCGCGCGGTGGCGGTGGCGATCGTCGACGCGATCAACGAGGACGGCTACCTCGACGCAACGCTGGAGGAAATCCGCGACGCGGTGAATGCCGACGAGTCCCTGGCCGAGCCGCTGGAGCTCGACGAGGTCGGCGCCGTGCTCAAGCTCGTCCAGGCGCTGGAGCCGGCCGGCGTCGGCGCCCGCGACCTGAAGGAATGCCTGCTGCTGCAATTTCGCCAGCTGCCGGCCGGCACGCCGCTGCTGGAACTCGCGCAGCGCGTGACCGAGGACTACCTGGACGCTCTGGGCGCACGTGAGTACGCGATGATCATGCGGCGCCTGAAGGTCGACCAGGAAACCCTCAAGCAGGCCATCTCGCTGATTCAGTCCCTGAACCCCCGGCCGGGTTCGCAGTATGGCGACGAGCCGGCCGAATACCTGGTGCCCGACGTCTTCGTGCGCAAGTCCCGCGGCCGCTGGAAGGTCGAGCTCAATCCGGATTCCGTGCCCCACGTCCGGATCAATCCGTATTACGCGAGCATGGTCCGCCGCGCCGACAACAGCCCCGGCAACAGCTCGCTGAAGGCCCACCTGCAGGAAGCCAAATGGTTCATCAAGAGCCTGCAGAGCCGCAGCGAAACGCTGCTCAAGGTGGCGACCGCCATCGTCGAACGGCAGAAAGCCTTCCTGGATTACGGAGACGAGGCGATGAAGCCGCTCGTGCTCCACGACATCGCCGAGACCCTGGGCATGCACGAATCCACCATTTCGCGCGTGACGAGCCGCAAGTACATGCACACCCCGCGCGGGATCTACGAGCTGAAATACTTCTTCTCCAGCCATGTCAGCACCAGTATGGGCGGGGAAGCCTCGTCGACCGCGATTCGAGCGGTAATCAAGAAACTCATCGCGGCGGAACACACGGACAAGCCGTTGAGCGACAGCAAGATTGCGAACATCCTGTCGAAGCAGGGCATCAACGTCGCGCGGCGGACCGTCGCGAAGTACCGGGAGGCGATGCAGATTCCGCCGTCGAACGAGCGCAAGCGACTGGCTTGACCTGGGTCGGGTCGCAGCCGCACGCAGGCGCTATACTTTTTTCCGAGAGACGCTACAGAGCATCGACAACCAACACTTCGGAAGCAGGAATACCATCATGCAATTGAGCATTTCCGGTCATCACGTCGAACTGTCTCCCGCCCTGCAGGACTACGTCAAAACCAAGCTCCAGCGCATCCAGCGCCATTTCGATCACGTCGTCGACGCCCATGTCGTGCTGGGCGCCGTGCGGCAGTTGCACAAGGCCGAAGCCACGATCCACGTCACGGGCAACACGTTGCACGCCGAGAGCGAACACGACGACATGTACGCAGCCATCGACCTGATGGCCGACAAGCTCGACCGGCAGGTGAAGAAACACAAGGAAAAGCTGACCGATCACCACGCGCGCGACAACGCGGCACGCGGGCTCAACAACGGCTGAGCACGCACGGACGACACCCGCCCGTGACGCTCCACAAGCCGAACAAGCGCGGCCGTGCCGGTGGCCGGCCGCGCCTTTCCTGACCGCGGCATGCCGGCGCGCCGCTTCATCATCGTTTCCGGCCTGTCCGGGGCGGGCAAGACCATCGCCCTGCACGCCCTGGAAGATGCCGGCTTCTACTGCGTGGACAACCTGCCGGCCGGTTTCCTCGCCGAATTCGCCCGTTTCATCGGGCACGACGATCTTCCGCACTATCGCCGCGTCGCGGTCGGCATCGACGCGCGCAACCGGGAGGCCGATCTCGAGCAGCTGCCCGCCATCCTCGACGTCCTGTCGAGCAGTGACGTCAGCGTCGAACTGATTTTCATCGAGGCCTCCGACGAGTCCCTGATCAACCGCTTCAGCGAAACCCGTCGTCGTCACCCCCTGTCGGGCACCGACCTGCCGCTGCGGGGCGCGATCGCGCGGGAACGCGAGCTGCTGGAGCCCATCATGGCGCGGGCCGACCTGCGCATCGATACCTCGCACACCCATATCCACCAGTTCCGCGCGCAAATCCTCGAGCGCGTGATGAATCGCGAGCGCGGCGTGCTGGCGCTGCAGATCAGCTCCTTCGGCTACAAGAACGGCGTGCCGCCGGACGCCGATTTCGTGTTCGACGTGCGCTGCCTGCCGAATCCACACTGGGATCCGACGCTGCGCAGCCTGACCGGGCGCGATGACGCCGTGTGCGCATTCCTCGACGAAACCGGCCTTGCCGGGCACATGGTCGCCGACATCATCGGGTTCCTCGGCACCTGGGTGCCGCGTTTCGAGGCCGACAACCGGAGTTACCTGACGGTCGCAATCGGCTGCACCGGCGGGCGGCATCGCTCGGTCTACGTCGCGGAACGCATCGCCGCCGAGTTTCGCAAGGGCCGGCACGTCGTCGTCACCCACCGGGACACCTGAGCGGATAAAGACGCAGCAGCGGGAAGGCAAGCCGTGATCACAGAACACGTCACCATCATCAATCGTCTCGGGCTGCACGCCCGCGCCGCGGCGCGCTTCGTGCAGACCGCCGCCGCCTTTCCGTGCGAGATATCCGTCATGAAGGCCGGCAACAAGGTCAACGGCAAGAGCATCATGGGCCTGATGATGCTCGCCGCCGCACAGGGCACGCCGCTCGAACTCGTCACCAACGGCGAGAACGAGGAGGCCGCGATGAAGGCGCTGGTCGACCTGATTGCCGATCGCTTCGGTGAGTCCGAATGACGTATTCGCTGCACGGCAAGGGCGTGTCGCGGGGCATTGCGCTCGGCACGGCCCATATCGTGCAGCGAGACGCGCTCGAACTGCTCGAGTACTCGATTTCCGAACAGGAGGTCGAGGCGGAAATCGCGCGGCTCACCAGCGCGATCGACGACGCCAGGAGCAACCTGCGCACCATGCGCGACCGGATCCCGGCGCAGACGCCGGCCGACATCGCGGCCTTCATCGACACGCACCTGTTGATGCTCGAGGACTCGACGCTGACCGATGAGCCGAAGCGGCTGATCCGTGACAGGCGTTGCAACGCCGAGTGGGCGATGAAGCTGCAGCGGGACATGATCGTCGCCGCCTTCGACCAGATGGACGATCCCTACCTGCGCACGCGCCGGGACGACGTCGACCACGTCATCAACCGCGTGCTCCGGATCCTGCTCAACCACGCGCCCGTGGCCCACGAGATCCCGGAAAGCGTCCTGGATGGCGCGATACTGATCGCCGACGACCTGTCGCCGGCCGACACGCTGCTGATGCAGCACCAGGGCATCGCCGCCTTCGTGACCGAATACGGCGGGCCGACCTCGCATACCGCCATCCTCGCCCGCAGCCTCGGCGTCCCGGGCATCGTCGGCGTGCATCACGCGCGCCGCTTCATCCGCGAGGGCGAGCCGCTGATCGTGGACGGCAGCGAAGGGCTCGTGATCGGTGAGGCGGACAGGCGCATCACCGAGCATTACCGCGTGCGGCGCGACGAGCGGGCGAAGCGCGTGGGCGGCCTCGGCAAGCTGAAGCGCGCGCCGACCGCCACCGCCGATGGCGTCAGCATCGAACTGCAGGCGAATGTCGAGCTCGAAGTCGATTTCGATGCGGCGCGTGCGGCCGGCGCGCGCGGCGTCGGGCTGTATCGTACCGAGTTCCTCTACATGAACCGGCACGACGTGCCGACCGAGGAAGAACACTTCGCGGCCTATCGGCGGCTCGTCGAGGCCTTTCGCAACCAGCCGGTGACGATACGCACGCTCGATATCGGCGCGGACAAGCAGATCGAGGCGAGTATCTCCTCGCGCGGCAACGCGGCGAATCCCGCACTGGGGCTGCGCGCGGTGCGCCTCGCGTTGAAGGAGCCCGATCTCTTCCTGCCCCAGCTGCGCGCGATCGTGCGCGCTTCGGGTCTCGGCCAGGTGCGCCTGATGATCCCGATGCTGTCGCATCTCGACGAGGTCACCCAGGTCGTGGAACTGATCCGGCGCATCCAGGCCGAGTTCGAGCGGCAGGGAGTCCCCTTCGACCCGGCCATGCCGATCGGCGGCATGATCGAGGTGCCGGCGGCGGCGGCCTGGGCTGACGGTTTCGCGCGCGCACTCGACTTCATGTCGATCGGCACCAACGATCTGATCCAGTATGCGGTCGCGATCGATCGCGTGAACGAGGAGGTCAGCTATCTCTACGACCCGTTGAATCCCGGGGTGCTGCGCCTCGTTTCGATGGCGATTCGCGCCGCGGACGCGGCCGAATGCCCGATCGCGATGTGCGGTGAAATGGCGGGCGACGTGCGCTACACGAAACTGCTGCTGGGGTTGGGGCTGCGCGTGTTCAGCGTGCACCCGTCACTGCTGCTCGAAGTGAAGCAGGAAATTGCCGGCACCGATCTGGCAACCGTGCGCGCGACGGCCTCGCGCGCGATGCGCACCGCCGACCCGGTGAAATTCAGGATGCTGATGGCGACGCTGACCGACGGCTGAAACCGGCGCGGTTTTTACCACAGGCCGCACGGGAGGGTCGCCGCAGGCCCGCACGCCGTTTTCGGTCACTGCCGGTCACGCCCGAAATGGTGATTTGCGAATAAAGAGTTATGCGGTTTTTCGCAGAAGCTATGCTATGCTTTTTGCTAACGCCATTTTGTTGTAACTCTGCAACGGGCGCAGATCACCAAGTAAAAACCTAAATCGTGGGGAAGTTCGTAATGGACAACCGAATCAAAACAGGCCTCGCGCTGGCTCTCTGCGTCAGCTTGGCGGGCTGCGCGAACAATGACATAAAGCCCGGCGAAGTGCTTTGCCCGATCGTCGGTGCCGTGACGGGTGCGGGCGTTGCCGCTGCCGCCGCCGGTTCGGATGAACCGGAAGCCTACGTTGTCGGTGCGGCGCTGGGTGCCGGCGTGGGCTACCTCTTCTGCCATGAGAAGAAAGTACCGCCGCCGCCGGCCCCGACGCCTGCTCCGGCCCCGGCTCCGGCTCCCCCGCCGCCGCCCCCGCCGCCGCCGCCCCCGGAACCGGAAGTCGGCTCGAAGATCGTCAGCCTCGACGGTGCGCATTTCGACTTCAACAAGGCGACGCTGAAGCCTGAAGGCATGGCCAAGCTCGACCAGGCCGCTGCGGTCATGGCTGAGAATGCCGACCTCACGGTGGGTGTCGAAGGCCACACGGACAGCGTCGGCAGCGATGCCTACAACCAGAAACTGTCCGAGCGTCGCGCGCAGGCTGCGGTCGACTACCTCGTCAGCAAGGGCGTCGATGCCTCCCGCCTCCAGCCGACCGGCTATGGCGAGAGCAAGCCGGTGGCCTCGAACGACACGGCTGAAGGCCGGGCGCAGAACCGGCGTGTCGACCTGGTGGTGACCGGCAACTGAGCCGCAGCGCCCAGGTGAACATGAAAGCCCTCCGCAAGGAGGGCTTTTTTTTGTCTGCGCCGAATCGGCGGTGATGCCCGGTTCAGGGCGCCCAGCAGGCGATGAGGCCACCGGGATCCTGACGGGCGGCGAGAATCACGGCGCGGCACTCCCCGGGATCCTTGACCTTCACGATGCTGCCCTGCTTGGTGTACAGCGCGTCATGCAAACGCGATAGCCAGAAGCGCAGGCCGGCCGCCCGCAACGCCAGCGGCCAGGCGGCGATTTCCGCCGCCGAAACCGGGCGCTCCTCCCGATAGCCGGCCAACAGCTGTTGGCTCAGCACCGCATCGCAGACCCCGTTGGGGAAACACCAGTCCAGCGCCACGACCGCGAGGTCGTACACGAACGCCTCCCGGGCGGCGAGATAGAAATCGATGACGCCGGTGAGCGCAGCGCCGTCGAACAGGACGTTGTCGCGGAACAGGTCCCCGTGCACCACGCCGGCCGGCAGCCCGGCCAGGGGCGCGGTCTCCTGGAGCGCAAGTTCCTGCCGCATCATTGCCAGATCCGGGCCGTCGACCCGGCCCACGAGCCGCGCCGCGATCCGCGCGCGCCAGTGCGCGCCGCGCGTACTCTCGCGCGTTGCGCCGAAGCCGCCGATTCCGCGGTGCATCCTGCCGAGCAGGGCGCCAAGCGCGGCGCACTGCGCCGGGCCGACCTGCCCGACGCTGCGGCCCGGCAGGCGCTCGACGATCGCCGCGGGCTTGCCGCAGAGGGTGCCGACGGTTGCGCCGTCGCGGGCCGCGATCGGTCGCGGCGCCGGTGCGCCACGGGCCGCGACCCAGGCCATCAGGTCCATGAAGAACGGCAGGTCGGCTGCCGGCAGTGATTCGAACAGCGTCAGCACGTAGCGGCCGGCGCTGGTGGTCAGGAAATAGTTGGTGTTCTCGACGCCATCCAGGATGCCTTCGAGGGCCTGGACCGCACCGAGATCGTAGTCATGGAGGAAGTGCTGGATATCGGCGTTGCCGACCGCGGTATATACCGACATGCGTCGCGCCTTGCGCGGGTGCGTGGGAGCAAGCGGACGCCGGTTTCAGGGCCGGCGCCCACGCGGCGACCTCACCAGCTGAAGATCACCCACTGTGGGATGACGGGATCCTGGTACAGCATGTTGCCGAAGCGGGTTTCCAGCCGGCCATCGCCGTCCTGATCCACGAGGTAATACGGTTTGCCGTATTTCGGCGTGATCTTGACCTGGTACAGCCGACCGTTGATGCGATGCTCCTCGACCACCGCGTCCTTGCGCTGGACGATCGTGACCTCGGGCTCCAGGGCCTGGCCGTCCTCCATCGGCGCCGGCGGCTCGGGCGCCGACTCGGAGACATCTTCGAGGGAGGATTTGTCCGCGCCGTGGGCAAGTTGCGCGATCAGTAGCGTGACGGGGAGCAAAGCTGCTCTATGGATGCGCATTTGAGCTTTCTCGGTCGTGTGAGATGATTGCAACAGCGCTAGCATAGCATCAGCGCGCGGGCAGATCCTTGCGAGCAGGGCTGTTTGCACGCGGCCCGCGCCCGTCTCATCGCTCATCACCGGACAGTCCCCGCATGCACAAACCACGACTCGTGCTGGTCGACGGCTCTTCATACCTGTACCGGGCCTTCCATGCGCTGCCCGGCCTCGCCAATTCCAAGGGCCAGCCCACCGGCGCCATCCACGGCGTGGTCGGGATGCTGAAGAAACTGCAGAACGACTACCCCTCGCAGGCTTTCGCCGTCATCTTCGACCCGCGCGGCAAGACCCACCGCGACGACTGGTATGCCGAATACAAGGCCAACCGGCCGTCGATGCCGGAGGACCTCGCGTCCCAGGTGCCGCCGCTGTTCGAGATCATCGACGCCCTCGGCATGCCCCGCCTCGTGCAGGACGGCACGGAGGCGGACGACGTCATCGGCACGCTTGCGCGCCGCGCCGCCAACGCCGGGTGGGACGTCGTGATCTCGACCGGCGACAAGGATCTCGCCCAACTCGTCGGGCCCGACATCACGCTGGTCAACACGATGGACAACACGACGCTCGATCCGGCCGGTGTCGTCGCCAAGTTCGGCGTCACGCCGGCGCAGATCGTCGATTACCTGACCCTGGTCGGCGACAGTGTCGACAATGTGCCCGGAGTCCCGAAAGTCGGGCCGAAGACCGCGGCCAAATGGCTGGCGCAGTATGGGAGCCTCGACGAAATCACGCGCCACGCCGGGGAGATCCCGGGCGCGGTCGGCGCGAACCTGCGCGCATCGCTCGAACAGCTGCCACTGTCGCGCCGCCTCGTGACGATCATGGACGAACTGGAGCTGCCGTGGGACTACGCCGGGCTCGAGTGCCGGGCCCCCGACACGGCGCGGCTCGTCGAGCTGTACCGGGAGCTCGAGTTCAAGACCTGGCTGCGCCAGCTCGAGCAGGAAGGCGCACCCGAAGCGGCGCCGCCGCCGCAGACGCAGTCGGTGCGGGCGGCCTACGAGACGGTGCTCGACCACGAGCACCTCGCCCGCTGGCTGGCCGAGTTGCGCGGCGCGGAACTCATTGCCTTCGACACCGAGACCACCAGCCTCGATTACATGGATGCCCGCATCGTTGGCGTGTCCTTCTGCGTCGAGCCCGGCCGCGCCGCCTATGTGCCGCTCGCGCACGACTACCTCGACGCGCCCGCGCAGCTGGATCGCGAGGAGGTGCTGGCCCGGCTCAAGCCCCTGCTCGAGGACGAGCGGGTCGCCAAGGTCGGCCACCACGCGAAATACGACCGCAACGTGCTGCTGAACCACGGCATCGAACTGAACGGCATCCGCTACGACACGATGCTCGAGTCCTATGTCCTGAACAGCACCGCGACCCGCCACGATCTCGATTCGCTGGCGCTGCAGTACCTGGGGCACTCGACGATCCTGTTCGAGGACGTGGCCGGCAAGGGCGCGAAGCAGCTGACGTTCAACGAGGTGCCGCTCGAGACCGCCGCGCCCTATGCCGCCGAGGACGCGGACGTCTGCCTGCGACTGCACGCCCAGCTGTGGCCGAAGATCGGCGCCGAGCCCGGACTTGCGAAGCTGCTGGAAGAGATCGAGATGCCGCTGGTGCCGGTCCTGTCGCGCATCGAGCGCACCGGGGTCCTGGTCGACGCGGAGATGCTTCGCAGCCAGGGGGGCGAGCTCGCGGCCAAGATGCACGATATCGAACGCGCCGCCTTCGAGGCCGCCGGCGAGACCTTCAACATCGGTTCACCGAAACAGATCCAGCAGATCCTCTTCGACAAGCTCGGCCTGCCGGTCACCGCGAAGACCCCGACGGGACAGCCGTCTACCGCCGAATCCGCGCTGCAGGAACTCGCGCTCGACTACCCGCTGCCGCGGCTGATCCTCGAACATCGCGCGCTGTCGAAGTTGAAATCGACCTACATCGACCGCCTGCCGCAGGACGTCAACCGCACGACCGGCCGGGTCCACACCAGCTACCACCAGGCGGTTGCCGCGACCGGGCGCCTGTCCTCGTCCGACCCCAACCTGCAGAACATCCCGGTGCGGACGCACGAGGGCCGGCGCATCCGCCAGGCCTTCATCGCGCCGCCGGGCAAGCGGCTGGTGGCTGCCGACTACTCCCAGATCGAACTGCGCATCATGGCGCACCTGTCGGGCGACGAGCGGCTGCTCGCCGCCTTCGCGCACGGCGCCGACATCCATCGCGCGACTGCCGCCGAGGTTTTCGGCGTCGGCCTCGACGCCGTCAGCGACGAGCAGCGCCGGTCCGCGAAGGCCATCAATTTCGGCCTGATCTACGGCATGTCGGCCTTCGGCCTCGCGCGACAGCTGGGCATCGAGCGCCACGCGGCGCAGGAATACGTCGACCGTTACTTCGCACGCTATCCGGGGGTGAAGGCCTACATGGACCGCATCCGTGCCGAGGCCCACGAGCGTGGTTTCGTCGAGACGGTGTTCGGCCGGCGCCTCTACCTGCCCGAAATCAATTCGCGCAACGTGCAGCGACGGCAGTACGCCGAGCGCACCGCGATCAATGCGCCGATGCAGGGCACGGCGGCCGACATCATCAAGCGGGCGATGATCCGGGTCGACGCGTGGTTGCAGGCGTCGCGCGCGCCGGCGGCCATCATCATGCAGGTGCATGACGAACTGGTGCTCGAGGTCGACACCGCCGCGGTCGATGAGGTCACGGACGCCGTGCGCGAACACATGGCCGGCGCCGCATCGCTGCGCGTGCCACTGGTGGTCGACACGGGTGTCGGCGCCAGCTGGGACGAGGCGCATTGAGGCTGGTCGGACTTCCCAAAACCCCGCGCTAGTATTAAATTGCCCTCGCACTCCGAATAACCGCACGCCCGCCAGACAAGGCCCTGATTCGCGCTTCGCCCGCATGTTGATCATCCCCGCAATCGATATCAAGGACGGCAAGTGCGTGCGCCTGCGCCAGGGCGTGATGAGCGACGACACGGTCTATTCCGAGGATCCGCTGGAAATGGCGCGGCGCTGGGTCGATGAGGGCGCGCGCCGCCTCCATCTCGTGGACCTCAACGGGGCCACGGTCGGCAAGCCCGTGAACCATGACGTGATCCACGAAATCGCCAAGGCCTTCCCTGACGTGCCGATCCAGGTCGGCGGCGGCATACGCGACGAGGACACCATCCAACGCTACCTCGATGCCGGTGTGCGCTACGTGATCATCGGCACCAAGGCCGTGAACGCGCCGCACTTCGTCCAGGACATGTGCCTCGAATTCCCCAGCCACGTGATGGTCGGGCTGGACGTGCGGGACGGCAAGGTCGCCATCGAAGGCTGGTCCAAACTGTCGCGCCACGATGCCGTGGATCTCGCGAAGCAGTTCGAGGAGGACGGGGTCGAGGCGATCATCTTCACCGACATCAGCCGTGACGGCATGATGAACGGCCTCAACCTCGACGCGACGGTGGCCTTCGCCCGCCACCTGACCATCCCGGTCATCGCGTCCGGCGGGGTCACGAATCTCGACGACATCCGCGCGCTCTGCGCGGTGGAAAGCGAGGGCATCGCCGGCGCCGTCACCGGGCGGGCGATTTACGAGGGCAGCCTCGACCTCCGCGCAGCACAGAAACTGGCCGACGAACTCAGCGCGCGCTGAGTTCGCGCGGCGACCCCGGTCACCGTCCGCCGCCGACATCCCATGGGCCTCGCGAAGCGCATCATCCCCTGCCTGGACGTCGACGCCGGTCGCGTCGTGAAGGGGGTGCGTTTCGTCGATATCCGCGATGCCGGCGACCCGATCGAAATCGCCCGCCGCTACGACCAGCAGGGGGCCGACGAAATCACCTTCCTCGACATCACCGCGAGCAGCGACGAGCGCGAGACGATGGTCCACGTCGTCGAGTCGGTGGCCTCGGAAGTGTTCATTCCGCTGACCGTCGGTGGCGGGATCCGCACGCTGGCCGACGTGCGGCGCATGCTGACCGCCGGCGCGGACAAGGTGGCCATCAACACCGCGGCGGTGTTCAATCCCGAATTCGTCCGCGAGGCGGCGACCAAGTACGGCTCGCAGTGCATCGTGGTCGCAATCGATGCGCGACGGGTCGATGCCGCGGGCCGCTGGGAGGTGTTCACCCACGGCGGCCGCAAGCCGACCGGCATCGACGCCGTCGAGTGGGCGGCGCGCATGGCGGCGATGGGCGCGGGCGAAATCCTGCTGACCAGCATGGACCGTGACGGCACCCGGGACGGCTTCGATCTCGGGCTGACGCGCGCGGTCGCGGACGCGGTCGGCATCCCGGTCATCGCGTCGGGCGGGGTCGGCAAGCTCGATCATCTCGTCGATGGCGTCATCCGGGGCCATGCCGACGCCGTACTCGCCGCGAGCATCTTCCACTTTGCCGAGCACACCGTCGCCGAGGCGAAACGCCACATGGCGCAGGCCGGGATCGAGGTCCGCCTGTGAGCTGGCTGGACGAGGTGCACTGGGACGCGAACGGCCTCGTCGCCGCGGTCGCCCAGGACGCCGACACCGGCCGCGTGCTGACCGTCGCCTGGATGAACCGCGACGCGCTCGCGGCCACCGCCGCCGAGGGGCGGGCCGTGTACTGGTCGCGTTCCCGGCGCAAGCTCTGGCGCAAGGGCGAGGAATCCGGCCACGTCCAGCGGATCCGTGAAATCCGCCTCGACTGCGACGCCGATGCGGTCGTGCTGCTGGTCGAGCAGATTGGCGGCATCGCCTGCCACACCGGCCGGGTCAGCTGTTTCTACCGCCGCCTCGTGGATGGTGAGTGGGAAACGCTGGACCCGGTGCTCAAAGACCCCAAAGATATCTACGGCGCCTGAGCGCCCGGTCCGCACACGTATGCAAACAGACGTCCTGGCAGCGCTCGCGCGCATTCTCGAGGAGCGGAAGAGCGCGGACCCCGCGCAGTCCTACGTCGCCCGCCTCTACGCGGGCGGCATGGACCTCATCCGCAAGAAAATCGGCGAGGAGGCGACCGAAGTTGTCATCGCCGCCGGGCATGATGACGACGGCGCGATGATCCGGGAGGTCGCCGACCTGTGGTTCCACACGCTGGTTGCGCTGGCGGCGCGGGGGCTCGATCATGAGGCGGTCCTCGCGGAACTTGCCCGGCGCTTCGGCGTCTCGGGTATAGAGGAAAAGGCCTCGCGCCCGGGACAGTAGACGGAATCCAATTCCTGCCGGAGGGCGCCCACTGCGCGCCTTCCATGGAGATGCAACATGGGCATAGGTATCAAGGAACTCATCGTGATCCTCGTGATCGTGATGCTGGTGTTCGGCACCAAGAAGATTCGCGGCATCGGCTCGGACGTCGGCGGCTGGATCCGCGACTTCAAGAAAGCCCTGAAGGACGGCCAGGAGGAAGGGGCGGCGGACGTCGCCGACAGCAAGCGCGTCATCGACGGCGAAGCCGTCGCCACCGGCGACAAGAAGAACGTCTGACGGGCGCCGGCGCGTGTTCGACGTCGGTTTCACCGAACTGGTCCTGATCGGCCTCGTCGCCCTGCTGGTGGTCGGCCCGGAGCGCCTGCCGGAACTCGTCCGCACGACGGGCCGCTGGATCGGACGGGCGCAGCGCATGGCCCGCGAAATGCGCACCGAACTCGAGCGCGACGTCGGTGCCCGCGAAATCGGCCAGTTGCAGCGTGACTTCAACAGCACGACCCTGAAGCAGACCGTGACCCCCGACAGCGCCGCGCCGGGCAGCCAGTCCAGGGGCCCGGACCAGACCTGAGCGCAGCATGGCGAGCGGCAAGGGGACCTCCCCGCACGACGATCTCGACCCGACGGAACAGACCTTCGTCTCGCACCTCGTGGAGTTGCGCACGCGCCTGATGCGCGCGATCCTCTGCGTGCTGGCGGTGCTGCTGGTGCTGATGCCGATCGCCAACCCGCTCTATTCCTGGCTGTCCCAGCCGATGATGGACAAGATGGCGGCGGTCGGCGCGCAGATGATCGCAACCCAGGTCGCGTCACCCTTCCTAGCGCCGTTCAAGCTGAGCTGCTTCATCGCGGTGATGATCAGCGTGCCCTACATCTTCTACCAGCTGTGGGCCTTCATCGCGCCCGGGCTCTACCGCCACGAGAAGCGGCTGGCCTTCCCGCTGCTGGTGTCCGCGATCGGGCTGTTCTATCTCGGCGCGGCCTTCGCCTACTTCGTGGTGTTCCCGTTGATTTTCGGCTTCCTGACCGCCGCGGCCCCCGAGGGCGTGACGGTCATGACCGACATCTCCAACTACCTCGACTTCGTGATCGTGATGTTCTTCGCGTTCGGCCTTGCCTTCGAGGTGCCGGTCGCGACCTTCCTGGTCGTGCGCACCGGCATCGCGACGCGGCAGGACCTCGCGCAGAAGCGTCCCTACATCATCGTCGGGGCCTTCGTCCTCGCGGCGGTGCTGACGCCGCCGGACCCGATCTCGCAGACCCTCATGGCGCTGCCGATCTGCCTGCTGTTCGAGATCGGGATGCTGTTCTGCCGCTTCTTCATCACCGACGAGGAGGAGGAGGAAGCCGCCGCGGCGACCGGCCTCGCGCCGACCGTCGGCTCCGCCGACAAGTCCTGAACCAGGCTCAGCGCCGGAACAGCCAGAGCAGGACGCTCAGGACGAGGCTGATGACGATGCTGGTCATCAGCGGGAAATGGAAGCGGGACTGTCCGCGTTCGATGACGATGTCGCCGGGCAGGCGCCCGAGGCCCAGTCTCGAGAGCCACGGCCAGGCGAGTCCCAGCCCCACCAGGACGAGACCGGTGACGAGCAGCCAGCGCCCCGCGCCCACGGGCGGCCGTTCCCGGCTCAGATCCGCACGACGCCGTCCGGCCCGCCAACCAGCAGCAGGTCCGCCGGGCGCCGCGCGAACAGCCCGTTGGTGACGACGCCCGTCAGCTGGTTCACCGCCGACTCCAGCGCGGCCGGATCGGCGATGTCGAGCCCGTGGACGTCCAGGATCACGTTGCCATTGTCGGTGACGAAGCCTTCGCGCCAGACCGGGCGTCCACCCAGTGACTCGAGTTCGCGCGCGACGAGCTGGCGGGCGAGCGGGATGACCTCCACCGGCAGCGGGAAGCGGCCGAGGTGGTCGACGATCTTCGAGTCGTCGATCACGCAGATGAACTGCCGGCTCGCGGCGGCGACGATTTTCTCGCGCGTCAGCGCGCCGCCACCGCCCTTGACGAGGCAGCGCCCGCGGGTCGCCTCGTCGGCGCCGTCGACATAGACCGGCAATTCGCCGGTGTCGTTGAGGTCCAGCACCGGGATGCCGGCGGCGCGCAGGCGGGTGGCGCTCGCTTCCGAACTCGCGACGGCGCCGCGGATGCGCTCACGCCGCGCGGCGAGGGCGTCGATGAAACAGTTGGCGGTGCTGCCGGTGCCGACGCCGACGATGCAGTCGTCGGGCACGAACGCCAGTGCCGCCTCGGCCACCAGACGCTTTTTCTGATCCTGATCCATTCCGCGGGCCCCCCGAAGCCATGTGGCGCCGCCGGCGCCGGACCTTCAATGTTATCGTATGCCGATGCTCGACCTCGACCAGTATCTGAAGATGATCCTGCGCGCGCCGGTGTACGACGTCGCGCGCGAAACCGCGCTCGACCTGATGCCCGGCGTCTCGCGGCGCCTGCACAACCAGGTGTGGCTGAAGCGCGAGGACATGCAGCCCGTGTTCTCGTACAAGATCCGCGGCGCCTACAACATGATCTCGGCGCTGACGGCCGAGGAACGCGCGCGGGGCGTGATCACCGCCTCCGCCGGCAACCATGCGCAGGGGGTCGCCCTCGCGGCGGGCCGCCTCGGCATCGCCGCCCGCATCGTGATGCCGAAGACCACGCCGGAGATCAAGATTGGCGCCGTGCGGCGGCTCGGCGCCGAGATCGTGCTTTTCGGCAACACCTACGACGAAGCCGCCGAGCACGCCCACGAGCTCGCGGCGTCGCGCGGCATGACCTTCGTCCCGCCCTACGATCACCCGCTGATCATCGCCGGCCAGGGCACCGTCGCGATGGAAATCCTGCGCCAGCATCCGCAGCCGCCGCACGCGATTTTCGTGCCGGTCGGCGGCGGCGGGCTCATCGCGGGCATCGCCGCCTACGTGAAGTCGCTGCTGCCGGCGGTGCGGATCATCGGCGTCGAGGCCGACGAGGCCGCCTGCATGACGCGCGCGCTCGAGGCCGGTGAGCGCATCAAGCTCGACCGCATCGGCATCTTCGCCGACGGCGCCGCGGTCCGGCAGGCCGGCGTCGAGAATTTCCGGATCGCCCGCGAGCACGTCGACCAGATGCTGACGGTGAGCATCGACGAAATCTGCGCGGCGGTGAAGGACATCTTCGAGGACACCCGATCGATCGCCGAGCCGGCGGGTGCGCTGGCGCTCGCGGGGCTCAAGCAGTACGTCGCGCGTGAGGGCGTCCGCGGCGAGGAACTGGTCGCGATCCTCTCCGGCGCAAACGTCAATTTCGACCGCCTGCGCCACATCGCCGAACTTGCCGAACTCGGTGAAAAGCGGGAGGTGCTGATCGGCGCGGTCATCCCCGAGCGGCCGGGCAGTTTCCGCCGCTTCTGCCACGCGCTCGGCCCGCGTTCGATCACCGAATTCAACTATCGCTATGCGGACAGCGAGCGGGCCACGGTATTCGCCGGCGTGCAGCTGCGTCCCAACGACGGCGACAAGTCGCAGCTGCTCGCGAGCCTCCACGAGAAGGGCTTCGACGCGGTCGACATTTCCGAGAACGACCTCGCGAAGCTGCACGTGCGCTACATGGTCGGCGGCCACGGCGGCGGGCTCGGCGATGAGCGCCTGCTGCGGGTGGAGTTCCCCGAGCGCCCGGGCGCGCTGCTGCACTTCCTGAACCAGGTCGGCGACCGCTGGAACATCAGCCTGTTCCACTACCGCAACCACGGCGCCGCCTATGGCCGCGTGCTGATGGGTATCCAGGTGCCCGAAACCCAGAACCTGCCATTCCGCCAGTTCCTCGCCGAGCTGCACATGGACTACGTCGAGGAGGAGCGCAATGCCGCCTACGACCTCTTCCTCAAGTGATGGCGCGTCGCCCGCCGCGCTGCGCGATGAACTCGTGCGCACGATGCGCGGGCTCGAGGCCGACGGTCTCAACCGCGCGGCGGCCGGCAACGCCAGCGCGCGCTGCGGCGCGCATTTCCTGATCACCCCGACCGGCGTGCTGCCGGCCGACCTCGCCGCCGAGGCCATGGTGGAGATGACACTGGACGGTACGCCGCTGGCTGCGCGCTACCGCCCGTCCAGCGAGTGGCGCTTCCACGCCGGACTCTACGCGGCGCGTCCCGACGCCGGGGCCGTCGTCCATGTGCATTCGCCCCACGCGACCGCCCTGGCCTGCTGCCGCCGCGAGATTCCGCCGTTCCACTACATGGTGGCGGTGGCGGGCGGTGCTACGATTCCCTGCGCCCCGTACGCGACCTTCGGCACCGGGGCGCTGTCGCGGGCAGTCGTCGCGGCGCTTACCGAGCGCAATGCCTGCCTGCTCGCGAACCACGGCCTCGTGGCGATTGGCCCGGATCTGGCGCGCGCCCGGCGGCTCGCGGTCGAGGTCGAGGAACTCGCGCGGCAATACCTGCTCGCGCTGGCCGCGGGCGGGCCGGTGTTGTTGAACGACGCGGAAATCGCGGACGCAATCAGGCAGTTCAAAGGTTATGGGCAACAAGACATCTAGGGGCGGGCCGCTCGAGGAGTTCACCTCGCGGCCGCGTCCGCGCATCGCAATCGCCGCCGTCGATCTGGACGCGACGCGCACCTTCTACCAGGACACCCTCGGCTGCCGCGTGCTCGCCGAGCGCGACGACAGCCTGCTGTTCGATTTCTTCGGTTGCGAGCTGGAAGCCCGCCGAGGCGCCGGCGACGCGGTGACCACCGCGCTGCTGCCGCGCTTCGGCCTGGTGATGGGCTGGGAGGACTGGCATCGCGCCGTCGACCACCTGAATTACATCGGCGTGCGCTACCTGGAGACGCCGCGCTTCGAGGCGCGCGGCGAAGCCGGCGAGCGCGCGGAATTCTGCATTGCCGATCCGGGCGGCAACTGCCTCGGCTTCCTCGCCTACCGTCACCCGCAGGAAGCCCGACAGTCATGAACCAAGTGCGTCACCCCGCACCATAAAAAGTATTCGCCTCTCCCGCCCCGGGAGAGGTGAAACCAGCCCAGCAGGCCGACGCTCAGAAGAACAGTTCGCGGAGTTTCGCGCCGGGGTCCGCTTCGCGCATGAAGGCTTCGCCGACCAGGAAGGCATTCACCTCGCGGCCGCGCAGGTAGGCCACCTGCTCGCGGGTATTGATGCCGGATTCGGTGACGACGAGCCGGTCTGCCGGCACGTCGCGCAGCAGCCCGATGGTGGTCTCGATGTCGGTGACGAAGCGGCGCAGATCGCGGTTGTTGATGCCGATCAGCGGCAGGCGAAGGCGCAGCGCGCGCTCCAGTTCCTCCCGGTTGTGGACTTCGAGCAGCACGTCCAGATCGACTTCGCGCGCGGCATCGGCCAGGGCCTGCAGCGTCGCGTCGTCGAGCCCGCCGACGATGAGCAGCACACAATCGGCGCCCAGCACGCGGGACTCGTAGATCTGCCACGGGTCGCACATGAAATCCTTGCGGATGACGGGCAGCCCGCAGGCGCCGCGCGCGGCGGCGAGGTCCGCGTCGCGGCCCTGGAAGTAGCGTTCATCGGTCAGCACCGACAGGCAGGCGGCGCCGCTTCGCGCGTAGGACGCGGCAATCGCCGCCGGGTCGTAGTCCTCGCGGATCACGCCTTTCGACGGCGACGCCTTCTTGCACTCGGCGATGACGGCCGGATTGCCCTGTGCGATCTGCCGGCGCAGCGCCTGTTCGAAGCCGCGCGGCGGCGGGCACGCGGCGGCCAGGCCGCGGATTTCATCGAGCGGGCGTTGCGCCTTGCGGGCCGCGACCTCCTCCCGTTTGTGCGCGAAGATCTCGGCGAGGAGGTCCTTGCCGGGCGCGAGCGCGGCGGTCTCGTTGCTCATGGCGTGTCCGTTTCAATCGACTGGGTGTACTGGATGTGCCGCTCGAACGCCGCCTGCGCGGCGCCGCTCGCGATCAGTGCGATCGCCCGGTGGAAACCCTCGCCGATGCTGTCGGCGAAGTCGCAGAGGTAGAGCGCGGCGCCCGCGTTCAGGGCGACGATATCGCGCGCCGGGCCGGGTTCGTTCGCATACACGCGGCGGATGATCGCGAGGCTCTCGGCCGCGTTGCCGACGCGCAGCGCCGACAGCGGCGCGGCCACGATGCCGAGCGCCGCCGGATCGAATTCGTATTCCCGGATCTGCCCATTGCGCAATTCGGCAACCGAGGTCGTCGCGCTGATGCTGATTTCGTCCAGGCCGTCCGCCGCATGCACGACCAGCGCGCGCTGTGTGCCGAGACGGCGCAGCACTTCGGCGATCTTCGCGACCCAGGCGCGGGAGTAGAGCCCGATGACCTGCAGCGGCGCGGTGGCCGGGTTGGTCAGCGGGCCCAGCACGTTGAAGATGGTGCGGATGCCGAGCTCGCGACGCGGACCGGCGGCGTGGCGGGTTGCGCTGTGATGGGCCTGCGCGAACATGAAGCCGAAGCCGGTCTCGCGCACGGCCCTGGCGATTTCCGCCGGCGGCAGCGCGATGCGCACGCCGGCGGCTTCCAGCAGGTCGGCCGAGCCGCTCGAGCTCGATACCGACCGGTTGCCGTGTTTCGCGACGTGCCCCCCGGCCGCGGCGACGACGAACGCGGCCGCGGTCGAGATGTTGAAGGTGCCGGTCGAATCACCGCCCGTGCCGCAGGTGTCGATGAGTGGACTGCAGTCGCAGTCGACCTTCAGCGACAGCTCGCGCATCACCGTGGCGGCAGCGGTGATTTCGTCCACCGTCTCGCCCTTCATGCGCAGCGCGACGAGGAAGCCGGCGATCTGCGCGGGCGTGGTTTCGCCGGTCATGATCTGGCGCATCACGTCCAGCATTCCGTCGTAGGCGAGATCCCGGCCCTCGACCACGTGGGAAATGGCGTCGCGAATCTGCATGGCGGGTCTCAGGCGCGCGCCGCGCGGCTCAGTTCGAAGAAGTTCTGCAGCAGTTCGTGGCCGAAATCGGTGAGGATGGATTCCGGGTGGAACTGCACACCGTAGACCGGCAAGTCGCGGTGACGCACGCCCATGATCTCGTCGAAGCTGCCGTCCGCCAGCGTGGTCCACGCGGTGACTTCGAGGCAGGGGGGGCAACTCGCGGTCTCGATCACCAGCGAGTGGTAGCGCGTGGCGGTGAACGGGTTCGCGAGGCCGCGGAAGAGGTCGCTGCCGCGGTGATGGATTGCCGAGACCTTGCCGTGCATGACCTCGCGCGCGTGCACGATGCGGCCGCCGAAGGCCTGGCCGATGCTCTGGTGGCCCAGGCACACGCCGAGCAGCGGTATCTCGCCGGCCAGTTCGCGCACCACGTCCAGCGACACGCCGGCCTCGTTCGGCGTGCAGGGGCCGGGGGAGATGATGATGTGATCCGGCCGCCGGCGCCGGATGTCCGCGACCGTGATTTCGTCGTTGCGGACGACTTCCACCTGCTCGCCGAGCTCGCCGCAGTACTGCACGAGGTTGTAGGTGAAGGAGTCGTAGTTGTCGATCATCAGCAGCATGGAGCGCGCGTCCTACCTGTTAGCCGTAGCGCTCTCCCGGGTCCCTGCCGGAGCCCCAACGAATGAAGTGACGTTGCGCCGAGATACGCCTGATTGAATCCGCATTCTCGCCCAGTTTCGCGATGCAGGGAAATGCGGCGGCCGCCGGACCGCGTCGCGCCCGGATCGAGACCCCGGCGGGCGAGCACGTGGCCAGCGCGGCTGCGGGGCCTCGCGTGCCGGTGGCGCAGGGCGCTCGCCAGCGACGTCACCGCCGCGGCGCGCCGCGCGGCGCGATGCCCG
>CALRPY020000017.1:0-76700 GCA_943370145.1 Hydrogenophaga intermedia | reverse complement strand
GACGCCCGCGTCGCACCTGCGGGCGCTGACCGAGCGCGGCGCCGGCCGGCGGTGGCCGCGCGGCATGCCGGGCCCGGTGCGCGCGCAGGTCGAACACGAGCTGCGACTGATCGGCGAACTCGGCTACGAGGCTTTCTTCCTCACGGTGCACGACATCGTCCGCTTCGCGAAGGGGCGCGGCATCCTGTGCCAGGGCCGCGGCTCGGCGGCGAACTCGGCGGTCTGCTACTGCCTCGGCATCACCGAGGTGGACCCGGCGCGCATGGAGATGCTCTTCGAGCGCTTCATCTCGCGCGAACGCGGCGAGCCGCCCGACATCGACGTCGACTTCGAGCACGAGCGGCGCGAAGAGGTCATCCAGTACGTCTACCGCAAGTACGGGCGACAGCGCGCGGCGCTCGCGGCCACCGTCATCCGCTACCGGATGCGCAGCGCCGTGCGCGACGTCGGCAAGGCGCTGGGCCTGTCACTGGAGCAGGTCGATCGCATCGCGCGCAACCTCTACTGGTGGGATGGCCGGTCGGGCATCGCGGAGCGCCTGCGCGAGGTCGGTTTCGATCCGGACAACCCGGTGCTGCAGCGGCTGACCACGCTCGTTGCGGAGCTCATCGGCTTCCCGCGCCATCTCTCCCAGCACGTCGGCGGCTTCGTGATCTCCGACGGCCCGCTCGACGAACTGGTGCCGATCGAGAACGCCGCGATGCCGGAGCGCACCGTGATCCAGTGGGACAAGGACGACCTCGATGCGCTGGGCCTGCTGAAGGTCGATTGCCTGTCGCTCGGCATGCTCTCCGCGATCCGCCGCACCTGCGCGCTCGTCGCCGCGCGGCGCGGCCGACCCTTCGGCATGGCCGACGTGCCCGCCGAGGATCCGGCCACCTACGCGATGATCCAGCGCGCCGACACCATCGGCGTGTTCCAGATCGAGTCGCGCGCGCAGATGGCGATGCTGCCGCGGCTGAAGCCCGCCTGTTATTACGATCTGGTGATCGAGGTCGCGATCATCCGCCCGGGCCCGATCCAGGGCGAAATGGTCCATCCCTATCTCCGTCGGCGGAACGGCGAGGAAGCCGTCGATTATCCGAGCGAGGAGGTGCGCGGCGTCCTAGAGCGCACGCTCGGCGTGCCGCTGTTCCAGGAACAGGTGATCAAGCTCGCGATGGTCGCGGCGGGATTCACGCCGGGCGAAGCAGACCAGCTGCGACGCTCGATGGCCGCCTGGAAGCGCCACGGCGGCCTTGCGCACTTCGAGGCGAAACTCGTCGAGGGCATGCGCGCGCGCGGCTATGCGGAGGAGTTTGCGCAGCGCATCTTCCAGCAGATCCAGGGCTTCGGCGAATACGGCTTCCCTGAGTCCCATGCGGCGAGCTTCGCGCTGCTCGCCTATGTGTCCGCCTGGCTCAAGTGCCATGAGCCCGCGGCCTACACCTGTGCCTTGTTGAACAGCCAGCCGATGGGCTTCTATGCGCCGGCGCAGCTCGTGCAGGACGCGCGGCGCCACGGGGTCGTCGTGCGGCCGGTCGATGTCGCGCACAGCGCCTGGGACTGCACGCTGGAAGAAGAGGGGGGAGACGAACCCGCGCTGCGGCTCGGCCTGCGGCTCGTGAAGGGCTGCACCGGGGCGGCTGCCGAACGCATTGTCGCGGCGCGCGCGCAGGCCTTGTTCACCGACGTGCAGGATCTCGCGCGGCGGGCGCGACTCGACCGTCGTGAGCTCACGCTGCTGGGCGCGGCCGGCGCCCTGGGCGGCATCGCCGGCAACCGTCATCGCGCACGCTGGTCGGCGCTGGGCGTCGAAGCGCCGCTGCCGGTGCTGCGCGACGCGAGCGTCCGCGAAGCGCAACCGCTGCTGCGCCGGCCCAGTGAAGGTGACGACCTGATCGCGGACTACGCGTCATTGGGCCTCACGCTTGGCCGGCATCCGCTCGAGTTGTTGCGGCCGCTGCTCGATCGGCGTGGTTGCGTCACCGCGTTCGAGATCCAGCATCTGCGCCACGGCGCGCGCGTGCACACTGCGGGGCTCGTCATCATGCGCCAGCGTCCGGGCACCGCGACCGGCGTCGTCTTCGTCACGCTGGAGGACGAGAGCGGCGCGACGAACCTCATCGTATGGTCCAGCCTCGTCGACGCGCAGCGCCGCGAACTGCTGGGCGCGCGGCTGCTGGGCGTCGACGGCGAAGTGCAGCGCGAGGGGAGCGTCGTGCACGTGATTGCGCATCGCCTGCACGACTACACGGCACTGCTCGGGCGGCTGCCGACGGCGTCGCGGGACTTCCACTGAGCCACCCCAGCGCGACGTGAACCGGCGACCCCGCGGCCAGCGTAAGCAAGGCGCCAGCACTACAGAAGCGAGCCGAATGCCAGTGAAGACCCTGCCCTATAGAGCCGTCACCTCAGGCGGCACCGTGCTCGACGTCGCCTTCGAACTGCATCCGGAGACGGTCTCTCCGGAACGCGTCGCGCTGCTCGTCACCGCGCTGCTGAACACGCTCGACGAGCAGCTCGAGGGACGCTCGCCGGCCGCCAACGGCGACGTGCTGCAGGCGGTCGCGATGCTCCTCGCGCTGCGCGCGGCGATGCTGCCGGGACCGCAGGCGATCCGCGAACACCTCGCCCGCGACGTGGTCGAGCGCGCGCTGGCCAGCGTCGCCGCGGCCGGGCGCGGGATTTCGGGTGTCGGGCACGCCTGAGATGCAGGCAGCCCCATGCCGGCGCACCGGGCCCTCTACCGCCCGTGAGTGCCGGACGCGCGGCGCGCGGCCCGGCAAAGCCTCGCCCCAGATGGCCGCCAGGCGCTTGCCGCTGCCGAGCAGTGGCGTGAACACACCGCTCCGCCCGGGCCGGTCACGGTCCGGGCTCGGCGCAGGTGCGTGTCGAGCACCGCAGCGGGATCCGGGTCGGGCAACTGCGGGTCGCGGCGTGGCTCGAGGCGCAACGCTGCGAGGTCTTAGTGACCGCTTCACCCTTGCGCTGGATCAAGTCCCGTGCGGCGCTCGTCCCGTTGTCCTGCACGATGCCGTCCTGCGCGGCGCTACAATGGGAAGAGGCAGCGTCGGGCGCGGCGGCTGCGTCAGTACCGACAATCGTCACGGAGGATTTCGCATGATGCATCGCACGGCGCTCTGCGCGCTCATCACCACCAGTCTTCTCGCCGGCTGCGCGAACATGACCGAGACCCAGCGCGGCACCGCGACGGGTGCCGGTGTTGGTGCGGCGGCGGGCGCGGCGCTGGGGGCGATCGCCGGTGGCGGCAAGGGCGCGGCGATTGGCGCGGCGGCCGGCGCTGCGGTCGGCGCCGGCGGCGGCTACCTGTGGTCCCAGCGGATGCAGCAGCAGAAGCAGGCGATGGAGCAGGCGACCCAGGGCACCGGCGTCGAAGTCACGCAGACCGCCGACAACCAGCTGAAGCTCGAAATCCCGAGCGACATCTCCTTCGACACCAACCGCGCCGACGTCAAGCCCGAGATGCGGCCGATCCTCGATCGCTTCGCGCAGACGCTGCAGGCGAATCCGGTCACCACCGTGCGCATCGTCGGCCATACCGACAGCACCGGCACCGATGCAATCAACGACCCGCTGTCGGTGCGGCGCGCGGCGAGCGTGCGCGATTACCTGGCGCTGCAGGGCGTGGCGCAGCAGCGCATCGCGATTGATGGTCGCGGCGCCCGCGAGCCGATCGCCGACAATTCGACGCCGACCGGTCGCGCGCAGAACCGACGGGTCGAGATTTTCGTCGGCGAGGCGGCGCCGGCGCCCGCGCCGGCCTACAACTACTGATTCGCGGCTGGCGCCAGGTGTCGGCCCGGCGCCGCCGGGTCTTGGCACACCGTTCAGGATGTCTTCACCAAGGCTACGGCAGGCTTGTGCCAGGTACGGGTCGCGCGTCGATATGGAAAAGGGGTCGGATTTATTTTTACAAAAATAAATCCGACCCCTTTTCTACGCCTTTTCTCAGGAGGAACGATGAATACCGCTGACCGGCGCCGTCAGTTGCGGCGCCTCGCTCTGATGAGCCTTCTGCCGGCTGCGGCATCCGCCGCGCCGACCGATGTCCTGTTCAAGCCCGGCACCGACAAGCTCGAGCTGCAACTCGCGAGCTATACGCACTACACGGACAGTGACGACTACGAAGGGCCGCCGATCTACGGCGGCGCCGAGGTGAAGAAGCCGGGGGGCTGGTTCTACGGGCTCGGACTTTTCAACAACTCCTACGGCCAGTTTTCGCAATACCTCTATTTCGGGCGGCAGTTCGATTTCTACCGCATCGACGAGCAGACCGGCCTGCACCTGAAGCTCTCCGGTGGCCTCATCCACGGCTACCACGACGAGCACGAGGACTCGCTGCCGGTGACGATCGGCGACATCGGCCCGGTGATCATCCCGTCGCTCGGCATCGACATGGGACGCTGGTCCTTCGACCTGGTGTTCCTCGTCGACGAGGCGCTGATGTTCAATTTCGGGTTCGACATCATGGATTGAGCGGATCCATCGTTGCGGGGCGGCGGCGCGGAACGCGGCGCCTGCTGCTTTCGGGACACATGCCCGCGAATGTCGGGTTTCCTGCGACAGCCCGGCAGGCATGTGGCAATTGCGTCGGCTCACATCGTGGAAAATGTTCGCCTCTCCCGCCCCGGGAGAGGCGAAGAGCGCTCGGCCGAGCGCTCGTAGGACATCAGACCATCGTGTATCCGCCATCCACCGCCCAGGACTGTCCGTTGACGTAGCTCGCCTCGTCGGACGCGAGATAGACGGCGAGCCCGGCGACCTCGTCCCGACGCACCAGGCGTTTCAACGGCACCGCGTTGCGCAGCGTCTCGCCGAAGGCATCCACCGCCACGCCGGCGCTGCGCGCGAGGCCGGCAACGAGCTCCTCGCCGAGGTCGGTTTCGACGATCCACGGGCAGATCGCATTGACCAGCACGCCCTGCGGCGCGAGTTCCAGTGCGAGACAGAGTGTGAGCCCGATCACCGCATGCTTCGATGCGTTGTACGCGCTCTGGTTGCGCGTGCCCCACTTGCCGGCGGTCGAGGCGAGATTGATCACCCTGCCGCCGCCCCGCGCGATCATGCCCGGCAGCACGGCCTGCATGACGCTGACGACGCCGAGCACGTTGACCTCGAGCACGCGCCGGAACTCGTCCGCAGGAAAATCGATGAAGTGACCCGTGGCGTAGACCCCCGCGTTGTTGACGAGCACGTCGACGGGCCGCCAGGCCTCGGCCCGCGAGATTGAAGACGCTCGAGCGGCTGGTCTTCTCGAGCGTGACGGTCATCTCGCGCTGCGTGGTTTCGAGCGCCCCGCGGACCACCGCGAGCGTGATCGGATCCACCTTGGTCGTCATGGCATGCCTCCCCGTGGCGTTGAGCTGAGTCGAGGCTAGGGATGCTGCGGCGCGGTCGGATTGCGCGAGGATGCACAATCGCTTGTCGGGGAGCGCAGTCGGGCGAGGTGGCCGGCGGCGGTTTGCCGGTAATACTTCACGGATTCGACGGTCCGGGATGCAAGCACGGCTGTGTCAGGGTTAGGGTCAGGCCCGGACACGTCAGCGACGCGGCACGGCCGGCACTCAGGCGCTCCCCGTTCTGGACGACGACATCCCGACCATCAACGACAACAAACGACGTCCGGTTCGGCGCCTGCCCCCGGACCACGGGAAAGCACATCCGCCATGGCCAGACCGCCTCGTCCGCCGCGACTCTCCATCCTCGCCGCCTGCATCGCGCTTGCCGCGCCGGCGGGCGCCGGCACCATCGAGGGCAATTTCACGCTGGATATCTTCCAGCGCCAGCGCCTCGACGTCGGGCTGGGCATCACGTTTGCGGCCGACCCCGCCCGCGCCCAAGTGCTCGCCAGCGAACGGCTAGGCACCTGGCTCGGCGTCAGCGTCGAGGCGAGCAACCTGAGCTACCGGCTGTTTCCCTCCTTGAATGACCCGGGTGTCGAGGTCGCGCCGACTGAATTCCGTGAGATGGCTCGCTTCGATTTCCGGCTGGAGGTCGACGGGTCGCTGCGCGGCACGCCGTTTGCCCAAGACTTCTCGAGTACATTCGTGTGCCCGGCCGGTTTCACCGTCTGCGGCACCGAGACCGCGAATTCAAGCTCGGTGCCCTTCAACGCCACGCAGCCATCCCAGACGGCCGTCGAGGACCTCGCCGGCGAGTGGCGGGCGCGGGTCGCGCCCCCGGTGTTCACGGCGCTGTTTCCCGGTACCACCTTGCGCCTCGGCGACGTGCGGACCGACAACGTCGTGCTGCTCGGCAGCACCTTCTCGTATCATGAGATTGGCGGCAGGCTGCGTTTCCGCTCCACCTATGCGAGCAAGGACGTGCCCACCTATGTGCTGGACGCGGTGAGCGTCGCCGCCGGGGACGGTGGCTTGGCAGCGCAGCTCGAAGCCGCCACGGCGGACGTCGCGAACCTGCGGTTGGCGGTCACCACGGATCCGGGCCCCGTGCTACCTGGCCACCAACGCGCGATCGAGAATGCCGAGCTCTTCACCGCCCACGCGGTGCTGGCAGCCGCGCGCGACGCCGCCTTGCTCCGCGCGCAGGGCGCGACGCCGGGCGGCCAGCTCGACAGCAGGTTCGAACTCGTGCAGCAACTGTGGAACACGGCGGCCTTCGCCAACCCGGATCTCGGGCGCGGTCAGGCCGGCTCCAGGAACGACCTGAGCTTCTTCACCGACCCCCGCCAGGAGATCGCCGCCGTGCGCGCCGCGCTGGAGGCCGCGAACGGTACATCCTTCGCGAGCCTGTTCGAGCACTACGCTGGCGACGGCCTCGCGGTGCCGTCGAACCAGCCGCTGCTCACGCTGGACGGCTCACTCTACGGGCTCGAGGACGCGCTGCTGCAGGTCTATCTCGCGCCCGGCAGCGGTGACGGCCAGTTCGCGATGGAACTTGTCGCCGCCGAACGCCACGCGCTGTGGAAGAATTTCGCGCAGGACAACCTGACCCTGCTCGGCGGCGCGGCCGATGGCCTCGAAGTGGTGGGCCGGGGCTTCCTGACGGGGCTCGGGGATTCGGCCTACCTCGGTGAGTCGGACGGCCTGCTCGAACTGCTCACCTTTGGCCGCGCGGCGAGCGTGGGCTTCAACAATGTCTACTCGCCACAGACTTTCGTCGTCGCGAGCTTCGGCCTCGCCACGCCGGTGCCGCTGCCGGGCGCCGCCGTGCTGTTCGCGAGCGGATTGGCGCTGCTGGGCGCACGTCGCCGAGCAGGTCGGGCTACCCGCGTCAGCCCGCATCATCAACCATCTTCGCCTCTCCCGCCCCGGGAGAGGCCGCGCGCAGGCCGGGTGAGGGGCGTTTCAGTGTGGCGCAGCGCCAGCTGACGTGCCCCTCACCCGCCGCCTTCGGCGTCGACCTCTCCCGGGGCGGTAGAGGTGAAGACCCTTCGCTTCCTCAGCGCACGGGTTCGAGCACGACCACCGGGATTTCGCGGTCGGTCTTGGCCTGGTAGGCGGTGAACGGCGGGTACATCGCGGCCATCTGGTCCCAGATGGCCTGGCGCTCCGCACCGGTCGCGATGCGCGTGTTGGCCTTGAACACGTCCGTCGCGACCTGCACCTTGCACTCGGGCTGCTTCATCAGGTTGTGATACCAGCCCGGGTGCTTCGGGTCGCCGCCCTTGGACGCGATGATGGCGTAACCGCCTTCGACCTTGCCGTAGAGCAGCGGCATGATCGATTCCTGGCCGGTCTTCGCGCCGGTCGTGAACAGCAGCAGGGTCGGCAGCGGGCCGGGGCCGCCGGCGAAGGTCGAATCCCACAGGTGGCCGGCGGCGCCGTCCTTCAGGTATTTCTCGCGGTGCTCTGCAATCCAGCCGCTTTCGCTGGCTGCGCGGATCGGGTCTGTCATGGTGAAGGGTTTCCTCGTTTGGGTGAGGCGGCTGCTGGCCGCAAGGGAGTGATTGTCCTTGGTCCAGCGCGTCGAGGAAACCCGTGCGCGCTGCAAGGGCGTGAATCGGCGAATGCAAACGAGGGGTTCATCCAGGCATCGCGGCGCCCGACAGCGCATTCGGCAACGCTGTGCACCGGGCACCCGTGGCTGCCCCGGCGCGAGTCCTTCGACGAAATTGATTCCGGCGCTTTTGGCAGGCGGCATGGGAGAAAGTCCCGGGTCTGGGGGGCCTCGGGCGAGTGTGTGCGCCAGATCACAGAACGATGCTTGCCGCAATATGCAGCGGAAGCCCATCGTTGCCGTGAACCCGCATCAGAGGACGTACGACCGGTAATCCATCGTCATGAGCATCTCGATCCAGACGAATATCGCCTCACTGAGCGCGCAGCGGCATCTGGCACAGACGCAGCGTCTGGGCGCCCTTGCGACCGAGCGCCTCTCCTCCGGCCTGCGCATCAACAGCGCCCGCGACGACGCCGCCGGCATCGCCGTCGCCGCCCGCCTGGGCGTGCGCACGAGCGGGATGGGCATCGGCCTGCGCAACGTGAACGAAGCGGTCTCCGTCCTCCAGATCACCGAAACCGCGCTCGACGACGCCTCCCGCGGACTGCTGCGCCTGCGCGAACTCGCGCTGCAGTCCGCCAACGGCACCAATGGCGCGGGTGAGCGCGACGCCCTTCAGCAGGAGGCCGCGCAGATCATCGACGAGGTTGCGCGGCTGGCGCAGCAGACCAGCTATCGCGGGCAGAGCATTCTCGGCGGGTCGGCGGGAACGCTGGAATTCCAGCTTGGATCCTCGGTCGGGGAGCAGTTCCGTCTGGAAGACATGCCGGATCTGCGGCTGCAGTCGCTCGGCGGCAATACGATGCAGCTGGATGGCAGCCTGATGGGAACAGCGCTTCCGCCGGGTGCCGGCATCCTGCCCTTCGGCTTCCTGCCGGAGAATGACCTCGTGCTCAAGACAGCCTTCGGCGGTCACACCGCACCGATCAACCTCTACGCGACGGGAGACAGCGCCGGCGCCCAACGCTTTGCGAAGATCATCAACGCCGAGGCCGGCGCAACTGGCATCACTGCTGTGGGCGTCACCCGTGCCACCCTTTCCAACCTGAGCGCGCCTGGCACCGTGCGCGTGCTCGTGGGTTTCGGCGAAACGCCAGTCCAAGCCGACATTCTCGACCCGCAGGACCTCACGCCGCTGGTCGATGCCTTCAACGCTACCGCGTTGTCGTTTCGCGCCCGCTTCGCCGACCCGGCCGACAAATCGAGAATCCTGCTGGAGGAAGTCACCGGCAGAACGCTGCAAATCAAGGATTTCTCGAATACCGCAGCGGGCGACCAGACCATCGAGCTTGCCGGTGAGCGCGGAACGCCGGTGACCCTGACCGAGGGCGGCAACGATACTTCGATGGTTTACGGCATGGTCACCTTGACCAGCACCAAAGGCCCGATCACCGCCCTGAACGCCAACCCCGACACCTTCGACACGACCAACAGCGGGACACTCGCCAGCCTGTCAATCGAAACGCTCACGGGCTCGCGCAAGGCGCTCGACATCCTCGACGGCGCGCTCGGGCAACTCAACGGCTACCGCTCTAAGGTTGGTGCCTGGCTCAACCGCCTCGACATGGTGACCAACTCCCTGGCCACCGGTTCGAGCAATCTCGCGGCCGCCCGCAGCCGCGTCATGGACGCCGACTATGCCGTCGAGACCGCAAGTCTCGTGCGCAGCCAGGTGCTCCAGCAGGCTGGCACGGCGATGGTTGCGCAGGCCAACCTCCAGCCCAGGGCAGTCCTGAGCCTGCTGCGGGCCTAGGCGACGGGGTGCTGGCCAACGGCCTCACGAGCCCCTGATCGAAATGCCGCAAGGGTTTCCAGGATGACCTGCCGGTTGGGGCGTCGGTGGCTTGCGGTTCGCTGCAGGTGAACGCTGCGCGGACAATAAACCCGACCCCTCCTGGGCAGCGCCCTTTACGGCAGCAGGTGATCGGCTGTCCCGCGCGTGCCACGCCATCGGTTGCCGAGCACAAGGTCGCCCTGATTGTCGACAATAAGCGTTGACCTTGCCGTAATGCGTGGCTATCTTTCCAAGCTATGTACTGGATTGTCGACAATAACCCGTGAATCAGGCTGAGCTCGCCGACGACAAGGCCCTGCGCACCTCGGCCGACCGGGTTTTTGAGGCCCTGCAGGATGCGATTGTCCGCGGGGACATCGCCCCGGGCTCGCGGGTGGGGGAGGCCGAACTCGCCGAACGCTTCGGCACCAGCCGCGGGCCCCTGCGCGAGGCCCTGCGCCGGCTCGAATCGCGGCGCCTCGTGGAGCGCACGCCCCACGTCGGGATCCGCATCGCCTCGCTGAGCCATCGCGCGCTGATCGAGATCTACTACCTGCGCGAGGCGCTGGAGGGCATGGCGGCGCGCCTCGCCGCGGGGCACATGAGCGCCGACGAGGTCGTGGGGCTGAAGGCGCTGCTGGCCGCCCACGAGCAGGACGAGGCGCTGAAAGCCGACACCGCCTACTTCCAGCAGGAAGGCGACCTCGACTTCCACTACCGCGTCATCCACGGCAGCCACAACACGGCCCTGATCGAGCTCCTCATCGGCGAGCTCTACCACCGGATCCGGATGTATCGCTACCAGTTCAGCGCCTACGCGAACCGGCCGCAGAAGGCCTTCGGCGAGCACCAGCGCATCGTCGAGGCCATCGAGGCCGGCGATGGCGACCTCGCGGAGATGCTGATGCGACGCCACATCAGCTCCGCGCGCCAGAACATCGAGAAACACCTGAAGGAGACCACCCCCCAATGACCCAGAACCTCACCGCCGGCGGCCGTTTCCGCCTCGCGCTGCGCGAAGAGCAGCCGCTGCAAATCATCGGCACCGTCAACGCCTATGTCGCGATGATGGCGCAGCGTACCGGCTACCGCGCGATCTACCTCTCCGGCGCCGGCGTCGCGAACTACTCCTACGGCCTGCCGGATCTCGGCATCACCTCGCTCGACAACGTGCTGATCGACGTCAGCCGTATCACGAGCCAGGTCGACACCCCGCTGCTGGTCGACATCGACACCGGCTGGGGCGGCGCTTTCAACATCGCGCGCACGGTCAAGCAGATGATCAAGGCCGGCGCCGCCGCCGTGCACCTCGAAGACCAGGTGTCGCAGAAGCGCTGCGGGCACCGCCCGGGCAAGGAGGTCGTCTCCACCGAGGAGATGGTCGACCGCGTGAAGGCCGCGGTGGACGCGAAGACCGACCCGGACTTCGTGCTGATGGCGCGCACCGACGCGCTGCAGGTCGAAGGCCTGCAGGGTGTGATCGACCGTGCCTGCGCCTTCGTCGAGGCTGGCGCCGACGCGATCTTCGCCGAGGCAATGACCGACATCACCATGTACCGCCAGGTCTGCGATGCGGTGAAGGTGCCGGTGCTCGCGAACATCACCGAGTTCGGAACGACGCCCTACTACACCTGCGACGAACTCGCCGCGCAGGGCATCGCGATGGTGCTTTTCCCGCTGTCGCCGACCCGCGCGATGCAGAAGGCCGCCCTCACAGTGATGGAGGCCATCCGCAAGGAGGGCACGCAGAAGCGCGTGCTCGACCTCATGCAGACCCGCAGCGAGCTCTACGACTTCCTCGGCTACCACGCCTACGAGGACAAGCTCGACCAACTGTTCAAGAAGGGCAAGTGACGGCCCGTCGTCGTCAATGAACAAAAAAGTGAAAAAGGGGTCGGATTTATTTTCCCACTCGTTTTCCCACTTCTCCGGGAAAATAAATCCGACCCCTTTTTCACGACCCCTTTTTCACGCGACCCCTGTTTCACGGCGCCTTTTATCGCCGTCGCACACTGATTCCACAAGGAGAACGACCATGTCCGATACCCCGAGCACCCTGCCGAAGCCGAAAAAATCCGTGGCCCTGTCCGGCACCGCCGCCGGCAACACCGCGCTGTGCACCGTCGGCCGCAGCGGCAACGATCTGCACTATCGCGGCTACGACATCCTCGACATCGCCAACACCTGCGAGTTCGAGGAAATCGCGCACCTGCTGGTCCACGGCAAGCTGCCGAACGCGGCGGAACTCGCCGGCTACAAGGCGAAGCTGAAGGCCCTGCGTGGCCTGCCCGCCGCGCTGAAGTCCGCGCTGGAGGAACTGCCGCCCTACGCGCACCCGATGGACGTCATGCGCACCGGCGTGTCGGTCCTCGGCTGCCTGTCGCCGGAGAAGGACGATCACAACCACCCGGGCGCGCGTGACATCGCCGACAAGCTGATGGCCTGCCTCGGCTCGATGCTGCTCTACTGGTACCACTACAGCCACAACGGCCGCTGCATCGACGTCGAGACCGACGACGACTCCATTGGCGGTCACTTCCTGCACATGCTGCACGGTGAGAAGCCGCGTGAAAGCTGGGTGCGCGCGATGCACACCTCGCTGATCCTGTACGCGGAGCACGAGTTCAACGCCTCGACCTTCACTTCGCGCGTCGTCGCCGGCACCGGCTCCGACATGTACTCGGCGATCTGCGGCGGCATCGGCGCGCTGCGTGGCCCGAAGCACGGCGGCGCGAACGAAGTGGCCTTCGAAATCCAGAAGCGCTACGAGAATGCGGATGAGGCCGAGGCCGACATCCGCGCCCGCGTCGAGCGCAAGGAAGTCGTGATCGGCTTCGGCCATCCCGTCTACACGGTGGGCGACCCGCGCAACAAGGTCATCAAGGAAGTGGCCCGCCAACTGTCGGCGGAAGAGAAGAACATGAAGATGTATGACATTGCCGAGCGCCTCGAGACGGTGATGTGGGAAATCAAGAAGATGTTCCCGAACCTCGACTGGTTCAGCGCGGTGAGCTACCACATGATGGGCGTGCCGACCGCGATGTTCACGCCGCTGTTCGTCATCGCGCGCACCGCTGGATGGTCCGCGCACGTGATCGAGCAGCGCATCGACGGCAAGATCATCCGTCCGAGCGCGAACTATGTCGGTCCGGAGGACCAGAAGTTCGTGCCACTCAAGGACCGCAAGTAAGCGGGGCGGGCGGGCAACATGAACTCCCAATACCGCAAGCCCCTGCCGGGCACGCAGCTCGATTATTTCGACGCGCGTGCCGCGGTCAACGCCATCCAGCCGGGCGCCTGGGACAAGCTGCCGTACACCGCGCGCGTGCACGCCGAGAACATCGTGCGCCGCGCGGACCCCGCAATCGTCACGGACTGCCTGCAGCAGATCGTCGAGGTCAAGCGCGAGCGCGACTTCCCGTGGTTCCCGGCCCGCGTGGTCTGCCACGACATCCTGGGCCAGACCGCGCTGGTCGACCTCGCTGGCCTGCGCGACGCGATCGCCGACCAGGGCGGCGATCCGGCGAAGGTGAACCCCGTGGTGCCGGTGCAGCTGATCGTCGACCACTCGCTGGCCGTCGAGTGCGGCGGCTACGACCCACAGGCCTTCGAGAAGAACCGCGCGATCGAGGATCGCCGCAACGAGGACCGCTTCCACTTCATCGAGTGGACGAAGCTCGCCTTCGACAATGTCGACGTGATCCCGGCCGGCAACGGCATCATGCACCAGATCAACCTGGAGAAGATGTCGCCGGTCATCCACGCGATCGACGGCGTGGCCTTCCCCGACACCTGCGTCGGCACCGACAGCCACACGCCGCACGTGGACGCGCTGGGCGTGATCGCGATCGGCGTGGGCGGTCTCGAGGCCGAGAACGTGATGCTGGGCCGCGCGTCGTGGATGCGCCTGCCGGAAATCGTCGGCGTGGAGCTGACGGGTAAGCTGCAGCCGGGCATCACCGCCACCGACCTCGTGCTCGCGCTCACCGAGTTCCTGCGCAAGTCGAAAGTGGTTGGCGCCTACCTCGAGTTCCACGGCGCCGGCGCGTCCTCGCTGACGCTGGGCGACCGCGCGACCATTTCCAACATGGCCCCGGAATACGGCGCCACCGCGGCGATGTTCTCCATCGACCAGCAGACGCTGGACTACCTGAAGCTCACCGGCCGCGCCGACGAGCAGGTGAAGCTCGTCGAGATCTACGCGAAGGAAGCGGGCTTGTGGTCCGACAGCCTGGAGGGCGCGGTCTATGAGCGGAACCTCGCCTTCGACCTGTCCAGCGTCGTGCGCAACATGGCCGGCCCGAGCAACCCGCACGCGCGGGTGTCGACGACGGACCTCGCCGCGAAGGGTATCGCCGGCAAGTGGGAGGAGGTCCCCGGCCAGATGCCGGATGGCGCCGTGATCATCGCGGCGATCACCAGCTGCACCAACACTTCCAATCCGCGCAACGTTATCGCGGCCGGGCTCATCGCGCGCAACGCGAACCGCCTGGGCCTGACGCGCAAGCCGTGGGTGAAGAGTTCGCTGGCCCCCGGTTCCAAGACCGTCGCGCTCTACCTCGAGGAAGCGGGCCTGAAGTCCGATCTCGAGAAGCTCGGTTTCGGCATCGTCGCGTTCGCCTGCACCACCTGCAACGGCATGTCCGGTGCGCTGGACCCGAAAATCCAGCAGGAGATCATCGACCGCGATCTCTATGCGGTGGCCGTGCTGTCCGGCAACCGCAACTTCGACGGCCGCATCCACCCGTATGCGAAGCAGGCCTTCCTGGCCTCGCCGCCGCTGGTCGTGGCCTATGCGATCGCGGGTACCATCCGCTTCGACATCGAGCGTGATTCCTTCGGCAACGATGCCAGCGGCAAGCCGATCCTGCTGAAGGACCTGTGGCCGTCGGACGAGGAAATCGACGCGATCGTCGCGCAGGCGGTCAAGCCCGAGCAGTTCCGCAAGGTCTACATCCCGATGTTCGATGAGCGCAATGCCTCGACGCAGCGGGTGACACCCTTGTACGACTGGCGCCCGCAGTCGACCTACATCCGCCGCCCGCCGTACTGGGAAGGCGCGCTGGCGGGCGAGCGCACGCTGACGGGCATGCGACCGCTGGCGCTGCTGCCGGACAACATCACCACCGACCACCTCTCACCGTCGAACGCGATCCTGCTGGACAGCGCCGCCGGCGAGTACCTGGCGAAGATGGGCCTGCCGGAGGAGGACTTCAATTCCTACGCGACGCATCGCGGCGACCACCTCACCGCGCAACGCGCGACCTTCGCCAACCCCCAGCTCGTCAACGAGATGGCGGTGGTCGACGGCAAGGTGCAGAAGGGTTCGCTGGCGCGCGTGGAGCCGGACGGCAAGGTGATGCGCATGTGGGAGGCGATCGAGACCTACATGTCCCGCCGCCAGCCGCTGATCATCGTGGCCGGCGCCGACTACGGGCAGGGCAGTTCGCGCGACTGGGCCGCCAAGGGCGTGCGCCTCGCCGGCGTGGAAGCGATCGTTGCCGAGGGCTTCGAGCGCATCCACCGCACGAACCTCATCGGCATGGGCGTGCTGCCGCTGGAGTTCAAGCCGGGCGTGAATCGCAAGACGCTGGCGCTCGACGGCACCGAGACCTACGACGTGGTCGGGGCGCGTACGCCGCGTGCCGACCTCACGCTGGTCATCCATCGCCGGAACGGCGAGCGCGTCGATGTGACGGTGACCTGCCGCCTCGACACGGCGGAAGAGGTGTCGGTCTACGAAGCCGGTGGCGTGCTGCAGCGTTTCGCGCAGGACTTCCTGGCCTCGTCGAAAACGGCGGCCTGAGCACAACCCGCACGCAAGGCGCATGGGGCGGTACGGCGACGTGCCGCCCCTTTTTCTTTCCAGGAGACACATGCAATGTCACAAGTACCCCAGATCAAGGTTCCCGCCACCTACATGCGCGGCGGCACCAGCAAGGGCGTCTTCTTCCGTCTGCAGGATCTGCCGGAGCGCTGCCAGCAGCCGGGTGAGGCGCGCGACCGCTTCCTGCTGCGCGTGATCGGCAGCCCCGACCCCTACGGCAAGCAGATCGACGGCATGGGCGGCGCGACGTCCAGCACCAGCAAGACCGTGATCCTGTCGCAGAGCGCACAGCCCGGCCACGACGTCGACTATCTCTTTGGCCAGGTGTCGATCGACAAGGCCTTCGTCGACTGGAGCGGCAACTGCGGCAACCTGAGCGCCGCGGTCGGCCCGTTCGCGATCTCGAACGGTCTCATCGATCCCGCGCGCGTGCCGCGCGACGGCATCTGCACCGTGCGCATCTGGCAGGCCAATATCGGCAAGACCATCATTGCCCACGTGCCGATGAGCGGCGGCGCGGTGCAGGAAACCGGTGATTTCGAACTTGACGGCGTGACCTTCCCGGCCGCCGAAGTGCAGATCGAGTTCATCGACCCGGCCGACGAGGGCGAAGGCGAGGGCGGCGGCGCGATGTTCCCTACCGGGCATCTCGTCGACGACCTCGAAGTACCCGGCGTCGGCACCTTCAAGGCGACGCTGATCAACGCCGGCATCCCGACCGTGTTCATCGAGGCCGATGCGATCGGCTATACCGGCACCGAGCTGCAGGACGCCATCAACGGCGACGCCAAGGCGCTCGCCATGTTCGAGACCATCCGCGCCTGGGGCGCGCTGCGCATGGGCCTCGTCAAGGACGTGTCCGAGGCCGCGAAGCGCCAGCACACGCCGAAGGTGGCCTT
This sequence comes from Hydrogenophaga intermedia, assembly GCA_943370145.1. Classification (GTDB taxonomy): domain Bacteria; phylum Pseudomonadota; class Gammaproteobacteria. The sequence continues at coordinate 60,235 of CALRPY020000017.1, read as the reverse complement.
CGTCGGCAAGCCCACGGGCTACGTGTCCTCGAGTGGCAAGGCGGTTGCCGCGAGTGACATCGACCTCAACGTGCGCGCGTTGTCGATGGGCAAGCTGCACCACGCGATGATGGGCACGGCGGCGGTCGCCATCGGCACCGCGGCGGCCATCCCCGGTACGCTGGTCAATCTCGCGGCGGGCGGTGGCGCGCGCAACGCGGTGCGCTTCGGGCATCCCTCGGGCACCTTGCGCGTGGGGGCTGAAGCCACTCAGGAAAACGGCGAATGGGTGGTCAAGAAAGCCATCATGAGCCGCAGCGCGCGGGTGCTGATGGAAGGCTGGGTGCGCGTGCCGGGCGACGCATTCTAGTCTTCGCCTCTCCCGTCGCGGGAGAGGCCGGCCGCGAACGCGGGCGGGTAAGGGTGGGTGGTAGAAACTGGGGACAGACCACGATTTTCTGTCCCCGAGTCCCCGGCACAGGGGAAAACCGGTGAAAACCGTGGTCTGTCCCCGGTTTCTTGAGCCGCAGCGCGCGGGTGCTGATGGAAGGCTCCGTGCGCGTGCCCGGCGATTCCTTCTAGGTCTTCGCCACTCCCGCCCCGGGAGAGGCCGGCCGCAAGGCCGGGTGAGGGTCGTTTCAGATTGGCGAAGCGCCAGCGCACGCCTCCCTCACCCGCGGCCTTCGGCGTCGACCTCTCCCGGAACGGGAAAGGTGAAGAGCCGACCGCCCGATCAAGCCTCTATCGCAAGCGGGTGTGGATCAGACGATCCCTCGCCGCCGCAGGAAGCCGATGCACGCCTCGGCCAGCTGCGCCGGCTGCTCCATCATGATGAGATGTCCCATGCCGCGGGCGATGCCACCTTCGGCAAGGCCGTTCGGAATCGCTGCGATCGTGTCGAGCACCGCCTGGTCCGGGATGTGGTAGTCCGCCTCGCCCTTGTACAGGAAGATTGGGCAGCGGATGCGATGCAGGTGTTCACGCACGTCGTGGTCGTTCCAGGCGTCCATGTCGGCGACGCAGGTCTCCTGGTAGGTCGCGCGGTGCTGCCACTTGCTCTCCAGCACCTTCAACGGATCGCAGGGGTAGTACATCGCCGACGTCGAGGCGTTGTCCGTCAGCGCGGAGAAGCCGGGGAAGGTGTGCGGGTCCGCATAGCCGGAGAGGAAGGAGATTGACCCCGTGCGCGCGGCGCACTCGAAGCCCATGCCGGCGCGGATGCCGTCCGGGTGGTGGCAGGCGAGCTGCAGCGTCATGTCGCCGCCGATGCCGCTGCCGCAGACCACCGGCTGCTCGCCGCCGCAGGTCGCGTCGATGAAGTGCCACACCCACTCGGCGTAGTCGCGCATCTTGCGGAAGGGTTTCCAGTTCACGGGCATCGACTTCGCGTGACCCGGGAGATCCGGTGCCAGCACGCGGAAACCGGCCGCCGCCATCAGCGGCATGAAGTGGTGCCATTGCAGCGAGCAGGCCCAGCCCATGTGGAGGCAGACCAGCGGGATCCCCTCACCACAGACGTCGTAGTAGCAGCGCGCGTCGTCGACCATCGCGTAGCGGCCGGTGATTTCATGCGTCATCGTCGGGCCTCCGCTCGGGCGTCCGCCGGGAGGTCCCGAATCGCGGACAGCATCAGGTGGGTGGATTCGTACATCCGGTTCGCCTGCAGCAGGTCGCCGTCCACCGCGATCGCGCCGGTGTCGAGCAGGTGACCCAGCGCGCGCGTGCCGTCCCGCAGTGCCTGCCAGGTCGCGAGCGGCGCGCTTATCTGGTAGTCCCAGCCCAGCGGGTTGGCCATCGGAAACCAGGGCATCGAATCGATCACCTTGCCGCCGTAGAGCTTCAGCCACCAGCGCTCATCGCCGAAGGCCAGCACCACCTTGACGTCGGACCAGCGAGTGGCCCTGGCGAAGGCCTCGTCCGCGTTGAGGCGGGCAATCAGGGCGTTGAGGAAGTCGGTGCCGGGAAATTGCATGGAGCCTCCGGGGGCTTGAACCTGCCCTCGACTCTAGACCCTGCGACGGGGTGCGGGCCAGTCCCCGGCGGACGACGCGCGCGGAAGGGCGTTCGGGTTTGAATGCTGCTGGTGTCAATAGCTTTAACGGCGAAACAGGCGAAACAGGCGATTTGCGGAGATTTTGTCCAGAATTTTTACATGCGCACGTCATGATCCGAGTTTTTATAAATAATTTCATGGCCTTGAGAGCCCGGTGCGGCTTTTGCAAAGAATATCTTATCCGCAAGACGACAGAGGGGGACGGTGTGCGCAAACTGCTTTACAGGTCGGTCTGGCATCTGCTGCTCGCAAGCGCACTCGGGGTGCTGCTCGGGGCGCAGCCCGCGCGCGCCCTCACCGTGGACCCGGTGTTTGCTGGCAGCTACAGCGCGGTGTCCCTGGGCAGCCCCAGCGGGGTGCCGGGGCCACTTGGCGGTATCACCTTCCTCGCCGGCGACGTGAACACGCTGCTGGTCGGTGGCAGCGCCAACTCGATGAGCGCCGACATCTTCCGTATCGGGCTGGTGCGCGACACGGAGGGCAGGATCACAGGTTTCTCCGGGCCGGCCGTCTTCCACGCTGACGCCAACGGCGCGGCGGGCGGTATCGACGGCGGCCTCGCCTACGGCCCGGACGGCGTGCTGTTCTACACCACGTATTCGGACAACCGGCTGGGCCAGCTGAAGCCCGGCAGCACGAGCCCGGACAAGCTCATCGACCTGGGTCCGCTCGGGGTCGCTTCGTCCACGGGCACGCTGCAGTTCGTGCCGTCCGGCATGCCGGGCGCCGGGCGGCTCAAGATCGCGAGCTACAACGCGGAAATCTGGTACGACGCGACGATCGCGCCTGACGGCAACGGCACCTTCAACGTGACGCTCCAAGGCAGCCCGATCACCATCGGCGGCGGTCCCGAGGGCATCGCCTACGTACCGACCGGCAGCCCGCTGTTCACCGCGCCCAGCGTGCTGGTCTCCGAGTACCGCACGGGACGCATCGTGACCTACGAGGTGGATGCGAACGGCGACCCGCTCGTCGCCACGCGCCGGGTGCTGCTATCGGAACTGACTGGGGCGGAGGGCGCATTGATCGACCCGGTCACCGGCGACTTTCTGTTCTCCACTTTTGGGGGCGGCAATCAACTCGTGCGCGTGAGCGGCTTTGTCGCGCCGCCCGAACCCGTGCCGCTGCCCGCGTCGCTGCCGCTGCTGCTGGGGGCGGTGGGCGTGCTGCTGGCGCGGCGGCGTCCGCGCTGAGCGGAGCGGCAGCGCGACGTCGAATACTGTCGCGTAAAAAGGGGGGACTGTTTTTCCGCTGAGGCAGAAACAAGTCCCACCCCTTCTTCGCTTCTTACGCGCTGAAAAAAAATCAAATCCTGGAGATTCCCATGCCCGCGTCCCGCCGCGCAGTGACAAGCCTGTCGACCTTCCTGCTGCTTGCGGTCTCTCTGCCCGCGGCGGCCGATTGGGTGGCCGGCCGCGACATGCGCCTCCACGAACTGTCGCTGAACGAGTTGGACAACCCCAACAGCACGGTGCCGGCATGGAGCTATGGCTTCAAAACGCCCGCCGGGACCTTCACCCTTTTTCCCACTGGTCAGCACACGAATGCTCTCTCGGGCTTCCAGGGCTACGGCGGCGGGGCGGTTCTCGCGGTCAACGCCAGCGACGTCGCGGTCGTCAACAACTTCGGTGCGGGTAATTTGCTGCCGGTCAATCCCGGCGTGATCGTCCTGCATCCCGACAGCATCGGCACGCAACCAACCGTGCGCTGGACCGCGCCAGCCGCCGGCCAGTACACGGGCAGCTTCTTCTGGCAGGACATCGACCCGTATGGCGGCGACGGCGGTACCGGGCATCTGCGCTTGAACGGCACTGAGATCCAGGGTTTCGCGTGGCAGAACGGCGGCGGAGCGTCGGGCCTGTTCGACCTGGTGCTCGCAAGCGGCGACACGCTAGATTTCGCCCTCGGCATGGGCGGCAACTTCAGCCACGACACCACCCGCTTCGACGCCACCATTTCGGCGGTCGTCGTGCCCCTGCCGGCAAGCGCGTGGCTGCTGGCCGGTGCGCTGACCGGCGTCGTCCGGTGGCGGCGCCGGCGCTAGCGACGCACGAAGGTCGCGTAAGCTGCGCTGACGCAGGAAGCCCAGGCTTCGAGGCCGGTGCCTTCACTGGCGGGGTTTCGCCGCGTGCTCGGCGCCGCCGCTTGTCGGGCTCCCGGCGCCAGCCCAAGTTACGCACTGCACTCCAGCGCGCGACCGTGCCCTGGAGACGCCACGCCCACGGCGGCCGGGCGTTCAGCCCAGCGCCCGGCTCACCACCTCGAAGGTATCCCGCGACAGCCCGTCGACCGCCTGGATGCGCGTGAGTGCCGCGCGGGCATGCGCCTGCCGGCCCGCATCGAACTTCCGCCAGCGATCGAAAGCCCGCGCGAGCCGCGCCGCGACCTGCGGGTTGACCGGATCCAGCGCGATGACCTGTTCCGCAGCGAAGGCATAGCCGCTGCCATCCGCCGCGTGGAAGCCGGCGTGGTTGCCCTGGCAGAAGGCGCCGACGAGGGCGCGCACCTTGTTCGGGTTGCGCGGATCGTAGGCCGGGTGCGCGAGCAGGCGCCGGACCTCGGCCAGGGTGCCGGGCAGGCGTGAACCGGCCTGCGCGGCGAACCATTTGTCGACGACCAGCGGCTCGTCGTGCCAGCGCGCGTAGAACCAGTCGAGGCCCAGGGTCCGCTCGGGGCAGTCGCAGTTCGCCAGCGCGACCAGCGCCGCCATGCTGTCGGTCATGTTGTCGGCCTCGCGCAGTTGCGCGAGGCAGCGCGCGCGGATGTCCGGCGTTTCAAGCTCCATCAGGTAGCCGAGCGCTAGATTGCGCAGCGCCCGGCGGCCGGCGGACACGGGATCCGGGCTGTACGGGCCGGCGGGCGCGTGCGTGGCATACGCGGCCTCGAATTCGGGCGCGAGGCTTGCCGCGAGGTGGCGGCGCAGGGCGGTGCGGGCCGCGAGTATCGCGTCCGGGTCGACTTCATCCACCTGTTCGGCGATGTAGGCCGCGCCAGGCAGGCTCAGCGCCTCGGCTGCGAACGCGGGGTCCGCGGCGGCGTCGGCCAGCACCCGGCGACAGGCCTCGACGATGCCCGAGCCGAAGACCGGCGCGCGTCCCGCGCGGATGTTCGCGACCGCGCCAAGCAGCACGCGCAGCGCCAGACGCTGGCCGGCTTCCCAACGGTTGAAGGGATCGCCGTCGTGCGCGGCGAGCAGCGCGAGATCGGCGTCGGTGTAGTCGAAGGCGAGTTCGACGGGCGCGGAGAAATTGCGCAGCAGCGAGGGCACCGGCGGCCCCGCGACGTCGGTGAACACGAAGCGCTGGTGCGTTTCCGTCAGCGACAGCACGCGCGAGGTGCCGGCGGCGGCGTCCTCGCCCGCGAGGCGCAGCGGTAGTCCACTGCCGTCGGCACCGAGCAGTCCGAGGGCGACGGGAATATGGAACGGCAGTTTGTCGGGCTGGCCCGGGGTGGGCGCACAGTCCTGGGTGAAGTCCAGCGTGCAGGTCCGCGCGACAGTGTCGTAGGTCGACCGCACGGCGACGCGCGGCGTGCCGGCCTGGTCGTACCAGCGCTGGAACTGCCCGAGGTCGACGCCGGACGCGTCGGCCATCGCGGCGACGAAGTCCTCCGTGCGCACCGCCTGGCCATCATGACGCTCGAAATAGAGATTCATGCCACGCCGGAAGGCGTCCGCGCCAATCAGGGTGTGGATCATCCGCACGACCTCCGCGCCCTTGTTGTAGACGGTCGCGGTGTAGAAGTTGCTGATTTCCATGTAAGAGGCCGGCCGCACCGGGTGCGCCATCGGGCCCGCGTCCTCGGGGAACTGCGCGCTGCGCAGCAGGCGCACCTCCTGGATGCGCTGCACGGCGTGGGAGTAGCGGTCGCCGCCGTACTGCTGATCCCGGAAGACCGTCAGGCCTTCCTTCAGGCTCAGCTGGAACCAGTCGCGGCAGGTCACGCGGTTGCCGGTCCAGTTGTGGAAATACTCGTGCGCGACCACGCGGTCGAGCAGCATGTAGTCGTGATCGGTTGCGGTGTCGGGGCGCGCGAGCACGTAGCGCGTGTTGAAGATGTTGAGTCCCTTGTTCTCCATCGCGCCCATGTTGAAGTCGCCGACGGCGACGATCATGTAGCGGTCGAGATCGAGCTCGAGGCCGAAGGTCCGCTCGTCCCAGCGCAGCGCCTGTTCCAGCGCATCCAGCGCAAAACCGCACTGGTCGAGCTTGCCGGGCTCCACGTACACCATCAGCTTGACCGGTCGTCCCGAGGCGGTCGCGACGTCGCGCTCGATGTGCTCGAGCCTGGCCGCGACCATCGCGAACAGGTAAGACGGCTTCGGAAAAGGATCTTCCCAGCGCGCCCAGTGGCGGCCGTCGGACTCATCGCCGCTGGCCACGGGATTGCCGTTGGACAGCAGCACCGGCAGGCGCGCCCTGTCGGCGTGGATGGTCGTCGTGTAGCGCGCCATCACGTCCGGGCGATCGATGAAGTAGGTGATGCGACGGAAGCCTTCCGCCTCGCATTGCGTGAAGTACCCGTCTGTCGAGCGGTACAGGCCCATCAGCTGGCTGTTCGCGTCCGGGCGGATGCGCACGCGGGTCTCGAGCGTGCAGCGCGCGGGCACGGCATCGATCACAAGTTGCGTGGCGCTCAGCCGGTAGTCGTCGGCGCCCAGCGCCCGACCATCGAGTGCCACCGACAGCAGGTCAAGTTCCTCTCCGTCGAGCACGAGCGCTGCGGCGCTGTCCCGCGCCGCGGGATTGCGCGCGAGCGCGAGTCGTGCGCCAACGACAGCGTGGTCCTCGCGCAGGTCGATGTCGAGGTCGATCGTCTCGACCAGAAAGGGGGGCGGTGCGTAGTCGCGCAGGTAGACGGTTTGCGGGGTCGGGTGCTTCATGATGTCCTCGTCTGCAGGGAGCGTGTAGGCCACGGCGGCGCACGCCGTCTGGCCCGATAGCTACGATCTTCGACCCGAAACCGGTGCTGCGCAATTCGAACGACATAGGGGGCAAACGAAACAGCAAAGGAAATAGGGGACAAGAAATAGGGGACAGACCACGGTTTCGCGGGAAACCGCGGGAAACTGTGGTCTGTCCCCTATTTCTCGGTTTCCCGCGAAACCGTGGTCTGTCCCCCATTTCTGTCCTCCATTCCCCCCCTATTTCCCCTGCGGTGGAGCGGGGCGTTAGCATGATGCGACGACAACGAGAACGAAGAGCAGAGGGGAGCAGTCGATGAGCGCAGGCAGTGCACCGGCACCGGGTGAGCGTTTCAATTTCGCTGGGTATCTTTTCGATTGCAACGCGGCTCATCCCGAGCGGCTGGCCTACGTCGACGACGTCGCGACGCTAGCCTATGGCGCCCTCGCCGAGCGGGCGCGGCAGGTCTCGGCCGGATTGCGTGCCAGCGGTATCCGGCGCGAGGAGCGCGTGCTGCTGCTGATGCTGGACACCCTCGACTGGCCTGTGTCTTTCCTCGGTGCGTTGTACGCGGGCGTCGTGCCGGTTGCCGTCAACACGCTGCTCACCGCCGACGACTACGCCTACATGCTTGAACATTCACGCGCCCAGGCCGTCCTCGTGTCCGGCGCGTTGCTGCCGGTGTTGACGCTGGCGCTGACCAAAAGCGATCACGAGGTGCGCAAGGTCGTCGTCTCCCGTCCCGTCGCGCCGCTGCATCCGGCCGAAGTCGAGTTCGAGGCCTTCCTCGACGCCCAGGCCCCGGCGTCCCGGCCGGCCGCGACAGCTGGCGACGACGCCGCGTTCTGGCTGTATTCCTCCGGCTCCACCGGTCGCCCCAAGGGGGTCGTGCATTCGCACGCGAACGCGTACTGGACGGCCGCGCTCTACGGCAGGGGCGTGCTGGACCTCCGCGCGGACGACGTCTGTTTCTCCGCCGCCAAGCTCTTCTTCGCCTATGGCCTCGGCAACGCGCTGAGCTTCCCGCTCGCCGTCGGCGCGACCTCCATCCTGATGCCGGAGCGGCCGACCCCGGAGGCCGTGTTCCGGCACTGGCGTGGCGACGGCGTCCCCGGCGACCTCAAGCCCACGGTCTTCTTTGGCGCGCCGACAGGCTATGCAGGCATGCTGTCCTCGCCGCGACTGCCGGCGCGCGACGAGGTGGCGCTGCGGCTCGCGTCGTCCGCCGGCGAGGCCTTGCCGGCCGAGATCGGCGAACGCTTCCGGCGGCATTTCGGCGTGGACGTGATCGACGGCATCGGATCGACGGAAATGCTCCACATCTTCCTCTCCAACCGCCCCGGCGATGTGCGTTACGGCACCACCGGCCGGCCGGTGCCGGGCTATGAAATCGCGCTGCGAGACGAGCAGGGCGGCGCGGTCGCGGACGGCGAGCCGGGCGATCTCTATATCCAGGGGCCGAGCGCGGCGCTGATGTACTGGGGCAATCGCGAGAAGACGCGCGAGACCTTCCAGGGCGGCTGGACGAAGAGTGGCGACAAGTACCTGCGCAATGCCGACGGCACCTACACCTACTGTGGCCGCAGCGACGACATGCTGAAGGTGAGCGGCATCTACGTCAGCCCCTTCGAGGTGGAGGCGACGCTGGTCCAGCATCCCGCGGTGCTCGAAGCGGCGGTCATCGGCAAAGAGGATGCCGAGGGACTCACCAAGACCAAGGCCTTCGTGGTGCTCAGGCCTGGTGCGAGCGCCGACGAGGCGGAATTGAAGGTATTCGTGAAGGAACGGCTCGCACCCTACAAGTACCCCCGGTTCATCGAGTTCGTCGATGAACTGCCGAAGACGGCGACCGGCAAGATCCAGCGTTTCCGCCTGCGCGAACTCGAACGCACGCGGGGCGACCCGGCCTAGCGGCCGCGGCGTCTACCGGCGCATCCCAAACCGTCGTCCGTGCCGGGCGGCGCGCGCGGTCAGGGCGCGGGTCGCACCACGTCGGCCGCATAATCCCGAATCAGGTCCAGGAAAGCGCGTGCGGCCGCCGACGGCGTGCGGCCCGCGTACAAGGCGTGGAACGGCGCCCGTGGCAGAGGCTGGTCGGGCAGGACGCGTCGCAGGGTGCCGGCCGCGAGTTCGGGACGCACGAGGGCTTCCGGCGCCACGGCCACTCCCGCGCCGGCCAGCGCCAGGCTTTTGAGCGCGGCCACGGCGTTCGTCGAAATCCGCGTGCGCAGTTTCACGCGTTCGCCGCCCAGTTCGAGTTCGTCGGGTCGGTCCATCATCGAGAAGGCGAGCCAGGCGTGCCCCGCGAGGTCGGCGGGTTCGCGCGGGACGCCGCGTTGCGCGAGGTAGGCCGGCGCCGCCACCAGCACCATCTCGAACTCGCCGAGCGGGACCGCACGTAACGAGGAGTCACGCATGCGTCCGACGCGCAGCGCGAGGTCGAAACCCTCCTCGATGAGGTCGAGGCGGGCGTCGCTGGGCAGGTATTCGACGCGCATCCCCGGATGCAATGCACAGTACTCGGCGATCCAGTGCCCGACCACTGCGGCCAGGTCGACTGGACTCGTCAGCCGCAAGCTGCCGTTCAGGGACGCGGCGCGGGCCCGCGCGCGATCGAGGGTCGTCTCGATGCGGGAGATGAGTTCGCGCGCGTCCTGGAGCACTTCCGCACCGGCCGCCGTGACCCGCAGCCGCCGCGTGTTGCGCTGGAGCAGCGGCTGGCCGAGCTCGCGCTCGAGCTGGGCCACCGCGTCGCTGAGCGAGGACTTGCTCAACTCGTGGCGCTCCGCGGCGGCAGTGAAGGAGCCGGAGTCCGCCACCGCGATGAAGGCGGCAAGGCGGTCGATCGTCTTGTGGTTCACGTTCATCGATTGTTCGCCTGCGCTGGAAAGTGCATCCGGGCGGAACGGGTTGTCCGGCTGCGGATGGAACCGCAGCATGGCCCCACTTTCTCAACTCGAACGGAGAGCCCGGATGAGCCCACGGTCCTTATTCTGCCACGACCTGGCGATTCAGCTGACGCCGGCGCGCGCCCGTGTCCTGTCGTCCAGGATGGCTTCGCGCGTGGCCTGCGCGCCATCGGCCCGGGGGTGAGCATGTACGACGCGATAGTGATCGGCTCGGGCATCGGGGGCCTGACGGCAGCGGGTCTCCTGGCGGGTGTGGATGGCAGGAAGGTGCTCGTGCTGGAGAAGCACACCGAGCCCGGCGGGCTCACGCACGCATTCCGGCGCGACGGCGCGGCGTGGGACGTCGGCGTTCACTACATCGGCGAGGTCTGGCCCGGTGCGTTCCCGCGCCGCCTGTTCGACTATCTCTCCGGTGAGGAACTGCACTGGAACCGCCTGCCGGACGAATTCGAACGTTTCGTCTATCCCGGGCTGGATTTCGCGGTGCCGTCCGATCCGGCGCGCTTCGCGGCGCGGCTGATCGCACGCTTCCCGGACGAGGCGGCCGCCATCCGCCGCTATTTCCGCGATGTGCGGGCCGTCACGCGCTGGACCTCGCTCGGCTTCGCGCGTGGCATGGTGCCGAACATCATCGAGCCGCTGCTGCGTGTGATCCAGCGCCTGACGGGTGCCAAGGCCATGCAGTCCACCGGTGACTACCTCGCGAAGAATTTCCGCTCGCCGCAGTTGCGCGCGCTGCTCGCGAGCCAGTGGGGGGATTACGGCCTGCCCCCGGCGAGCAGCGCGTTCGCGATCCACGCCCAGATCACGGCGCATTACCTGCACGGGGCGTGGTTCCCCGACGGCGGCGCACCACGCATCGCACGCAGCCTCGAGAAGCGCATCGAGGCGGCCGGCGGCAGCGTGCGCGTCGCGCAGGAGGTGGTCGAGATCCTGGTCCGCGGGGGCCGTGCGGTTGGCGTGAAGGTCATCGACCGGCGCGGCCCGGCGCCGCGCGAGGTCGTCATCGAGGCGCCGCTCGTGATCTCGAACGCCGGCGTGCCCACCACCTTTGAACGACTCCTGCCGACCGCCGGCGCGATCGGCGCGAAGACCGCGCCGCTGCGCGCGCTCGCCAGCCGACTCGTGTCGCCACGTTCCGCCGTCACCCTCTACCTGCGCCTCAAGGCGCCGGTGTCGACGATCGGCGTGCAGGGTGAGAACTTCTGGATCAATGCCGATCTCGAGCACGATGCCGTGGCCGCGCGCAGCGCGGCGCTGCTGGCGGGCGAACCGAGGCACGTCTACGCATCCTTTCCCTCGCTCAAGGCCGGCGACGAACGCTTCCACACCGCGGAGCTGATCTCGTTCGTCGAAGAGGGCGCCTTCGACGACTGGCGGCATCTGCCGAAGGGCAATCGGGGCCCCGGGTATTCCGCGTTGAAGCAGCGCATTGGCGATGGCTTGCTGCGCCTCGCCGAGACAGCGATTCCCGGCCTCGGCGAACTCGTCGCCTACAGCGAGATGGCGACGCCGCTCAGCGTCGAGCACTACACCTCGCACCCGGGCGGGCGCTTCTATGGTCTCGCGGCGACCCCGGAGCGCTATCGCTCGTCGCTGCTCGGTCCGCGCACCCCGATTCCGGGCCTCCTGCTGTCGGGCTGCGATGCGGGCTGCCTCGGCATCGTGGGGTCGATGATGGGCGGCGTCGGCGCGGCCTGCCAGGCGCTCGGGCCGACCGGCTTCCCGCGCATCCTGGCGGCGCTACGCGCGGTGCAGCCACCGATCACGGTCGCCACGCTCCCGCCCGAGAAAAAGCGCGCGACGCTGCTGTCCAAGGCACGACTGACCGACGCGATCTGGCAGCTCGACTTCGAACTCGACGCCGACGTCGCCGATTTCGCGCCCGGCCAGTTCGCGCGCATGCGCGTCGCACACGGCGAGTGGCGGGATTATTCGATTGCCGGTCTCGACGGCCGGGTGCTGCGTTTCCTCATCAGCACGCGCACGGGGGGGCGCGGTTCGCAGTTCGTGAGCAGGGTCGAGCCCGGCACGTGCACCGAGATCGAACTGCCGCTCGGCCAGTACACGCTCGCGCACGGCAACCGGCACCGGGTCTTCGTCGCGACTGGCACGGGACTCGCGCCGTTCCTGCCAATGTTCGGCCAGCTGGCCCGGACCGGGGCGCTCGGGCGCAGTCAGCTGTTGTTCGGCTGCCGCGGCGACGCGGACGACATCACGACCCGCCTGTCCGCGCTGCCGGCGGAGATCCTGCGCTGCTACAGCCGCGGCGCGGCGCCGCGTGGAGGCATCGCGGGGCGCGTCAGCCGCGCGCTCGAGGAACTGGACTTCGAGCCGGAGACGACGGAGTTCTACCTCTGCGGGTCCGCGGCGATGGTTGCCGATTGCAAGGAGATCCTCGAACGCCGGCGGGCCCGGCACGTCTTCATCGAGGCGTTCTGAAGGCGCGCCGCCACCCCACCTCCGACAACAGCCGGGTGCTACGCCCGGCCAACCGGGAGAACCCCCATGCCTGTGTTGCCACCTGTCGTTTTCGTGCTGATGCTGCTCATGGGCATGGACTGCGCGCTCGCCGACGCGGGCGACCCCCGCGGCCTGTGGCGGATCGTCGACGACCGCACCGGCAGGCCGCGTGCGGAGATCCGGCTCGATCTGCGCGACGGGATCCTGGAAGGACGCCTCGTCCGCTCCCTGCGGGAGGGCGATGATCCGGCGGCGCGCTGCACGCGCTGTCCGGGTGAGCGCCTGAACCTGCCGCTGCGCGACCTCGCAATCCTGACGGGGTTGCGCCGCGTCAGTGATGACCCGCTGCGCTGGGAAGGCGGCGAGCTGCTCGACCCCGACGAAGGTGTCGTCTACCGGGCCCGACTGACGCTCGCGCCGTCGAATCGCCAGCTCGCGCTGCGGGCCTATCTGGGCGTTGCGCTGCTCGGCCGCACGCAGACCTGGCAGCGGGTCGAGGCTGCGCGCCAGGGCGCCTGCGGCCGAGCGGCGCAGCGCGGCGGATGAGTCCGGCGGCGCGGCCCTCGGCCGCCGCGCTGCCGGCGGATGTCACCGGCGTCGAAGCGTAGGCTTCCCGGCATGCCGGGAACGTCGCTGCGCCGGCCCTTACCCCGCCGCGCGCGGCGGCGCCGGGGTCAGGGAAAGACGATGCTCAGTCCCTCGGCGACCAGCGCCGGCTGGCTGCCGCCCTCGATTTCGATCGTGTTCTCGAAGGTCAGGCGCACGCCGTTGTCCTTGACGTCGTCCGCGGCCAGCAGCTTCTGCTTGAGCCGCACGCGTGATTCCACCGGCACCGGCGCGGTGAAGCGCAGCTTGTTGAGGCCGTAGTTGATGCCGCGGCTGCGCTTCTCGATCTTCCAGATCGTCGCGCTCAGGCGCGGCACCAGCGACAGCGTCAGGAAACCGTGCGCAATGGTCTTGCCGCCGGGCATTTCCGTCTTCGCGCGTTCGACGTCGACGTGGATCCACTGGTGGTCGCCGGTGGCCTCGGCGAACTTGTCGATGGTCGCCTGGTCGATGGTCACCCATTCGGAGACGCCAATCTCCTCGCCGATGAGTTTTTTCATGTCCTGCGGTGTTTCGATGCTGCGCATGGCGACCTCTGGTTTGCGTTGTGCCTGGACCCGGGGCGGCGCGCGGGCGCTCCCCTCGTCCATGTGGAAATCCGATTGTAACGGGGCGCTCGGACGAGGGCACCGTGCCCCGCGCGCAGCCCCGCCGCACCCGCCTATAATCGCGCGATGAGTCGTTACCGTCCGCCACGCCCACCGTCCTCCCCGTACATCACCGCCGCCGGCTATCGCACGCTCGAGGCCGAACTCAAGGGCCTGTGGGAGCGGCGCACCGACGTCGTCAGGCATCTCGCCGCCGCCGCCGCCGAGGGCGATCGCTCGGAAAATGCCGAGTACCAGTACCGCAAGAAGGAGCTGCGCGGCATCGACGGCCGCATCGGTTACCTGCAGCGGCGGATGCCGAAGCTGAAGGTCGTCGAGGCGACACCGCCCGATACCGGCAAGGTGTTCTTCGGCGCCAGCGTGGAACTCGAGGACGATGCGGGCGCGACGTTCGTCTATCGGATCGTCGGCAGCGACGAGACCGATGCCGCGCGCGGCTGCATCAGCATCGATTCGCCGCTGGCGCGCGCGCTGCTCGGCAAGACCTTCGATGACGAGGTGCAGGTCGGCGGGGAGGCTGGCGCCAGGCGTTACCTCGTACTCGACATCCGCTACGCCGACGCTGCACCGGCGCCGGCCGGCGCTTGAGGAAGCCCGCGCCGCTACCCCGATTCGAGGGCTACCGCGACGGCCGACGCTGGTCCATGCTCGCCACTGCACCAGTGCGAGGACACGAGACATGAAGAACCGCCTGTGCGAGATGTTCGGCATCGACGTCCCGATCTTCGCCTTCTCGCACTGTCGCGACGTCGTCGTCGAGGTGTCACGCGCCGGCGGTTTCGGCGTGCTCGGCATGGCGCGGATGAGCCCCGCGCGGCTGCGCGAGGAACTGCGCTGGATAGACGATCACATCGACGGCCGGCCCTACGGCATCGACGTGCTGATGCCGACGACCTACACGGAAGCCGGCGACCTCAAGTTCGATCCCGACCGGCTCTTCCCGCGCGAGCACCTGGACTTCGTGCGCGGGCTGCTGGATGCGGCCGGCATTCCGCCGCTGCCGGCGGCCGAGCGCGACGCGATCGTCCGCGCACTGCTCGGCGAGCTGTCGTTCACGCCGGCGGAAAGCATGGCGATGATCGAGATCGCGATGCAGCACCCCATAAGCCTCATCGTCAACGCGCTCGGCTCGCCGCCGCCCGAACTGGTCGCGGCCGCGCACGCGCGCGGCGTCAAGGTCGCGGCGCTGGCCGGCAAGGCCAAGCACGCCGTGAAGCACAAGGCGAGCGGCTGCGATTTCGTGATTGCGGTCGGCGCCGAGGCCGGGGGGCACACCGGGAGCATCTCGTCGATGGTGCTGTGGCCGGGCGTCGTCGACGCGGTCGCCCCGCTGCCGGTGCTGGGCGCCGGCGGGGTGGGGCGTGGGCGCCAGGTCGCCGCGGCGCTGGCGCTCGGCTGCGAGGGCGTTTGGTGCGGCTCGGTCTGGCTGCCGAGCGCGCAGAGCGAGGTCACACCCGAAATCAAGGAGCGCCTGCTCGCGGCCGAGGCCGAGGACGCCGTGCAGACCCGCAGCGTGACCGGCAAGCCGTGCCGCACGCTGCGCTCGGCCTTCACCGACGCCTGGGAGCGCCCGGGCGCGCCGGAGCCCCTGCCGGCACCGCTGCAGAACATCCTGTGGTGGGCCGAAGGCCGCACGCGCGTCGAGCGGGTGCGGGCCCGCGAGTTCCTGACCTACCCGGTCGGCCAGATCGTCGGCGACCTGCGAGCGCCGACCAGCGTGCGCGAAATCGTGCGCGGCATGCTGGACGAGATGCTCGGCGCCCGCGACCGGCTGAATGACATGCTGGAATAGGCGCGCTGGCCCGGGCCGAGGTGGCCGCGCGCCGCCCCTGCTGCGCAGGGATGAGGTTTCAGTGTAGTGTCCGGGCCTGCGCCCGCCTTCAGATTGCCATCAATGAATGTTTCCGCCGCATCGTCCGAATCGCTGATTGAGTCCCCCTATGCCTGGCTGCGGCTGTCCATCGCCGTGGTGCTGATGACCATCGGCGGTGGCGGCATGTACACGGTGATGGTGGTGCTGCCGACGCTGCAGCAGGAATTCGGCGTCGCGCGCGCGGACGCCTCGCTGCCGTTCACGGCGACGATGCTCGGCTTCGCGGCGGGCGGCCTCTTGCTCGGCCGCATGGCCGACCGCTACGGCGTGTTCGTGCCGCTGCTGATCAGCGCGGCCGCCCAGGGGCTGGGTTTCTACCTGGCCGCGAACGCCCAGAGCATGTGGCAGTTCGCCCTGGTGCAGGGGCTGCTGCTCGGCATGCTGGGCTGCTCTGCCACCTTCGCGCCGTTGCTTGCCGACATCTCGCACTGGTTCGAGCGTCGCCGTGGCATCGCGGTCGCGATCTGTGCCAGCGGTAACTACGTCGGCGGCGCGCTGTGGCCGCCGATCACGCAGCACTTCGTCGAAGCCTACGGCTGGCGCGACGCCTATCTCGGTTTCGGCGCCTTCTGCGTGGTCAGCATCCTGCTGCTGGCCTCGTTGATGCGTCGCCCCGCGCCCATCGACCACCGCCCGGTGAGCGGCGCGTCGATGACCGCGCCGGCCGACCCCGCCGCGCTGCATCTTTCCCCCGGCGCCCTGCAATGGCTGCTGTGCCTGGCCGGTGTCGGCTGCTGTGTCGCGATGTCGATGCCGCAGGTCCACCTGGTCGCGATGTGCAGCGATCTCGGCTTCGGGCCCGCGCGTGGCGCGGAGATGCTCTCGCTGATGCTCGCCTGCGGCATCATCAGCCGGCTCGCGTCAGGCTACATCGCCGACCGGATCGGCGGCCTGCGCACCCTGCTGATCGGGTCGACGCTGCAGGGCGTCGCGCTCTTCATGTACCTGCCGGCCGAAGGGCTCGTGTCGCTGTATGTCGTGTCGGCGCTGTTCGGGCTGTTCCAGGGCGGGATCATCCCCTGCTACGCGATCGTCGTGCGCGAATATTTCCCGGCGCCCGAGGCCGGGCGGCGGGTTGGCGCGGTGGTCATGGCCACGCTGCTCGGCATGGCGCTCGGTGGCTGGATGTCGGGCGCGATCTATGACTGGACCGGCAATTACTTCGGCGCGTTCCTAAATGGCATCGGCTGGAACCTGCTGAACGTCTCCATCGTGGTCTTCCTGCTGCTGCGCCTGCCGGTGCGGGGCCGGCTCGCGCTGGCCTGAGGCCGCGCTAGAAGAACTCCATCAGTTCGATCACCGCGCCGTCCGGGTCGAGCACGCAGACGAATTTCTGGCGGTGGCCGACGAGGCCGGGTTCGGCGGGGGCGTCCACGAAGCGCACGCCGCGCTCACGCAACATGTCGATCATTTCGTCGATGCCCTTCACCCGCAGGCACAGGCGCGCAATGCCGGCGTGGGCGAGGTGCGGGTAGGGCGCTCCCGCGGTTGGAGGCTCGGTCCATTCAATCAGATCCAGCAGCGTGCCGCGCGGGTCCGAGCCCAGGCGCAGCAGCTTGGCCCGCCCCCGTTTCGGCACGGGCCCGAGCCCCGGCACCTGGCAGTCGGGGATGTCCCAGGCCTCCTCGAAGCCGATGGCCCGATAGAAATCCAGCGAACGCTCGAGGTTCGAGCAGTTCACGTTGACGTGGTAGATCTGCAGGCTGCGCCACATCGGGGCAGCTACCGACCGGGGGCGCCGCGCGCGATCCCGGCCAGCGTGCGTTCGTAGCTGCCGGGTGCGTCGTCGATCCACTCCAGCCACCAGTTCGCGCCGGCGGCGCGGAACTCGGCGAGGCGCGCGCGGGCGGCCGCCGGCGTCTCGTCGGCGAGACGGCCGGTCGCGGTCACCGCGTAAGGTCCCTGTTCCTGTCGCAGACCCTGCACGTAACGGTTGGCCTCGGCGAGTTCCGGGGGGGACAGCCACCATTCGGACCAGTCGGCGTGCGATACCGTGCCCTCCGCGATGACCTGCGGCACCTTGATCGGGAACACGCCGTCCCAGCGCGCGGCACGGCGCAACCCCGCGCGCGCCGGCAGCGACGCGGCGACCCAGATCGGGACGCGTGGGGACTGCACGGAGCGTGGGGCGAGCGCGGCGTCGGTGAGCTGGTAGTACTCGCCGCGATGGGTCACGGTGTCACCGCGCAGCAGCGGGTCGAGGATGGCGAGGCCTTCGTCGAGACGGCGGGCCCGCGCCTGCGGGCTCGGATCCTCGCCGAAGCTGCCGAACTCCACGGCCGCCGGTTCGCCGAGCCCGACGCCGAGCATCGCGCGGCCACCGGACAGGCGGTCGAGGGTGTTCAGTTCCTTCGCCAGCTTCCAGGGCCGGCGCCGCGCAAGCGGCGTGATCATCGCCCCGAAGCGGATGCGGCGGGTGGCCTGCGCGATTGCGGCCAGCACGACCGTCGCGTCCACGACGTCCAGGCGCCCGGCCGGTTCGATGGCAAGGTGGTCCCAGACGAAGATGGCGTCGTATCCCGCCTGTTCGGCGACGCGGGCGAGTTCGACGAGGCGGCCGGGATCGCTGTAGTCGTGGAAGACCGGGGCATAGACGGCGGTGTGCATCCTGGCTCTCCTGCGTGGCGGATGTGCAGACGGTAGCGGCGGGGGTGTGCCGCTGTAAACCGGGTTCGCCAGCCCCTGCACGCAAGCCTGGGGCAGGCGCGGGCCGGAGACGTAGAATGGGCGCGACAGCGCAGGATTTCGCGCCCACGCCCGCCCACACCCGTGGAAAGGAATGAGATGAACGATACCGATCACGACCAGCGCCTCGCCGACACCGTGGAGTCGCTGCACGAACCCGCATGGCCGGGCCAGTTGCCGCAAGCGGCGGGTGGTGCGTTGGCGCGCCGGGCTGCCGACGAGGAATCCGCCATCCTGCCAGGCGGCGAAGGCGATTTCGTGGGCGCCGAGACGACCGAGCTCCTGAAGCTCGCCGCGCGCGAAGCGATAGACGGGATGGCGCCGCCGGCCCCGGATGCCGACCTGCACGCCACGCTCGGGGATCCGCACGCGTCGCCAGCCAGCGGGCCGGTGCTCGACGACCTCGGCGCCGTCATCAGCGAGGCGGGGGCGCCTCAGGCCACTCGCCAGCTGCCGCAGGCCGGGGTGCCCGCGTCTGCCAGCGACGAGCTTGGCGGCATACTGCAGGACTTCGAACTGCGGCTGACCGGCTGCCTGGACGCCCTGGTGGGGGAGCACGGCAGCGCGCTCGAGCGCCATTACCGGCAGGAGCTGCGCCGCGTGCGCGACGAGGCCGCCGCGGCGTTGCGCGAGCGTGAAGCGGCGCTGCGCGCCCAGCTCGACGCGGATTACCGCCACAAGGAGCAGACCCTCAGGGCGAACTACCGCAAGCTCGTCGAAACCGCGAACCGGATGAAGCAGCAGAAGGCCCAGCTGCAGCAGGCGCGGCATGAGTTCGAGGAGAAGCTGGACGCGGTCAACGCCCTGCACCGCAAGGTCGAGGACATGCGGCGCCAGTTGCGCGAGCACCTCGGGCCGGATGCGTCATGAGCGCGCCGGCATTTCCGTGCCGCTCCATCGAACGCATGCGGGCGCCCGCCGGCGAGCGCCCGGCCGGTTGCGGCACCTCGTTGCAATGCAAGATATCGCCAGTAGAATGCCGCCTCCACCCGCCAGTCCCAAGGTAACGCATGAATAGAGAGATGCCGAAACCCGCGGCCCGGCCCGCCAATCCGTGTTTTTCGTCCGGACCCTGCCCCAAGCGGCCGGGTTGGAGCGTCGCCGCGCTCGAGCGCGCGCTCGTCGGACGTTCGCATCGATCGAAGGAAGGCAAGGCCCGGCTCAAGCTCGCGATCGAGGAAACCCGCCGTCTCCTCGGCGTGCCCGCTGACTACCGCATCGGCATCGTGCCGGCGTCGGACACCGGCGCCGTCGAAATGGTGCTGTGGAACCTGCTCGGTTCCCGCCCGGTCGACGTGCTGGCCTGGGAATCCTTCGGCCAGGAATGGGTCGCCGACATCACCGAGAGCCTGAAGTTGCCGTCCACCCGCGTGATGAGCGCGCCCTACGGCGAGCTGCCGCGCCTCGCCGACGTCGATTTCAGCCACGACGTCGTGTTCGTATGGAATGGCACCACGTCCGGCGTCCGCGTGCCCGACGGCAACTGGATTCCCGCCGACCGGGCCGGCCTGACGATCTGCGACGCGACGTCCGCGGTGTTCGCGATGGACATGCCGTGGGACAAGCTCGACGTCGTGACCTACTCCTGGCAGAAGGTGCTGGGTGGTGAAGGCGCACACGGCATGGTCATCCTGAGCCCGCGTGCCGCCGAGCGGCTGCAGACCTGGGATTCGCCGTACCCGCTGCCGAAGATCTTCAGGCTCGCGAAGGACCGCAAGATCGACGAGGCCCTGTTCGAGGGCGCCACGATCAACACGCCGTCGATGCTGTGCGTCGAGGACTACCTGGACGCGCTGCGCTGGGCGGACACGGTTGGCGGCCTCGGCGGTTTGGTCGAGCGCTCGCAGCGCAACCTCGCGGTGCTCGCCGATTGGGTCGCGAAGACGCCGTGGGTCGAGTTCCTGGCCGCCGATCCGGCAATCCGCTCGAGCACCTCCGTGTGCCTGAAGATTACCGCGCCGTGGTTCGAGGCGCTGGACGCGAAGCAGCGGCTCGCCACAGTCGACAGGATGACGGCGGCGCTCGCCCAGGAAGGCGTGGCCTTCGACATCGCCGCGTATCGCAGCGCGCCGCCGGGCCTGCGCATCTGGTGCGGCGCGACCGTCGAGTCCTCCGATCTCGCAGCGCTGACGCCCTGGCTCGACTGGGCCTACGCGCAGGTCACCCCCGAGTAGGCCAGGGCCGCCCGTCCACACATCCAGTCCACGCACGCGGCGCGTATCCGGGTCGCGTGCGTATCGATCGTCACACCGCCGAACGAAAGGGTGATTCCGTCATGATCAAAGTCTTCGTCGCCGACAAACTGGCGCAGGAGGGCGTTGCCGCCCTCCGGCAGTATCCCGAACTGACCGTCGATTTCTCGCCGGGCCTGGACGTGGAGGCCGCGCTGCCGCACATCGCCGACGCCGATGCCGTCATCGTGCGCAGTGAAACCAAGATCAAGGGCAAGCTGCTCGAGGCCGCGCGAAAGTTGCGCGTCGTCGGCCGCGCCGGCATCGGCGTGGACAACGTCGATCTCGACGCGACCACCGAGCGCGGCATCATCGTGATGAACACGCCGGACGCGAACGCGACGACCACCGCCGAGCTCGCCATCGCGCATCTTTTCTCGCTGTCGCGCGCGCTGCCCGAAGCCGACCGATCGGTGCGCGGCGGCAAGTGGGAACGATCGAAATTCATGGGCTCGGAAGTTTCCGGCAAGACCGTCGGCGTGGTCGGCTTCGGCACGATCGGCCGCCTGTTCGCCGAGCGCGCGCGAGGCCTGAAGATGCGGGTCATCGGCTTCGACCCGTTCGTCAATCCGCAGACCTTCGCCGACTATGGCGTCGAACGCGTCGAGCTGGATGCACTGCTTGCGCAGGCGGATTACGTGAGCCTGCACTGCCCGATGACGAACGACACCCGCAACCTGCTGTCGGCCGAGCGTCTGCGCCAGATGAAGAAGGGCGCCCGGGTGATCAACTGCGCGCGCGGCGGGCTGGTCGATGAAGCCGCGCTGCTCGAGCTCGTCGAGAGCGGCCACCTCGCCGGCGCGGCGCTCGACGTCTTCGACAAGGAGCCGCCGGGCGAGAGCCCGCTGTTCGGGTGCCCGAAGATCCAGTTCACGCCCCATCTCGGCGCCTCGACCGAAGAGGCGCAGACCGCGACCGGCGTCGAAATCGCCCACCAGATCGCCGCTTACCTGCTGAAGGACGAGGTGCGCAACGCGGTCAATCTCAAGAGCGTTCCGCCGGAGCGCCTCGCGCAGCTCGAACCCTACCTGCGCCTGGCCAGACGCCTCGGCAAGCTGCTGGCCCTGATGCTGGACGGCCCGCTGCTCGAGGTCGAGGTCGGCCTGTACGGCCAGGCCTCCGAACTCGAGAGCCAGCCGCTGGTCGCCGAGGCGCTGGCGGGCCTGCTGCAGGATCACCTCGATACCCCGATCAACCGGGTCAACGCCGCACACCTGGCCCGGCGCCAGGGCATCAAGCTGTCGGAGGCCAAGTCCGCCGACGCACGCGACTACCTGTCCGTGCTTCGGGTCCGTGGCCGCTCCGAAGGGGTTGAGCGCTGCCTGGAAGGCACGCTGTTCGACAGCCGGCATCCGCGACTTGTGCGCGTAAACGACTACGAGATCGAGGCCGCGCTGGAAGGGCACCTCGTGGCGACGCGCCACGCGGACAAGCCGGGCGTGATCGGCTCGCTGGGTGAGCTTCTCGGGCGCGCCGGCGTTAATATCTCCCGGATGCAGGTAGGCGCGGCCGAGGGCCGTGACCGCGCGATCGCAGTCCTCGGCGTATCGCGTCGCCTGACCGAAGTGGAGATGACGGCAATTGCCGGCATACCCGCGGTCGACAAGGTCCTGCAGGCTGACTTCACGGCTTGAGCGGGTCGGCCACGGGATGGCTGACGGAAAGGGTAGGACGTGCTGACTTCATTCTTCCGCTGGTTGCCGGGCCGGCCGGGTGCGCGCGGCGCCATGGACTATGCGCTGGGCGCGCTGGGCCTGTATGCGCTCGTGATCGTCGTCCTGATGATCCTGTTCGACCACGAGCCGGGCCCTTTCGACGTCCGGGAGGCGGCAGTTCGTCGTGCGGGCGCCACCACGCCGGTGCGCGGCGTCACCACCACGGTGGCGCTGATGGAGGTCACCGACCGGTTGCTCGACAAGCGTGGGGGTTACCTGACAAACGACCTGATGCCACCCGGGCTCCTGATGGACAACGTGCCGAACTGGGAGTGGGGCGCGCTGGTGCAGGCGCGGGATCTCGCAATTGCGCTGCGCAACGATTTGTCGCGCTCGCAGACCCAGTCGACCGAAGACCCCAACCTCATCAGGGCCGACAACAAGCTGCGCATCGATTCCGAGTCGTGGATGTTCCCGGCCGCCGAGCACGAATACGCGGATGCGGTGAAGGCGCTGGAGGCCTATGTCCAGCGGATTTCCGCCACCGAGGACCAGCAGGCGCAGTTCTACGCCCGGGCCGACAATCTCCGCAACTGGCTCGCAGTGGTCGAGAAACGTCTGGGTGACCTGTCGCAGCGCCTCAGCGCGAGCGTCGGCCAGGTGCGTTTCAACACCGACCTTGCCGGTGATACGGGCGCCGAGCGCTCCACCCAGGCGCCTGACGTGATGGTCGTGCAGACGCCGTGGCTCCAGATCGACGACATCTTCTACGAGGCGCGCGGCGCGAGCTGGGCGCTGCTCCACTTCCTGCGCGCGGTCGAGCAGGATTTCGCGTCCGTGCTCGACAAGCGCAACGCGCTCGTCAGCCTGCGCCAGATCATCCGCGAGCTCGAGAGCACGCAGGACATGATCTGGAGTCCCGTGGTGCTGAACGGGGAAGGCTTCGGCTTCGTCGCCAACCATTCCCTGGTGATGGCCTCCTATATCTCGCGGGCGAATGCGGCGGTGATCGAGCTGCGCATGCTGCTCGAGCGGGGCTGATCCCGCGGCCCCGTGGCCGTCGTGCCGGCGGCAACCGGCGTCTAATCGCTCGTAGCGCTCCAGAACCTCGCGTGCCGGCCGCTAAACGGATGAATCCGGACCGTCCCGGCCAACCCGAGCGCGCGAATTTCAACGTGGTCCCAAGCTCTTCCATTGCCCGAGCACGCCGTGGCGGGTGACCCGAAGCCCCCCGGCCGCCTGCCGCCTGCGCTGCGCGTGGGCGCCGCGCTGTCCGGGCTGTCCGTCGCGCTGGTGCTGGTCGCGGCCCTGACAGGCGGCGTGCCGTCCCTGCGCGCGACGGACCTGGCCGAGCGCGCCCGAATCATCGCCCTCATCGAGAAGGCCGCCAGCCAGGTGCTGCGCGTGGCCGATGAAGCGGCGCTCGTCGCGCTGATGAGCCATGCGGTCGACAGCGGCGTCGCCAGCGGCATGTATGCGCGGCGCGGTGACGGCAGCTTGCTGACGGTCCATGGCGCCGTGGACCTCACCCGCGAGAAAGAGCCACAGCACCCGGATTTCGCGCTGATTGAACTCGAGGGGCAAGGGCGTGGGCCGTGGCGTCTCGGCATCGCGTTTCCGCCCGCCGGCGGCGGCCTGTCCGGCGCGCTGGGCCACCCGCTGGTATTCATGAGCCTGTTGCTCGGGCTCGGCAACCTCGTGCTTTACGTGCTTCACCTGCGCTCGGCCGCAGCGCGCACGGCCGGCGAGGCGCCGCTGATTCCCGACCGCGTCAGCACCGTCATGAACGGGCTCGTCGAAGGCGTCGCGTTGCTCGACAGGCAACTGCGCATCGTTCACTGCAATCGCGCCTTTGCGCGCTATTTCGCGCTTTCCCACGAGGAATTGCGTGGACGCGCGCTGTCGGCATTTGAATGGCGCCACCTGCGCCCGGAGCACAAGGGCAAGCCGCTGCCCTGGGACGCCGCCCTCGAAAGCGGGCGCAAGCAGGTGAACTTCAGCCTGGTCCTCACCACCGAGCAGCGCGGACAGCGCATCATTTCAGTGAACGTGACGCCGATGTTCGATGGCCGCCGCAAGCCTCGCGCGGCGCTTGCGAGCTTTGACGACCAGACGGCCATGTTCCAGAAGAACAACGCACTGCGCAAAGCGCTGACGACGATGGATCTCCAGCGCCGCGAAATCGCCAAGCAGAACGAGGAGCTCAAGGGCCTGGCGACCCGGGACTCCCTGACCGGCTGTCTCAACCGGCGCGCCTTCCTCGAGATATTCGAGGCGGAGTTGCTGGCCGCCCAGCGGCGCGGCTACGACCTGGCCTGCGTGATGTGCGATATCGACCGCTTCAAGCTGATCAACGACACGCATGGGCACACCGTAGGTGACCGCGTCATCGCCGAGGCCGCCCGGCTGCTGCAGCTTGCGGTGCGCGAGAACGACCATATATGCCGTTACGGCGGCGAGGAATTCTGCGTGCTCCTCCCCGGCCTGACCGGCACCCAGGCCGCCGCGATCGCCGAGCGCATGCGCGCGGCGATCGAAACGCAGGTGCACGCACTGGCCGGCTTGCCCGAACCGTCGTGCGTCAGTGCCAGCTTCGGCGTCACCGACCTGCAATGCGGCGCACAGACCCTGTCCGAACTGATCGACCAGGCTGACTCCGCCATGTACCAGGCGAAAGCAGCGGGCCGCAACCGCGTCGCACTGCACGCTCCCGCGGGAAACGTCAGGCGCATTGGTGACGGGCGGGTGACGAAGACCTAGGCGCCGCGCCAGCGGAGCTCGCCGCCACGGGAGTTCCCCCGTCCCGGGGCGGGCGTCGGCAACGACCGGCCGTTGCTCAGAAGCGCAACACCCCGTAACCCTGCTCGCCGAGCGGTGCGTTCAGGGAGGCGCTGATCGCCATGCCCAATGCGTTGCGCGTGTCGCGGGGATCGATGATGCCGTCGTCCCACAGCTCGGAAGTCGAGTAATACGCCGACAGCTGCTCCTGGTAGGCCTTGAGGGTTTCCTGGTAGACACCGTCGATCACGGCCTCGTCCAGTGCCTGCCCGTTGCGCTCGAGCTGGCGCATCTTGACCTCAGCGAGCGTGCGCGCGGCCTGCTCCCCGCCCATCACGCCGATCTGGTGATTGGGCCAGGTGAACATGAAGCGCGCGTCGAAGGCGCGGCCGCACATGCCGTAATTGCCGGCGCCGAACGAGCCGTGGCACATCACGGTGAATTTCGGCACGCGGCTGCACGACTGCGCCATGATCATCTTCGCGCCGTCCTTCGTGATCCCGCGCGCCTCGTACTCGCGGCCGACCATGTAGCCCGTGATGTTCTGCAGGAACACCAGTGGCGTCGCGTTCTGGTTGCAGAGCTCGATGAAGTGCGCGCCCTTCAACGCCGAATCGTTGAACAGCACCCCGTTGTTGGCGAGGATGCCGACCTTGTAGCCCCAGATGTTCGCGTAGCCGCAGACCAGCGTCGTCCCGTAGGCCGGCTGGTATTCGTGGAAGCGGCTGCCGTCGACGATGCGCGCAATGACCTCGCGCATGTCGAAACCGCGCTTGATGTCATCGGGGATGATGCCAAGCAGTTCCTCCGGATCGTAGTAGGGCGCCTCGACCGGGTCGCGTTGCAGCGGCCATTTCTGCGGCCGGTCCCAGTGGGAGACGATCTCGCGCCCGATCGCGATCGCTTCCGCCTCGGATGACGCTGGATAGTCGCAGGTGCCGCTGATCTGCGTGTGCAGATCGCAGCCGCCGAGTTCGTCGACGCTGACGACCTCGCCCGTCGCGGCCTTGACCAGTGGCGGGCCGCCGAGAAACACCGCGCCGGTGCCGCGTACGATGACGGAATAATCCGACAGCGCCGGGATGTAGGCGCCGCCGGCCGTGCAGT
Organism: Hydrogenophaga intermedia; assembly: GCA_943370145.1. GTDB lineage: Bacteria > Pseudomonadota > Gammaproteobacteria. The sequence goes on along the minus strand of CALRPY020000017.1, from coordinate 34,384 downwards.
GCCCGAATACCATTGCGAGCTGCTTCACGTTCATCTTGCTGAGCAGCGACTGGTTGCGGAATATCCTGCCCGCCATGTAACGGTCGGGAAAGAGTTCCGACTGCAGCGGCAGGAAGCCGCCGGCGCTGTCGCAGAGGTGCACGATCGGCAGGCGGTTCTCGATGGCGATATCGAGGCAGCGGACGATTTTCTTGATCGTCAGCGGATACCAGGCGCCGCCCTTGATGCTCGAGTCGTCGGCATGGACGATCACCTCGCGGCCGCTGACGACGCCGATGCCGACGATGCAGCTCGCGCCCGGCGCTTCGCCGCCATAGGCCATGTTGGCGGCGAGCGAGGACAGCTCGAGGAAGGGCGTGCCGGGGTCGAGCAGCTTGTCGACGCGTTCACGCGGCAGCATCTTGCCCTGCCTGGCGAGGCGCTCGACGTCGCGCGCGGGGCGCTCATGGCGCGCGGCGTGCTGCTTCGCATGGAATTCGGCGAGGCGCAGCTTGCTGGCCGCATGGTTGCGGCGGAACTCGCTGCTCGCGGTGTTCAGTGAGGACTGGATCCGGGCCATCGGTCTACTCCGGCGCCTGCAGCGAAATCAGCAGGGCGCCTTTCTGGAACGGGGCGTTCCTGGCGACGTGTATCGCGTCGACGATGCATTCGCGCGGGGCGACGATCGTCAGCTGCATCTTCATCGATTCGATCACGAGCAGCGCGTCGCCGGCGTTGACCGACGTGGCCGACTCGACGTGGATGTCGACCACCACCCCCGGCATGTCGGCGCGGATTTCGTTGCCCGCATTGCCCCCCTGCGCCGCCGCGGTCACCGCCTCGGCGTAGCCGACGGAATGCGTACGCCCGCCGATTTTGAGGTGGATGCGGTCGCCTTCGCGTACGCGCCAGACTTGGTGCTCGACGCCATCGACGGTGACGAGGATCGCGCCCTCGTCGGTTGCCGCGCGCTCGCTGACGGTGACGTCGCGGTCGTCAACCCGCATCCGCAGGGTGGGGCGGCGGGCGACGATGTCGACCGTCGACGCCGTGCCCTCGAGAGTCAGTTCAGTGCTCATGCGGATTCCTCAGTTGCGCCAGTGACCGATCGAGGCGTGCGGTTCGGGGCATTCATAAGCCAGCTGCCTGAATTCTTCGGTCGCCAGCACGGCGGCGGCCAGCACCGCGGCGCGGCCGCCCGCATCCAGCGGCGGGGGTGCCAGCGCCGCCGCGTGCTCCACGACGAAACCCGTGTGCAGGTCGCCGTCGAGGAAGGCCGGGTGCGCGAAGATGCGCGACAGGTAGTCGGCGTTGTGGTCGACGCCCAGCAGCACCAGCGACGACAGCGCCGCCCGCATGCGCTCCGCGCTCTGCGCGCGATCGTCGCCGTGGGCAATGAGCTTCGCGAGCATCGAGTCGAAGGCGGCGGTCACGGCCGAACCTTCGCGCAGGCCGCCGTCGAAGCGCAGGCCCGTGCCGCGCGGCTCGCGCAGGCGCTGCACCACGCCGGTCGCCGGCCTGAAATCGTGCTCGGGCTGCTCGGCGCAGATCCGGCACTCGAAGGCATGTCCCTGCTGGACGATGTCGGCCTGCGTGAGCGCGAGCGGCTCGCCGGCGGCAAGGCGCAGCTGCATCTCGACGAGGTCGAGTCCCGTCACGCACTCGGTGACCGGGTGTTCGACCTGCAGGCGCGTGTTCATTTCCAGGAAATAGAACTCGCCATCCGGCGCGAGGATGAACTCCACGGTGCCGGCGTTCCGATAGTTCGCGGCCGTCGCGAGTTTCACCGCCGCGGCGCAGATCCGGTCGCGCAGCACACCCGGCAGCTTCGGCGCGGGCGATTCCTCGATGATCTTCTGGAAGCGTCGCTGCACCGAACACTCGCGCTCGTAGAGATGCAGCACCTTGCCCTGTCCGTCGCCGAACACCTGCACCTCGATGTGGCGCGGGCGTTCGACATAACGTTCGGCATACACGCGACCGTCGGCGAAGTAGCGCAGCGCCTCGCTGCTCGCGGTGCTCGCGCGCGCCGCGAGTTCGTCCGCGCCGCGCACGATGCTCATGCCCTTGCCGCCGCCGCCGGCGGCGGCCTTGATGAGCAGCGGGAAGCCGATGTGGCTCGCGGCCGCCACGAATTCCTCGAGGCTGCCGTCCTGCTTGCAGCTCGGCGCGACCGGCACGCCGTGCTGCACGGCGAATTCCCGGGACACGATCTTGTCGCCCATCAGCCGGATGACGTCGGGCTGCGGACCAACGAACACGAGCCCGGCGTCCTCGACGGCTGCCGCGAAACCGGCGTTCTCGGCGAGGAAGCCGTAGCCGGGGTGGATCGCATCGGCGCCAGTGCTGCGCGCGGCGGCGAGCAGCTGGGCGATGTCGAGATAGGCTGCGGTCGGGACCTCGGCCGTCAGCTCCACCGCATGGTCAGCAAGCGCCACATGCGGCGCGCCGCGGTCCGCGAAGTGATAGACGGCGGTGCTCGCGATGCCCAGCTGCCTGAGGCTGCGGATGATGCGGCAGGCGATTTCGCCGCGATTGGCGATGAGGACGTTCTTCAGCATGTCGGGACTCCGGCGTCTGCGCGCGGCGGCGGCGACGCGAGCTGGCGGCTGGCTTCCGCGAGCAGCGCGGGGGGAACCGCGAGCGGGAAGTCGAGCAGCATCTGGGCATAGGCCTTGCCCTGCGGGTCGTGGCGCAGGGAGGCGACGCCGCCGCCGCCGAGCGCCTGCTTGAGCAGGAAGTTGAAACCCGCGAGGCCTGGCCATTCATGGCGCGTGACCGGGCCGCGCACGAGGTGCGCGAAATAGGCGGCAACCGCGTCAGCGGTCAGCTGCGCGCGCAGCAGCGGCAGGTAGCGCGGGTCGCGGGCGAGAATGCCGATGTTCGCGGTGTCGCCCTTGTCGCCGCTGCGGCCGTGGGCGAAGAGATGGAGCGGCGCGGGCACGGCATCGGCGCCGGGCTCTTCGGTGGGCAGCGTCGTCTCCGGCAGCACCGCCTGCGGGCCGCTCGGGGCCGCGCGCAGCGGGATCGGGCGCTGCTCGCCGCCGATTTCGATGGCTGGCAAGACCAGCGTCTTGTCGACGAGGCAGGAGAACAGTCGCACCACGGGTTGCACCGAAGGCCTGCCGCCGGCGAAACCGGTGAGGCCCTGCGCCATCGCGGTGGCACTGGGAAAGATTTCGCGCGCGAAGAGCTCGAGCGCTTCCTGCGCGCCATGCGCGACGCCAATCTTGAGGATGACCTCGCGCGTGTCGGTGTGCCGCGCGTGGGGACCGTAGGTGCTCTCGGCCCCCAGTATCTCGACGGACACGTCGCGGTAGTCGTCCCAGCCGCGAGCCCCGAACAGGCGCCGCGTGCGCGTGAGTATCGCGTCGGCGACCCGGCGCGCCTTGGCCGCCGCTTCGCGTCCGCCAATCATCATCGTCGCGGTCGCACGGTAGCCGTCCTGGAAGGTCACCGACGCCTTGTACCCGGCGCCCGGCGCGCGGCCGCGGGCGCCGCTGACGCGCACCCGGTCCGGGCCCGCCGGTGCCAGGGATATCTGGGAGAAATCACAGGCGACATCGGGCAGCGCGTAGTCGGTGGGATCGCCGATTTCGTAGACGACCTGCTCGGCGACGGTCGCCGGGGTCACGAGACCGCCGGTGCCGGGCGGCTTGGTGATGACGCAGCTGCCGTCGGCGGCGCACTCGGCGATCGGAAAGCCCATGTCGTCCCAGCCCGGCACCGTCTGCCAGTCGGTGAACAAGCCGCCCGTGCACTGCGCGCCGCACTCGATGATGTGGCCGACGAGGCTCCCGGCCGCGAGGCGGTCGTAGTCGTCGTCGCGCCAGCCGAACTCGTGAATGAGCGGGCCTAGCGCCAGCGCGCTGTCGACACAGCGGCCGGTGACGACGATGTCGGCGCCGGCGGCGAGCGCCGCGGCAATCGGCGTCGCCCCGAGGTACACGTTGGCGCTCCAGGGCTGGGCCGGGAATTCGGCGCCGCTGTCCATGTCGCGCAGGCCTGCCGCACGCAGTTCCCCGGCGCGGGACAGCAGGTCGTCGCCGGTGACCGCAGCGACCTTGAGCGTGAGACCGGCCTCGACGATCGCCGCTTCGAGCGCCGCGCGGCACGCCGGCGCGTTGACGCCGCCGGCGTTGCAGACGACTTTAATGCCCTGGCGCGCGATGTCGGCGAGCAGCGGCCGCATCGCGCCGACGAAATCGGTGGCGTAGCCGAGTTCCGGTTTCTTCGCCTTCGCGCGGGCGAGCAGCGACATCGTGATCTCGGCGAGATAGTCCATCACCAGGTAATCGAGGCCGCCGGCGCGCACCAGCTGCGCCGGACCTTCGGCGCTGTCGCCCCAGAAGCCGCCGCCGCAGCCGATGCGCACGATGCGCTGCCCGGGCGCCGCGGGGCTCACTTGCCGGTCCACCGCGGCGCGCGCTTTTCGTTGAACGCGGCAAAGCCCTCTTTCGCGTCCTGCGACTGCGCCATGAGCGGCAGCATCACCTGGGTCAGCTCGAAGGCCTGGTCGAGCGTCATGTCCTCGACCGCGCGGAACATCTGCTTGCCGATGCGAATCGCGGTCGGTGACTTGTCGACGATGCGCGCAAGCAGCCAGTCGACCTTGGCGTCGAGTTCGGCAGGCGGCACGACATAGTTGACGATGTCCAGGGCCAGCGCCTCCTCGGCGTCGAACAGCTCGCCGGTGATGCACATCTCGAGCAGCCGCCGGCGCGGGATGATGCGCATCATGTACGGGAGGATCATCATCGGGAACAGCCCGACCCGGGTTTCCGGCACCCCGAAGCGCGCGTTCGATACGGCGACCGCCATGTCGCACGCGCACACGAGCCCCAGCCCGCCGGCCATCGCATTGCCGTTGATGCGGGCGACGATCGGGAGGCGGCAGGCCTGGATGCGGCGGAACAGCCTGATGACGTAATGGTTGGGTTCGGACGGTTCGAGCGCGAAGGGCGAACCATCGGCGCTCGGCTTGAGGTCGCCGCCGGCGCAGAAGGACTGGTCACCGGCGCCGGTCAGCACGATGGCGCGCACCTCGGGGTCTGCCTCGGCGGCGTCGATCGCGGCCGCGATGCCGGCGCACAGCGCCTCGTTGATGGCGTTGCGGCGTTCCGGCCGGTTGATCGTGATCTGCAGCGCCTGGCCGCGGGCCTGGCTCGTTACGACATCCGTCACCAGTGCCTCCCCTGGATACATGTTACCGACTGATCGCCCGACTCTAGAGTAACGTCGCGCCGACGGTCAACGCCGCGAGGGCGCGCGCTGGCTGGTGCGTGTTCGAGCCGGCCCACCGCCACCGGTTGGTGGCTCGTCGTCGGACGAGCCGCGTAGAATCCGCGGCAGACCTGCCCTGTCGGCAGAGGCCGGAGTTCCCATGAGCACACCGAAGAGCGAATTCGACGTCACCCCGCGCAACCGGGTCATGCGTTACCCCAAGCGCGCCGCCTACGATACCGCGACCATCTATCCGATCCTCGACGAGGCGCTCGTATGCCACGTCGGCTTCGCGATGGACAACCAGCCCTATGTCATCCCGACCATCCATGCGCGCATGGGCGATCAGCTGCTGCTGCACGGGCTCAAGGGCGGGCGCATGCTCGAACACATCAATGCCGGCAACCCGGTGTGCGTGACGGTGACGCTGCTGGACGGTCTCGTGCTCGCGCGTACCGTGTTCAATCACTCGATGAACTACCGTTCGGTCGTGCTCTTCGGCCGTGGTGCAGCCATCGAGGACCCGGCCGAGAAGCTCGCCGCGCTGGAGTGCCTGACCGAGCAGGTCGCGCGCGGCCGCTGGCGGGACGCGCGAGCGCCGAACGACAAGGAACTGAAGGCGACGACGATCGTCGCGCTGGACATCGAGTCGGCGTCGGCGAAGGTCCGCCAGGGGCCGCCGGGAGACGACGGCGAGGACCTCGACTACCCGGTGTGGGCCGGCGTGATCCCGTTGCCGGTCATCCCGCAGCCGCCGGTCACCGATCCCAAGCAGGCCGTCGAATACCCGGTCCCCGGATACGCGCTTGACTACCGGCGGCCTGGCGGTGCGTGAGCATCCGCAGCGCTACGCGCTCGTCAACGAGCTGCATGCGCGGCCGCACCTCGATTTGCCGGGGCCGGCGCGTGCTTCGTTCTACGCGCTGCTGCGCGACGAGAACTCGCGGGAGGACCACGAGCACCTCGTCGCCTATTGCCGGCGACATGGCCTGCCGCAGCCGGCCGCCGATGCGAAGCATCACACCGCGCGCACGGATGCGGTGGTGCTCAAGTGGGAGTCGCATACCGAATACACGAGCTACCTGTTCGTGCGCGAAGGGGCGGCGGCGCCGTTCACCGAGCGCGTCATCGATCGCGTGCCGGCGGACTGGTGGGACGCGACGCCCGGCGAGCTGCTGGTTGCCGTGCATCTCGAGATCTGCGGCCAGGAACGGCCGGAGCCGGACGAAGACGCGCTGGCCGACTGGTTCGGGCGCGACACGCTGTGCAGCGCGAACATCTATCGTGGTCGCGGCGCGGTGTGGACCGATTTCCGCGTGCATGCCGATGGCGCCGCGCGCATCCTCATCCGCAACGTCGCGATGAGCCCGCAGCAGGCGGGCCGCGCCGTGCAGCGGCTGGCCGAGCTCGAAACCTACCGCGCGCTGGCGCTGCTGTCGCTGCCGCTCGCGCAGGCGGCCAGCCCGCGCATCCGGGAGGTGGACCTGCGCCTCGCCGCGCTGACGAACCGGCTGAACGGCATGTCGGGCCTCGACGACCAGCGCAGCGCGCTGCAGGAGCTGTCGATGCTGTCGGCCGAGATCGAGCAGCTCGCGGCGGGCACCGCCTACCGCTTTGGCGCCACGGCCGCCTATCACGCCCTTGTGCAGGAACGCCTGGAGGGCGTGCGCGAACCCCAGCTCGGCAGCCGTCCGTCGATTGCGGAATTCATCGACCGCCGCCTGCTGCCGGCAATCCGGACCTGCAATTCGGTCGCGGCGCGCGGCGAGGGCGTTGCCCGCCGGCTGTCGCGCAGCCTGAACCTGTTGCGCACGCAGGTCGACGTCGCGGTCGAGGCGCAGAATCGGGACCTGCTCGCATCGATGAACCGGCGCGCACGCCTGCAGCTGCGCCTGCAGGAGACGGTCGAGGGCCTGTCCATCGCGGCAATCACCTATTACGTCGTCGGCCTCGTCGGCTACGCGGCGAAGGCCGTGCACCGCTTCTGGCCCGCCCTGTCGGTCCCGATCGCGCAGGCCGTCGCGATTCCGGTGGTCGCCGGCTTCCTGTGGTGGGCCCTGCGGCGCGTCCGCGCGGGCGTCGCGGAGCATCTGGACTGAGGTCGCTCGCGGCGCGTCAGGGGCCGGGCTTGGCCACCGAGAACACAGAGAACACCGAGCAGAATCGGGTGGGCCGTGCCGGCGGTCATGCCTTGCTGGTCATGTCGTCTGACCAATGGCGGACGCTTTCCACGGGTTCTCCGCGGTGAAGTCATGACGCATGCGCGGCACCGGACGTGGCAGGTTGACCACGGGGGACACAGAGAGCGCGGAGAAAGACAGCTTTGATGAACAGAATGCGCTAGTGATCGACCAGACATTGCCGTCGGTACGGCCCACTCCATTCTTCCGATTCTTCTCTTCTCGGTGTTCTCTGTGTTCTCGGTGGCCAATGCAGATGCCGGCCGCGCTGAAAACGTCATGCTTGCCGCGGGATCACGAACCCCTAGCGCGAGCGCTTCAGCGTGTTCTGGTCGAAGTCGCGGGCGGTGAGGCCGTTGCCGAAGCGGTAATCCTGCCACCGGAGTTCCGTGCTCTTGCCGGTCTGGTGGTTGACCATCAGCATGCTCGACGGGCGCCAGTAGCGATCCAGATACTGGCGGTAACCGTTCGCGGTGAGGGTTTTCAGCAGCGCGTCCTTGCGGTCGTAGAACTCGACCTTCAGGGGCTGGTACATCTGCTGGTCCAGCCACACGACGCGGCGGGTGTAGCCGGAGTACTCGTAGGCGGGGCGCTCTTCGAGCACGAAGGCGTCGTGGCCGTCGAGCGTCTCGTCACGCAGCCACCGGTAGCTGTACTTCTCGATCTCGCTGGAACTAAGGTCCTCGTAGGCGAACTCGCTGCCGACGAAGGGGCCGGACTTGTTGGCGGAGGCGATGCGTTTCACGCGCTTCAGCGCCGGCAGGTAGAGCCACTGGTCGTCGGGCTGCAGGGCGTGCGTGTAGCTCAGGAAGGCGGTGCCGGCGACGTCGCGCGGCGACTTGAACACGGTGAGGCTGCGGTCGCCGTCGCCGCTCGTTTCCAGGGAGCTGATCTCGAGCGAACGCGTGCTCTCCTGGCCCTGGCGGTTGCGTAGCAGCATCTCCAGTTTTGCGCGCTGGTCCACCCAGCCGGTGTCGCGGAGGTCCGCCTCGCGCGCGATCGCGAGGCCCTTTGCCGCGGCATCCGCGTCGGTGGCGCCGGCGCTAGGCGGCAGCAGCAGAAGCAGGGCGATCAGCAGGACCGGAACCTTTGGCATCCAGTTTTTCCTCAATGGCGAGCAGCAGCGGGCCGAGCAGCAGCAGGTCGGCGACGACCGCGAGCGCGATGACGATGGCGGTGAGCAGGCCCATGCCCGCATTCAGTTCGAAATGCGAGGTGGACAGCACGAGGAAGCCGGCCACCAGCACCAGCGAGGTCACGAGCATCGCGCGGCCGACCGACCTGAACGCGTAGCGCAGGGAGTTCTCGGGCGATTCACCGAGGGCCAGGCGTGCCCGCCGGTACTTGACCAGGAAGTGCACGGTGTCGTCGATGATGATGCCCAGCGTCATGCTCGCGACGACCGACAGCGACAGCCCGATCTCGCCATCGATGAGCCCCCACAGCCCGAAGCCCATTGCGCTCGGCAGCAGGTTCGGGACGAGGCTTACGCATCCGAGTCGCACCGAGCGGAGCATGAACAGGAGCAGGCAGGAGATCAGGACCAGCGCGACCGCGGTGCCGGCGAGCATGCTGCGGATGTTCCGTTCGCCGATATGCGAGAACATCATGATCGTGCCCGTGCCATAGCCGGATTTCACTGCCGGCGCGTGCTCGCGCAGCCACTGTTCGGCGCGCTCGTTGAAAGCGATTGCCTGCGCGCTCGACAGGGTTCGCACGGCGACGACGATTTTCAGCGCCGACTTGTCGATGTTGACCTGGTTGTTGAGGTCGAGGCCGTAGGGCAGTGACATCTCGTAGAGCAGCAGGTACTGGGCGGCGAGTTCGCGGGACGCCGGCAGCCGATGGGCCTCCGGGTCGTCGCCGTGCATGTTGCGGTTCAGGCGCTTCATGATGTCGCTGAAGCTCGCGACGTGCACAACCTCGGGCTGCGCGCGCAGCCACGCCGTGTACGCGTCGACGTCGCCGAGGAAGCGCGGTTCGCTGACCGCGCCCGGCTCCCCGGCGTCGAGCGAGTACTGCAGGTGGTAGAGTCCGGTCAGGTTCGCGATGGTGTAGTCGGTGTCGGCACGGAACTCGATCGTCTCGTCGAAGTAGTGAATGAACACGTCGTTCAGTTCGTTGCGCGGCAGATTCGCGACCAGCGCCAGCGCGAGCCCGCCCATGCCCCACAACAGGGCCCGTCGTCGGCGGATCACGAATTCGCAGAGATGCTGCAGCCACTGCTCGGCGACCGGGCTGCGCCTGGGCGGCGCGATCGGCAGCACCGCGAGGAGGGCGGGGAGCAGCGTCACCGCCAGCAGGTAGGAGGCGATGTCGCCGAAGGCGACGATGTTGCCGAGCTGCCTGATGGGCGGGACCTCGGAGAAATTGAAGGTCAGGAAGCCCACGACCGTCGTCACGCTGGCGAGGAAGATCGCGGTGAAGTTGGAACTGACCGCCTCGATCAGCGCGGCGTGCCGCTCCATGCCGGTCGAGAGGCCGTGCAGGTAGGATTCCAGGATGTGCACGCAATTGGCCACCGCGACCGTCAGGATGATCACCGGCGCCGCGGCGATCGGCGGCGAGACGGGATAACCGAGGAAGCCGGCGATGCCCATCGCGGTCGCGATTGCGAGCCCGACGACGACGGCCGTGCCGAGCGCGCCGGCCATGCCGCCGATCAGCACGCCGACCAGCACGAACATCAGGCCGAAGCTGACAGCGACCAGGGTCTGCGCATCGTGCTGCGAGGACTCGGAGAACGCGATGTCCATCATCAGCACGCCGGTGAGCCTGATTTCCGTGCCCGGATGGCGCTGCTCGATGTCCGCCGCCAGCGCCCGCGCGGCGGCGACGACCGACGGGATTTCCGTTTGTTCGTCGATGCGCGGCAACTGCACCGTGACGTTGACCGAGGTGACGCGGCCGTCCCGCGCGACGAGATTGTCCACGAGGAGCGGCTCGGCGAGCGCGCTCGCGCGCACGTCGGCGAGTTCGTCGGCACTCAGCGTGGCGGGGTCGTTCACCAGGTCGCCGACGATCAGCTCGTCACCGTCCGCGCGGGTGTGCTGGAAGTTCGTCACGGAGTCGACCCGGTTCGAATAGGGCAGTTGCCACGCGCGGGTCGTCAGCTCGCGCACGATGGCGAGGCTGTCCCTCGTGAACACGTTGCCGTTCGCAGGGGTGACGACGAACATCACGTTGTCGTTCTTGGTGTACGTGTTCTCCATGGCCTCGAAGGCCATCAGCTCCGGGTTGTCCGGGCTGAAGAACACGCGGTAACTGTTCGTCAGCTTGAGCTGCAGCGCGCCGGAGGCGACTGCGGCGACGATGAGCACGCAGCTCACGATGATGGGCCAGCGCAGCCTGACGACCGTCGCTGCGAACCAGTTTTCGAAACGGCTCAAAACGCTAATTCCGCGTAGCTGTTTGAACAGGGGCCGGCAGCGGTCTGGCAGTGCCGCCGGTAGCTTCCCGTGCCATGCCTCGCGGCACCCGGCCCGGACACGAACGGGGCGCCCTTCGGCGCCCCGTTGCAGTCGGCCTCGTCCCTGGCCTGTGCAGGCGGCACTGTAACGCAGCGCCGCCCCAGCGCCTACTAGAGCGCCGTGTATCCGCCATCGACCGGCATCGCGAGACCGGTGACGAACGACGCTTCCTCGGACAGCAGCCAGGCGACCGCGTCGCCAATCTCGCGGGGCTCGCCGAGGCGGCCCACAGGTTCCTGCGCAGCATAGCTGCCGAGGTCCAGATCGCGTTCGCTGGCCATGCGTTCGAGCATCGGCGTCTGGATGATGCCGGGGCAGACCGCGTTGACGCGGATTTTCTTGCGCGCGAAATCGAGCGCCGCGCACTTGGTCATGCCGACCACGCCGTGCTTGGATGCGCAATAGGCGATGCCGCCGCGCGTGCCGACCAGGCCGGCGACCGACGCGGTGTTGACGATCGCGCCGCCGCTGCCCTGGGACAGGAATTGTTCGATCTGCGCCTTCATGCACAGCCACACGCCCTTCAGGTTCACCAGGATCGTGCGGTCGAAGGCTTCTTCGCTCATCTTGATCGTGTTGGCGAAGCCGCCTTCGATGCCGGCATTGTTGAACGCGCCGTCGAGCTGGCCATAGCGGCTGACGGTCTCGGCGACGAGCGCGCGGACCTGGGCGCCGTCGGTGACATCGGTCGCGACGAAGCTGGCCTTGCGGCCGGCCTTTTCAATCTCGGCGACCGTGGCGCGGCCCGCATCGACGTTGACGTCGGCGATGACGACCGCCGCGCCGTCGGCCGCGCAGCGCAATGCGGCGGCGCGACCGATGCCGGTGCTGCCGCCGGTGATGATGATGACTTTGCCCTCGAGCTTGCGCGACATGAATCCTCCTGCTGGACTGAACGTACGGATGCTGCACCGCGATTGCGGTAGCTGCGGAAACAACCGGAAGTGTAACCCCTTCGCGGCCGGTGCCGTCGCGGTTGATCGGGTGGGCGCGAATCGGTAAATAGCCTTGAGGGCCCGCCCGCGCGGGCCACCCTTCGCAACGCAATGGAGCACCGCATGCCGATGATGATCACCCGCGGCAAGACCTACGAAGAAGTCTGCCGCGCCTTCGAGTGGCAGATCCCCGAGCGCTACAACATCGCCAACGACGTCTGCGATCGCTGGGCCGACGACCCTGCGCGCGTCGCGCTGGTCTACGAGGACGCGGCACGCAACGTCACGCGCTTCACGTTCCGCGAAATCCAGCAGCATGCGAACCGGCTGGCGAACACGCTGCGCGCGCTGGGGCTCGAACGCGGCGACCGCGTGACGCTGCTGCTTGCGCAGAATCCCGAGTGCGCGATCGGCCACGTCGCGTGCTGGAAGGCGGGCATGGTGTCGGGGCCGTGTTCCGTGCTGTTCGGCGCCGACGCGATTACCTACCGCCTGAACAACAGTGGCGCAAAGGTTCTGATCACCGACAGCGCCAACTATCCGAAGGTCGCGGAGATCCGCGGCGAGTGCCCTACGCTGAAGCACGTGCTGGTCGTCGATGGCGCCCCTGAAGGCGCGCGCAATTTCTGGGACGCGATCAGGGACGCGTCCGACGTCTTCTCCAATGTCGATACCGCGGCCGAGGATATCGCGTGGATCAGCTACACCTCCGGCACGACGGGCCTGCCCAAGGGCTCGGTGCAACCGCATCGCATGATGCTGGGCCACATGCCGGGGCTCGAGTTCGCGTTCGATTTCTTCCCGCAGCCCAATGATGTGCTGTGGTCGCCGGCGGATTGGGCCTGGATGGCGGGCCTGATGGACATCCTGATGCCGGGCTGGTTCCATGGCTGCACCGTCGTCGCGACGGCGATGAAGGGCTTCGATCCCGAGTACGCCTACCAGGTCCTCGAGCGCCACGACGTGACGCTCTCGCTGCTGACCCCGACCACGCTCAAGCTGATGCGGCAGGTGCCCGATGCGCTGACGCGGTACAAGCTCAAGCTGCGCGCGGTGCTGTCGGGCGGAGAAGCGGTCGGCAAGGAACTCTTCGAATGGGCCGATAGGGAGTTGCACCTGAAGATCAATGAAGGTTTCGGCCAGACCGAGTGCAACGTGATCCTGGCCAACAACGGCAACGTGATGCCGATCAAACCGGGCTCGCTCGGACGGCCCACCCCGGGTTCGACGGTCGCCATCATCAACGACGAGGGCGTCGAGCAGCCGCCCGGGACGCTGGGCCACATCGCGTGCCGGCGTCCGCATCCGGTGATGTTCCGCGAGTACCTGAACCTGCCCGACGCGACGCGCGACAAGTTCATCGGTGACTGGCTGATCACCGGTGACCTCGGGCAGATGGACGAAGACGGCTACTTCTGGTTCCACGGCCGCGCCGACGACGTCATCACCAGCGCGGGCTATCGCATCGGGCCCAGTGAAATAGAGGACGCGCTGCTGAAGCACCCGGGCGTCAAGATGGCGGCCGTCATCGGCGTGCCGGACCCTGTGCGCACGGAGATCATCAAGGCCTTCATCATCCCCTCCGCGGGTGTCACGCCGTCCGAGGCCCTGGCCGAGGAACTGCGCGAATCGGTGAAGACGCGCCTGGCAAGGCACGAGGTGCCGCGCCTCATCGAGTTCGTCGATGCACTGCCGATGACGACCACCGGCAAGATCATGCGCCGCGAACTGCGCGACGCGGAGAAGGCGAAGGCGGGCGCGGGCTGATGCCTGGCGGCGCTGGTGCAGTGCTGGGTGAACCACCGAGCAACTGTGTCCCGCGCTGAGCTTGGAGGGGCTGTGGGGCCCACGCCCTGCCGTTTCCGACCATGCCGGAGAAAAGGTGTCAGATTTTAAATCTGACACCTTTTCTCCCCTCTTTCACAGCAACGGTCATGACGCGCTTGCATCACCCGCGCCAGTCGGAAAGCTTGGCCCCGTCCCCCTCAGGCCTGGGGGGGGAAGGTGTCAGATTTCAAATCTGACACCTTTCCCCCATGCCCTGAACGCCGCACGGTGCTGGCGCTTTTTGCCACCGAACACCGAGAACACAGAGATGAATTGAGTGGGTTTAACCTTCCTGCCTGGCCCTGCCGCTACGGCGGACCTGCTCACCTGCCCAATTCCCCCTCCGTGTCCTTCGCGGTGAAACCAAGCGGCGTCTCGCTTGGTGGAAGCTGTGCTTAGGCCAAGGCGGACACGGAGATGGAGCCAATCAGCGGGCTGGCGACCTGAACTGCAAGGCATTGCCGCCGGCACGGCCCACTCGATTTTTCTCTGTGTTCTCTGTGTTCTCGATGGCCAAAAACTTCCCCACACCGCTCAACGCCCCGGTGCGTAGTCCGCGAGCCAGCGGGGCAGGGCGTCGGGGGTCGCGCTCCACCAGGACACGCCCGTCCACGTGTAGCGCACGAGGATGGGTTCGTCCCTGAACATCGGGATTTCGTCGTACTGCGGGTACTTGTCGGCCAGGGCCTCGACCGCGGCGTCCCAGTCGGGGTGCTTGTCCACGACGATGCGCGCTTCGCAGCGCAGTCGTATCCACCACAGCGCCGACCAGTCCTCGGTATAGTGATCGAGCAGCAGCATGACCTGCGGCGAACGCTCGAGCCGCGCCAGACGGCCCAGCCCCGCGCCACTGCGCTTGCGCTTGCCGTCGATCGGCATCCACAGCGCCCCAGCCGCCCGGGCGAAGACTATCGGCAGCAACTCCGGGTGATCATCCATGTCGCGCAGCGCGAGGCGCGCCACCGGCATCGCGTCGAGCACCGCGCAGAGCGTCTCATCTCCCAGTCCTTTCACCTGCCGGCGCCGTTCACAGGGGAATTTCGCGCTCGCGCGTGATCACGAAATCGAGTGGTTCAATCACGAAATTCGGCTCGTCTTCGCGGGTCTGGTGGTACTCGGGCGTCGTTGCGGACGCGCGCATCGCCTGCGTGTCGGTGAACCAGGTCAGCGCCACGCCGTCGAGGGGCGGTTGCCGCCCGTCGCGATACGCCGCGAGGCGGGTGTGGCTCTGCACGTAGCGCAGCACCTGCGGAATCGAGCCACCCAGCGGCCCGTGCACGATTTCCCAGTGGCGGTGGAAGGCTTCGGGCGTGAGGTCCGGTCGCTTCTTCACGAGTTCGATGTTCTTCACGCCGCCCGCCGGCCGGGGGCCGTCCTTGATCACGATGTCGTCGGTCAGGATCTCGATGCGCGACGAGGCGTCGATGAAATTCGCCTCGTCGGCGAGGACCGCCGCGTACTCGGCCGTGCCGGCCAGCGCGCGCAGTGCATTGGTATCGTCGAACCACAGTTCGGCGACGCCGTCGCAGGCGGGCGTGAGCTTGCGATAGGCGGACTCGAGCGTCTGTGACTGCACGTAGCGGCGCAGTCCGGGCAGGCGGCAAACGAGCGGGGCGTGCCCGGTCTGCCAGTAGCGGCCGAAATCCTCGACCGACATGCCCTGCCGGCGGCGGAAAATGACGACTGACTTGATCATGCGGAAGCTCCTCGGGATGTCTTGCCCAGCGCGTTTGCGAGTGAATCGCGGAACGCCGGATGTGCGATGGCAATCAGTGCCTCTGCGCGGGCCCACAGGTCCTTGCCGCGCAACCGTGCGACGCCGTATTCGGTGACGACGATGTCGGTCGCGAAGCGGGGTGTGGTCACCGGCGCACCCTCGGCGAGGCGGGTGACGATTTTCGAATGCTTGCCGTCGTCGGTCGTCGACGGCAGCGCGATGATCGACAGGCCGCCGGCCGACAGCGACGCGGCCTCGACGTAGTCCATGCTGCCGCCGACGCCGCTCAGCTGCAGGCTGCCGAGCGTCTCGCCGTTGCTCTGGCCCTGCAGGTCGATTTCGATGGCCGAATTGACCGACACGAAGCGGGGCAGCTTCGCCATCGTCGGCACGTCATGGGTGACCCGGGTCGGCGCCATCATGACCGCCGGCGTGCGCCCGCAGAAATCGTAGAAGTCCTGGTCGCCCGCGAGCTCGCCGACGATGATTTCCGGCTTGTGACGGCAGCGGTCCATGAAATCGACGAGGCCGCCGGTCAGCAGGCCGGAGAACAGGTTGATGCCCGGCTTCTCGGCGAGACGCCCCAGCACGCGGTCGGGCACCGCGCCGATGCCGAGCTGCACCCAGGCATGGTCCGGCACGAGAGCCAGCACGTGCTCGACGATGCGCTGGTCGCGCTCCTGGGCTGCGGGTGTGCGGTAGGTGCACAGCGCCGAACTGGACTCGGTGGCGTAATCGATGCGCGACAGCGGGATCCGGCTGTCGCCGGCGGTCACCGGCATGTTTGCGTTGAACTCGGCAATGACGAGCCCGGCACTCGCGACGATATCCGGGAACGCGCCGACCGAGATCCCGAGACTGACGTCGCCATCCGGCGTTGGCGGCGAGGTCTGGAGGACGACGACGTCGGGCTTGATCGGGCCATCCCGATGTACGACGCGCGCGACGTCGGCAAGCCGCATGGGGACGAACCCGATCTTGCGCGGATCGTTCTCTTTGAACAGGCCACGCAGCCGGGCGGAAGCCTGCCAGGTGACGAAGCGGAAATTCGTGCCGAGACCGCGCTCCAGATAGGCGTACTTGCCGAAGGCGAAGCCCGAGCAGACGGTCAGCGCGGAGAAGCGCTCGACGCCCTCCGCAAAGGCCGCGTACAGCTCGACGGGTTCGGCACAGCCGCCCGGCATGATGACGGTGCTGCCGTCGGGGATTGCCGCGATGGCCGCGGCGGGCGTGACTTTTTTCATGCGTGCGCAACGAGGTATCTGGCGACGAGCATCCGACGATACCGGATCGGGCGGGCTGTCGCCATTCGATGACGCGGGCGGTTAGACTCTCCGGCAACCTTCCCCTGCAATGGATGCCGCGATGCGTTTTGCGATGAGAAGCTACGGGCAACTGCTGGTCGCGCTGCTGGTCATGGCGACGTGTGCGCTGCCGAGCCTGGCCGCTGGCCCGGCACTGACCGGCCACTGGGTGCTGCTGGAAGACGAGAGCGAGGATCCTCGCGACGCGCTCAAGGGCCTGACGCTGATGCGCGCGGACAACCTCCTCGATGACGACCGGCGCCAGCGGACGATGACCGACCAGGCCGCAAGCAACTACTACGCGCAGCGCGCGCTCGTCGAAAAGCGACGCACCGAGAACGCGGTGGCCGACGTGGGCCCCATCCAGCAGGTGCTCGACGCGCGCGTGCTCGACATCGAGGACGCCGGCGCCACGGCGACGATCCGCTACGACACGGCCTACACCCGCTCGCTGATGCCGACCGAAGGCGGCCCCGTCTACTCGGCAAAGGGGAACGAGTACAAGACCGACTCGCTGGGCCTCGAACTGTCCTATCGCCGGGACGGGCTATTCGTCATCGAGACCATGCTGCGCCCGCGCGGTCGCATGCTCGAGGAGTTCAAGCTTGCTCCGGACGGCAACAAGCTCACCGTCAACACCACGATCGACAATCCCGACTGGGTCATCGAAGCCCGCCTGCGCCGGGTTTTCGCGCGCAACGGGACCGAATAGCAGGCCCGACGCCGCGCGGACCGGGACGGGGGACCGCGGCGTCCGGTTTGCCGCGCGCGTCCTGTGTGCGGCGGGGCATCCCCGGCCGAATGCGGCATTACCTGCTGCACGAACGGCAGGGCAGGCACTATGCTTGTGACATGCGCACCGCCCCCGCCGCTTCCTCGCTTCTCGCCCCCGATCAGCTCGCGTCGCTGCGGCAGCGCTCGGATGCGTGGGGACTGTGGCTCGTCGCGCATGCCTGGGGCGTCATCGGCCTCGGCATGCTGCTGTTCGCGCGCTGGCCCAACCTCCTGACTTTCCTGCTCGCGGTCGCCCTGATCGGGAGTCGCCAGCTTGGCCTGCTGATCCTGATGCACGACGGCGCGCACGGCATGCTGGCGCGCACGCCGTGGCTGAACCGCCTGCTGGCGCAGGGCTTCTGCGCGTGGCCGACCTTCGCCGATACGGACGTCTATCGACGCTATCACCTGCGCCATCACGCGCGGACGATGCAGGACGACGATCCCGATCTCGTGCTGACCGGGCACTACCCGATTGCGCGCAGCAGCCTGTGGCGCAAGCTGCGGCGCGACCTGCTGGGCAATACCGGCTTCGCGCAGCGCAGCGCACAGTTCCGTGGGGCGCTGGGCCCTGCCACGTGCGCCCCTGCTGAACGGGCGGCTCACTTCTGGCGCAGCCTCGGGCCGCAGGTGCTCGTGAACCTCGGGCTGATCTGTGCCCTGACCGCCGCGGGCCGCTGGTACTTCTATCCGCTGCTGTGGCTGCTGCCGCTGCTGACCTGGCAGCAACTGGTGCTGCGCATTCGCAATATTGCCGAGCACGCCGCGGTCCCAGACCGCAATGATCCGCTGAAGCACGCGCGCACCACGCTTGCCAACGGCATCGAGCGGACTTTCGTTGCGCCCTACTGGGTCAACTATCACCTCGAGCATCACCTGCTGATGTGGATTCCCTGTTACCGGCTGCGACGCTGCCACGAGGCGCTGATTGCGAACGGCTTCGGGCCGCGGATGCTGATCACCCGCGGGTATCCGGCGGTATTGCGTGAAGTCACCTTCCGCGACGGCGAACGCCCGCCGACGGCCGCGAGCGCGCCGCGGGCGCGCGCGGTGGGAACCTTCAGCGACGGTTTCGACGCCACGCCCTGACGCCGACGCAGCCTGGCCGTTCTCGAATCATTTTCCGCTGTCGGCCCGGCAGTTGTCGGGATAGCCACCAAGAACACCGAGGAGTAGGGGGAAAAGGTGTCAGATTTCAAATCTGACACCATTTCCCCCTCACGCCTGAGTCATCCCCTGGAGAAAAGGTGTCAGATTTGAAATCTGACACCTTTTCTCCTCTTCTCCGCCATGGTCGGAAACGTCAGGCCTAGGACCCTACGGAACGTCTGAGCGCAGCCCGGGACTCAGTTGCTCGGTGGCCCACATGAACGCGGACCTGAGCGCCTGCGCCCGAAGGCGGCCATGAGACAGCCCGCGACAGCAGAGGATGTCGCTGCGGGTGCAGGATCAGCCAGCCAGGGCTTCCAGTGTCTTCAGGCACGGCCGGATCGGGTCTTCGAGATCGATGGCCTGCACACAGACGTGGCTCGCGCCGGCGTCGAGGTGGGCCTGCACGCGGGCCCGGATCGTCGCCTCGTCGCCCCAACCCAGGAGCTGGTCGATGAGCGGGTCGCTGCCGCCATTCTCGAAGTCTTCCTCCGTGTAGCCGCAGTCGAGCAGCATGTTGCGGTAGTTCGGCAGGCCCAGGTAGAAGGAAATGAGCTGCCGGCCGAGCTGGCGGGCGCGGCGGGCGTCGTGCGTGAGGCAGACGCGCTGGGCGGGGCACAGCCAGGCCTCGGCACCGAGGATGGCGCGGGCGCGCGCCGTGTGGGCGGGCGTCGTATTGTAGGGATGCGCGCCCTGGCTGATCTCGCCGGACAGCGCGAGCATCTTTGGCCCCAGCGCGGCGAGCACGATCGGCACCTCACCGGCATCCGTCCTGATTGCGCCGCGTTGACCCGGGGCGACGTTCTGCGGGCTGACGCCCTCGAAGAGCAGGTTCTTGGTCACCGACAGGCCGGTATGCGCCTGGCGCAGCGCGGCGACGTAGTTGCGCATGGTCTGCAGCGGCTTGCCGTAGTGGTGGCCGCGGGCTTCGACGAAGTAGCTGTGCGAGACGCCGAGGCCGAGCAGGAAGCGTCCGCCCGACATCTCCGCGAGCGTCTGCTGACCCATCGCGCAGACGGTCGGATCGCGACCGTAGATATTCACGATGCCGGTGGCGACGTTCAGCGTGTCGGTTGCTTCGAGCATCATCGCGGCCGTCGCGAAGGGCTCGCGGCCGACCGCCTCCGGGATCCACACCGCGCCGTATCCCAGGCGTTCGAACTGTTTGACGAGCGCGCGCAGTTCGGCGGCGCGTATTCCCTCGTTGAAGCAGAAGACGCCGTGTTGCTTGAGATCCATCGTGGTTTCCTTGGACGGAGAATGTCGGCGAGGCATCCTGCCATGCGGCCCCCGGGGCGACAACCGGGCCGGGCAGGCAGCATTCTTGCACGCCCGGGTTTGCGTACAGTCCCCAACGAAGGAGAGAACGACCGATGAACAAGGCCCGTCGCAAAGTGCTGGTGCTGCAACACCTGGCCGTCGAACACCCGGGTGTATTCCGCGATTTCCTCGCCCGCGACGACTACGAATACGTGCCGGTGGAACTCGACGAAGGACAGCCGATTCCGAGGCTGGAGGACTATGCCGCCCTGTGGGTCATGGGGGGACCGATGGACGTGTGGCAGGAAGCGTCACACCCGTGGCTCACCGATGAAAAGGCGGCGATCAGGCGCGCCGTGCTGGAGCTCGACATGCCGTATCTGGGCTTCTGTCTCGGTCATCAACTGCTCGCCGCGGCGCTCGGCGGCGAGGTCGGGCTCGCGGCCGAGGCGGAGGTCGGCATCATGCCCGTGGAACGCGCGCCGCAGGCGCTCGACTGTCCCTTCCTGCAGGAACTGCCGACGCGCTTCGACGTGATGCAGTGGCATTCCGCCGAGATCACGCGCCTGCCCGAGGGCGCGCGGGTGCTTGCGTCCTCGCCGCGTTGCGCGGTGCAGGCGATGAGCATCGGCAGGCGGGCCTTTTCGATGCAGTTCCACATCGAGATCACGCCGTCGACCGTGCCTGAGTGGAATGCGATTCCGGCCTATCGCGCGGCGCTGGAGCAGAGCCTGGGTGCGGACGGCGCCGTCGGCCTCGAGGCTGCGGCCGGACGTCGGATCGGCGAGTTCAACGTGCTCGCCGAACGCATCTACCGGAACTGGCGCCAGGCGGCCGGTTTTGGCTGAGCGGCATGGGCGATTTCGGTGCGGGCTGCGCCGCATTGGCGCGCGTGCAGGGCGGGCGAGCGGGTTTCATCCGCGTGAACGACGGTTCACGGGCGTGTGCCGCCGCACGGCGTGCCTGCACACGCGCCTCGCATCGATCTGGCACCCCGCTTGCAAAAGCCCAAGCGAAAAGACCCGCCGGAATGTCGGCCAGTGCGGTCACCACCAGCCAGCAGGCTGGGCTGGCCGGGGATCACGAACGACGAGTGCCTGCCGCGCCGTGGTCGACAGACCCGGATAGCGGCGTGTGAAGCGCGCCGTCCGCGCGGCAGGCATTCGGCGACTAATCGCCAGTTTCCCTTCCCTCATCCCCCTCGTTGACCCGTTGGCCTGGCGCGCGCGCCAGGCCGCGCCGCGATCTGTCGCCGTGGGCCACACAGGCATGCGCCGGGTGTTGCATTGGATGCAACTTAATTGCATATAATGCACTCCATGGCTACACGACTCCTGAAATACGCGCTCGATCGCAACCACGCCGAACCGCGCTACTTCAATACGCCCGCCGACCTGCGCGACACCTACGACGTCGTCATCATCGGCGGGGGCGGGCACGGCCTCGCCTGCGCGTACTATCTCGCGCAGACCCACGGCATACGCCGCGTCGCCGTCATCGAGAAGGGCTACCTCGGCGGGGGCAACACGGGGCGCAACACGACCATCGTGCGCTCCAACTACCTGACGCCGGAGGGCGCGAAGTTCTACCAGCGCAGCGTCGAGTTGTTCGAGTCGCTGGGCGAGGAACTGGACCTCAACCTGTTCTACTCCACGCGCGGCCACTACACCCTCGCGCACAGCGAATCGACCTTGCGGACCATGCGCTGGCGCGCCGAGGTCAACAAGCATTTCGGCATCGACAGCGAGCTGGTCGGGCCGGAGGAAGTCAAGCGGGCCTGCCCGCGTATCGACCTCTCCTGCGGCGGTCAGCATCCCATCTGCGGCGCGTTGTTCCATGCCCCGGGATCGATTGTCCGCCACGACGCCGTGGCTTGGGGCTACGCGCGCCGCGCCTCGCAGCTGGGCGTCGAAATCTTCCAGCAGACCGCGGTGACCGGTGTCGAGATCGAAGGCGGGCGCGTCGTCGGTGTGCAGACCACGCGCGGCCGCATCGCAACCGGCAAGGTCGTCTCGGCGGTCGCCGGGGCCACGCCCACCGTGCTGAAGATGGTCGGCCTCGAAAGCCCGGTCGACATCGTGCCGCTGCAGGCCTGCGTCTCGGAACCGATGAAGCCCTGGCTCGACCCCATCATCGTCTCCGGCAGCCTGCACGTTTACGTCAGCCAGACGGCGCGCGGCGAACTCGTGATGGGCGCGTCCGTCGACGCGGCCGAACTGCATTCCACGCGCTCTTCGCTCGATTTCGTCACCTCCCTGTCGGACCAGATGCTCGACCTGTTCCCGTTCCTCGCCGGCGTGAAGATCGTGCGCCAGTGGGCGGGCATGGCCGACATGACCCCCGATTTCGCGCCGGTCATGGGCAAGACCGCCATTCCCGGCTTCTATCTGGACGCCGGCTGGGGCACCTGGGGTTTCAAGGCCACACCGGTATGCGGCGAGACCATGGCCTTCACCGTCGCGCACGACACCAACCACCGCCTGATCGAGCCTTTCGGCATGACGCGCTTCGAAGAGCTGCGCATGCTCGGTGAAAAAGGTGCGGCCTCGGTCGGCCATTGAGGAAGGACAGATGAAGCAGTTCGATTGTCCGCACATCGGCCGCCGCCCCGCGTCGGAATTCGTCTGCGCGGGCGGCATGATTGGCGTGATGCAGATGCAGGACCCGGCCGCCGCGCGGCGCGCGCTGTACTTCGGTGATGCGACCGCGCGCGTGAAGCGGGAATGGTGGCTGCACCGTCCATCGCGCCTGTGGTTCCGCTTCGAGCGTGACACCGCCACCGACCAGGTCCTGTCCATCGAGCTCGCGAACCCGGAGGACGCCGATGCCCGCGCGTAGGCTCAGCCCCCAGGATGGCGAGTGGATCGACCGCGGACGCGCCTTCGATTTCAGCTTCGAGGGCGAGATCGCCAGCGCCTACGCGGGTGACACGATCACCAGCGCGGTGCTCGCCGGTGGTCGCACGGTGCTCGGCCGCAGCTTCAAGTACCACCGGCCGCGCGGCGTGCTGTCGGCGGCGAACCACGACGTGAACGTGTTGCTCGACGGGGCCGAGGCCATCAACGTGCGCGCCGACGTCACCGCACCACTGCCCGCCGCGCGCTATCGCGTGGTCAACACGCGGGGCGGCGTCGACCGCGACCGGGCGCGCTTCATCGGCGCGCTCGCGCCGCTGCTCCCGGTGGGCTTCTATTACAAGGCCTTCCACCGGCCGCGCGCGCTGTTCCCGTGGTGGGAACGCCTGATCCGCCAGCTGAGCGGGCTCGGCGAAATCACCGAGCAGCATCCGATCCTGCGCGGGACCACGCGGCGGGCGAACTGCGACGTGCTCGTCATCGGCTCGGGCGCGGCGGGGCTCGCCGCCGCCCGCGAGCTTGCGGCGCACGACGTCAGCGTGATCGTCGCCGACGAGAATGCGCGCGCCGGCGGCGCACTGGGCTACGCCTACGACGCGGACGGCAGCGCCGGCGCCTTCCTCGCCGAGGCGGCCGCCGGATTCGCCGGGTCGCCGCGCGTGCGGGTGATGACCGGCGCCTGTGCCGCCGCCTGCTATGCGGACCGAGTGGTGCCGCTGGTCACCGCTGACGGACTCGTGGTGGTCACCGCGCGCACGATCATCGTCGCCACCGGCGCGATCGAACAGCCGGCGGTCTTCCACAACAACGACCTGCCGGGCGTGATGCTGGCCTCCGCGGCCGAGCGCCTCGTACGGCGCTACGCGGTGGCACCCTGCGAACGCGCCGTGGTCCTCGCCGGCAACGTCGACGCCTATGCCGCCACGCTGAACCTGCACGCCGCTGGGATGGGCATCGCGGCGGTCATCGACCTCGACGACCCCGTGACGCGGGGCGACCTCGCCGCTGAAGTCGCGGCACGCGGCATTCGCATCCTGCCACGGTCGCAGGTGTCCGCGGCGATGGCGGGCGGCCAGGTGCTGCGCGCCGTCACCGTCGCGCCCCGCGGCACGCCGGGCGGCGCCGGTGGCGAAGTCATCCCCTGCGATGGACTGCTCATGAGCGTCGGCTGGGCCCCGGCCTCGCACCTGCTGGCGCAGGCGGGCGCGACGCTGTCCTACGACGACTCGCTGGGACACGCCCGTCCCGTCGCCCTGCCGCCGGGCGTGTTCGCGGCCGGTCGCGTCAACGGGCGCTACACGCTCGACGCAAAAATCGCCGACGGCATTGCCGCCGCGACCGACGCCCTGCGCTACCTGGGGCTTGCGAGCGGCGAGGCGCAGCGCCCGCCGCCCGCGTCGGCCCGCTCGCATCCATGGCCGATCGTCGACCATCCGGCGCGCAAGAATTTCATCGACTTCGACGAGGACATCCAGGTCGACGATCTGCGCGTCGCGGTGCGTGAAGGGTTCGACAGCATCGAGCTGCTCAAGCGCTGGACGACGAACGGCATGGGGCCGAGCCAGGGCAAGCATTCGAACCCCAACGCGGCGCGCGTGCTCGCCGATACGCTGGGCCTGCCGCCCGGCGCCGTCGGGGCGACGACGATGCGCCCGCTGTACCACCCGGTGCCGATGGGCGTGCTCGGCGGGCGCCGGCTGCGTCCGCATGCCGCAAGTGCGCTGAACCCGGCGCACGACGCGGCCGGGGCGGTGTGGACCGAGGTCGGCGCCTGGCGGCGCCCGAAGTACTACCAGCGGCGCGAACCCGGCGCAGCCATCGTCGCCGAGCACCGCGCCGTGCGCGAGCGCGTCGGCATCATCGACGTGTCGACGCTGGGCAAGTTCGAGATCCGCGGCCCGGATGCCGGCCGCCTGCTCGACCTCTGCTACACCTCGGCGGTGTCGAAGACCAGGCCAGGCATGACCCGCTACCTCCTGATGGTCGACCACCGCGGCACGATCACCGACGACGGCATCGGCGCCCGCTTCGCCGAGGACCGCTTCTACGTGACGGCAGGCACCAGCCACGCGGTCGGCAGTTACCGCACGCTGACCCAGGTCGCGGCGCTGTATCGCCTCGATGTCGACGTCATCGACCTGACGCGCCATCTCGCGGGCATCAACGTCGCTGGCCCGCACGCCTACGAGTTGCTGGCGCCGCTGGTCGACTTCGACCTCGCCGCGCTGCCCTTCCTGGGGGCTTGCGAAGGCCGCGTGGCCGGCATCGATGCGCGTTTCATGCGGGTCGGCTTCGTCGGCGAATACGGCGTCGAGATCCACTTGCCGTACGCGGACGCGGCGCTGCTGTGGGCGCGCCTGCTCGCGGACGGCGCGTCCCGCCAGCTCATGTCCTTCGGTGTCGACACGCAGCGCCTGCTGCGCCTGGAGAAGGGACACCTGATCGTCGGCCAGGACACCGACGGCGTGATGCACCCGTTCGAGACGCCGCTCGCAGGCCTGGTCAACTTCACGAAGGAGAACTTCGTCGGACGCGGCGCCTGCGAATACCTGCGCGACCGCGCGCAGCGCGCCATCGTCGGCTTCGAGACCCAGCTGCCCGACGAGTCCGCCGCGATCGAGGAATGCCACCTGATCATCGACAACGGGCGCATCGCCGGTCGCGTGACCAGCGTCGGCTACAGCCCGACGCTCGGCAAGACGATCGGCCTCGCGGTGCTCGAGGGATACGACCGGCCGCCTGCCGGCATCGCGATTAGGGTGGGCGGCGCGCGCCTGATCGACGCACGCATCGTGCCCACTTGCTTTTATGACCCCGACAACGCGCGCCAGCGCATGGGAGCCCCCTCATGAGTGCGCCGGTACCGCTGATGCACGCGTACGCGCAGGCCGGTGCGAGCAGCCTCGTGATCAATGGCAGGCAGACCGGCGACGGGCTCAGGCCCGCGGCCGGCATGCTGTGGCTTGCCGATCTGACGCCGCTGCCGAAGACGCTGGTCTTCGGGCGGGAGGCCGCCGCGCTGCTCGCGGGCCGGGACCTGCCCCGGCCCGGTCTGATGCGGGTGGCGCCGCGCGGGGCTGGGGGCTTCGTGGCCTGTCGCGCGCCCCGCCAGTACCTGCTCGGCAGCGCCCGCGACGAAGCCGCGCTGCCCGCCGGTGCCGCCGCGCTGCGCTTCGACGGCATCGATTTCGCGCTCGGCGGCGGCCACGGCGTCGACAGTGTCGACGACCTGCTGTCCGAGGGCTGCCCGACCGATCTCGCCCAGTTCGACACCGGCGCGTGGGTGCCGACCCTGCTGTTCGGCGTGGAGGTCGGCCTGTGGCGCATGGCGGAGGGCGCGAACGCGCACTACCGCGTGATCGCCGCGCCAGCCGATGGCGAATTCCTGGCCGAGACCCTGCTCGACGCCGTCCGGCGGCGTCACGGCGGCCTCGCCGGCTTCAACGATTACTTCTCGATCCAACAAGAACCATGACTTCCGGGGGCGAAGCGATGAACCTGAAACAGGCGCAGAAATTCCTCAAGGACAACGGCGTCAGCTACGTGCTCGCGCAATTCGTCGACATCCACGGCGTGGCCAAGACCAAGTCCGTGCCGGTGTCACATTTCGAGGACATCGTGACCGCTGGCGCCGGCTTCGCCGGTTTCGCCGTGTGGGGCATGGGCATGGATCCGCACTCCGCCGACTACATGGCGGTCGGCGATCTCGACACGCTGTCGCTGGTCCCCTGGCAGCCCGGCTATGCCCGCATCGTGTGCGACGGCCGCGTGAAGGGCGAGCCCTATCCCTTCGACACCCGCTACGTCCTGCGCCAGCAGGTCGACGCGCTGCGCGCGAAGGGCTGGACGCTGAACGTCGGCATCGAGCCCGAGTTCATGCTGCTGAAGCGCCAGGCCGACGGTTCGCTGGCGCCAGCCGACCCCGGCGACACGCTGGACAAGCCCTGCTACGACTACAAGGGGCTGTCGCGCAACCGCGAGATGCTGGAGAAGCTGGTGTCTTCGCTGCAGGCCGTCGGCTTCGACGTCTACCAGATAGATCACGAGGACGCGAACGGCCAGTTCGAGATCAACTACACCTACAATGATGCGCTGATGACCGCCGACCGCTTCGTGTTCTTCCGCATGGCGGCGGGCGAGATCGCGAAGGACCTGGGGCTCGTGTGCACCTTCATGCCGAAGCCCTTCCGCAACCGCACGGGCAGCGGGATGCACATGCACCTGTCGATCGCGGACGACGCGGGCAACAACCTCTTCCACGATCCGAAGGACAAGCGCGGGCTCGGGCTGTCGAAGCTCGCCTACCACTTCCTCGGTGGCGTGCTCGCGCATGCACCGGCGCTGACCGCGTTGCTCGCGCCCAGCGTCAACTCCTACAAGCGCCTCGTCGTGGGCGAATCACTGTCCGGCGCGACCTGGGCGCCCGCCTATGTCACCTACGGCGACAACAACCGGACCTCCATGGTGCGCATTCCCTACGGGCGCCTCGAGTGCCGCCTGGCCGACCCTAGCTGCAACCCGTACCTCGCGGAGGCGGCCGTCATCGCGGCTGGCCTCGACGGCGTCGCCCGCAAGCTCGACCCGGGCGAGCCGGTGAACCTGAATCTCTATGAGCTGTCGGCGGCCGAACTCGCCGAGCGCGGCATCGCGGTGCTGCCGCAGAACCTGGGCGCGGCGCTGGACGCCCTCGCGGCCGACACCCTGTTCGCCGAGAAGCTCGGCGGCCCCCTGATTGCGGAATTCCTGCGTCTGAAGCGGATGGAGTGGATCGAGTACTCCCGTCACGTCTCGGACTGGGAAGTGAACCGCTACCTCGAATTCTATTAAGGAGAACTGCCATGTGCGGAATCGTTGGCCTGTTCCTCAAGAATCGCGCGCTCGAACCCCGGCTCGGCGAGCTGTTCCAGCCGATGCTGCTGGAGATGACCCAGCGCGGGCCCGACAGCACGGGTTTCGCGATCTATCGCGACCCGGTGCCGGCGGGCAGCGTGAAGCTCGTGCTGCAGCATCCGGCGCTGGACTTCGACTGGTCGCATGTCGCGGCGCTGCTCACCGACGCCTTCAAGGCCGACATCGATCATCGCCGGGTGCACACGCACTGCCTGCTGACGCTCGCCGCGCCCGAAGCGGCGGTGCGGCGCTACCTCGGCGAGCACCTGCCGCAGGTCGCGATTGTCAGCGCCGGGCAGCATATCGAGATCTACAAGGAGGTCGGGCTGCCCATCGAAGTCGCCGAGGCCTTCGACCTGAAGTCGATGCGCGGCAGCCACGCGATCGGCCACACGCGGATGGCGACGGAAAGCGCGGTCACCACCGCCGGCTCGCACCCGTTTTCCACCGGCAGCGATCTGTGTCTCGTGCACAACGGGTCGCTGTCCAACCACAACCGCCTGCGCCGCAAGCTGCAGAAAGCGGGCGCGGTGTTCAGTTCGGAGAACGACACCGAGGTAGCCGCGCAGTATTTCGACGTGCAGATGCGGCAGGGCGCGAGCCTCGAACAGGCGCTGCGCAACGCGCTCAACGACCTCGACGGTTTCTACACCTTCACCATCGGCACCAGTGACGGCTTTGCGGTGCTGCGCGACCCCGTCGCGTGCAAGCCCGCGGTGATGGCGGAAACCGACGACTGGGTCGCGATGGCGTCGGAGTATCGCGCGATCGCCAGCCTGCCGGGAGTCGCGAGCGCGCGCCTGTGGGAGCCGGAGCCGGCGACCGTCTACGTGTGGGAAGGCGCGGGCGCGGCCGGCGCCATGCTCGGCAGCGGGCCGCTGGCGAAGGCCGGCTGAGCGCATGAACCAAAGGGCAACAGCAAGGGGTGAAGTCATGACTCCCGAACGGATGTTCGATCTCCGCGCGCACACGGTGCGCGAACTCAACCAGGCGCTGCACGACATGGCAGGCGGCGCTCCCCAGCGCGTGAAGGTCGTCAACGCGCAGGGCGATCACGCACTGGCCGTCGGCATCGACGCGCCGCTCGAGGTCGAGATTCACGGCCATGTCGGCTACTACTGCGCCGGCATGAACAAGCACGCCCGGGTGACCGTGCACGGCAATGCGGCGACGGGCCTCGCCGAGAACATCATGTCCGGCGTCGTGCGCGTCAAAGGCAATGCCAGCCAGTCCGCGGCGGCCACCGGCCGTGGAGGCCTCGTCGTCATCGAGGGTGACGCGTCCGCCCGCTGCGGCATCTCGATGAAGGGTGTCGACATCGTCGTCCACGGTTCGGTGGGGCACATGTCCGCGTTCATGGCGCAGAAGGGCCGGCTGGTCGTCTGCGGCGACGCCGGCGCGGCGCTCGGCGACTCGATCTACGAGGCCGAGCTCTACGTGCGCGGCAAGGTCGCCGACCTGGGCGCCGACTGCGAGGAGAAGGAGATGACGGCGGAAGATCGCGCGGCGCTCGCGGCGCTGCTGCGCGACGCGGCGGTGGACCTCGACGCGGGCGAATTCCGCCGCTTCGGGTCGGCGCGCAAGCTCTATCACTTCAACATCGACCACGCCGACGCGTACTGAAGAGGTTCATCCCATGTACGGCAAGCAACCGGGACTGATCGAATCCCACCTGTTCGATCGCGACGTCATCCACGAGATCCAGCGCGCGGCGACCGAAGGCATCTACGACATCCGTGGCTGGGGCGCGAAGCGCCGCCTGCCGCATTTCGACGACCTCGTGTTCCTCGGCGCATCGATGTCGCGCTATCCGCTCGAGGGTTACCGCGAGCGCTGCGACACGAACGTCACGCTCGGCACGCGCTACGCGAAGAAGCCGATCGAACTGAAGATTCCAATCACCGTCGCGGGCATGAGCTTCGGTTCGCTGTCGGCGCAGGCGAAAGAAGCGCTGGGGCGCGGCGCATCGGCGGTCGGCACGAGCACCACGACCGGCGACGGCGGCATGACGCCGGAGGAGCGCGAGTCGTCCAAGACCCTGGTCTACCAGCTGCTGCCATCGCGTTACGGCATGAACCCGGATGACCTGCGCAAGGCCGACGCGATTGAAGTCGTGCTGGGACAGGGCGCGAAGCCCGGTGGCGGTGGCATGCTGCTGGGACAGAAGATCAGTCCCCGCGTCGCTGCGATGCGCGACCTGCCGCCCAACATCGACCAGCGCAGCGCGTGCCGGCACCCGGACTGGACCGGCCCGGACGACCTCGAGATCAAGATTCGCGAGCTGCGCGAGATCACGGACTGGGAAAAGCCCATCTACATCAAGGTCGGGGCGAGCCGGACCTATTACGACACGATGCTCGCGGTCAAATCGGGCGCCGACGTCATCGTCGTCGACGGCATGCAGGGTGGCACGGCCGCGACGCAGACGGTCTTCATCGAGCATGTCGGCATCCCGACGCTGGCCGCCGTGCGCCAGGCCGTCGAGGCGCTCACGGAACTCGACATGCATCGCAAGGTGCAGCTGATCGTCTCGGGCGGCATCCGCACCGGCGCCGACGTCGCGAAGGCGCTGGCGATGGGCGCGGACGCGGTGTCGATCGGCGTCGCCGCCCTGATCGCGCTGGGCGACAACAGCCCGACGCACGACGAGCAGTACCGCAAGATCGGGAGCGCCGCCGGCTACTACGACGACTGGCAGGCCGGCAACGATCCGGCGGGCATCACGACGCAGAACGACGAACTGGCCGCGCGGCTCGACCCGGTGCTGGGCGGTCGTCGCCTCGCGAACTACCTGCGCACGCTGGCGATGGAGACCCAGATCATCGCCCGTGCCTGTGGCAAATCGCACGTCCACAACCTCGAGCCCGAAGACCTCGCGGCGTTGACGATGGAGGCGGCGGCGATGGCCGGTGTGCCCCTGGCCGGCACCAACTGGATTCCCGGCCGCTGAGCCGACACGGTGACGGCGCGCACCGGGGGAGCCACGGACGCGCCTGATCCTTTAGCATGGGCGGCATGGCCGCCAATACCCGACCCGTGACCCGGCGCCGTACGTCCGACAAACCGGACAAGCGCCCGGGCGTCCCCCTGCACCTCGGCAGCTTCGTCGGCGCCGCGCTCAAGAAGCAACGCCAGGTGCAGCGCCTGACCATCCAGGACGTCGCCGACCTCGCCGGCATCAGCCGGGGCATGCTGAGCCGCATCGAGAACGGCCAGGCGACGCCCAGCCTCGATACCCTGGCGCGCGTGTGCCAGGCCGTGAACCTTTCGCTGTCGAACCTGTTCAAGGACCACGACATGCCGGACGGCGTGGCGCGCCACGTCCCGGCTGGTCAGGGCATGGTCGTCGTCCGGCGCGGCACCCGGCGGGGCCACAGCTACGAGCTGTTGTCCTACGACCAGGGCCCCAAGAAGCTGTTCGAACCCTTCCTCATCACGCTCGACGACCAGAGCGAGGTGTTCCCGCGTTTCCAGCACCCGGGCATGGAGTTCCTCTACGTGCTCAAGGGTCAACTCGACTACCGCCACGGCAATGAGGTCTACACCCTGCGTCCCGGCGATGCCCTGACCTTCCAGGGCGATATTCCGCACGGGCCCGAGCGGCTCGTGAAGGTCCCCATCCAACTACTGTCGATCATCCACTATGGCCAGGACGAAACCTGAACGCTGCCGCGCTGCGCGGCCCGGTGTATTTTCCCGTGACACCTTCGGCTGGCGCCGGGCCTGCGCCGCGATCGCGCTCGCGCTTACGGTGCTGTGCGCATCGCAGGCGCCGGTCGCGGCGGACGACGGCGCGCGCGTCCTGGACATCCTGCTGACCAACGACGACGGCTTCCAGGCCCCGGGCATCCGTGCACTGCAGGCCGCTTTGCAGGCTGCGGGCCACCGCGTGACCCTGATCGCGCCGCGCGACAACCAGAGCGGTGCCAGCGCCCGGATCTCGACCGGGCCGGTCAGCTACCGCGAGGAAGCGCCGGGCGTGTGGGCGGTTGACGGCAGTCCGGCGGACGCCGTCGCCGTGGGCCTGCAGGTAATCATCGGCGACCGCCTGCCGGACCTCGTGGTGTCGGGCGCGAATTTCGGCCACAACGTCGGCGCGACGGCCAACGTGTCGGGCACCGTTGGCGCGGGCCTGATTGCCGAGTACCTCGGTGTGCCCGCGGTCGCGGTCTCGGTCGGCATGGACTTCGCGGAGAAGGCCGCGCAGCCGACACCTTTCCCGAGCACGGTCGCTGCATTTCCCGCCGCGGCCGAATTCACCGCCGAACTCGTTGCCACGCTGGCCGCCGCGGCCGGCGACGGCCCGCTGCTGCCGCGGGACGCGGTCCTCAACGTCAATTACCCGGTGCGTCCGGCGGGCGCCCCGAAGGGCGTGCGCTTCGCCGAGAACGGGCGCTACAGCGCGTTCAGCTATGACTACGAGCCGACCGGCAAGCCCAACGAAGTGCGGCTCGCCTTCACCAGCGAAACGGCGCGCGAGCCGGATCCGAACGCGGACACCACGCTGTTCGCCGAGGGCTACGTGACCATCACGGTGCTCGACCACGAACTCGCCGCGAACGAGGAACCCGCAAGGGTCGCGGGCCAGCGACTGCGGAAACTGCTGCAGCGATGAACCGCGCCCGGGGTGGCGCACAACCCGTTCCTGTCGGGCGGTCAGCGCGGCGCGCGGGCGCTGCCCGATGCTGAACCTGCTGCTGCCGCTGATCGTGCTGATGGGCGGCCTTGCGGTCGACAGCATGGGCCTGAGTGGCGGCCCCGTGGATATCTCCAGCGAGTGGCGGCCGGTGGAACTGCGGGCGCCGCTGACCGCGCAGACCGGCAATCCGCGGCTGCTCGTCTACCTGCGCGATCTCGACAGCATCGGCGTGGCCCGACGGCGCGTGGTCGAGGAACTGCCGCGGGCGCTGCCGCCGGGCAGCATCGAAGCCGCCACCTACGATCGTGCGGGCAACCGCTATCTGCTGACGCACACCGGATACTCGTTCTATCGTGGCATGCCCGGCATCGTCCTCGAGCGGGACGGCGTGCCGCGCGGCACGACCTTCTTCCGGCTCGAGGTCCGCGCCGCCCTGCCGCTCGACAACGTCCTCATGGTGTGGCTCGATTCGCTCGGGTCCGCCCGACCCGAACCCTGAACGTTCACGCGGAGGTGGCACAGCCATGAACATCGCCCGCAGCCTGTCCTGCGTACTGCTGGGCAGCTTCACGCTGCTTGCCGCGTGCGACAGGGCCCCGGAGCCCGGTTTCGACGTGAGCGTGCCGTGGGCGCTGACCGGCACGACCCTCACGCTCGACACGCACACCCACACCCGGTTTTCCGACGGCGAGCTGACGCCGGACGAACTCGCCCGGCTGGCCGTCGACCACGGCTGCGATGCGCTGGCGATTACCGATCACAGCGACCACGCGGTCGCCGCCGCGACGCCGGCCTATTTCGACGCGGTGGACGAGGTGCGGCGCCAGCACCCCGGGCTCACGGTCTTCGCCGGTCTCGAGTGGAACGTGCCGCCCTATGACGGTCGTGAGCACGTGACGGTGCTGGTCGAACCGGCGCTCGAACGCTCCGTGTTACCCACGTTCAAGGCACTCCACGACGGCATGGAGGACCAGGCCGACGCCACGACGGCGCTGCAGTGGCTGGCCGGACAGGCCTCGAGCGCACGCGGCGAGGTGGTCCTCTTCTACAACCACCCGAGCCGCAAGGACGGGGACGCCACCGAGAACGAGCGGGACCTCGCGCAATGGCGGCAGGTCAACGACCTGTTCGCGGGCTTCGAAGGCGGGCCCGGCCATCAGCGCAGCGTCACGCCCGGCGCGTATCGCCAGGCCATCAAGCCCGTCGATCGCTGGGACCCGGTGGTGGCCGAGCCGGGCGGCGGCTGGGACCGCCTGCTGGACGCCGGCCATGATGTGTGGGGCGCGCTCGCCAGCAGCGATTACCACGAGCGACGCAACGACTATGCGCCGTGCCGTTTCGCGCGCACGACCGTCACCGTGGACAAGGACGATGCGCGCGGCATCCTGCGCGCGCTGCGCGCTGGGTCATTCTGGGCCGGGCATGGCGGCGTGTTGTCCGAACTCTGGTTCATTCTCGTCGAACCCGCGCTGCCGCTGCCCGCGACGCCGGGGGAGACCGTGCGCTTGCCGGCCGCGGCGCAGCCGGTGCTGCGCGTGAAGCTGGCACGCGGGCCGCAGCACCTTGGGCTGCCGCTCACCGTGGAGATCATCGGCAATGGCCTGCGCGGCCAGCCGGAACTCGTCGCGAGCGGCAGCGTGGCGCCGGACGCGGACAGCTTCGATTTCCAGCCGCCCCGGCTGGTTCCCGGCGGCGACGGTCGCAGCGCCTACTTCCGCGCACGGGTCATCGCCGAGGATCCGGAACGCGGCCGGCTCGTCGCCTACACCAACCCCATCCGCGTCGTGCTGATGCCCTGAACGCCGCGCGGTGCAGCAGGCGTTTTTTGCCACCGAGAACACAGGGAGAGCGAGTTGGATCGGAGAAAAGGTGTCAGATTTCAAATCTGACACCTTTTCTGCGGCCGGCGGAAAGGCGCCGCCGCAGCGGCAGTGCCCGGCAGCGGGCACGAACCCACTCAATCCCCCTCTGTGTTCTCGGTGTTCTCGGTGGCTGATCCAGGCCGCAGATCGAAGCGCCTCAGCCGAGGCCCGTCGTGTAGAACTCGTCGTTGGGACGCATGCTGGTGACGTTCGCCATGCGGTTCGACATCCCGAAGAAGGCGGCGATCGCGGCGATGTCCCACGCGTCCTCGCGGCTCATGCCGTGGGCCTCGAGGGTCTCGAAGTCGGTGTCGTCGACC
>CALRPY020000016.1:0-77734 GCA_943370145.1 Hydrogenophaga intermedia | reverse complement strand
CGGCGCGGGTCAGCGCGGCCGGCGCGCGGCTCGCCGTCGTGACGCGCGACGCCGCACGCGCCGCCGGGCTGCGCGCGGACCTCGCCGCCGAGGTGCTGGTCGGCGATTTCCACGCGACCCCGCGCCTGCTGGCGTTCTGTCGCGACCTGCCTCGTCCGTTGCGCGTGTTCTGCCTGTTGCCGCCCGGCGCGTGCGCCGATGCCGCGGACACGCTCGCGCCACTGGTACGCCTGACCGATGCGCTGCGGGTCCTCGAGCCCCTGAGCGCGACGCTCTCGTCGAGCACCGGGGTATACGGCGAACAGGGCAACCGCGTCGTCAGCGCCGAGTCGGCATGCCTGCCGTCCACGCCGCGCGAAACGCGGCTGCTGGCCATCGAGAAGTGCTGGCTGGACGCGCCGGGCGCGCGTGTCGTCAGGCTCGCAGGCCTGTACGGCCCCGGTCGCGTGGTTGGCTTGCAGGGCCTTCGCGCCGGTGTGCCGGTGGCCGGCACGCCCGACGGCTGGCTGAATCTCATGCATGTCGACGACGCGGCGACGCTGTTGCTGCGCGTGGCGGAAGGACGCGGTGCGACCATCGAACTGGGTGCCGATGGTACGCCGGTCACCCGGCGCAATTACTACCAGTCACTCGCCGCGCTGGCCGGTGTCGCGCCGCCACGCTTCAGCGGCGAGGCCGGCGCGCGGGGCGGTGGTCATCGGCGCTGTGACCCATCATCGACCTGGGCCAGGCTGGACTGGCGGCCGATGTATCGCGATTTCCGCGCGGGCCTGGCCGCGTTGCCGGCGCCGTTGGGAAGTATCTGAGCCCTACTCGCGGATGAATGCACCGAAGGCGCGGCTGCCATCGCCGCAGGGGATCCGTGCCTCCACCGTCAGGGCCGCAGGGTCGATCACGTACAGCGCGTTGTCGAACCAGCTGGCGACGTAGACGCGGTCGAGTCGCGCCGAATAGTCGATGCCTTCCGGGTAATCCCCAACCGTGATTCGGGTCAGTTCGCGTGCCGCCGCGACGTCGATGACGGACACCGTGCCCTCCTGCTGGTTGGTCACGAAGAGCCTGCCGCGGCCGGCGTCGTAGATGCTGGCGTAGGGCGCATCGCCGACTTTCACCCGCGCGGTCTCGCGCCGCGCCGCGACGTCGACGATCGACACGTCGTCGCTGCGGACGTTCGCGCTGAACAGCAAGCGGCCGTCCGGGCTCAGGGTGACGCCGAAGGGGCGGCGGCCAACGCCAATCACGCTGTCCTTGCCGTCCTGCGCGAGATCTATCAGCTGCACCGTGTCGTCGTCGCGGTTGGCGACCGCGAGACGCGCACCGTCGCGACTCACCGCCACGCCCGCCGGCGTGTTGCCGACCGCGTAGTGGCCGATGACCTTCAAGGCATCGCGGTCGACAATCTCGACGCGCCGGTCGAACCAGTTCGCAACGTAGACGCGCGCCCGCACCGGGTCGGCCACGATGCCGAGCGGGCTCGCGCCGGTCGCGATCGAGCGCACGGCACGCGGGCCGCGCGGATCGATCACC
Source organism: Hydrogenophaga intermedia (assembly GCA_943370145.1). Taxonomy (GTDB): domain Bacteria; phylum Pseudomonadota; class Gammaproteobacteria. Next base: position 76,207 of record CALRPY020000016.1, on the reverse strand, counting down.
GTCAGTTCATTGCTGTCGGGATTGCTGACGAACGCGAAGTCGCCGGCCGACATCGCCGCCGCGACCCCGGCCGGACTCTTGCCGACCGCCAGGGTCGCGACGGCCTTCTTCGAAGCGAGGTCGATGACGGTGACACTGTCATCGCCCTGGTTGGTCACGAAGGCGAGTGGCGCCTGTGTCGTGGCCCGCGCGGAAGCGCCCGCCAGCGCGAACGCGAGGACCGCGATCCCCGCCCGCAGGCGCCCTGCCGGCCTCACTGCTCGGCGAGTTTCTTGATGTTGGCGAGCCCGGCCTCGTAGGTGCCGCTGACCGCCTTGATGGCCGCTTCGTCGTTCTGCTCCGGCGGCGGATTGTTCTTGCCCCAGGAGCGGTAGAAGCCGCCCTTCCACGAGACCGTCGAGGTGCCGTCACCGTTGTCGGCAACGCCGAGGAACGCGGAATAGGTGGCGACCGGCAGCACGCTGACGTCCGTCTTCGTGATGCGGTATTTGTAGGTCATCTTCGCCGCGTCGTACATCTGCAGCTCCTCGGCGATCTGGGGCCCGCCTTCCTGGCCCACGGTCAGCACGCGCGTCGCGCCGACCTCGTTGCCGCCGGCGCCTTCGCACTTGACCACGCCCGGATGCCACTTGCTGATCGAGCAGAAGTCCGCGATCAGGCCCCACACCTTGGCGGCCGGCGCGTTGACCACGATGTCCTTGGTGACCTTCTGCCGGGACGGGCCGTGCGCGACGGCCACCAGCGGCAGCATGCAGAGCAGCGCGAGCGCGATGCGCCGGGACAGGGAACGACGAAGCATGTGATGTTCTCCAGAATGATCGGGGGGCGGCAGTCGGGCCGCCGGGAATTGCGTTGGGACGACGCGGAATGGTAATGCGCGACCCGCAGCGTGGCCAGCCGCATCCCGCGCAGTGACGCGGAAGCGTGGTCGGCACGTACACTGCCTGCACTCCAATCGAGCGGACGTTGATGAGCACCATAGTCTGGTTCAGGCGCGACCTAAGGCTGGCCGATCATTCGCCGTTGCGTGCGGCCTGTGCGACTGGCGAGCCGGTCCTGCCCGTCTTCATCTGGGACCCGGAAGAGGAGGGCGCCGACGCCCACTGGCCCACCGGCTCGGCAAGCCGGGTCTGGCTGCACCACTCGCTGTCCGCCCTGGGCCGCGCGCTCGCCGGGCGGGGCAGCCGCCTGCTGCTGGCCTGCGGACCCACCGCGCAGGTGCTCGACGAACTCGCCCGCGCGACCGGCGCGACGACGCTGCATTTCAATCGCCGGGTCGAGCCCGCGGCGCGCGATCTCGAAGCGCGCGTGAGCCGTCGACTCGGCGCGCGGCTTGCTGTGACCGCGCACGCTGACGCCCTGCTGGTGCCGGTGTCCCGCCTGGCGACGGCCAGTGGCGAACCGTACCGCGTCTTCACGCCTTTCTGGCGCAAGCTGAGGGACGTGTTCGATCCGGGCCGCCCGCAGCCGGCGCCATCCACAATCGGCGCGCCTGCGCGGTGGCCCGCGAGCGTCGAACTCGACGCCCTCGGCCTGCTGCCCCGCATCCGCTGGGATATCGGGCTGACGGAGGCCTGGCGTATCGGCGAGGACGCTGCGCAGGCGCGGCTTGCGGACTTCGCGACGGAGCATGCCGGGCATTACGACGCGCGCCGCGACTTCCCGGCCGTCGACGGCGTGTCACGCCTCTCCCCGCACCTGCACTTCGGCGAGATCTCGCCGCGCCAGGCTTGGCTTGCGGTGCAGTCTGCGGCGGCTGCGGCCGGCCTGCTGTCGGTGCCGGAAACGATGCTCGGCTGGCTGCGCCAGATCGCGTGGCGCGAGTTCGCCTGCCACCTGCTGCATCACTATCCGCAGACGGCCGACGCGCCGCTGCGCGACGACTTTCGCGACTTCCCATGGCGCGACGATCCGCGGGCGCTCGCGCGCTGGCAACGCGGCGAAACCGGCTTCCCCATCGTCGACGCGGGAATGCGCGAACTCTGGCAGACGGGCTGGATGCACAATCGCGTGCGGATGATCGTGGCGTCTTTCCTGTGCAAGGACATCGGCGCGCACTGGCTGGAAGGCGCGCGCTGGTTCTGGGACACGCTGTTCGACGCGGACCTCGCGAACAACACGCTGGGCTGGCAGTGGACGGCCGGCTGCGGCGCGGATGCCGCGCCTTACTTCCGCGTGTTCAACCCGACGTTGCAGAGCGCGAAGTTCGATCCCGACGGCGTCTATCTCCGGCGGTGGCTGCCGGAACTCGCGCAGTTGCCGACGCCCGACCTGCACGCGCCGGGACAGGCGGGGGCGCTGACCCTCGCGAGCGCAGGCGTCAAGCTCGGCTCGACCTATCCCGCCCCGATGCTGGATCACGGCGCGGCCCGCCTCGCCGCGCTGGCCCGCCTGAAGCGCGCACAGGCATGAGCGGCCGACTACGCCAGGCCGCCCTCGCGCTGGCGCTGTTGTGGGCGTGGGCGGGCGTGGTGGGCGCGGCTGAGTGGGCGGCGATCCGGTTCGAACGACGGGACGGTGTTTTCGTGGCATTCAGCGTCGAGATCGCGCGCAGCGACGCCGAGCGGCGCCTGGGGCTGATGCATCGGCACAGCCTGTCGCAGACGGGCGGCATGCTGTTCGACTTCGGTGTGAATCAGGACATCGCGATGTGGATGCGCAATACCTACGTGGCGCTGGACATGGTGTTCGTGTCCGCGGACGGCGTGATTGTCGACATCCTGCAGGACACCGTGCCGCTGTCGGAGACCCTGCTGGCGCCGCGTGCCCCGGCGCGCTACGTGGTGGAACTGCTGGCGGGACAGGCTGCCGCCCGTGGACTCGGCGCCGGTGACAGGCTGTGGCTCCCGGCGGCGCTCAGGTCTTCTCCCTGAGGCTCCTGAGGCCGGCGGCAAAGCCTTCCAATGACAGCGGGACATCGATGGGCCGGCGCTCCGCATCGTGGAAGGTGACCGTCAGTTGGGTGCCCTCGTTCAATTGCCGCAGCAGATCCGGCTTGAGCTTGAGCCCCGCGCGGCAGCCGTTCGGTTCGCAGCGCTCGACGATGACGCGCGTCGGCTCGCCGTCCCCGATGCGGATGGTGACGCCCGGCGGCAGCGAAATGCCGAGCGGCAGGCTCAGCAGTGCGATCGGTTCGTCGGTGGTCGCTACGTAGCCAACCGCGAACTGCAGGACACGCTGGCCACCCTCGCGCAGCACGAGATTCTGGAAGATGAAGCAACCGCCCTGGATCTTGCCCTTGGACTCCTCGCACTTCGCGGTCCAGTTGCCGAACTTCTCACCCTCCTGGGCGCCGCAGAGGGTCGAAAGCAACGCCAGCGACAGGGCCGCGACGAAGCTGGGAAGGGGGCGGGCGATCGACATGGGGAAGTACGTGGGACGTCCTTGTTGGCGGCTCGCAATTTACCGCATAAGCGGATCGCCCGTCACGGCGCCCGCGAGGCGGCGCGCGGGACAGTCCACGCCGTCAGCCTGCGGGCCCGTGCCCGAGTCGCGCCCTGAACCAGGCAGGCACCTGCGGATCCGGAAAGACGTCGTAGTGATCATAGGGCTTGAGGTCGATGACCGGCGTGCCGTCGAAGGCATCGAGGCGGCGCACGGACAGCACGTTGCCGCGACGGCCGACCAGGTCGACCACCGCGAGCCCGATCGGGTTCGGATGCGCGCGGCCGCGCGAGGCGAGCACGCCGGTCAGCGGCAGCGCCGGATCGCCACGCGGATGCGTCGTCAGCGCGCCGCCGGGCGGCGTCCGGTGCATCCAGAACAGGACGAAGAGCTGTGAATATTCCTCGATCCCGGTCAGTGCGTCCGCATACTGCGGCAGGATCTCGATGTCGGATTCGATATGGCGCCGAGACTTCGCGACCTCCGCATCCGCGATGCTGGTCCGCACGTGACCGATGACGTGCAGCGTGTCGGTAATCCGGTCAGTGGGCTCGTCGGGTTCCATCGGGACGCCTGGCGCAGGGTACGGCAGTCAAAGGTGAGGCCGTCGGCGCGAGTGGTCAAGCGGCCGCGCCCGCGTCACCGGCCGCTGGCACGCGACCGGCGCGCGCGCTAACCTCGGGCGATGCAAGCGGGCATGTTTCATCCGGCCGTCGCCGCCTGGTTCAAAGACAGCTTTCGTGAACCCACGGCCTGCCAGGCGCGGGCCTGGGATGCGCTCGCTGCCGGCCAGCACACCCTGATCGCGGCACCTACGGGTTCGGGCAAGACGCTCGCCGGCTTCCTGATGGCAATCGACAGTCTCGTGCGCCAGGCCGGGACAGGCCAACTGCCGGAGGGGACGCAGATCGTCTACGTGTCGCCGCTCAAGGCGCTCAGCAACGACATCCAGCGCAACCTGGAAGGCCCGCTGGCCGGTATCGCCGCGCAACTCGAGGCGCGCGGCGCGGGGGAGTCCGGCATCCGCGTCGCCGTGCGCACCGGCGACACGCCGGGCACCGCGCGGGCGCTGATGCGACGCCATCCGCCGCACATCCTCGTCACGACCCCCGAGTCCCTGTACATCCTGCTGACCAGCGACAGTGGGCGCGAGATGCTGACGACCACGCGCATGGTGATCGTCGACGAAATCCATGCGGTGGCGGGCACCAAGCGCGGGGCGCACCTCAGCCTGACGCTCGAGCGCCTCACGGCCCTGAGCGGCAAGCCCCCGGTGCGCGTCGGCCTGTCGGCGACGCAGAAGCCGGTCGAGGAAATCGCGCGTTTCCTGGTCGGGCCGACGGCGCCCTGCACGATCATCGACGAGGGGCACATCCGCGCACGTGAGTTGACGATCGAGATGCCCGGCTCACCGCTGGAGACCGTGCTGTCGGGCGACACCGCCGCTGAAATCCACGATCGCATCGCGGCGCTGATAGCCGCGCACCGCACGACGCTCGTATTCGTGAACACGCGCCGGCTCGCGGAGCGCGTCGCGAAGGCCCTCACGGAGCGTCTCGGCGACGCGGCGATCACCGCGCATCACGGCAGCATGGCGCGCGAACGGCGGCTGGCGGCCGAGCAGCAGCTGAAGGCGGGACAACTGAAGGCACTGGTCGCGACCGCGTCGCTGGAACTCGGTATCGACATCGGCGAGGTCGATCTCGTCTGCCAGCTTGGATCCACGCGTACGCTGGCGATGTTCCTGCAGCGGGTGGGGCGCTCGGGGCACGCGGTCGGCGCGACCGCGCGCGGCTGCCTGTTCCCGCAGACCCGCGACGAACTCGTGGAGTGCGCGGCACTGCTCGACATGACGCGGCGTGGCGAGCTCGATCGCATCGAGATTGCCGGCCCCGCGCTCGACGTGCTCGCGCAGCAGATCGTCGCCGAGACCGCGTGTCGCGACGTGCCGCTCGACGAACTCCACGCGCTCGTGCGTCGCGCCTATCCGTACCGGGATCTGCCGCGTGAGCAGTTCGATCGCATCGTCACGATGCTGGCCGAAGGCTTCAGCTTCGCCCACGGCCGGCGCAGCGCCTATCTGCACCTCGACGCGGTCAACGGCGTGGCGCGCGCGCGGCGCGGCGCGCGTCTCGTTGCCGTGACCTGCGGTGGCGCGATTCCCGATACCGCGGACTACGACGTGATCGCCGAGCCGCATGGCCACATCGTCGGTTCCGTCAACGAGGACTTCGCGATCGAAAGCCTGCCGGGCAACGTGTTCCAGCTCGGCAACACCTCGTGGCGCGTATTGCGGGTCGAGGCCTCCGCGATGCGGGTCGAGGACGCTGCCGGGCAGCCACCGGACATCCCGTTCTGGCTCGGCGAGGCGCCCGCGCGCAGCACCGAGATGTCGCAGGCCGTGTCGCGGCTGCGCGAGGACTTCGCGCGACGCAGCGACGATGGCGTCGCGCGCGAGGCCATCGAGGACTGGCTCGCGCGCGAGGTCGCTGTCGGGCCGGTCGCCGCCAGCCAGCTTTACGATTACCTGCAGAGCGGCTATCGCGCACTCGGCGCGATGCCCACGCAATCGCGGCTGGTGCTCGAGCGTTTCTTCGACGAGTCAGGCGGCATGCAGCTCGTCATCCACTCGCCGCTCGGCTCGCGCATCAACCGCGCGTGGGGGCTCGCGCTGCGCAAGCGCTTCTGCCGCCAGTTCAACTTCGAGTTGCAGGCCGCGGCGGTCGAGGACGCCATCGTCATTTCGCTGGGCGCCGTGCACAGCTTTCCGCTCGACGACGTGTGGCGTTACCTCAAGTCGTCCAACGTGCGCGACGTGCTGACCCAGGCCCTGCTCGACGCACCCCTGTTCGGGATCCGCTGGCGCTGGGTCGCCGCGTGCGCGCTCGCGATCCAGCGCTTCCGTGGCGGCAAGCGTACGCCGCCGCGCCTCATGCGCATGCAGTCGGAAGACCTCGTGTCGCTGGTGTTCCCCGACCAGCTCGCCTGTGCGGAGAACCTGCGCGGCCGGCGCGAGATCCCGGACCACCCGCTCGTCGCGCAGGCAATCGGAGACTGCCTGCAGGAAGCAATGGACGTCGCGGGCCTCGAACGCCTGCTCGCGAGCATGGAGGCGGGACAGCTCGAGCTCCTGGCCCGCGATCAGGTCGAGCCTTCACCGTTCGCGCTGGCGGTGCTGAACGCAAATCCTTATGCCTTCCTCGACGACGCGCCGCTCGAGGAACGGCGGACGCAGGCGGTGCAGAGCCGGCGCTGGCTGGACCCCGAGACCGCGAGCAATCTCGGGGCGCTGGACGCGCTCGCGATCGAGCGCGTGCGCGCCGAGGTCTGGCCGACACCGCGCTCGATCGAGGAACTGCACGACGCGCTGCTGGTCACTGGCATCGTGAGCGCGGACGAGTTCGCTGCCGAGGCCGACGCCGCTCCCGGTGGCGGCCCCCGGGCGCTGCCCGAGTGGTTCGACGAGCTGGCCCAGGCCGGGCGTGCGAGTGCGCTGGCATTGCCGTCGGCCGGGCCGGACCGCGTCTTCTGGTTGGCGACCGAGCGCCTTGGCGAAGCCGAGGCGGTGTGGCCGGGGTTCGGGATTGTCGCCGGCCGCGGCCGCGGCCATTTCGCCCCGACGCAGGCGACGCCGACGCGCGAGGACGCCCTGCGAGCGCTGGTGCGCAGCCGCCTGGACGTCGGCGGTCCGTTGACCTCGACACAGCTCGCGGCGCTGGTGCCAGCAAGCGTCGGCGACATCGATGCGGCACTCGCGAGGCTCGAAGCCGAGGGCGGCATCATGCGCGGGCGCTACACCCCGGGCGTCGCGACGCTCGAATGGTGCGAGCGGCGATTGCTCGCGCGCATCCACCGCTACACGCTGAATCGCCTGCGCGCGGAAATCGAACCGGTGCCGGCGGCGACCTTCATGCGCTTCCTGTTCGAATGGCAGTACCTCGCGCCCTCGGCGCAGGTCGAGGGCGTGCATTCGACGCGGCGGGTGATCGAAATGCTGTCAGGCTTCGAGGCCCCAGCCGCAGGCTGGGAAGCCGCCCTCCTGCCGGCGCGCGTCGATGATTACGGTCCGTCGCACCTGGACCAGCTGCTTTCCAGCGGCGCCTGCACCTGGGCCCGGCTGACGCCGCGCGAGGGCGGTGGTGCGCGTGGGGGCGGCTCGCTGCGCGCGACACCGCTGTGCGTGCTCCCGCGCCTCGAACTGTCGACCTGGGCCGCCACGACATCCGGCCCGCTGCCCACGCCCGCGGCGTCGGCGCAGCGCGTGCTCGATTACCTGCGCGAACACGGCGCGTCGTTCTTCGATGACATCGTCGCCGGCGTCGGGCAGCTGAAAACCCAGGTCGAGGCCATGCTGGCCGACCTCGTGGCCAGCGGCCTCGTGACCGCCGACAACTTCTCCGGCCTGCGTGCGCTGATGCTGCCGTCCTCGAAGCGGCGGCCGCTGGGCGGACTGCGCCGCCGCTTCGGCAGTTCGCTGGAGGAGGCGGGGCGATGGGATCACGTACGCCGGGGAGCGCTGCCTGTCGCGGACCCGGCCACGGCCGAGGGCCCGACGGCCGCGCAGGTCGAGACGATCGCGCGCATCCTCCTCCGGCGTTACGGCGTGGTCTTCCGCCAGTTGCTGGCGCGGGAATCCCGCGCGCCTTCGTGGCGGCAGCTGCTGTCGGCGCTGCGCCAGCTCGAAGCGCGTGGTGAAGTTCGCGGCGGTCGTTTCGTGGCCGGCTTCTCCGGCGAGCAGTTCGCCTCGCCCGAGGCGGTGGAGGCCCTGCGTCGGCTGCGCAAGGCACCGGGTGACACGCAGTGGGTGGCCGTTCACGCGATCGACCCCTGCAACCTCGTCGGCATCATCGTGCCGGGCCTGCGCATTCCGGCGACCGCCGGCAACCGGGTCGTGTTCGCCGACGGCGAGGCCGTCGCCGTGCAGCTTGGAACGGAGATCAAGTTCCTGCGCCCGCTGCCGGTCGACGCCCAGATCCGGGCGCGAACGGCTTTGGCCGGGCTGCGTGACACGCGTTCGCGGCGCGCGCGCCAGCGGCGGGCGTGAGCGCACGCGGCGGCAACGGGGATATGCGCATCCTCATCGCCCCGGATTCTTTCAAGGAGAGCCTGGACGCCGCCGCCGTGGCCCGCGCCCTGGAGAAGGGCTTGCGCCGCGTGCTGAGTGGCGCCCGAATCGAGACACTGCCGATGGCGGATGGCGGCGAAGGCACGGTCGCCGCGGTGGTCCGCGCCACCGGGGGGCGCCTGCTGCGGCGCTCGGTCACGGGTCCGCTCGGAGACCCGGTGCGAGCGGCATTCGGATTGCTGCCGGACGGCAGCGCGGTCATCGAAATGGCCGCGGCCTCTGGCCTGCCGCTGGTGCCTGAGGCCCGGCGCGACCCGCAGCTCACCACGACCTATGGCACCGGCGAACTGATGGCCCACGCGCTGAAACTCGGCGCGTCCCGGATCGTCGTCGGCCTGGGCGGGTCGGCGACCAACGATGCGGGGGCTGGCATGGCCCAGGCTCTGGGTGCCGTTTTCCGGGATCGCCGGGGACGTGTCTTCGGGCAACCGTTGGCGGGGGGCAAACTGGGGGCGGTCGGCGCGGTCGAGCTTGCAGGCATGGCGCTGCCCCGGGCCGGTATCGAGATCCTCGCGGCCTGCGACGTGAATAACCCTTTGTGCGGGCCGCGCGGCGCCGCTGTCACGTTCGGGCCCCAGAAGGGGGCCAACCCGGCGCAGGTCAGACTCCTCGACCGCAATCTCCGGCACTTCGCGGCAGTCGTGGAGGGGCCGAGCCGCCGCAGTCTCAGCGCACGTCCTGGCGCAGGGGCTGCCGGAGGACTCGGTTTTGGCCTGATGGCCTTTGGCCGCGCGCGCCTCGTCCCGGGGGCGCCGCTGCTCATGCAACTGCTGGACGTGGAGGCGCGCCTGCGTGACGCCGACCTGCTGATTACCGCCGAAGGCCGCATCGACGCTCAGACCCTGCTGGGCAAGGCGCCGGTTGCGCTCGCCGGCCTTGCGCGACGTCTGGGCGTGCCCGTGATCGGCGTCGGCGGCGCGCTCGCAGACGATGCGCCAAGGCTGTTCCGGCACGGCTTCGACGCGCTGGAAGCGGGTGTCACCCGCCCGATCGACCTGTCCGGCGCACTGCTTGACGCTCGCGTCAATCTTGAACGGGCAGGTGAGCGAATCGGGCACTGGCTCCAGTTGGCCCGGCGTCTGAAGCGCGATTGAACGAGGCCTGGCGCCCAACTTGATCTGAAGGTCAAATCAGGGGCTGTCAGGCCATCCCCCGGCCCAGCCTCTTCAGCCCCTGTGCACGTATCCCTTCCCCGAATTAATTGACGTTTACGTCAGCCCGTGCTGGCTGGCCACAGCGCACGGAACCGCGCCGCGCCGTGTCTGGCCCTGTAAACGCAGAATTCACGTGAGCGTCAGTACCGATTGGCTCGAGGAGCGGGCCGGGTATGGCTGCATGAATCCTTATGACCTGGCGCTGGAATGGGGCACAATTGATCCCATTCAGGATCATTTCTTCAAATAAACAAAGAAATTCAAAAAATACTCTCTAAAAAACCGAAAAAAATAAATTCAGTAGGTTATGACAGATCATTCCCGATGGCGCGTGCAGTCGGTGCTCGAAGCGGTGGGCCTGGCGGTCAGGCAGCGGCGACGCAAACTGAAGCTGACCCAGGCCGAACTGGCGGGGCTGAGTGGCGTCGGCGTGCGCTTCGTGTCCGAACTGGAGAGTGGCAAGCCGGGCCTCGAGTTCGGACGTGCCGTGCACGTCATGCAGCAGCTCGGACTCGAACTCGAGCTGCGTTCGCGGGAGACGGGGAGCGACGTGGACGGGCACGGTCCATGAACACAAGCACGCCGTCGCTCGAGCTCAGGATGGATGGCCGCCTCGCAGGCCTGCTGACCTGCGACGCCCCCGAGGTCTGGCGTTTGCGCACGCAGCCGGCTGGCCCGCATGGACGGCTGCCGCCATGGTCGGGGCTCGTGCAGGAGGGCGTCGCAGGGGGCAACGCACGTGCGTGGTTCCGTCAGCTGCTGCCGGACAGCGTCCAGCGCAGGCGCCTCGCGGAGCGCCTGGGCGTGAGTCCCGATCACGAATTCGCGCTGCTTGCGCAGTTGGGCCAGGACTGCCAGGGAGCCCTGTCCCTCGTGCAGTCCGAGGTCGAGCCCGTGCCGCCCGGCTCGCCGCAGCCCCTGGGCGATAGCGGACTCGCGAGGCTTGCCGCGGCCCTGGACGCCGGCGCCCCGGCGCCCGAGCTCGATGCGCCCGGCTGTCTGTTGCCGGGTGCGCGCGGGCAGTTCCCGTGTGTCCTCGCCGGCGACGGCGTGGTGCGGGTCGGCAACGCCGGCGCCAGCGCCTGGCTCGCCAGCCTGGGCCGTGAAGGACTCGATGACGCCGTCGACAACGAGGCCCTGTGCATGGCCCTGGCCGCGGAACTCGCGCTGCCGGTGCCGGCCAGCAGGCGCCGACCCGGGCCGGTACCGCTGTTGTTGACCGCCCGCCTCGACCGCCTCGAGTCGCCGGGCGGCGTCATCCGGCGCCGGCACCTCGAAAATTTCGGCCAACTCGCCGGGCTGCACCCGGAACAGGCCTATGAGCGCGAGGGCGGGCTCGGCGTCCGCGACTGCGCAGACCTGCTGCGGCGTCACAGCACAGCACCGGTCCTGGACCTCCGGGCGCTGTTACGCTGGCTCGTGTACTGCTTTCTTGCCGGTATCGGGCAGGCCCACTCGCGGCACCTGTTACTGGTCGCGATGCCGACGGGGCCGCGCCTGGCATTCGGGGGTGGCCTGCTGTCGACGCACGTGTACCCTGCGCTCAGCGAACGGATGGCCATGAGCATCGGTGGCGAGGATCGTCCCGACTGGATACGCCTGGCGCGCTGGCTCGACATGGCCCGGGAACTCGGCGTCGGCAGGCGCTACATGCTCGGTCTGCTGGAGGACATGGCGACGGCACTGCCGCGTGCTGCGGAGCGTGCCGCCGCGACGCTGGGAGATGCCGCGCGGACCTCGGCTGTGCTGCCGCGTATTCTCAGGCTGGTTGCGAATCGCGCGCGACAGACCACAATCGCCCTCGCCGCCGAGCGTGCGTGAGTGCGGGGCAATCCGAAGACGGGGAGGGGATGAATGAACAATCGCGACAAGCTGATCGACGACATGACCAGCAACGGTATCGACCGCCGCGAACTCGCAGGCATGTTGCGCGTCGATCGCGATACGGTCGACCGCTGGCTGTTGCCGCGCGACGCGTCACGCTGGCTGGAAGTGCCCGACATGGCCGTCGAGCTGCTGAAATACAAGCTTGCCGAGCGTCAGGGGCGGGAAGGCCCGTCAGGGGCATGAAGCCCCCGGTTCACGCGCTCGGCAAGACGCCGAACATGCGCAACAGGAAGGGCGCCCAGGCGGCGAGCAGGACGAGCAGCGCCAGCAGTTCCAGCCGCACGGCGCGCCGCATGCCGGCCCGGCGCTCGGGTGTTGCGTCGATGGAAAAGATGCGCGTCATCACGATGTCGAGCATCAGCACGAACACGAAGATGACCATCATGGCCGGCGCCACCACGCTCGTGAGGAGCTTGATGCCGTGCACGTGCGTGGTGCCGTCGGCGAATGGGGCCAGTACGACCAGCGCCAGCGTCGAGCCGATGAGCAGCGTGCGCAGCATGCCGAGGTCGGACAGCAGTCGGCTCAGTTTCATGGCGAGGCATTATCCATGATTCGAACTCGCAGTCTAAGCGGCACTCGCACTGTCGGCGGGGATCGCGCATGAAATTCTCCGCTTTCGGAACGCGCTTCAGCACCCGTACCGGTACGCGCGAACTGATGGACGACCTCGGTGCGGTGGCGGCCGATCGCTCGCGCTGGATCAATCTCGGCGGCGGCAACCCGAGCATCATTCCCTCGCTCCAGCCGCTGTTTGCCGACGTCCTCGCCGGCATCGACGCGCAATCGGACTGGCTGCCGCTGCTTAATGGCTATGACAGCCCCCAGGGCCATCAGCCGTTCCTGACGGCATTGGCAGGCTGGTGCAACGAACGGCTCGGCTGGCGCATCGGCCCCGAGAACCTGCTGGTGACGCCGGGCAGCCAGGCGTCCTTTTTCATGCTGTTCAACCTGTTCGGCGGCCCCGACGGCAATGGTGGCCAGCGCCGCATCCTGCTGCCGCAATGCCCGGAGTACATCGGCTACAGCGAAAGCTGGATGGCGCCGGGGCAACTCACCTCCTGTCCGTCCCGTATCCAGCTTTCGGGTGAACGGCAGTTCCGTTACGAAATCGATTTCGACGCGTTGCCGCTGGACGACAGCGTGGCTGCGCTCTGTCTCAGCCGGCCGAGCAATCCGACCGGCAAGTTCGCGTCCGACGCGGAGATGGGGCGACTTGCGGCGCTGGCGCGGGCGCGCGACCTGCCGCTGATCATCGATGCGGCATATGGTTTGCCGTTCCCCGGCATCGTCTTCCAAACGGCCACCCAGACCCGCGCGCCGGGCCAGATCCTGTGCCTCAGCCTGTCGAAGCTCGGGCTGCCCGGGGCGCGCACCGGCATCGTGGTCGCCGACGCGCCCGTCATCGACGCGCTGGTCGGCATGAACGCGATGATGAGTCTTGCACCGAACCCGCTGGGTGCGCGCGTCGCGCTCGAACTGATGCGCAGGCACGACCTGATGGTCTTGTCGCAGGAGCACGTGCGCACGCACTACGCGGAGCGTTCGCGGACGGCGCTCGAAATCTGCGCGCATGCCCTCGATGGTCTGCCCTGGCGGGTGCACCGATCCGAGGGGGCGATCTTTCTCTGGCTGTGGTTTCCGGGCCTGCCGATCGCGGCCCAGCAACTCTACGAGCGTCTCAAGTCGCGCGGGGTGCTGGTGATTCCGGGCAGTCATTTCGGTCCCGGGCTCGCGACGGAATGGCCGCACCTCGCGGAATGCATCCGCGTGTCCTATGCGCAGCCGGATGCGGTCCTGAGTGCCGGTTTCGCGGCTATCGCTGACGAACTCCGCGCGGCCTGGGCGGGTCACCCGCCCCGCTAGCGGCTGGCGCGGGCCAGTTCGCCGCGCCCACGCGATCGAACGTCCTCACGATCTCCGCATACAGGGCCGGAATCCGCGCGAGTCGCGGTCGCAGGTGCTGCCAGGCCTCGGCCCGGCGACGCGCCTCGACCTCGCGGGCGCATGGCCGCGCGCTGAGCAGGCGCGCTTCCAGCCCGCAGATTCTGGCGAGGAGGGCGGCTCTCGCAACGGCCGCGGGGGCGAGCGAGAGGGACGTTTCCCAAGCCGGGCCGGTCTGCCTGATGCGGGTCACGTTGCCCCGAAGCGTGGCCATGCCGGTGCGCAGCGGGATGTCGACTTCGATGCGGGCGCCTATCGCATGGGCGCGGTCGGCAAGGAAACAGAGTTCGGCGCCGCCGCGAGACGGCAGGTGAAGATGCCACCAGCGATCGAGGCGCCGGGCCGCGAAAGGGAAACCCCGCGGGTGTTGCAGTAACACCACGCGGAGGTTCTGGTCGTCGCCCGATGGTTTCGGGTTCGTCTGGCTCGGGACTAACTGGGGCAGAAATGCATGGGCAGCGCTGGGCTGAGTCTGTGTGCCGAGATTGCGCATGGAACAAGTTCTCTCAGCGACTCTGAGCCTTTGTGGCTGCTCATCGGGTGACTCTATTTCTATCCCCTTAGAGACATGCTGTCAAGCAATTGCCCAGATAAAAGTCAAATCAGATTAGGTACCTGTCTGCTGAACCTGATAATTCACTTCCGATAATCTTCATGAACTTCAGCCCGCATCCCGGATCAGCGCGGGCTCACGTCCAGCCACGCCCCGACCAGTTCGAGCGGCTTGCCCTGAGGATTGCGGATGCAGCGCATGGCTTCGAGCACCGTGCGGTAAGTGCCGCTGCGGTCGCGGATTCGATAGCTGAGCGTCTGCTCGGCAGCGCGCCCTTCGATGAATTCGTGCACGCGTCGCGTGCGCTCCGCCGCATCCTCCGGATGGACCGCCTGGTCCCACAGCGCGGGGTCGACGATGATGTCGGTGCGCTCGTAACCCAGCAGGCGCGCGAAGTTCTTGCTGACGTAGGTCAGCACCGTCGCACCGTTTTCACAGTCTGCGCTGTAGAGCACCGCCGGCGAGAATTCCACCCAGTACTCGAGCAGCTGGTTCAGTTCATCGAGCTCGCGGACTTTCGCGTCCAGGGCCCGGTTGGCCTCGGCGAGCTCCTGGCGCAGGCGGCGCTCGCTCTGCACGAGATGGTAGTGATCAAGCGCATTGGACAGGGCGCGGTCGAGTTCGCCGCGCTCCCAGGGCTTGCGGAGGAAGCGGAAGATGTTGCCCTGGTGCAGGGCGGCGATCGCGATATCGATGTCGCCGAAGGCCGTCAGCATGATCGGCACCGTGTCGGGTGAGCGCCTGCGGAATTCGGCGAGCAGGGTGATGCCGTCCATGTTCGGCATCGAGTAGTCGGCGACTACCACGGCAAAGGGGCCCGAGCTGTCCAGCAGCGCGAGCGCTTCGGCGCCGCTTCCGGCGAACACGCAATCGTAAGCGCTGCCAACGTGGCGCCGGATCAGCTCGACAATCTCGGGCTGGTCGTCCACGAACAGGACGCGTTCATAGTGTCCGGTCATAAGTTGCCCATCCATGTTGCTGCCCGTTCTATCGGCCAGCCTCGCAACTCTTGTAGTCGTGCGGACGTCGTGAAGTACGGATTTCGTGCCCGGGATTGAAAGCACGTCACAAAAAAGCGGGGCGCGGGGCCGCGCGATCCGGGCGGGATCGCACGGCGGCGGCGGGGGTGTCCGGCGTCAGGTCGGCAGCGGGTGCCAGCCCGCGTCCGCCCATAACTGCCCGCTGACGGCCGAGTTGCGAATCAGGAAACAGATCGCGTCGGCGATTTCCTCCGGCCGGATCAGGCGCCCGATCTGTGTCGCCGGCAACACGTGCTTGTTGATGTACTCCTCGCCCAGCGCACGCACCATCGGGGTATCGGTGAAGCCCGGGTGAATCACGGCCGTGCGCACGCCGTGGAATATGCCTTCAATCATCAGCGTCGAGGCCGCGCCCTCGAGCCCGACCTTGGTGCTCGCATAGGCGATCTGCCCCTTGTTGCCCTGCGAGGACACGGAACCGATGAAGACGATGACGCCTTGGACGCCTTCGGCCGGATTCCATTTCTTCAGGCCCTGCTGGAAGCGGTATTCGGCCATCTGCGCCACGAGTTCGAGCGCCCAGTAGACCGGTGCGACGAGATTGACCTCCAGCACCTCACGGAAGGTCTCGACCGGATAGATCTGTGCGACGCCCTTTTCCTTGTTCAGCCTGACCGCAATCGCGTCACGGGTGATACCCGCGGCCGGTACCAGGATGTTGACGACCCCGTGCGCCGCACGCAGCGTCGCGAACACCTCCTGCCGGAACGCGTCCTGGGTGGTATCGCCCTGGAAGGCCACGGCGGCCTCGCGGCCGGCCTCGTCGTTAATCGTGCTGGCGAACTCGTGCACGGCTGGCGAGCGGTCGACGAGGGCGACTGCCTTGACCTCGTGCTTGATCAGTTCACGCGCCGCGGCGAGCCCGATGCCGCTGGCGGCGCCGGTGATGATTGCTGTCTTGCCTTTGATGTCCATGGTCGCTTTCGGGTTGCGGGGGGCGCTGGCATTATAGGGTTGCGCGCTGCAATAAGCAGCGCATCGATCAGGCGTAGCAGGCAGCGGCCCCCCGCGCCGCACCCCCAAACGGAAGCGAGGTCCATGAGTTCCGAACAACGCAATGTGCTGGGTGAACCGCTGGAAAACTGTTCGCGCGATCCGCTCACCGGCTTCTACCGCAACGGCTGCTGCGAGACCGGGAGCGAAGACGTCGGCGAGCACACGGTGTGCGTGCAGGTCACCGCCGAGTTCCTCGAGTTCTCGCGCGCCCATGGCAACGATCTGACGACGCCCGTGCAGGGCGCTTCGTTTCCCGGCCTGCTGCCGGGCGACCGCTGGTGCGTCTGCGCCGGCCGCTGGCTCGAAGCGCACCGTGCGGGTGTCGCGCCGCGTATCGTGCTTGCGTCGACCCACGAATCGCTGCTCGATTTCATCCCGCTCGAGGAACTGAAACGCTACGCGATCGACCTCGTCTAGATCTGCCCGCCAACGGCCCCGCGCCCGGATGAGCGAACCGACGGTCGCGCTCGATTACGACTCGCTGCCGGCGCTTGCCGCCAGCCGGGCGCAGTCCCTGGCGCTGCTCGAGCAGGTGTCGTCCAGCCTGGCGGGGACGTTCGTCGGCGTTGAAGGGGTGTTCACGATCGCCGCGGCGGGCTCCCTGGGACGGCTCGAGGTCGGCGCGAGTTCCGATCTGGACGGCATCGTCGTTGTCGATGAACAACTGGCGCCTGGGCAGCCGGCCGCACTGGTGGAACGCGTCTATGACGCGCTTCGTGGCTGCCCTGTCAGGCTGCCCAAGGCAACAGGCATCTTCCGCAGCCCGGTCACGGCCGGCATGCTGTGCGCGCCGGCCGCGCGGGGCGCGCTCGATGAACCGCCAGCCGTATTCGGCAAGCGTATCCAGTTCCTGCTCGACACGCGGCCTCTGTACGGCGCCCCGGCATATTCCGCCCTGCAGCGGCGCATCCTCGACTGGTACGCCGGGCCCGGCCTCCCTGCGCAACCGGACGCGCAGTGCACGCTGCTGGTCAATGACCTGCAGCGCTACCTTCATGCCTATGCGGGCTGGCAGCAGCACAAGTTCGAGCGCAGCGCGGAGGATGGCTGGTACCTGCGCCAGGCGAAGTTGCGTGGGTCGCGGGCGTTGACCTTCGCGGGCCTGCTGCTGCTGCTCGGCGCGAGCAGCAGGCGTGAAGACAAGCTTGACTGGCTGCACGCACATCTCGCGTTGACGCCGCTCGAGCGCGTGCACGCGGTGATGGACGCGCACGATCCGGCAGGTTTCCGCCACATCGCCTCAGCGTATGACCGCGTGCATGCGCTGTTGGCAGACCCGACGGTTCGCGCCGAACTGGTCGAGTCGAGTCCCGTGTCGGCGCAGAGCGTGCCGCCGCGGCATCCGCCGGCGTTTGCCGAGATCCATCGCCTGAGCGGTGAACTCCTGCGTCGCCTGTCGCGCTTCGTGTTGGAGCGGCGCGACGACTGGCATCCGGAATTCTTCAGTGACCTGATTCTCTAGGCGCGGGTGTGGGGAGCGGTGCACGCTCAGTCGTAACGCAGCGCCTCCACCGGCGCGATGCGCGAGGCCTGCCAGGCCGGAAAGCCGGCCGCCAGCAGGCAGATTGCGAATGTGGCGGACGCGATGACGGCGATGTCGCCGCCGCGGATTTCAGTCGGCAGGTAATCGATGTAGTAGACGTCAGGCTTGATGAAATTGATCCCGAACAGCCGTTCGACGAGGTTCATCGCCGCGTTGGCATGGTCCGCGCCCATCACGCCAAGCCCGATCCCGGCGGCGATGCCAATGCCCGCGACCAGCACGCCCTGGGCGAGGAAAGCCGTCAGCACGCCTCGGGGCGCAAGACCCATCGTGCGCAGGATGGCGATATCCCGGTACTTTTCCTTCACCAGCATGACCATCGACGCGACGATGTTGAAGGCGGCAACCGCGATGATCAGCGACAGGATGACGAACATGATCCGTTTCTGCGATTTCAGCGCGAGGAAGAAATTGCGGTGGAACTGGGTCCAGTCAATGGCCGCGACCTCATCGCCAAGCTGGGCGGTCAGCGCCGCGGCGAGCGCCGGTGCGCGCGTCGCGTCACTGAACTTCACGCGCAGGCCGGACACGGCGGTGCCCGTTTCGAAAATGCGCGCCGCCGTCGCCACGCTGACGATCCCGAAGGCGGAGTCGAACTCGTGCATGCCCGCGTGGAAGGTGCCGGCCACCCGCAGGCGCACATAACGCGGCACCCCGAGATTCTGCGCGTCGTCCCAGCGCGGTGCGATCAGTGTCAGCACGTCGCCGGGGGCGATCGCGAGTTCCGCGGCCAGCGTGCCGCCGATGAAGATTGAGGCGACGTCGCCGGCGTCGTCGAGCGCGGTGACCGGTACGTCACGGAGATAGTCCTGCAGGTCGGACACCCTCGCTTCGGTTGACGGCGGCACGCCGTACAGCACGATTCCGCGCACCTTGCCCCGATGATTGAGCATGCCCGCGCCGCGGATGAATGGCTCCGCCGCGAGGACCTCGGGCGCACGGCGGGCACGTTCGGCCACACCCTGCCAGTCGTTCATGAGGCCATATCGGCTGAGGAGCGTGGCATGCGAGGTCATGCCGAGAATGCGGGCCGCGACCTGGCGCTCGAAGCCGTTCATCACCGACAGCACGATCAGGAGGATGGCCACGCCCAACGCAATCCCCGCCACAGAGGCGAGGGACACGAACGCGGCAAACCGGTTCTTGCGCTTGACGCGCAGGTAGCGGACCGCGAGGAACAGCGGGAGCGGCTGGAACAAGGGTGAGGGCCGTGCGGAGAACCGGGGCGGAATACTAGCACCGGGGCAAGGCGCCGCGAACGGCGGAAAAAAAGGAGGGCGGCAGTGCCGCCCTCGAAACTGAGGAGTAATGGCTGGAGAAACGCGATGCGTCGACGGAGTACTCGACGAAATCGCCATCGTCCTGCAGATGCCCGGCGTTCAGTCCTTGCACCTGCGGTATTGCGGAGCAGCAATCGTGCCAGCTTCTGGCATCGCCCAATCAAGGGCTTGGCACTGCAACCCTGGGACTGGCGCACCTCTGCAGTGCGGAAGCGCACCGCCGTGCGCGGCGATGGAGCCCCGCAAGTTCCCGGCGTGAAAGCCTGGGGAAGCGCGGCGACGGCGTGACGACGCGGGCGCTACGGTGCGGCGCCGCAGCGCGACTGGCCGTGAGGCCGGGCGAGGCCGCTTGCGTGGGTATTTTCTTGCGTGTTCGTGACGCGCGGCGACCGGCCGGTTCGATGTCGGGCAGGGCCCCGTGTCCGTGCGGCCCTCAGCCGTCCGCGGGCTTACCCTCGCGCCAGCGCGGCCGTGACCGGCGGCTCAGTCGGTTTCGCGCGCCAGGCACAATCCCCAGATCACCTTGAAGCGGCCCCGTTTCGCTCGCTGGACCGACCACAGTGGTTCGTCGGGATCGCGGCAGGGCCCGTTACCTCGCCAGGTTTCGTTGGGGCCGGGGAACATTTCGCTGGTTGCGAGGCCGGCGTTGATAAGCCGTTCACGTGTGGAGCAGTACGACACGCCATGGCTGTCGCAGTAGACCTCGATGCGATCAGGGGTGCCGTCCATGCGCTTCACCTCGCGGCTGTCGGGTGGCTATGGTCCCTTTATAGCAGCAGCCGCGCCCGCACTCAAAACGTCAGCGACAGGGTCAGCGAGCCGAAGTTGTGCGCACGGTCCTGCCCTTCGAACTCCTTGCTGCGGAAGACCTGCGCGTAGGACAGCTTCGCATTCAGGAAGGTCATGCTGGCGCCGAACAGCAGGTCGCCCACGAGGTATTCCTTGTCGACGTCATGGCTGTCCGAGAAGGTGTTGCCATCGAGGAAGATATCGCGCAGCACCAGCCTGCCGGTCACGGCGCTGAAGACGTGCACACCGAAGCGATACCGGTTGTCGAGGCGGGGGTCGTTGATCGCGGCCGGCGCGTTGGTATCTCCGCCCGGCCTGATCAGGCGGGTGCCGAAGTCGGCGGGCAGGTTCCAGCCGACACGGATCTCACCGCCCGCGTTGAGGTAGGTGAATACGTTGCCGACCGCGCCACCCGCATGGGTGATGACGTCGTAACCGGCGCCGGACACGTTCTTGCTCCGCCACGGCCTGCGCCGGTGTTCGTAGATCAGTCCGAGGCCGGGTTCGTTCTCGAGCTGGTTGTCCCAGCCCGCGGGCACGTCGAAGCCGCGCAGGTCGTGCACGAGTCGCTGCGTGTCCTCCGCGAACGAGGCCGGACCGATCACGCCGGCCTGGAGTTCGATGCTGTCCAGGCGCGTCGTGCTCTTGCTGATGAAACTCAGGCCACCGTAGAGCCATCCCGCATAGGGGCGATCGTCGCGCACCAGTCCGCGGCTCGCCGTGTCCTCGGGCGTGAACATCTTCTGGCCCAGCGTCACGCCGACATTGTGCTGGCTGTCGGGCACATCGATGAAGGGCAGGTGGTCGGACAGGCCGGTCATCCACGACGGCACCTGGTGAGCCTGTTCGAAACGCTCGAGGTCAGGCGACATCCAGCCGATCTGGATGCCGTTCGTGTACTGCGCGTCGCTGTCGCCGAACAGGTCATTCTCGAACATCACGGTGAACGTGGCACTGTCACCCGGGTGCAGCGGTTCGTCGGCAGCGGCGCCGCGCTCGGCGGATACGCACAGGAGGGCAGCGGTGGCCAGCAGCGCGCCGCGAATTCGCGCCGACCGTGTCTTCACAGCAAGGCCTCGATTGCCGCGCGCAAGGTGTCCGATTCCGGCGCGACCGTGCTGCCGTAACTGCCGACGACCCGGCCGTTGCGGTCGATGAGGTACTTGTGGAAGTTCCACCCCGGCGCCTCGCCGCTGGCTTGCGCGAGGTGCCGGTAGAGTGGATGAGCCGCCGCGCCATTCACGACAGTTTTTTCGAACATCGGGAATTGCACGCCGTAGGTCGACCGGCAGAACTTGCCGATCTCCGCCTCGGTGCCGGGCTCCTGGGCGCCGAAATCGTTGGAGGGGAAGCCGAGCACGACCAGGCCGCGCGGACCGAGTTCGCGCTGGAGCTGCTCGAGACCCGCGTATTGCGGCGTGAAGCCGCACCTGCTCGCGGTGTTCACGACCAGAATGACCTTTCCGGCGTATTCATCGCAAAGGTGCACCGGCTTGTCACCCAGCAGCGGGCGCAGGGAGAAATCGAGGCTGGCCGGGCAGGCGTGTACGGCGCTGCCGACAGTCAGCAGCACGAGCAGGGCAAACATTCGCATGCGCAAAGAATGCCCCGTTTCCCACGCGGATGCACGTCATCCGTGGCGCGATGACCTGGCTGGCGCCGCCTTGATTTTCCCGGCTGCAGAAGCCATCGTGGAACGACGACACGCTATCCCGCCAGGAGGAGACCACATGCTGGGCTACAGCCACAAACAACGCATGCCGGCACCGCACGAAGCCTTGCCAGGGCGTGTGACGCCGGTGCGGGTGCCGGCGCGCCACTTCGTGCTCGGGACGCCGTTGCAGGGCGAGTTCGCGGCGCCGCTTGCCCGCGCCATGTTCGGACTGGGCTGCTTCTGGGGCGCGGAACGCAAATTCTGGATGGTGGACGGCGTGCATTCCACTGCCGTCGGCTATGCCGCCGGTTACACGCCGAATCCGACCTACCAGGAGGTGTGCACCGGACTGACCGGGCACAACGAGGTCGTGCTCGTCGTGTTCGACGCCTCGCTCGTCAGTTACGAGCGGCTGCTGCAGGTGTTCTGGGAAGCCCACGATCCCACCCAGGGCATGCGTCAGGGCAATGACGTCGGGACCCAGTATCGCTCGGGCATCTACGTGTTCGACGACGCACAGCGCGTCACGGCGGAGCGCAGCGGGGCCACTTTCCAGGCGGCGCTGACCGCGGCCGGCCACGGCAGCATCACCACGGAGATCATTCCCGCGCCCGAGTTCTACTACGCCGAGGACTACCACCAGCAGTACCTTGCCAAGAATCCGGGCGGTTATTGCGGCCTGGGGGGCACCGGCGTTCGATGCCCCGTCGGTACCACGGTCCCGGCCGCTGTTGCGGGCTGAAACGCGGGCGAAAAAAAAGCGCCCCGCGGGGCGCCCAAGTCGATGAGGAGAAGGAGGCCCGTCGCGTCGGACGGCGCGGAGGAACTCCTCGCCTGCATGAAGAAAGCATGCGGTGAGCACACGGGGCAGCTCAACGCGAGCAGTCGGCCGCCGCGGGGCTGCACGACCCGGCGAGGCCACAGGCGCAAGCACGGCGGACAGCCGGGTCTCCACTTGCCGCTGGCGCTGCGCTCTGTTGTCCGACGGTCTGCAACGCGAGTGCCACCTGCACGCCGCGCACCCGCATCGCATCCGCTTTTGTGAGGAAGTTCGCAACTCGGCGAGCGCCAGGGTGTTCGCGGCTCAGCCCGGAGCCGTTGCGGCAGGTCGCAGCGAGCCTGCGCGCCGGTGCGCGAGCGGACGTTCGTCGTCTGCCGACGACAGACACGGGGCTTGCATGTCGATGGCTGGTGCCCTGGCCTGATGCTATGGTCGGCGCCTCGCTATCCATCCGCAGGGAGACCATCGACTCATGACCAACCGCATGCGCTTCGGGATCTTTCTCGCCCCCTTTCATGCGCCGGGCACCAATCCGACCCTGTCCCTGCAGCGCGACCTCGAGTTGATCCAGTGGCTGGATGCGCTGGGCTATGACGAAGCCTGGATCGGGGAACACCACTCGGCGGGCATGGAGATCATCGCCGCACCGGAAATCTTCATCGCGACGGCCGCCGAGCGTACCCGTCACATCCGGCTCGGCACCGGCGTCATCAGCGTCGGGTATCACAATCCGCTGTGGGTGGCCGAGCGTCTCGTGCTGCTCGACCACCTGACGCGGGGACGGGTGATGTTCGGCGCGGGCCCCGGATCCCTGCCGACCGATGCCGCGATGATCGGCATCGAACAGTCGGAAACCCGCGACCTGCTCGAGCAGGGCTTCGACGTCATCATGCGACTGCTGCGCGGTGACGAGCCGGTCAATTTCCGCAATCAACGCTGGGACCTGCGCGACGCCCACCTGCACCTGCGGCCGTACTCGTCGCCGCTGTTCGACATCGCGGTCGCGGCGGTCGCGAGCCCTTCCGGGCCGCGCCTCGCGGGCAAGCACGGCGTTGGCCTCCTGTCGCTGGGCGCGACCCAGTCTGCCGGCTTCGATGCGCTGGCGATGCACTGGAATGTCATGGAACAGCGCGCGGCGGAATTCGGCACGGTGGCCGACCGCACGAAGTGGCGGCTGGTCGGGCTCGTGCATTGTGCGGAGACCCGCGAGGAAGCCTATCGCGACGTCGCATACGGCATCGAGCACTGGTTCCGCTACTTCCAGACCGTGGCAGGGCTGCCGCACATGAGCGTCAAGGGCGACAGCGTGCGCGAGATGATCGACTACGTCGCGGAGTCTGGGCTTGGCGCCATTGGCACGCCGGACGACGTGCGCGCGCAGATCGACCGCCTCGTCACGCAGTCGAACGGTGGCTTCGGCGCCTACCTGATGCTCGCCCACGAATGGGCCAACACGCAGGCGACCCGCCGCAGCTACGAGCTGATCGCGAAATACGTCATGCCGCACTATCAGGGGCAGGCCGCCGCGACGCTGGATGCGCGCGCCCGCGCGGTGGCGGCGCGCGGCGAGCTCGTGGAGCAGCAGCGCCTGGCGATCGAGGCCGTGACCGCGCGGCACGCGGCCGAGCAGGCGGCGAAAACGCGCGGCTGAGCGCGCGCCTCACGCGCTGCGCAGGCCGCAGAGCCGCGTCACCAGGATCGCGAGGAAGGGCAGGCTCAGCCCCAGCGCCAGCACGACGATCAGCAGCTCGCCGAGCTGACTGTAATCGGCCGGCGCGCTGATTGCGTGTGTCACGGGATCGCGGGTCTCGCGGACCACGACGAAAATCTCGTTGAGGTAGCGCGTGCCGAGCTGGGAGGCCGATAGCGCCAGGTTCGTGAACGAGGCCATGACTGCGAAGTAGGTGGCCTTGAGGTGGGCCGGCGCGGAGTTCGCGATCCACGCCAGCAGCGGCACCATCGAGATCTGGCCGAGCGGTGACTCCAGGGCCGTGTCGATCAGCGCGATGAAGCGCGCGTCGACGAGGCCGCCGGTATGGGCGGCGGTCCATTCGTGCAGCCCGTAATACATGCCTAGCGTTGGCAGGCCGAGCAGGAAGCCGGCCATGGTCAGCAGGCCCACGATCCAGGCGATGGAGCGTTCCGCCATCATGCGCCGGAATGCGAACAGGCCGACGAGGGTCAGCACGCTTGCGATCAGCGACAGGCGCGCGATGAACGATTGGTCGAAGCCGAGTTCATCGATCATCCACCAGGTCGAACCAGCCCCGGTACCCGGCAGCGCGCGGAACACGAAGATCACGATCGCGGTGCCGAGCAGCGTGCGCCGGGCGTCCGCTTCCAGTTCGCCGAGCAGTCGCCACATCAGGAAGCTGATGATGCCGAGGGAACCGAAGAAGATGATTTCCTGCGCATAGCCCAGATTCGACAGCCCCGTTGACAGCGTGATCGCAACGAAGGCCAGGCTGCCGCCGAGGATGGTCCAGTTGGGACGTGTCGCCTCCTGTCGCCCCGTGAGTGCCCGCGCGAGTTCCTGGCCGGTATAACCCTGCGCGGCGAGCACGGCGCGACGGCGTCGCCGCAGCGCGAGCGCAAGGCAGACGCCGGTGACCGAAATCAGCGGCACCATGAGCGCGTAGCGGTAGACGTCGAGGTAAATCGCGACCTTGTCCGCCTGCGGCAGGGACTCGGCGCCGGCGAACAGGATCACGTTCGCCAGCGACACCAGCACGCCGCCGCCGATGATGGCGACCCGGCCCAGCGTCTGCATCGTGGTGTTCATCAGCCGCCGGGTCGCGGCGTCGATCGGCTGGCCCGACTCGTCGACGCGGGGTACCGCCTCCACCGTCATCGCGTCGGCGACCGTGTCCTGCATCATGTAGCCGACGGGCGCGAGCAGCGCCGCCAGCACGTACCAGTGGCTGGCGGACATGATCGCGCGCATTTCCGCGGGATGGCCAATCAGTCCGATCATGATGAGCAGGCTCGCCGCGATCAGTGCCGCGCCGACGAAGACCAGCGCCTCCTTGTAGCGCCAGATGATGTCGACCAGGTGGCCCATCGGCATTTTCAGGGCCCACGGAATGCCGGCCCAGAAGCCGATTGCGGCCAGAAAGGCCGCCGACAGGTCGAGGTATTCCTTGATGAAGAACGTACCGACGATGCCGGTCAGTCCGGACACGCCGGCCGCCACGTAGACCATCAGGGGCGGGAGATAGGACCAGCGCAATTCGCGCGCCAGGGACAGCAGGTTGCGGTCCAGCCAGTGGTGCAGGGCAGCGATCATGGGGCTCCGTTGGCGGGTGGATCGCGCCTAGCTTGCGGGCGGCCGCCGAGGAGCGCAATCCGGGCGCTGCATGGGTCCGGGGCTGCGCCGGGATGGCATGGCGCCGGGGCGCCCGCGATAATGACACCTTGCCCGCGCCTGAAGGACGACCGTGCATTATTTTTATCTCGTGCTCGCGATCGTCTGCGAAGTGGCGGCGACAACCGCGCTGAAGGCCGCCGACGGCTTCCGGGTGCCGGGCCCCACGCTGATTGTCCTCGTCGGCTATACCGCGGCCTTTTTCCTGCTGAGCCTGACCTTGCGCACGATACCGGTGGGGATTGCCTATGCGATCTGGTCCGGCATCGGCCAGGTGCTCGTGATGGTGTTCGCCTGGATCATCTACCGGCAGTCGCTCGACGTCCCGGCGCTGCTGGGCATCGCACTGATACTCGCGGGTGTGCTCGTGCTGGCGATCTTCTCCGATTCGATGCCACACTGAATGTCGACTTGTCTCCGGGCGGAGCACTTGCGTGGCCACTGAATTCCATCGGTCCGGATTCCTGCTGTCGACCACCGCCACCCTCGACGGCCACGAGATCACGGCCTACAAGGGCATCGTCGTCAGCGAGGCGATCATCGGCGCGAACATCTTTCGCGACCTGTTTGCGCGGGTGCGGGACATCGTGGGCGGCCGAGCCGGGGGTTACGAGTCCGCCCTCGGGCGCGCGCGCGAGACCGCACTGGCGGAAATGACGGAGCAGGCGCAGGCCCTCGGCGCGAACGCGGTCGTCGGCATCGACCTCGATTACGAGACGATCAACGAAATGCTGATGGTCTGTGCCAGCGGCACGGCCGTCGTCGTACAACGCAGACAGGGCGCCGCGTCGGCGGACCGCTGAGGAAAGCACGATGATTGACCACGAAGTCTTCCTGATTCCCGGCTACACGACCCAGTCCGGTGTCACGCTCGATCTCAAGCTCGCCTACAAGACCTACGGGACGCTCTCGCCCGCACGGGACAACGTGGTCGTCGTGCCGACGTTTTACGGCGGGCGACATGCGGAAACCGCCTACATGCTGAGTGAAGGCCGGGCGATCGACACCTCCCGCTATTTCGTCGTCGTGCCCAACATGTTCGGCAACGGTCTCTCGTCGTCGCCAAGCAACATGCCCGCGCCTTACGGCCGCGGTGGCTTTCCGCTCGTGAGCCTCTACGACAACGTGGTGTGCCAGCACCGGCTCCTGACGACGCACCTTGGCGTCAAACGCATCAGGCTCGTCGCCGGTTTCTCGATGGGGGGCATGCAGTCCTACCAGTGGGGGGCCCTGTATCCGGACCTGGTCGACGCGATAGCGCCGATCTGCGCCTCGGCGCGCACCTCGGACCACAACTACCTGTTCGTCGACAGCGCCAAGGGCGCGCTGATGCTCGACCCGGATTTCAAGGAGGGCTGGTACGACAGCCCGCCGCTCCGCGGCATGCTCGCCTTCGGCAAGGTCTACGCGGCCTGGCTCTTCTCGCAGGATTTCATGCGCGAGAAGCTCTACCGCGCGATCGGGCTCGGCACGCGACAGGACGTGCTCAAGCTCACGCAGAACTACTTCCTGCAGAACGACGCCAACGATCTCATCGCGATGGCGGACACCTGGCTGGCCGGCGATATCAGCGCCAACCCGGTTTTCGGCGGCGATTTGGGGGCTGCGCTCGCCGCCATTCGTGGCCGGGCAATCGTGATGCCCGGCACCACCGACCAGTACTTCCCGGTCGCCGACAACGCGGCCGAGGTCGCGCAGATGCCGAACGCCGAATTGCGCCCGATCCCTTCCGGCTGGGGCCACGGGGCGGGTTTCGGCATGGCGCCGGCCGACAACGCCCATATCGACGCGGCCCTGCGCGAACTGCTGGGCTGAGCTTCCCGCAGCCAGCGCGACGGCGCTGTTCCCTGCAGGGCTCCCTGACGCGAGAATGAGGGGCTTCAAACCCAGGAGGGAAACGGCGTGATCAAAGACGGCATAGTCCTCATCACTGGCGCGAACCGGGGTCTCGGCCTCGCGTTCGTGCGTGAAGCCCTGCGCCAGGGAGCCGCGCGCGTCCATGCGGCCGCGCGGGATACCGCGCTGCTGGCCCCGGTGGTCGCACTCGACCCCGCGCGCATCAATCCGGTCCGGCTGGACGTGACGAGCAGCGACGACTGCGCGGCTGCCGCCCGCGCTTGCGGCGATGTCACCGTGCTGGTCAACAACGCCGGGGTGCTCGCAAACTACGGCGGCTTCGTCACGCGGCCGGACCAGGCCGCTATCCGTCGCGAGATGGACGTCAATTACTACGGTGTGCTCAACCTGTGCCAGGCCTTCGCGCCGGTGCTTGCGCGCAACGGGGGCGGCGGCATCGTCAATGTGCTGTCGATACTCGCGGTGGCGGTGGCGCCTGTCGTCGGTTCCTACTGCGCGTCGAAGTTCGCGGCCCTCGCGCTGACGCGCTGCCTCGGCGCCGAACTCGCCGCGCAGGGGACGCGCGTGCTCGCCGCGGTGCCGGCGACGATCGACACCTCGATGGCGGAGGGTTACCCGGGGCCCAAGGACCCGCCGGATTTCGTCGCGAGGACGGCGCTGGACGCCCTCGCCGCCGGTCGTTCGGAAGTGTTCATCGGCGAGTTGTCGAACATGCTCGCGGAACGCTTCCGCAGCGACCCGGAAGGCCTCGCGCGCGAACGCGCGCAAATGCTGCCCTGAGGCGGCACCACCGACCTCGGCCAGTTGCACGGAGAATCCGATGGCGGACGACACGAACGACAGCGCGCTCGAGATGGCGCTCAACCGGCACTATGCGCCCGGCGACGTCTGGGCGCGTATCGTCGAGAGTCTGCGCGCGGCGGGCCACGACCCCGACCAGCTCACCCGCGACGTCGCCGCGCAGTTCGACGAATTCCACGGCGGGGGCCGCGAATCGACGCGCGCGCTGGCGCGCTTCGCGGGGATCGCGGACGGCATGCGCATCTTGGACGTCGGGAGCGGCATCGGCGGACCCGCGCGGACGCTTGCCGCGGAGTTCGGCGCCGACGTCACCGGCGTCGATCTGACCCTCGGGTTCGTGCACGCCGCCGGTATCCTCTCCCAGCGCCTCGGGCTCGCGGCGCAGACCCGCTTCATGCAGGGCTCGGCGCTCGCCCTGCCGGTGGCCGACGCGAGCATGGACGTCGTCTGGTCACAGAACATGCTGATGAACATCCCGGACAAGGCGGGTTTTGCTCGCGAGGTCGCGCGGGTGCTGCGCCCGGGCGGCATCCTCGCCTTCGAGGCCGTCGTCGCCGGCGAGGGCGATGCCTACTACCCCGCCTTCTGGGCATCGAGCGCGGCGCTGTCCTTTCTGGTGAGCGGCGACGGGTTGCGCGCAGCCTTCGGCGCCGCCGGGCTCACGGAGACGCGCTGGCTCGACAACACGGCGCAGGTCGTCGCCGTCGGACGCAAGCGCTACGCCGCGCTGACGCGTGACGGCGAGCCGCGTCTGGGCATTGGCGCCATCGTGCCGGAGCAGGTGCTGGAGAAGACCCGCAACGGCCTGCTGAACAATGAAGAGGGCAGAACAATTGCTGTACAGGGCATCTACACCAGGCCGGCCTGAACGGGCGCTGCTGCCGCGAGTCCTGCTCGTCGCGCTTGCCGGTCTCGGCGCGGCCTGCGGCGAGGCCGGACGCGCCACCGATTTCGCAAGCCTCACCGCGCCCGGAGGCCAGTACGTGCTGACGACGACCGTCATCGCACCGTGGTTTCCGCAGGGGCCGCACCAGGTGGTGGTCTACGCACAGCTCGACGCACAGTCACCCCGCATCGAGCTCGCACGGGCCTCGCTCGCGTACGACGGCGTGCCGTTCAGCCGCCACAACATCGGCATGCGCTGGACCAGCGACGATGAGGCGCTGGTGTGCCTGCGCGCCACGGACCGCCCCGACAAGAGCGTCCACGTCAACATGCGGCGGCAGCCGCCAAGCGGAGAGCTGCAGGATGGCTGCTGACGCGGCATCAGCCCCCGGGCTCCATGTCGTACGCGAGCCGCACGCCAACGGTGACGTGCTCAATCTCTCGCTGGTCGGGCGCACCGCGCTGAACGTGGTGGGCACGGCGGCCCTCCGTCACGCCAGCCAGGCGCTGCGTGAACTCGCCGCCGACGACGGCGTCCGTTGCGCCGTCCTGCGCGGGGCGACGCCGCGGGCCTTCATCGGCGGCGCCGACCTCAAGGAACTGGGGGCGCTGACGCCGGCGACGGCGGAAGCGTTCATCCGCTCCATCCACGACGTGTGCGCTGCGTTGCGGGACTTTCCGGCCCCGGTAATCGCCTGCATCGAGGGCTATTGCATCGGCGGTGGCCTCGAAATCGCCGCCGCCTGCGACTTTCGCATCGCGCGCAGCGACGGCCACTTCGGCATGCCCGAGGTCAGGGTCGGGGTGCCGTCCGTGATTGAGGCTGCCCTGCTGCCGGGTCTCATCGGCTGGGGGCGCACCCGGGAATTCCTGCTGCGCGGGCACCTGATCGATGGACGCGAGGCCTGGCGCATCGGACTCGTCGAGCACGCGGTCGAGGCGGCCGCGCTGGAGACCACGCTGCGTACCGCTGTCAACGACATCATGGCCGGCGCGCCGGCCGCGGTGCGCGCCCAGAAGCGCCTGATCCGGCGCTGGGAGGAAAGCGGGATGACGGCCGCGATCGAAGCGGGCGTTGATGCCTTCGTTGCCGCGTATCGGACCACGGAACCCGCGGACTACACGGCGCGATTCTTCGCGGCGCGGCAGCGCGCAGGGGCTGGCGACACGCATGGTGAATGAACCGCTGCTCGTCCTGAATGCCTTCGTGCGACGCGCGGACTCCTCGCCCGCCGCGGCGTCGCGCGCAGCGCGGCCGGGTTACAACGTGAACGCCGCCGGCGAGGGCATCGAGGACGCCGGCACCCGCGATCGCCGCCTGGCCCTGACCGGCGTGCCGCAGTTCGAATGGGAAGCCTTCGACGAGTACTGGCGCAAGACTCACGGCCCGAAAATCCTGCATGTGGACGGGCCCGACGACGGGCAGACGGGTCACCTGCGTTACTACCTGCAGCAGCACCGGCTCCCGGCCGGACCCGTCAGCGGGCGCGCACCGCCCTATGCGCCCGACACCGACGCAGCGAGCCGGATCGTGCGCGATCCGGCTGCGCGTTGCGTGCCGCACGCCCGTCCGCCATGGGACGGTATCGCACAGCTGGGCTTTGCCGACAGCGCTGCCGTCCACGCCTTTTTCAGCGGCGGTCCCGGCAAGTACGCCGGCAAGATAGTTCCCGACGAGGCGGTGTTCCTGCGCGGCTTCGCCTTTCATCTCGCCGAGGAGCACGTCGTCGTGCAACGCGGCGATCGCCGGCGCGAGCCGATCGTCCTGCTGAAGGTGCATCGTCGTGCGGACGCGTTGTCGCGCGCGGCATTCCGTGGACGCTGGATGGCGCAGCATGCGGGAATACTCCGCGAACTGCCCGATGTGGCGCGCCTGGTGCGACGCTACGCGCAGCTGGTCAACGTCGGCGAGTCCGGCGATGCGCTGTTCGACGCGGCCGGGGATGGCATCGACGGTGTCGGTGCCTATTCGTTCGCGAACATGAACGACTGCGAGGACTTCGTGGCCAGCGCGGGACAGGCGGCGCTGGCCGCGGACGAGCAGCAGTTCTGTGCGGATACGATCTTCTTCACCGCGCTGAACTACGTCATCCGGGACGTGACGGACTGAACCCGCGCCGATCCGCCCGTCCACCGCGCGCGTAGCCCCTTCATGCAAGTTACTTTCGTGCGCCAGGCGTCGTCCGCCGCGGTCGCTGGTACGGGTCGAAGGCCTTGAGCGCCCCACGAACCAGGGTCCTGCGACTCGTGCTTGGGGATCAGCTCTGGCGCGAGAACCCGGCACTCGCCGATCACGATCCGGCACAGGATCGCATCGTCATGATCGAGGCGGCGGGAGAAGCGGGCCTGGTATGGAATCACAAGGCCAGGATTGCGCTGTTCCTGGCCGCGATGCGTCACTTCCGCGGTGAGCTCACGGCGGCGGGACTCCCCGTGCACTACGTCGACCTCGACGAGCCTGGCCCAGCCGGCCTGCCGGAGCGCCTGCAAGCCGTCATCGACGCGCTTCGGCCGCAGCGCGTGGTGGCCTGCGAGCCGGGCGAGTGGCGCCTGAAGGTGGCGCTCGCCGAGCGCGTCGCCGAGTCCGGTGTGCCGCTCGAGTGGTGCGCGGACACGCATTTCCTGGTGGGCTCGGCAGACTTCGCGCGTTGGGCGGCCGGGCGCAAGAGTCTCCGCATGGAGTTTTTCTATCGCGAGCAGCGGCGCCGGCACGGCGTGCTGCTCGACGGCGACCAGCCGGTGGGCGGACGCTGGAATTTCGACAGCGAGAACCGGCGCGGTTTTCCGTCGGGTGGGCCGGGTGCGGTGCCTGAGGCGCCGCGCTTCACGCCGGACGCGACCACCCGCGAGGTGTTGTCGCTGGTGGCGCGGCGCTTTGCGGCACACCCGGGCGAACTCGAGGATTTCCACTGGCCGGTCACCGCCGCACAGGCCGGCGCGATGCTCGATGCGTTCGTCGCGCAGCGGCTGGCCGGCTTCGGCCCCTGGCAGGACGCGATGTGGAGCGACCGCCCGTGGCTGTGGCATTCGCTGCTGTCGACCAGCCTGAACCTGCACCTGCTCGACCCGCGCAGGGCGCTCGCCGTCGCCGAGCGCGCGTACCGCGAGGGCGGGGCGGGCCTGCCCAGCGTCGAGGGTTTCGTGCGCCAGGTGCTCGGCTGGCGCGAGTTCATCCGTGGTGTGTACTGGTTGACGATGCCGGGCCTGCGCGAGGCGAATCACTATCGGCACACGCGCCCGCTGCCGGGGTGGTACTGGACCGGCGATACGCAGATGAACTGCATGCGGCAGGTCATCGGGCAGGTGCTGCGGCACGGCTATGCGCACCACATCCAGCGCCTGATGATCACCGGCCAGTTCGCGCTGCTTGCCGGCCTGTCGCCACAGGCGGTCGAGGACTGGTATCTCGCGATGTTCGTCGACGCGGTCGAGTGGGTGGAACTGCCGAACACCGCCGGCATGGCGCTGCACGCCGATGGCGGGCGCTTCACCAGCAAGCCCTATGTCGCCAGCGGGCAGTACGTGAAGCGCATGAGCAACTACTGTGCTGGATGTCGCTATCGCCCGGAAGTCCGGACCGGCCCGCGCGCCTGCCCGATGACGACCTTGTACTGGGGTTTCCTCGATCGCGAGCAGCCGCGCCTCGCGGCCAACCCTCGCACCGCGTTGATGGCACAGAGCGTCGCGCGGCTGGCGCAGGACGAGCGCGCCGCGATCAGGGACGCCGCGACGCGCGTGCAGGACGGGCTGGAGAGGGTCTGAGCGGACTTTACCCGAGGACCTTCGGATTGCCCTGCACGCCGCCGTCGACCGGGAGCACGGCGCCCGTCGTGAAGCTCGATGCGCCGCTCGCGAAGTACAGCGCCGCGCCGACGATTTCGTGCGGCTGTCCGCCGCGACCGAGTGGAATGCGCTCCTGCGCGGCGGCATTGAAGGATTCGAGGTCCCAGGCCTTCGAGATGTCAGTCAGGAAGGGGCCCGGCATGATGCAGTTCACGCGCACCTTCGGCCCGAACGCATACGCGAGCGAGCGGGTCAGCGCGTTGAGGCCGGCCTTGGCGGCGCCGTAGGGCTCCGACATCGGGCTCGGGGTAACGGCGGCGGTGCTCGACACATTGATGATGACGCCGCCATCGCCGTCCATCATGCGCTTGCCAATCAGCGCGGAAAGCCGGAACGGGCCCTTCAGGTTGATGCCGATGACCTTGTCGAACAGATCCTCGCTCACCTGGTCCAGCGAGGGGTAGAGCGGCGACAGGCCGGCGTTGTTGACGAGGATGTCGACCTTGCCGAAGTGTGCGTAGGCGGCGTCGACGAGCCCGTCAAGCTCGGACCACTTGCCGACGTGGCAGGCGTGGGCGAGGGCGCGGCGCCCGCGCGCCTCGACTTCGCGTGCGGTCTGATCGCACGCGTCCTGCTTGCGGCTGGCGATGACGACGTCGGCGCCCTGCTCGGCGAAGGCCAGCGCCATCTCGCGCCCGAGGCCGCGGCTGCCGCCCGTGATCAGCGCTACTTTGCCGGTGAGGTCAAACAGCTTGTTGCTCATCGAATTCTCCATGTCGAATGATGGGACGGTGTGGCGCGCGGGACGCGTGCGAGGCCCGAGCTTACACCACGCCGGACGCCGCGGCCGCCGCACCGGCCGGCCGGTGATCGCCGGCGAGCCACACGTAGAAGGCCGGTACCACGAACAGCGTGAACAGGGTGCCGATGCCGAGTCCGGCGGCGATGGTCAGTCCGATGTGGAAGCGGCTCACCGCGCCCGGCCCGCTCGCCAGCAGCAGCGGCACCATCGCGACGATCATCGACACCGTGGTCATCAGGATCGGGCGCAGGCGGATTGACGCGCCCAGCGCGGCCGCGGCGAACTTGTCCAGCCCGCGCTCGCTCTGCAGCTGGTTCGCGAACTCGACGATCAGGATGCCGTTCTTCGCGACCAGGCCGATCAGCGTGATCAGCCCGACCTGCGTGTAGATGTTCACCGTCGCGAAACCGAGGTTGATGAAGGCCAGCGCGCCGGCAATCGACATCGGCACCGACATCATGATGATCAGCGGATCGCGCCAGCTCTCGAATTGCGCGGCCAGCACGAGGTAGATCACGAGCGCGGCGAGGAACAGCGTGACGACCAGCGCGCTGCCCTCCTGCATGTACTGGCGGGACACGCCCGCGTAGTCCCAGCTGAAGCCCTGTGGCAGCAAGCGCGCGGCTTCTTCCCCGAGGTGGTCGAGCGCGTCGCCCAGCGACACGCCGGGGCTCGCGAGTCCCTGCAGGGTCAGCGAGTTCAATTGCTGGAACTGGGTCCGCTCGCTGGGCTCGATGCTGTCCTCGAATCGCACCAGCGCAGAGAGCGGCACCAGTTCGCCGTTCCCGGCGCGGACGTAATAGGTCTCGAGCAGTTCCTTGCTGACGCGGAAGCGATCCTCGACCTGCGGTATGACCTTGTAGCTGCGGCCTTCCAGGTTGAACCAGTTCACGTTGTTGCCGCCGAGCAGCGTAGACAGCTCCCGCCCGATGTCCTCCATGGAGATGCCGAGGACGCCGGCCCGGTTGCGGTCGATGACGACAGAGGTTTTCGGCCGCGTGAATTCGACTGATTTCTGCAGGAAGATGAACTTGCCGCTTTTCATCGCGGCGCCCAGCAGTTCGTCGACCGCCTGGTCGAGTCCCGCGTAGTCGCCGGGCGAGCGGACGACGAACTGCAGCGGCAGGCCGCGGCCCGCGCCCGGCAGGCTGGGCCGCGGGAATACGGCGACCTGCTGTCCGACGAGGCTGTTCAGCTTCGGCTGCAGCGCGTCCTGCACCGCCTGCTGCGAACGCTCACGTTCCGCCATCGGTACGATCTTGAAGCCGCTGAACGCCGTGTTCGGCGAGCCCCCGAAACCGAGGATGAAGAAACTCTCGTAGAATTCGGGGATCTCCTCGTAGACCTTCAGCACGTCCTCCGTGTAGCGCCGGGTGTAGTCGATGGTGGCCGTCTCGGGGCCGCGCGCCGACACGAACAGGATGCCCTGATCCTCGTTCGGCGCGAGTTCGTGCTGGCTCGTGACGTACATCGGGAACATGCTCAGCATCACGACCAGCGCGAAGCCGACAAAGGCCGGCCAGTAGCGCAGGTTGTCGGCAAGCAGGACCCGGTAGCGTTCGGCGAGCCAGCCGAAGAAATGCTCCACACCCCGTTCGAAACGGCTCGGCGGGCTGGCGCTCAGGACGCGCGACGACAGCATCGGCGACAGCGTCAGCGCGACGATGCCGGACACCAGCACGGCCGCCGCCAGCGAGAACGCGAACTCGGTGAAGAGTGTGCCGACGAGGCCGCCCATGAAGCCGACCGGCGCGTAGACCGCGACGAGCGTGGTCGTCATCGCGACGATCGGCAGCCACAGCTCGCGCGCGCCGATGAGCGCGGCGTCCAGTGGGCGCCTGCCCTCGGTGATGTGCCGGTGCACGTTTTCGACGACGACGATCGCGTCGTCCACCACCAGCCCGATCGCGAGCACCATGGCGAGCAGGGTCAACAGGTTCACCGAATAGCCCATCAGCAGCATCAGGAATGCCGCGCCGATGATTGACAGCGGCACCGCGATGGCCGGGATCAGTGCGGCGCGCAGGCTGCCCAGCGACAGGTAGATCACGAGCAGCACGATGACCACCGCCTCGGCGAGCGTCGCGAACACCTCCCGGATGGATTCCTCGATGAAGACGCTCGCGTCGTAGGGCACGTAGACTTCGAGGCCCGACGGCATCTGCGCCTTCAGGCCCGGCAGCACCTCGTGGATGCGCGCGGCGACCGTCAGCGGATTCGCGCCCGGCGTCGGGTCGATGCCGATGTAGGTGGCGGTCTTGCCGTTGTACAGACTGGTCGAGTCGTAGTCCTCGGCGCCGAGTTCCGCGCGCGCGACGTCCTGCAGGCGCACGATGGCGCCGTTCTCGGCGCGCACGACCAGGTTGTCGAACTCCTGCACGTTCGAGATGTCGGTCGTGGTCGTGAGGTCGATGCCGACGTAGCGGCCCTTGGTCTGGCCGGGCCCGACGAGATAGTTGTTGGCTTCGAGCACGCGCCTGACATCGTTCGCGGTGACGTTCTGCGCGGTCATCCGGCCCGGGTCCAGCCAGATGCGCATCGCGAAGGCCTGGTTGCCGAAGATCGAGGCCTTGGCCACGCCCGGTACCGCCTGCAGTTGCGGCCGCACGACGCGCAGCAGGTAGTCGGCGATCTGCGGCCGGCTCATGCTGGAACTGTAGAACGCGATGTACATCAGCGCCGTCGGGTCGCCGGTCACCGACTCGATGATCGGGTCGTCCGACTGCTCGGGCAGCACGTTGCGCTGGCTGGCGACCTTGGCCTGGATTTCGGCGACCGCGGCATGCGCGTCGTAGTTGAGCTTCATGTAGACCTCGATGGTCGACATGCCCTGCTTGCTGCTGGAGGTGATGTAGTCGATGCCGTCCGCCTCGGCAATCGCCTGCTGCAGCGGCGTCGTGATGAAGCCCTTGACCAGTTCGCTGCTCGCGCCGGGGTATGGCGTGCGCACCGTGACGATGGTGTTCTCGGTCTCGGGAAACTGGCGCACCTCGAGCGACATGATCGCGCGCAGGCCGAGCAGCAGGATGAGCAGGCTGACGACGCTCGCCAGCACCGGTCGACGGATGAAGAGGTCGGTGAAGCCGCCGCTCACGGTGGCGCCGCGTCTGCCGCGGGTGCGGGGGCGATGACGACGGCCTGTTCGCTGCGCAGCTTGTTCTGCCCGACCGCGACGACGCGCTCGCCGGCTTCGAGTCCCCGGGTGATCGCCACCCTGCCAGCGCGGACGGCACCCGTCTCCACCGGACGCCGGATGACTTTCAGGCCCGCTCCGGCCTCGACGACGACGAAGACCGCGTTGCCGTACGGGTTGTAGGTGATCGCGGTCTCTGGCACCACGATGACCTCTTCGGGCTGCTCCTGCAGTGTCTCGACGTCGGCGAACATCCCGGGGCGGAGGGCCTGGTCGGGGTTGTCGAGCGTGCCGCGGACGCGGACCATGCGCGTGGCGACGTCGATCGCGGGATCGATGGCCGTGATGCGTCCGGGAAAGCTGCGCCCCGGAAAGGCTTGTACGTGGACCCTGACAGCCTGGCCGAGCGCAAGGCGCGCGAGCACGCGCTCCGGCAGCCGGTAGTCCACGAATACGCGATCCAGCGCCTGCAGGCTGACGACCTCGGCGCCCGGCGCGAGGTAGTCCCCGAGATCGACGCGGCGCAGGCCGAGGGTCCCGCTGATAGGCGCGCGAATGGTCTTCTTCGCGATGTGCGCCCGTTTCGCCTGCACGAGCGCAATGGCCCTGCTGCGCTGGGCCGCAGCTTCGTCGTACTGGGATTCGGACGCCGTCTTGTCGCGGCGCAGTTTCGCGAAGCGCTGGAACTGCACGTCCGCGAGTTCCTCGGTGGCCGTGAGGCCGGCGAGTTCCGCGACGTCGATGCTGCTGTCCAGGGTCAGTAACACCTCACCGGCCTGCACCTGCTGGCCGGACTCGAAGCGGATGCTCTCGACGAGGCCGGGGACCTCGGTCGTCACCATGACGTCCTGCACCGCGCTGAGGGAGCCGACGGCGGCCAGCGTTCTTTCCCACTGGGCGCGCTCGGCGGTCGCGACGGCGACGGGCGCCGGCGGTTGCGGAACCGAGAACCGGGCGACCATGCGTTGGATCTGGAGGTACTTCGCGCCGGCGAGCGAGCCGAAAATCAGCATCGCGAGCAGGGCAAGCAGCAGCGCGCGTTTCAGCAAACGGTGGGTCCTCCGGGATCACGGTGCCCGCAGGCTTTGACGCGGGCAGCGGCGCAGCGGGGCGGAATGGTCACGGGCCGCAGTCTACCATCGGCCGTCCGGCCGCGGCTCTACCATCGGCCGTCCGGCCGCGGCAAAGCAGGCGGATGGCGTGAGTGCGGGATCCTGCCGCTGATCCACGTCAAGTGCGGCCGGCACGGGCGCGGTACAGTCTTCCCCGGTGTGGCCAGGGCGCGGGACGCAGGGTCCGATCCGGCATCCTTGCCGGGCCCTGCGCCGAACACGACCGGTCGCTGCCGCGTGAGGCGGACGAGCCCCGGCCGTGCCCCCACGCCGGGCCATCCCGCGCGTGTCGCGTGGCCGCAACGAGGAACATCGTGCATCAGACGGAGCATTCCCCATGAAAGAACAAGAAGCCGCGCAGGACCTGCATGCGCTGCGCGACGAATTACAGGCGCGCCTCGCGCGCGTGCGCGATCACATCGGCCACCGGCACGAGCCGGTGGAGCGTGACTTCGCGGAACAGGTCGTGCAGCGGGAGAACGACGAGGTCGTCGAGACGCTGGCGGGCCGACTGCGTGAGGAACTGGCCGCCATCGACGTGGCCCTTGCGCGGGTCAGCGCCGGGACCTACGGGCAGTGCGCGAAGTGCGGCGAGAACATCGACACCGAGCGCCGCGCCGCATTGCCGATGACTGCGGTGTGCGCGTCGTGTGCCGGCCAGAAGTAGTCGTTGGCGTCGTGGCGCCGAGGCGCGCCGTCACGCCTCGGCGGCCGAAGCCGGCGGCGTCACAGCAGCAGGCCGACGATCGCGCCCGTGCACAGCGTGGTGAGCGTTCCCGCCACGACTGAGCGCGGCCCCAGCCGCAGCACCTCGGCGCGCCGGGCGGGCGCCATCTCGCCGAGTCCGGCGATCATGATGCCGAGACTGCCGATGTTGGCGAAGCCGCACAGCGCGTAGGTCAGGATGAGGCGGCTGCGCTCGCCCAGTTCGGCCGCCGGCATCCGCGCCAGTTCCAGGTAGGCCAGGAATTCGTTCAGCACCGTCTTGATCCCGAGCAGGCGTCCGGCCTGCGCGGCTTCGCTCCACGGAATTCCCATCAGCCAGGCGAGGGGCGCCATGAGCCAGCCGAGCATCCGCTGCAGGCTCAGCGGCGCCCCGCTGACCTCGGGCAGCAGGAGGAGCAGCAGGTTCGCGAGGTGCACGAGTGCCACCAGCACGATCAGCATGGCCGTGATCTGCAGCAGCAGCGCGAGACCGGCCTGCGTGCCGTTCGCGATGGCTTCGACGGCGCCTGATGCGCCGCGCGGCACGGTCCAGGCGCCGCGGGTGGGCGTGCCGGTTTCCGGCACCATCAGCAGGGACATGGCCACCGAACCCGGCACGCAGATGATAGACGCGATCAGCAGGTGGCCCAGCGCGTCGGGCACCACCGGGCCCAGGATGGCGGCGTAGAGCATCAGCACCGTGCCCGCAATGGTCGCCATGCCGGAGGTCATCAGCACGAAGAGTTCGCTCTCCGTCAGCCGATTGAGGTAGGGCCGTATGAAGAGAGGCGCCTCGACCATGCCGAGGAAGACATTCGCCGCGGCACCGAAACCGACGGCGCCGCCGATGCCCAGCGTGCGCTCGAGTGCCCGGCCCATCAGGCCGATCACGAAGGGCAGGATCCGCCAGTAAATCAGCAGTGAGGTCAGGGCGCTGACCACGAGCACCAGTGGCAGCGACTGGAAGGCGAGCACGAACTGGCGGGTCGGTGCGCTGACCTCGAACGGCGGCTCGCCGCCGCCGAGGTAGCCGAACACGAAGCTGGTGCCGGCTGCGGTCGAGTCCTGCAGCGCGCCGACCGCGCGATTCATCGAGTCGAAGGCGACCCGTGTCCCGGGCGCATGGAGCAGTACGGCGGCCAAAAGGATTTGCAGCGCGAGTCCGCCAGCGACCTGGCGCCAGCGGATCGCGCCGCGCGCGACGCTGCAGAGCCATGCCAGTGCGCAGAACGCGATCATCCCCAGCAGGGGCTGCAGCACGGCGGGCATCGGGTCGACGCTTGCCCGTTCGCGTTCAGGCGCTGCGCTTGCCGCTCAGCACGGCGAGGTGGCGCTCGATGCAATCGGCGGTGCGCGCGAGGTTGTAGCCGCCCTCGAGCAGCGACACGACGCGTCCGCCCGCGTACTGGTCGGCCATTTCGAGCACGCGCGCGGTCATCCAGCCGTAGCAGCCCGTCGACAGCTGGACGTCCGCCAGCGGGTCGTCGCGATGGGCGTCGAAGCCGGCCGAGATCAGCACCGCATCCGGTTTGAAGTGGGCGAGGCGGGGCAGCACCTGGTCGTTGAACGCGAGTTCGTACGCGGTGTCGGTGGCGCCGGCCGGCATCGGGCAGTTCAGGGTCGCGCCCCGGCCGCGGCCGCTGCCTATTTCAGATGCACTGCCGGTGCCCGGATAGTAGGGGTACTGGTGCAGGCTGACGTACAGCACCGACGGATCTTCCTCGAAGGTATGCTGCGTGCCATTGCCGTGATGGACGTCCCAGTCGAGGATCGCAATCTTGTCCAGACCGTGATGGCGCTGCAGGTAGCGGGCGACAATCGCGATGTTGTTGAACAGGCAGAAACCGACCGCCGCCTCGCGCTCGGCATGGTGGCCGGGCGGCCGGAGCAACGCGAAACCGTTGCTGCTGCCGCCGCTGACGACGTCGTCGGCGAGCGCCATGGCGGCGCCGACGGCGAGGGTCGCGACGTCGAAGGAGCGCGTCGAGATGGCGACGTCCATCGTGTCGAGGAAAGGCTGGCCCCGAGAGCAGGCGTCGGCGGCGCGCCGGATGTAGTCGAGGCGGTGGGTGGTCTCGATCCAGTCGAGATCTGCCGGCCTGGCCGTGAGCTGCCGCAGTTCGCCATACCAGGGCAGGCGCTCGAGCTGGGCCAGCGCGGTCGTCAGGCGGGCAGGGCTTTCGGGATGCCCCGCGCCCGTGTCATGGTCGAGAAACTGCGCGTCGTAGAGAAAGGCTGTTGCCATCGCCGGATCACCTGCTGCCTGCGGTTATGCTAGTGCGCGGCCCGGCAATATACGAGCGGGACGGCTGGGCCGACGCGATGGCGCTATCGATACCGGAGTTGCATGGACTGGTTTCCGCTCGCCTTGCTGTCCGCCGTTGCAATCGCGACGGCGGACGCCCTGACCAAACGTCATTTCAGTCACGACGACCCCTGGGACGCGGCGTCGGCCCGCTTCGTCTGGAGCGGCGCGCTGTTGCTCCCGTGGGCGCTGTCGGCGGGCCTGCCACCGGCCGATCCCCGCTTCTGGGCCTGGGTGCTGGCGCTGGTGCCGCTCGACCTGCTCGCGGTGTTCATCTATGTGCGGGCGATCACCACGTCGCCGCTGAGCCACACGCTGCCGTACCTGTCGTTCAGTCCGGTTTTCTCGCTGGTCGTCGGCTACGTGCTGCTGGGTGAAACGGTCAGCGTCGCCGGCGCGCTGGGCGTGGCGCTGATCACGGCAGGGGCCTACTGGCTGAACGGCGCCGAGATGTCCCGTGGCGGTTGGCTCGCGCCTTTCAGGTTCATGCTGCGCGAACCGGGGCCCCGCCTGATGCTCGGCGTCGCGCTCATCTTCAGCGTCACGGCCGTCCTCGGCAAAGGTGCCGTGCAGTACATGCCGGGCGCCGACTTCGGTGCGTTCTACGCGGTCCTGTTCGGCGTGTGCGCGGCCGTGGTCGTGCTGGCCCGCGGCCGTTCGCCGTTACGAATCGCACAGGCGCGGCCCGTGGCGGTGTTCGGGGTCGCGGCGGCGATGGCAATCATGATCGTGAGCCACTTCGTCGCGATCGAGCAGGTCACGGCCGGCTACATGATTGCGGTCAAGCGCACGAGCATGCTGTTCGGGCTGCTCTATGGCGCGCTCTGGTTCAGGGAACTCGAGCTGGGGCGCAACCTTGCGGCGGCCGCCCTGATGCTGGTGGGTGTGGCGTTGATCCTGGTGCCCTGAAATGCCTGCGACTCAGGGCACCGCCGCAGGCGCGTTCGCCGCGGCAGCCGGTTCAGCCAACGGCGCCGTGCTGCCCTGGGCGTCGCCCGCGGCGAGCCGGCTGGTCGGCGCGCCGGAGAGTTCGATGTAGTCCCCCAGCACCTTCGACGCCTCCTCGAGCACGACGTCGAACTTGTCCTCGTCCTTGTCGTCGGCGAGTGCATCTTCCCCGTCGAGCGCGTCCTCGTCGGGCATCGCGGCCAGCGGCTCCAGTCCGTGGGCAACGCGGATCTGGTTCTCGCGTTCGCGCTGTTCGAGGCGGGCCTTCTCGTGCTCGGCCCGTCGCTTCGTCTCCAGCAGCGACACGAGCTTGCGGTCCGCCGCTTCCTGCATCGCGCGCTCCTGGGCGAGCAGGGCGGTGTAGGCCTTGTCGCTTTGCACCCGCCTGTTGTGCCGCTCGCGCAGCTCGGCGAGATTGCCCGGGGCCGCCATGCTCGGCTCGAAGCGGACGGCGGCGATGTGGGCGAAGGGGAGCGCCTGCTTGAGCGCCCGCTCTCCCTGGTCCTTGGTGCTGAGTCCCGAGGGGAACTCGATGTCGGGCACGACGCCGCGGTGCTGGGTGCTGTCGCCCTCGACGCGGAAGAATTGGGCGATGGTCGCCTTCAGCTGCCCAAGCTTGCCCTTGGCTTCCTCGTCGAAGCGGTTCAGATCGACCAGGTTCT
This sequence comes from Hydrogenophaga intermedia, assembly GCA_943370145.1. GTDB lineage: Bacteria > Pseudomonadota > Gammaproteobacteria. The sequence continues at coordinate 33,720 of CALRPY020000016.1, read as the reverse complement.
GCACCGTGCCTTTGCCGAAAGTCGGTTCGCCGAGGACGAGTCCGCGGTGATAGTCCTGGATGGCGGCGGCGAAGATTTCCGACGCCGATGCGCTGTTGCGATCGACCAGGACGGCCAGTGGCCCGGTATAAGCGACGCCGTCTTCGGTGTCGCGTTCGAGTTGCACGCGGCCCTGGGAATTGCGCACCTGGACGACGGGACCGTTGTCGATGAACAGGCCGGTCAGCTCGGTCGCTTCCGAGAGGGAACCGCCGCCGTTGCTGCGGAGGTCGATGATGAGCCCCTGGATGTTCTCCCGCTGCAGTTCGCCGATCAGGCGCCGCACGTCGCGCGTGGTGCTGCGGTAGTTTTCGTCGCCGTTCATCCGGCCTTCGAAATCCATGTAGAACGTCGGCACCTCGATCACGCCGATCTTGCGCGCTTCCGGACCGCTGCCGACGTCCAGGACCTTCTTCTGCGCCGCCTGCTCCTCGAGCTGGATGGTGTTGCGCACCAGCTTCAGCGCGCGCGGTGGACCGTCCAGGCCGGCCCCCTTGGGCAGCACCTGCAGCATCACGACCGAGTCCTTCGGCCCGCGGATCAGGTCGACGACCTCGTCCAGCCGCCAGCCGACGACGTCGACGACTTCGCCGTCCGTGCCCTGGGCGATGCCGACGATGCGGTCCCCCTCATGCAGCTTCTTGCTGAGGTCCGCGGGGCCGCCCTTCACGATTTCGCGGACCACCGTGTACTCGTTGTCGCTCTGCAGGACCGCGCCGATCCCCTCGAGGGACAGGCTCATGCGGATCTTGAAGTTCTCCGAGGTGCGCGGCGAGAAATAGGACGTGTGTGGGTCGATGGCCGTGGTATACGCATTGATGAAGGTCTGGAAGACGTCCTCGCTGTTGTACTGGGCCGTCTGGCGCAGGATGCCTTCGTAGCGCTTGCGGAGGGTTTCCTTGATGGCCGGGTCCTTGCGCCCGGAGAGCTTCAGTGACAGCACGTCGTTCTTCACGCGCTTGCGCCACAATTCGTCGAGTTCGGTCTCGTTGGCGGCCCACTGCGAGTTCTCGCGATCGAATTCGAAGGATTCGTCGATGTTGAAATCGAAGGGCTTGTCGAGCAGCGCGATGGCCTTGGGCATGCGCGCCTCGACCCGCTCGCGGAAGCGCACGAAGAGGTCGAACACGGTCTGGAGGTCGGAATTCCGCAGGTCGTCGTCGAGCTCGGTGGCGAAGGCGCCGAACTCCTCGATGTCACCCTGGAGCAGGTAGCTCTTGGTGGGATCCAGCGCCTTGAGATAGTTGTCGAAGATTATCTGCGACAGCGCATCGTCCAGGGCGGCCTTCTTGTAATGGTAGTTCGCGATGAAGTGCGTGATCAGGCGCGTGGCCCGGCGGTGCTCGGGCTGCGGGTCCAGGTCATCCAGCGCAACGGTTGGGACGAGGGCCGTGGCGGTTCCGGTGAGCACGAACAGACCGGCGAGGAGCGCGCCGGCAAACACGTTTTTCATACGGTGAATCGCATCCGAGAGTTGGCTTTCAGGTAAGAACCGGTCCTGCTCGCGTTGGTGGTCGCGGGCCGTTAGTGTAGCGTATTCGACTGATACCAGCCGTGGAAAATCCCCGCTATGCCGACCAGAGTCCGCCATCCTCCTACGCCGCCGGCACGCTTCCGGATGGTCGCGAAGCCTGTCCATGAAGTCGTTTGACCATCCATGCAGCGTCCACTCGGACGCCGAGATGGCCCGGGCCCTGGACGCGATCGAAGCCGCCAGCGTGCTGGCGATCGACACGGAGTTCATGCGGGTCGACACCTACTATCCGCGCTTCTGCCTCCTGCAGATAGCGACCCCGGATGCGGTTTACTGCATCGACCCGCTCGCCGACATCGATCTGCCTGGCCTGGGTGCGCGCCTGGCGGCCACCCGCCAGCCGAAGATCATGCACGCCGCCCGGCAGGACCTCGAAGTGCTCGGCGCAATCGGGGCGGGCGCCCTGCAGCCCCTCGTCGACACTCAGCTTGCGGCCGCGCTGCTCGGCCTGTCGGACCAGATCTCGTATGCGGCGATCGTCGAGCAGTACTGCGGCGTCGTGATCGACAAGTCCCAGACCCGCACGGACTGGGCGCAGCGGCCGCTGAGCGCGGAACAGCTGCGTTACGCCGGCCTGGATGTCGCCTACCTGCTGCCGGTGTGGCGCGCGCTGGAACGTGAGCTGGAGGCGCAGGGCAAACTCGAGTGGCTGCGCGAGGAGGTCGAGCGGCTGCTCGCGGTGCAGGACGAGGCGACAGCGCCCTGGCAGCGGCTCAAGGGCCTGTCCCAGCTCGACGCGCGCGGCCAGGCCGTGGCCCGTGCGCTGGCCGAGTGGCGCGAAACGGTCGCCCGCGCGTCCGATCGACCCCGCACGTGGATCCTGCGCGACGAGGTCATCCTTGCGCTCGCGCGCCATCGGCCGCGCAGGCTTGCGGAGCTTGCCGACGTGCAGGGGCTGCCTGCGGGCACCGTACGGCGTCATGGCGAGCTCCTGCTGCAGACGGTCAACGATCCCGAACTCGAGCTGAGCGCTGCCGTGCCGAACCGGACGGTCCGGCTGAGCCCGGCCGGGACGCGCCTGCTCGGCGAACTCCAGCAGCGGGTGCGTGAACGCGCCGAGGCGGCGAAAGTCGCGCCTACGCTGGTCGCCTCGCGACGCGACCTGGAGCAGTTGATCTGTGGCGAGGGGACGCCCCGCTTCGTGAGCGGCTGGCGCGCGGCGCTGGTCGGCGAGGAACTGGTCGCGCTGCGTGCCGGCCATGCCGGAGAGGAACTCTGCACGCCACTGTGACGCGGCCGGCCGCAGGCGTGCGAGGAGGCGCCAAAGCGGAGCCGGGGCAGCGCCCCGGCCGCCGCGCGGGGCCGGTTACTGCGCGATTTCGAGCAGTTCGATCTCGAAAATCAGCGTCTCGTTCGGGCCGATCGGGCCGGCGCCCTTCGCGCCATAGCCCAGGGCTGGCGGGATGACGACCTGCCAACGCGAACCGACGGTCATCAACGGCAGCACCTCCTGCCAGCCGCGGATCACGCTGCCGAGACCGAGCGTGACCGGCTCGCCGCGCGCGCGCGAGCTGTCGAATTCGGTACCGTCGACCAGCACGCCCGTGTAGTGCACCTTGACGTTGTCCGTGGACTTCGGATGCTTGCCGGCGCCCTTGCGCAGTTCCTTGTACTGGATTCCGTTCGACAACTCGGTGACGCCTTCCCGCTTCTTGTTCTCGGCCATGAACTCGCGGCCGGCCTTCAGGTTGCGCTGGGCCTGTTCCTTGAAGCGTTCGTTGACCGATTTGGACGCGTTGTCGAGCGCCGCCTGGAACTGTTCCTGGGTCAGCCTGGGCTTGCTGCCTTCCAGGGCGTCCTTTACGCCGAGCATGAAGGAGTCCAGTTCGAGCTGCACGCCCTGCCGCGCGATGCTCTGTGCCGTCGTCAGGCCAATCGCATAGCTGCTTTTCTGCGCGTCGCTGGAAAGCAGGGCTTCCTGCGCGCCGACCTGGGCCGTGGCGAGCAGGCCGATTGCCGCCAACACGTATCGTTTCATCCGTAAGAGTCTCCTGGTTTGATGGGTAGGGCGGCCACGGGGTGGTGCGCGCGAGGCGCGCGCCGTCACTTGTTCCGGGTGGCGGTGAGCTTGACGACGGGCTTGGGACCTACGACTTCCATGCTGAGTTCCACGCCGGCGGGGATGACGACGCAGTCGCCAGCCTTCAGCGACATCGCGTGTCCCTCGACCTCGACGCGCAGTTCGCCGGTCAGCGCCGCGACAACGAGTTCCTGCTCGAGTATGCGCGGCTCCACGCTCGCGCCGGGTGCCAGCACCTGCTTGCTGGTGTCGTAACCCCACACGAGCAGCTTCTGCATCATCGACTGCTCGCTCAGCGGGCCGTCGGCCGGCTGGTCCCAGCGCTCGAGGCGCAGCTTGCTGAGCGGCTGGTAGGTCATGACCTTGTTACCGCCCTGGAAACGCGCCTCGTAGAGCGCCCCTTCGACCCGTTTGACGAGTTCGGCGGTCTGCATGCTGCGTGTGGGCTTCATCATTGCCACGCCCGCATGCACCGTCAGCGTGCTGCGGTCGCCGCGGGCGCCTGCATGGGGGATGTTCTGGGCTTCGACGCGCTTGCGCAGCGCCTCGGCGATGCGCGTCGCGTTGCGCACGTCGCAACCCGCAAGAAGCAGCGCCAGCCGCGTGTCGTCGTAGCGGCCGGCGGCATCGCCCGGGCGTCGCCCGAAGCCGCGCACCAGTTGCGCGACCCGCTTCAGCATGGTGTCGGCGGACTGGCGGCCATGGCTTTCGACATAGCTGTCGAAGTCGTCGAAGTCGATGAGAATCATCGAGACCGGCTTCGTCTCGCGGATGGCGCGGCGCCACTCCGCATCGAAGACCTGCTCGAAATGGCGCCGATGGTCGAGGCCGGTCACCTGGTCGATGGTCGAGACACGCTCCAGCGTTTCCGCCAGCGCCTTGGCCTTGCCCTGCACCAGGCCAAGGTCGGCTGCGCTGCGTCGCAGGGTCATTTCCGCCTGGTCGCGCTTGCCCTGGGTCGTCTTCAACTCGACGGCGAGCTTCTCGATCTGGTCGCGGCGCTGGTCGAGGTAGTCGCGCAGCTGTTCGTTCTCCGCCTGGCGCATGGCCGCGTCCCAGGCCTTTTCCCGCAGCACGCGCGCGCCGAGGAACGCCGAGATGCCCGCGAACACAAGGGCGAACGCGGGCAGGATGCCTTCCTGCCCGCCGCGCAGGGCGAGGGCCGCTGCCGGTGGCAGCAGGGTGCCGACGATGCTCGTGACGGCGCAGGGCAGCGAGCCGGCCTGCATGGTGACCGACAGCAACATGACCGCAATGGCGAGCAGCAGCATCGGCGTGCTGGCGACGACACCGTGCGTCACCGCCATCCACGCCGCCATCGCACCCCAGCCGAGGGCGGTCGCGGCCACGGTGACGATGAAGGCGACGTACCAGCCGGTGGCGAGTTGCGCCTCGCTGGTCGCCCGGCGGAAGGTGGTCAACACCCCGAAGCGCAGGGCGTACGTCAGCGCGAGCAGTCCCGCCCAGACCAGCGCGACCGGCATCGCCAGGTGGCGGGAGAGGGCGAGCACGGCAACGCCAATGCCCGCGAGGCCCAGCGTGCATTCCATGGCCGTGTGGTGCAGCAGCCGCTCCAGCTGCTTGCCCCTGACGGTCAGGACGGCGGTGTCGCTCAGCTCCATGGGAGGGCTCGAATGGTGAGGCCGTGGCTCATGCGCGATTGTTGTTCTTCGTATGTCCGGGCAGATGGGCTGAACAGCCAGATGTACGTGAATAGTATAGGTAGAAAAGACACACGCTTACGAGGGCATCGTCGAAATGGCCTGACCACGCCTGGTGCGGCGGCCGCCATCAGCGGCCCAGGCGCAGCAGGGGCGCGAGGACCAGCCCGGCGACGAAACCGCCGATATGGGCGAGCCACGCGACACCGGGCCGCGCGGGGTCGGCGAGCAGGGAACTGCCGACCTGCAGCACGAACCAGGCGCCGAGCACCCAGGCCGCCGGCCAGCGCGCCGTGTGCAGGATGAAGCCGATCGGGATCATGACCGTGATCCGCGCCCGCGGGTAATAAAGGAGGTACGCGCCGAGGACGCCGGAGATAGCACCGCTGGCGCCGATCATCGGGATCGTCGAATCCGGCGCGTGCAGGGCCTGGGCGAGCGCGGCCGCGAGCCCGCAGGCGGCGTAGAACAGCGTGAAGCGCAGATGTCCGAGCGCGTCCTCGATATTGTTGCCGAACACCCAGAGGTACAGCATGTTGCCGGCGAGGTGCATGACGCCGCCGTGCAGGAACATCGACGAGAACACGGTCAGCGCGGGCGGGACGCCGCCAAAGCCCGGCGGCAGGCGCGCGTCGCCCAGCAGCACCGCCGGCACGACCCCGAAGCGGAATGCGGCCCGCTGGTTGCCTGCGTCGCCAAGGCCCAGTTGCCACAGGAAGACCAGCACGCAGCCCGCGATCAGGGCGTAGGTGACGACCGGCGTGATGCTGACGGGGTTGTCGTCGTGGACGGGAATCATGGCGCCGGACGGCGCACGAATGCGTAGCGGGCGGCCAGCTCGTCGAGCGAGGCACGGCACACCCGGTGGTGTGCGCCGTCCGGGCCGGCCAGCGTCGCCGCCGTACCCCTGGCGGCCTCGGCGAGCACCGCGAGCGCATCGCCGTCCGCCGGATGAAGCCGGCAGGCGAAGGATTCGAGATCGCGATCGATGATGGCAGCGAGCCCCAACGGGGTCTCGACCAGCACCTCGCCCTCCGGCGTGACGAAAATTTCGCCGAAGCGCTCGACGGCAAGTCCCGTCTGGGTGCCGAGGCTGCCATCGGGCGCGACGGACAGCACCCAGGGGGCGAGTTCGAGGTCGACATAGGCGGCCTGCGGACCATTCTGGACGAACCAGCGACCCCGTCCGTCACGCGCATAGTGGGCGTTCAGGAATGCGACCGCACCGGCATGCGTGATGGTGGCGCCGCCGATGCGCCAGCGGCCACGGGCATCGAGCGCCAGCCAGCCGAAGCACGCCGGCACGTCGGGCCATTTCTCCAGTGCACGCTGCACGGCATCGGAGAAGGCCGGGCGATAGGTCTGCACTTCATCGACACCGTCGTTGATCTGTGTCCGGTCGGGATTCATGGGCCTGGGCTATCTTTGGAAAACTTTGGGCAAATGCGGGTCGGCTTGCCTATGCCACTCCAAGAGCGGCCGCTGTGCAAGCCCGACACGCCGGAATCATCGGGCGGCACGTCCGCCCCAGTCCACGCAGGAGTCTCGATATGCGCATCGGTGTCCCCCGGGAAATCAAGTCCAACGAATATCGCGTCGGCCTGACGCCCGCCAGCGTGCGGGAGCTGCTTGCCCACGGCCACGAGGTGATCGTCGAGCAGGGCGCCGGCGCCGGGATCAGTGCCGGCGATGAAGTCTATCGCGCGCTCGGCGCACGGATTGCCGCCAGTCCGGCGGAAGTCTTCGAGCTTGCCGAGCTGATCGTGAAGGTGAAGGAACCCCAGCCGTCGGAAATCGCGCTGCTGGCGCCCCGGCACGTGCTCTTCACCTATCTCCACCTGGCGGCGGACGCGGGCCTGACCCGCGCGCTGGCCGCGACCGGCGTGACCGGCATCGCCTACGAGACGGTGACGGCCGCGGACGGTTCGCTGCCGCTGCTCGCGCCGATGAGCGAGGTTGCCGGCCGGCTCGCGGTGCAGGCCGGGGCGCGCTGCCTCGAACGAGAGATGGGGGGAGCCGGGGTGCTGCTCGGCGGCGTGCCAGGCGTCGCACCGGCCGAGGTGCTGGTGATCGGGGGGGGCGTGGTCGGGACGAATGCGATTGCGATGGCCCTCGGGCTGCAGGCGCGCGTGACGGTCGTCGACAAGTCGCTGCCGCGGCTGCGCGCGCTCGAGGCGCAGTTCGGTGGCCAGCTCAACACGATCTACGCGACGCGCGACAGCATCGAGCACTACGTGCAGCGGACCGATCTCGTGATCGGCGCGGTGCTGGTGCCGGGCGCCGCCGCGCCGCGGCTGGTCACGCGCGACATGCTGCCGCGCATGAAGCCGGGGAGCGTGATCGTCGACGTGGCAATCGACCAGGGCGGTTGCGTCGAGACCAGCCACCCGACGACGCACGCGAATCCGACCTTCGTCGTCGACGGCATCGTGCATTACTGCGTCGCTAACATGCCCGGCGCGGTGCCGCGCACCTCGGCGCAGGCGCTCAACAATGCGACGCTGCCGTTCGTGCTGAAGCTGGCGGACCGCGGTTGCCGGGCCGCCCTCCGGGAAGACGCGCACCTGCTGCACGGCCTCAACGTCTACCAGGGCGACATCACGCACGCCGGGGTGGCGTCCGCGACCGGTGCGACCTGCGTGAGCGTCGATCTGGCGCGCCCCGGCTGAGCGTTGGGCGTGTCGTTTCAGGGCGGGGGCAGTTCGCCGACGACCTCGACGATGGCAGCGGTCAGCGTCGCGACGTCGGCAGCGGGCATCACGTAGGCGGGCATCACGTAGACGAGGCGGCCGAAGGGGCGCACCCACACGCCGCGGGCGACAAAGCTGTGCGGAATCGTGTGCATGTCGACCTCGCGATGGAGTTCGACGACGCCGATGGCACCGAGCACCCGGACGTCCTTCACCTGCGGAAGGGCACGGCACGGCGCCAGACCCGTCGCGAGCGCCGCTTCGATTGCCGCAATCCGGGCCTGCCAGGGCTGGCCGAGCAGGAGGTCGATGCTCGCCAGCGCGACGCTGCAGGCGAGCGCATTGGCCATGAAGGTCGGGCCGTGCATGAAGACGCCGGGTGAACCGCCGCAGATCGTGCGTGCGACCTCGTCCGAGGCCAGGGTGGCGGCGAGCGTCATGTAACCACCGGTCAGCCCCTTGCCCAGGCACAGGATGTCGGGCGTGATGCCCGCATGCTCGCAGGCGAAGAGCCGCCCGGTGCGGCCGAAGCCCGTGGCGATTTCGTCGGCGATGAGCAGCACCCCGTGTTCGTCGCACAGCGTGCGCAGCCGACGCAGGTACTCGGCGTGGTAGAACCACATGCCGCCGGCGCCCTGCACGATGGGCTCGATGATCACCGCCGCGACTTCGTCGCGATGCAGGGCGAGCAGGCGGGCGGTTTCCGCGATGTCGGCGTCGTCCCAGGCGCCGTCGAAACGGCAGGCCGGGCGTGGCGCGAAGACCTGCGCCGGCAGCGCCGCGCTGAACAGGGTGTGCATGCCGGTCACCGGATCGCAGACCGACATCGCGCCGAAGGTGTCGCCGTGGTACCCGCCGCGCACCGTCAGGAATTTCTGCCGCGCCGGGCGGCCGCGCGCGGCCTGGTACTGGATCGCCATCTTCAGCGCGACCTCGACCGCGACCGAGCCCGAATCGCTGAAGAAGACGGTCGACAGGGCGGCGGGCGTGATGTCGACGAGCCGCTGCGCCAGGCGCACCGCGGGCTCGTGCGTGAGTCCGCCGAACATCACGTGCGCCATGCGTCCGAGTTGCGCGCGGATGGCGTCGTTGAGTACCGGGTGGTTGTAGCCGTGGATCACCGACCACCACGAGGACATGCCGTCGATCAGCGAGGTGCCGTCCGCGAGTTCGATGCGCACCCCGTCGGCGCGGCTCACTGCGAACACGGGCGGCGGATTGATGACCGTGCTGTAAGGGTGCCAGACGTGGGCGCGATCCAGTGCGAGCAGCTCGGACGCGGCGATGGGCGTGGTCACGGCCGGGGCGCGGCTGCCGGCAGGGTCAGGCGGCAGGCAGCCGGCGCCACTGGATCCCCGACGACGGCGCGAAGGTGCGCACCGGTCCGAGCGGGGTGGGCCAGTCGGTCGCGCCCGCCGGCTCTTCCATCTTCTCCAGCGTGACCGTGCGCGCGTGTACCGGCAGGCCGTAGAACGCGGCGCCGAAGCGCGACGCGAAGCCTTCGAGCCGGTCGAGCCGACCCTCCTCGGCGAATACCTGCGCATAGCACGCCAGCGCGGTAGGGGCATTGAAGACGCCGGCGCAGCCGCAGTCGTGTTCCTTCAGCGTGCGCAGGTGCGGCGCCGAATCGGTGCCGAGGAAGAAGCGTGGATTGCCCGACACCGCCGCGGCCCGCAGCGCCTGGCGGTGCACTTCGCGCTTGGCGACCGGCAGGCAATACATGTGCGGGCGGATGCCGCGCTCGAACATCGCGTTCCGGTTGACCATCAGGTGATGCGGGGTGATGGTCGCCGCGGTCGGACCGCTGGCCTCCGCCACGAACTGCACGCCTTCTCGCGTGGTCACGTGCTCGAGCACTATCTTGAGTGCCGGAAAGTCGCGGCGCAGCGGCACCAGATGCTCGTCCACGAACACCGCCTCGCGGTCGAACACGTCGACCGACGGGTCCGTGACCTCGCCGTGGACGAGCAGGGGCAGTCCGATCTCCTGCATGCAGTCGAACACCCGGTGCAGCTTCGATAGGGCGGTCACGCCGGCGTCGGCATTGGTCGTCGCGCCGGCCGGATAGAGTTTCGCCGCCGTGAACACGCCAGCCGTCGCGCCCGCCCGCAGGTCTGCCGGGTCGATGTTGTCGGTCAGGTAGCAGGTCATCAGCGGTTCGAAGGCGCTGCCGGCAGGCAGCAGGGCGCGGATGCGCTCGCGGTAGGACGCGGCCGCGGCGGCGGTCGTCACCGGCGGTTTCAGGTTCGGCATGACGATCGCGCGACCGAAGTCGCGGGTGGTCGCGGGGAGCACCGCGGCCAGCATCGCTTCGTCACGCAGGTGCAGATGCCAGTCGTCTGGCAGGGGTATCGTGATCTTGTCCGCAGGCATGCCCGGACTCTAGCATGCGGGTATTCGCGCGGGCCAGATCGCGCGCCGCACGCGCTTTTCGCCACACAACCCAAGGGGAATTCGATGCAGGGCCTGATGATGGACATGCCGCTGACGCTGACGATGATCATGCGGCACGGCGAGCGCAACCACGGCGCGCAGGAAATCGTGTCGGTCACCGCCGATACGCCACGCCACCGCTACACGTTCGCGGACTGCTTCGCCCGTGCGCGGAGACTCGCCAACGCGCTCGACCGCCTTGGCGCCGCGCCGGCCGCCCGGATCGGCACCCTGGCCTGGAACGACTATCGCCACATGGAGCTGTACTACGCGATCTCCTGCAGCGGGCGCGTCTGCCACACGATCAACCCCCGCCTGTTCGACGAGCAGATCGAGTACATCGTCAATCACGCGCAAGACGAGTGGATCTTCACCGACGTCGCCTTCGTGCCCAAGCTCGAGCAGCTGGCCGCGAAGTGTCCGGGCGTGCGCGGCTACATCGTGATGACCGACGCCGCGCACATGCCGCAGACCTCGCTGCCGAATGCGCTGTGTTACGAGACGCTGGTCGCGGCCGAATCCGACGCCTACGCCTGGCCGGAACTCGAGGAGCGCAGCGCCAGCGGCCTGTGCTACACGTCGGGCACCACCGGCAATCCGAAGGGTGTGCTCTACAACCACCGCTCGGCGGTGCTGATGGCCTACGCGGCGGCGCTGCCCGACAGCTGCGGACTGTCGGCCACCGACGGCATCCTGCCGATCGTGCCGATGTTCCATGTGAACGCGTGGGGCCTGCCGTTCGCGGGCGTGCTGGTCGGTGCGAAGCTCGTGTTCCCGGGCCCCAGTCTCAGCAATCCCGGCACGCTGGTCAGCCTGATCAACGGCGAGGGCGTGACGATCTCGGCCGGCGTGCCGACGGTCTGCCTGCCCTTGCTCGCCCATGCCCGCGAGACCGGGGCTTCCCTCGCGCCGCTGGCCCGCTTCGTGATCGGGGGCTCGGCCTGTCCGCTGTCGATGATGGAGGAGTTCCGCGATCGCCACGGCGTGCGCGTGCTGCATGCCTGGGGCATGACGGAGATGAGCCCACTGGGCACGGTCAACGCCGATACGGGCGCGAGCCGGCACTGGCTGGGCGAGGAGCGCATCGCGCAGATGTTGAGCCAGGGACGTGCAATCCCGGGCGTCGAGCTCAAGATCGTCGATGACGACGACAACGAGCTTCCCTGGGACGGTGTCGCGGTTGGCGCGCTGAAGGTGCGTGGGCTGTGGATTTGCCGCGACTACTATCGGCTCGAGGGACACGGCGGCGCCCACGACACGCACGGCTGGTTCTCGACGGGTGACGTCTGCAGCATCGACCCGAGCGGCTTCATGCGCATCACCGACCGTGCGAAGGACGTGATCAAGTCCGGGGGCGAGTGGATAAGCTCGATCGACCTCGAGAACACCGCGATGGGCCACCCGGCGGTCGCCGAGGCGGCCGTCATCGGGGTGGCTCACCCGAAGTGGCAGGAGCGGCCGCTGCTCGTCGTCGTGCATCGCGAAGGCATGCCCGTCGCGAAGGATGAACTGCTCGCGTGGTTCGAGGGCCGCGTCGCGAAGTGGTGGATTCCCGACGACGTGGTGTTCGTCCGGGAACTGCCCCACACGGCGACCGGCAAGCTCAGCAAGCTCGAGTTGCGCAAGCGCCTCGGCGAATACCGCCTGCCGGACGTCGACTGAGCGGCGCGGTCCGCGTCCTCACATGGCGTCGGCGGCGGCCAGCGCGTCAATCTCGGCCGCACTGAAGCCCCAGGCCTCCAGCGCGTCGCGATTGTTCTCGCCGGCGACCGGCGGCCGGTTGCGGACTTCCGGCGCGGTGCGGCTGAAGCGCGGCGCCGGCGCCGGCTGCGTCACGCCGTCGATCTCGATGAACGCTCCACGCGCGACGTTGTGCGGGTGGCGCGGCGCTTCCGCGAAGTCCAGCATCGGTGCGTAGCAGACGTCGGTGCCCTCGAGCAGCGCGGTCCATTCGTCGCGCGTCCTGGTCAGGAATTTCTCGGCGAAACGCGCCTTGAACGCCGGCCAGCGATCCGGGTTCATGCGCTCGCTGAGGATTTCCCCGTCGTCGAAGCCGAGGCGCTGCAGCAGTTCGGCATAGAACTGCGGTTCAGCGGGCGCGATCGTGATGTACTTGCCGTCCTTGCACGCGTAGGTGTCATAGAAGTGGGCGCCCCCGTCGATACGGTTGCGACCCTTCGGCTGCCACGCGCCCTGCGCGTACATCCCGTACATCATGGCCGCCAGGATGCCGGACCCTTCGGTCATCGCGCAGTCGATGACCTGACCACGACCGGAGCCGCGCGCCTCGAACAGTGCGCAGGCAATGCCGAAGGCCAGCATGCAGGCGCCGCCACCGAAATCACCGACGTAGGCGAGTGGCGGCGGCGGTGCTTCCCCGGGCCGGCCGATGACGTGCAGTGCGCCGGACAGCCCGATGTAGTTCAGATCGTGTCCCGCGGCCTGGGCGAGCGGGCCGGTCTGCCCGAAACCGGTCATGCGTCCGAAGATGAGGCGCGGGTTGTGCGCGAGGCAGGTGTCCGGGCCGAGGCCCAGTTTCTCCATGACGCCCGGACGGAAGGGGTCAATCAACGCGTCCGCCGCCGCGAGAAGTTTCAGCGCGGCGTCGACGCCTTCCGGTTTCTTCAGGTTCAGCGTGACGGACTGCTTGCCGCGGTTCAGCACGCCGTAGCGGCCCGGGTTGTATGAATCCCAGGCCTGGCCCGCGTAATGGGTGACGGGATTCTTGCGGTCGATGCGCAGCACCGTCGCGCCCATGTCGGCGAGCATCATGCCGCACAGCGGGCCAGGCCCGATACCCGCGAATTCCACTACCTTCACGCCGTTCAATGGACCCATCGGACACCTCTCTTCACACTTGTTGCTGACGCTGCACGGAACGACCCTGTCGTCGCGAGGGTCGAAGCCGCCGACGACGTGAGGCGCCGCATGATGACCGAGACGAAAATCGCATGGTAGCGGGCGATGTCGACATGCCGACCGGTGTCGCCACCACGTCGTCGCACCATGAAGGGTCGGAAATTCTCCCGGACTTTCCTGTCGTCGAGCGCGAAAACGGACCTCGCGTCGGTCCCGGACGAGGTCGCGCGGCTTATACCACAGCCGGCGGCGCCGCCGCCGCAACTTCCATCGCGGCTGAAAAAACATGTGTCGTGGCTGTGCCGCCCGGTGAAAACTGTTTGTATGATAGGCGCCCGGCGCCGCCCCCCCTCGGGTCATGCGAGCGCCGGCGCCGTACGCAGTAGGGTCGAGCCCATGATCATGCACAGTGGCAGTCACCGACGATTCCGGGTCGAAGGTGTATGAAACAGAACGCACAGATGATGGCGGAAATGTCCGCCTCACTCGAAGCGGCGGTGCCGGACGGCACTGTCCGCGAACACAACGGTAAACGTTGCATCTGCTACGACGGCTACTGGATTCGTCATTACGATGTTCCGGCCAACGAGGATGTGGCGCGCCGCGAACTGATCGACCAGCTCACCAAGCGCGTCTTCCACCATACGGAACCGGGCATCAACACGCCTGGCTACAAGCTGAAGGATGCGCGCGAGGCCTACGACCGCCAGACCGAGCCCCATCGGCGCCGGGTCAATGCCGCCATGTTGGCCGGCGCACTGCTGAACCGCGGGTCGGACATCTTCAACATCCTGTTCGAACTGCGTCAGCGCGGCATCGAGATCCACTACGACAACGAACTGCTGCGCGAATGCGAGTCGTGCTTTCTCGAAGCCTTCGATCTCGGCAAGCAGGTCCTCCACTACAGCGGCGAGGAAGGCCTCGACGAACTGTGGGGAGAACCGCTGAAGGCTTTCTACATGCCGATTCGCGATTTCTACGAGTCGCGCTACATCAAGATTGCCCAGAGCATGGCGTGCATCGACCAGATTGCAAGCAAGCTGAGCCAGACCTTTGACGGCCTGGGGGACTTCCCCGGCATCGGCCAGCGCATCACGGCCTATGCAGCGGCCGCCAAGCTCGAGAGCGAAACGATGAAGACCGACCCGGCGATCTTCCACGTCTGGCCGGAATTCGTCGCCACCGGGGACGATCTCTTCCACTTCCAGACCAGGCTGGACGACGCGGGCGCGGTCCCGCCGCGAATCGAACGGGGCATGGATCTCATCCGCGAGGGCAAGAAGATCATCGAATGGGTGGCCTTCGCGCGGGTCCCGATGCCGAAGACCGCCCGCAATTTCCTGGACCGCTGCGACGCCTACGCCGCGGAGTTGCGCGCCACGCCGGCGTGAGCGCGCCCGATCTCGCGGGCCTGCGCGAACTCCTCGGGCCGCAGGGCTTCCGCGACGAAGCCGCGGATATCGAGAAATACCTCGTCGACGAACGCCGTCTCTATCGCGGGCGCGCGGCTGCTGTCCTGCGCCCGACATCCACGCATGAATTGTCCTCGGCTGTGGCCTGGTGCCACGCGAATCGCGTGGGCATGGTGCCGCAGGGCGGCAACACCGGCTATTGCGGCGGGGCCACGCCCGACGACAGCGGGCGCGAAGTGGTGATTTCCCTCGAGCGCATGCAGCGCGTGCGCCGGCTGGACCCGGGCGCGTTTGCGATGACGATCGAGGCCGGCGCCACGCTTGCCGCCGCCCAGCGCGCGGCAGCCGATGCCGGCCTGTTGTTTCCGCTGAGCATGGGCTCCGAGGGCACGGCGCAGATTGGGGGCGCGCTGTCGACCAATGCCGGCGGGCTCGCGGTCCTGCGCTACGGCACGGCGCGCGATCTCGTGCTGGGCCTCGAGGTGGTGCTGCCTGATGGCCGCGTCTGGGACGGGCTGCGCGCGCTGCGCAAGGACAACACGGGTTACGACCTGAAGCAGTGCTTCATCGGCGCCGAAGGGACGCTCGGCATCATCAGCGCCGCGGTGCTGAAGCTCTATCCCGCGCAGAACCAGCGCGAGACCGCGTGGCTCGCAATCGACGATCTCGACGCGGCCTGCGAGGTCCTGGCGCAACTCCGCCGGCGCCTGGGCGACGCGTTGACCTCTTTCGAATATGTCAGCGGTGCATCCCTGTCCCTGGTGCTGTCGCAGGTGCCCGACACCGTGGCGCCGCCCGTCGAGGCGCCGGCTCACCTGCTGGTCGAAATCGCGGCGGCTGGCGCCGGCACGCGCCTGCGCGAGGATTTCGAACGCGCCCTCTGCGAATGTGTCGACGCCGGCCGCGTGAAGGACGCGGTCATTGCGCAGAGCGAGGCGCAAAGGCGGGCCTTCTGGCGCCTGCGGGAAACCATCCCCGCCGCCGAAAAGCAGCTCGGCGGTTCGATCAAGCACGACGTCTCCGTGCAGATCGACCGCCTGCCCGCGCTGGAACGCGAGGCCCGCGCGGCGGTGCTGGCGCGGGCCGCCGACGCGCGCCTGTCCGTCTATGGACACGTCGGTGACGGCAATCTCCACTTCAATGTCCTTGCACCGGCCGGTGCGGACGATGCGGCGTTCAAGCAGGCCCACGCGGCGGCGGTGTCGGCGCTCGTCCACGAGGCGGCGGCCCGGCTCGGCGGGAGCTTCAGCGCCGAGCACGGCGTAGGCAAGCTCAAGCGCGAGCTGTTGCGGGACGTGGAGGGCGCGGTCGCGATGGATCTCATGCGTCGCATCAAGCACGCGCTGGACCCGCAGGGCCTGATGAATCCCGGCAAGGTGCTCGCGCCGTCGGGGGATTGAAACACGAACATCGCCCGCTGGAGGGGGCTCCGATGGCAGAACAATGGGATTACGCGGTGGTCGGCGCAGGCATCGTGGGGCTGGCCGTCGCGCGCGCCCTGCAGGCCCGAGAAGTGGGCGCGAGCGTCGTCGTGCTCGACAAGGAGCGCGCGGTCGCCATGCACCAGACCGGCCACAACAGCGGCGTCATCCACGCCGGCGTCTACTACGAGCCCGGCAGTCTCAAGGCGCGCCTGTGTCGGGCGGGGCTCGAGCGCACCGTCGAATACTGCCGCACGCACGGCATTGCGTACGAGCAGTGCGGCAAGCTGATCGTCGCTGTCGACGACCAGCAGATGGTCCGGATGCGCGCGCTGTACGAGCGCGCGCGGACCAACGGTGTGCCGGTCGAACTGCTGGACGGGCCTGAACTCCGGGCGCGCGAGCCGGCCATCGCCGGACTCGGTGCGCTGTACGTGCGCGAGACCGGCTTCGTCGATTATCCAGGCATGTGCCGGCAGATGGCCGCCGATATCGCCGCGAGCGGAGCGCTTCGTCTCGGAGTGGGGGTCCGCGCGGTGCACGAGCGAACGGACTTCGCGGTCGTCGATACGGATGCGGGCGAGATCAGGGCCGGGCGGGTCGTCGTCTGTGCGGGCCTGCAGGCCGACCGCCTGCTGCGTGCCAGCGGCCACGCGCCCGAGTTTGCCATCGTGCCCTTCCGCGGGGACTACTACGCCTTGCCGGCCAGCCGCAACGCGCTGATCAGGCACCACATCTACCCGGTGCCGGACCCCAGCCTGCCGTTTCTCGGCATTCACCTGACGCGGATGGTGGGAGGGGGCATCACGCTGGGGCCGAGCGCCATGCTCGCGCTCGCCCGCGAGGATTATCGCAAGACCGGACTGGATGTCCGTGACGCGCTGGAGGCCGCCCGCTATCCCGGCCTGTGGCGCGTGCTCGCGCGCTATCCGCGCGCGGGACTCACGGAACTCGGCTGCGCGCTCAGCCGCCGGCTCTACCTGCGGGCGGCGCGTCGTTACTGCCCGTCGCTGACGCTGGACGACCTCCAGCCGTGGCAGTCCGGGATCCGGGCCCAGGCGCTCAGCCGCGACGGCCGGTTGATCCACGACTTCCTGCTGCACCAGACCGCGCGCACGCTGCACGTCTGCAACGCGCCCTCGCCGGCGGCGACCGCGGCGCTGCCGATCGCCGACGAAATCGTCAGCCGCCTGCTGGGGCCGCCGGGTTGAGGCGGCGGCGCTAGTGCAAGTTGCACTGCACCGTTAAACTCCCGCCTCTCGACTCAAGCTGGAGGATTTCCGATGGAAAACGGTGTGGTCATCGCGGGCGTCGCCCGTACGCCCATGGGTGGAATGCAGGGCGTGTTCTCGGCGGTCACGGCGCCGAAACTGGGTGCGACGGCCATCAGGGCCGCGCTGGAGCGTGCCGGTATCCAGCCGGAACAGGTCGACGAAACCATCATGGGCGTGGTGCTGCCGGCGGGCCTCGGCCAGGCGCCGGCCCGCCAGGCCTCGCTGGGCGCCGGCATTCCGGTCAGCGCCGACTGCACGACCGTCAACAAGATGTGCGGTTCGGGCATGAAGGCCGTCATGTTCGGCCACGACGCAATCATTGCCGGCTCGGCGACGATCATCGCGACCGGTGGCATGGAAAGCATGACGAACGCGCCTTACCTGTTGCCGAAGGTCCGCGGCGGCCTGCGCCTCGGTCACGGCGAAGTGCTCGATCACATGTTCTTCGACGGCCTCGAGGACGCGTATGAACGCGGCCGCCTGATGGGCACCTACGCCGAGGACTGCGCGCGCAAGTACGGCTTCACGCGCGAGGCGCAGGATGCCTACGCGATCGAATCGCTGAAGCGCGCCCAGCACGCCATCACGAGCGGCGCATTCAAGGCCGAAATCGTGCCGGTGACCGTGAAGGAAGGCGTCGTCGTCGATACCGACGAGCAACCGGGCAAGGCCAAACTCGACAAGATCCCGCAGCTGAAGCCGGCCTTCGCGAAGGACGGCACCGTGACCGCGGCGAATTCCAGTTCCATCTCCGATGGCGCGGCAGCGGTCATCCTGACCTCGGCGCAGCATGCGCAGAAGCTCGGCATCAAGCCGCTCGCGCGTATCCTCGCCCATTCGGCGCACGCCCAGGAGCCGGGCTGGTTCACGACCGCGCCCGTGTCGGCGATCCAGAAGGTGCTGAAGAAGGTGGGCTGGACCGTTGGCGACGTCGACCTCTTCGAGGTCAACGAGGCCTTTGCGGTGGTCGCGATGGCGGCGATGACGGAACTCTCGATTCCGCACGACAAGCTGAACATCCGCGGTGGCGCCTGCGCCCTCGGCCACCCGGTGGGCGCATCGGGCGCCCGCATCATCGTCACGCTGATCCACGCGCTGAAGGACAAGGGCCTGAAGCGTGGCGTCGCGAGCCTCTGCATCGGCGGTGGCGAGGCGACTGCGGTCGCGATCGAGCTGCTCTGATCCGCTGACCGTCCCGCCACCCGTGGACGCGGGTGGCGGGCGCCTCGCGACTCAGGCCTTCGCGCTGGGTCGTGCGGCGACCAGTGCGTGCCAGCGCCCCAGGTGCCGGTGTTCCGCCCGCGGTTTCTCCTCGACCCATCCCGCGAACTCCACGGTCACGAAGGCCGTGATGTCGGCCACCGAGAACGTCTCGCCAGCCACGTACGCGCTGTCCGCCAGCCGCCGATCGAGATCATCGAAAAAGGCCCGCACCCGCGCCTTGCCGCGCTCGACGAGCGCCGGGATCTGCGAGTAATTGCGCGGGCCTGGCAGCGCGCGGTCCTTGAAGCGTTCGAGCGAGTTGCGCAGCGCTTCGGCGACGGCGAGAAAGCCCTCCAGTTCGGCGCGCCGGCTCCACATTTCCACCAGCGCCTGTTCCCGCGGCGTGCTGCCGAACAGCGGTGGATTCGGCTGCACCGCCTCGAAGTAACGGCAGATGGCCATCGTTTCCGTGACGAGCGTGCCATCGTCCAGCACCAGCGCCGGCACGATGAGCGTCGGGTTCCCGGCCTTGAAATCCTCCCGGAACTGTTCGCCCTGGCGCAGGTTGACCTGCACCGTCGGCACTTCGATGCCTTTCTCGGCGAGATACATGCGCACCCGGCGCGGGTTCGGGGCGAGTTCGAAATCGTAGAGTTTCATGCGCGATGCTCCATTGTGCGGGGAGGGGACACGGTGTCTGGCGGACGCCACGGTTGCCGGTATCATAGTCACAAAGAGCCGCCGCCGAGCGCGGCGAATCCACACGCAGGCGCGCAGTGCGCGCAGTTCCGAGGGGGAGACATGCAGGTTCAGGGCAAGGTGGCAATCGTGACCGGCGGGGCGTCAGGCCTGGGTCGCGCGACGGTCGAAGCGCTGGTGGCCGCGGGCGCGCGCGTCGCGATTCTCGACATGAACGACGAGCAGGGCAATGCGCTCGCCCGCGAACTGGGCGCGGCGACGATCTACCGGCACGTCAACGTCACGGACGAAAGCGAGGTCAAGGCGGCGATTGCGGCAACGATGGACGCCTTCGGCGCGATCCACATCTGCGTCAACTGCGCCGGCATCGGCAGCGCGTCGAAGACTGTCAGCAAGGGCGAGCCGCATCCGCTCGAGCAGTTCCAGCGCATCATCAACGTCAACCTCATTGGAACGTTCAACGTCCTGCGCCTCGCGGCGGTCGAGATGACGAAGAACGCACCCGAGGGCGAGAGCCACGAACGCGGCGTGATCATCAACACCGCGTCGATTGCCGCGTGGGACGGCCAGATGGGGCAGGCAGCCTACGGTGCCAGCAAGGCCGGCGTGGTGGGGCTGTCGTTGCCCGTGGCGCGCGATCTGGCGCGCGACGGCATCCGTTGCAACTGCATCGCGCCGGGCCTCTTCGAGACCCCGATGATGCGCGGACTGCCTGACAAGATTCGTGAAGGCATCCAGGCGCAAATCGAATATCCGAAGCGCTTCGGCCTGCCGGCCGAGTACGCGAAGCTCGCGCTCGCGATGATCGACAATCCCTACCTCAACGGTGAAGCCGTGCGCCTGGACGCGGCGAGCCGCCTGCCGCCGCGCTGAGATCCGCCGTGGCGCCCGATGGCCGCTTCCGTTGCCATTGGGCGCTGCCCACCCAGGCTGGCATGGTCGAGTACCATGACAGCGAATGGGGAGTCCCGGTCAGGGACGAGCGCACGCAGTTCGAATTCCTCGTGCTGGAATCAGCGCAGGCCGGCCTCAGCTGGTACACGGTGCTGCGCAAGCGCGAGGCCTATCGCAGCGCCTTCGCCGACTTCGATCCCGGCCAGGTCGCGCGCTACTCGCAGGCGGACGTCGAGCGGCTGCTGGGCGACCCGGGTCTGATCCGCAACCGCGCGAAGATCGAGGCCGCGGTGAACAACGCGCAGCGTTTCCTGGAGGTACAGGCCGCCCACGGCAGCTTCTGCGAGTTTTTGTGGGGTTTCGTCGACGGCCGGCCGATCGTCAATCACTGGCGCGAGCCCGCGGAGGTGCCCGCGACGACCGCACTCTCGGACCGGCTCGCGCGCGAGCTGAAGCAGCTCGGGTTCCGCTTCCTCGGCTCGACGGTGCTCTACGCGCACCTGCAGGCAACGGGCCTGGTCAACGATCACCTGGTGGGCTGTTTCCGGCACGGGGAGGTCGCGGGTTCCCGGCATTTGCGCGCGTCGCCCGGCGGGTGAGCAGCGATCTTCGCCTCTCCCGTCCCGGGAGAGGCCGGCCGCGCAGCGGACGGGAGAGGGTCGTTTCAGACTGGCGCCGCGCCGACGGAGGCGCCCCTCACCCGCCGGCATTCGCCGCCGACCTCTCCCGCACGCGGGAGAGGTGAAGCTGGAAAGTGCGAACGCTCGATCAAGCCTCTTTCACGGCAACCTACGGAGTATCGTGCCCGCCGTAGGTTGCGCTGACGCTGGAAGCGCAAAAACCGGTGCCTGCAGCAACCGCCACGCGCGGTGCTTGCAATGGCATTCGTGCCGGCGACACCGGGCGCTTGCGTCGAATGGCAATCTCCACGCTCAAGCACAAAGGTGACCGAGAGACAGCGCAAGCAGGTAAGGGAACATCGTTGGCTTTACAGCGGGCGCGTGAGTGCCGCTCACGCCAATACCCAACCCCCATCGCGCTGGGCGGCGCGTCCTTCCTCGGCGAGCTTCTCGAGCCCCGCAATCAGCGAGCGCAACGCGGCACCGTGGATGGCTTCCGGCACTTCGCCGTAAGCCTTGGGCAGCAGCGCCTCGGCGCGCTGCGGCTCGGTGCCCAGGGCGGCGAGCACTTTCTCCTCGCGGGCCCGGCGGTGCGCGAGGTATTGCCGCACCAGCGCGGGCCCGTCGCGCCAGGACGGGCCGTGCGCCGGATGCAGCACCGTCATGCCCACCTCGAGTAGCCGTTCGAGGCTGCGCATGTAGGTCGCCATGTGTCCTTCCGGCGGGTCGATGATGATCGTGGAGATCGTGGACAGCATGTCGCCGACGATCGCGGCGCGGTAGCGGCTGTCGATGAAACAGAGATGGTCGCGGGCATGTCCCGGCGTGTGCAGGACTTCGAGCTGCCAGCCCGGTGATCCGTCGGGTGCCGTGCCGAGGTCGATCGTGTCGCCGTCATTCAGCGCGTCGCCGCGGATGAAGTCCTGGTCCGGCAGTTGCGCGTAGGTCAGCGCGTGGGCGCGCACCGGCACGCCGAAATGCCGGCTCAGTACGGCGGTCCCGCCGACGTGATCGGGGTGATGGTGAGTCAGCAGGATCGCGCGCAGCGTCGCGCCGCCGGCGACCATCGCTTCGATCTTGCGAATCAGCTTGCGCTGGTGTTCATCGTCCACGGCGGCCGGATCGACCACGTACAGGTCGCTCGTCCCCACGATGTAGCAGTTCGTTGTCGTTGCCGGAGGCAGCGTGGGGGTCGGGACCGGCGCGGTGAAGATGCCAGGGGAGAAGCGGGCAGGGTGGAACTCGCCCTGCTCGAAGCTCTCGGCGATGCGCGCGGCCGGCTCGACGAAGGCCGGACTGCCGTGCTCGGCGAGCAATTCGAGCAGCAGCAGCGTGGGTGGCGCGATCGGCATTTCGCCGCGTCGCCAGGCGTCGACGGCTGCGCCGGCCGACATGAAGCAGCTGTCGATCAGTTCGCGGCCGTCGAGTTCGAGTTCGCCGGGTTCGTCGAGGTGCAACTGCACGAAGTCGGTTGCGAAGCGGATCGGCTGGTGCGACGGCGTCGTGATGCGGCACACGTGCCGGAACCGGCCGCTGTCGTGCACGCGACGGAGCGCGGCGAGCCACGTCGGCGGAGGGGCCGCCTCGGGCGACAGCGTCGCGAGCATGGCGCGGGCTTCGTCACGGCTTGCGGCAAGCCCGTCTGCGACCAGGGCGGTTTCCTCGACGAGTTCGCGCACGGCGCAGCTCAGCGTCGCGAGCTCGTCGGCCGCGCGATCCAGCGCCTCCATCGCACCGCCGGGGAAGGCCCAGTAGCCACCGAAAAAACGCAACGCCGGCGAGCGTTGCACGAGCAGGATCTTCAGGTCGTGCTCGGGACCGGTGGTCACGAGCACCGCGGCGGCTTCGCGTGCCTTGTTGGACATCGAGTGGAACCTCTCTGCAGCTGTCTAGGAAAACCGGGCCCCAAAATACGAGCGGCGCCCTCAGGCGCCGCTCGCGGGTGCAAGGAGTGCGCTTGCGCTCAGTGCTCAGCGACCGCCTGTGCCGGTGCCGCGCCGTTGTTGGTGATCGGCAGACGGGTCCAGGTGCCGTCCTTCAGGCGGATCACCGTCGAACGGCCGCCAAGCATCACGACCGAGCCATCGGGCATCTCGACCGGCGTCTTGATCCAGGACAGCAGTTGCAGGGCGGAACGGTCGGCGATGGACCACTTCTCGCCCTCGAGCGTGCCGACCATGCCCACCGCACCGGCGATGGCCGGGGTGCCGTTGCTGAGGATGGAAACGCCGAAGATGCCTTCAGCGCTCGGCACCGGCAGGCGGGTCCAGGTGACGCCACCATCGGTGCTGCGGCTCATCGCGCCGGCGGCGCCAGCAAGGAACAGCGTGTTGCCGCTCTGCGCGCCCGTGATCCA
Source organism: Hydrogenophaga intermedia (assembly GCA_943370145.1). Lineage (GTDB taxonomy): Bacteria > Pseudomonadota > Gammaproteobacteria. The sequence continues at coordinate 10,605 of CALRPY020000016.1, read as the reverse complement.
GTACGGCGGTTCCGGTTCCTTCGGGGTAACGAAGGTGTCACGGCGTACCCAGGTCGAGCCGCCGTCGGTGCTCTGCAGCACCATGCCGAACTCACCGCCCAGCGTGACGTTGGTGCCGTCGAACAGCACCACGTTCCAGGACACGTCACCCGCGCGGAAGGCCGGGCCAGGGGCGAACTTGAAGCTGATTGTCGGGGCGGGTTCCGCGTCGAGGTCATTCATGACCTGCATGAAGCCTTCGTCCGGGTACAGCGTGTAGTCGGTATCGGCAACCGCGGGCGCGCCACCCTTGTTGGCGACGAACTGCACGCTGTCCATCACGATGTTGCTGACGCCGAAATACCACTCGCTCGCGGTGTTCGCGGGCAGCGTGACAGCCGGCTGCGTCGCTTCGGCGATCTGGACGGTTTCCCATTTCACGCCGTCATCGCTGCGCGCGAGCATGCCGCGCGAACCGACGGCCCAGGCCTTGCCATTGGCCACGGCGATGTCGAGCACCGGTTCGTCGTATTCGGTGATCTTGCCGAGGTCAGTCAGCTTGCCATCTTCGAAGCGGTACAGGTGGCCGGTCGAAGAGCCGAGCAGCACGGCCTTGTCGTTGAGTTTTTCCACCGCGGTGAAGTCGGTCTTGTCACCGCCGGGAAGCTTCTCGAGTTCTGCGCCCTGGTCGCCGACCTTGAGCTTGCCGATCAGGCCGTGCGGACCGGCGACGAAAATGCCCTCGATCCCGGGCAGGTAGGCGCCGTCCATGAAGTCGGTGACGAGCGGCGTGCGCCGGTCGATCTGCTCTTCACGTGCGGCAAAAGCCGGGGCCGCAATCGCGGCGACAATCATTGTTTGACCGATGACCGCAAGCGGCCGACGGAAAGCGCGGTTTGACATCATGCGAGCCTTCTAGAGTTGTTCGAGACGTTCGGTGTGCCGCGTGCCCTGGACGGCCGCAGCGCTCCCCCCACTGAGAGCCTTACGATAGCAACAAGCCCCGATTGCATACAAGGATTGGTCCCCTGCGCAACCAAGGCCGCATTGCCGCCTCACTTCGCCAGGCTGGCGTAGCGGCCCCGGTAATAGAGCATGGGTGGCACGTCGTCACCGGCGGGACGGCTGATCGATTTCACCGTGCCGACGAAGATATGGTGGTCGCCGCCGGGGTGGGTCGCGGAGACAGCGCATTCGATGCTCATCAGGCGCCCTGTCAGCAGCGGGGCGCCGGTTTCCCCCCATTCGAAGGAAACGTCCGCGAACTTGTCCGGGTTTTTCTTCGCGAACGCGTTCGACAGGGCCTGCTGGTCCTCCTGCAGCACGTTGATGCAGAAAATCCCGCTGCGCTTGATCGGCTCGAGCGTGTCGGAGCGGTTGTCGACACAGATGACGAACATCGGTGGTTCCAGCGACAGCGAGGTCACCGCGTTCATCGTCAGTCCGTAGGGTTTGCCGTCCACGTCGCGGGTGGTGACGATGGAGACGCCGCTGGCCCAGAAGCCGCAGGCTTTACGAAATTCTTCGGGTGTCATGAGCAATCGTTTCTTCCGGATGGGTTCAACAGGGTCCCCGCTCGCCGCGGGTGGGCGACAGGGGGTTCCCTCGCGCCGCATGTGGACGGCCGCGAGGCCAGGTCGCGAGCGTACGTCATCCATGCACATGATGTGAATTGCGGGATGCGGCGACCGCCTCCCGCACCGCGCGTGCCGGACGCGGGGGGCGGCGCCTGCCTGGTGGGTGCGCAGGTCATTCAGGCGTGCCTGGTCGACGGCGCGCACAGCCGCCGGCTGAGGAACCCCTACATAGATGAATAGCTGCCTGGCAATCGGGGTTGCAGGCAAGGTCCGGCGTCCGGAGGGCGGCTGATTGTCCATCGCTAGCGTGCGCGGGACTGTCGCGGCGCGCCGGCGGCATGCTCGACTGTATACCGCCGCTATGCGGAGCTCTGCGGTCCCGGCACCGCGACGCGAGGCGCGCAGGGCCGGAACGGACGGCCGACTGCGCTGTTCGGGCGCCCGGGCCATACGTCCCCGAATGTTGTTGCTAAGCAGCATGTATGCATCCCAAGTCTCTCTTGTCGCATCGATGCCACAATTTGCCCCCGATCCTGCGTCAAATCACAAATTGTTGTTTACCCTTTACAACAGCTGTGACAAACTCGCGAGCAAATCGGGGAACCTCGTCTCGAGCACTGATCCTGCGTTTGCGGGCCGGCAGGAGATGGCGGGGGTAGCCGGTTCGCTGTGAACTCGCACACGCGCTTCCGGGCGCATGTGTACTTCTAGGGGGAAACATGGGAGATAACGCGATGAAAAGCACTTTACGCGCTTTGTCATTGGGTGCATCCGTGCTTGCCACGACGATGGTGGTCGCACCGTCGGCGGAGGCGCGCATTCTGATCGATGCACTTGGTGGCGAGGTGAAGCTGGAAGGCTATCTGAGCTCCGAAGCACGTGCGAACGTGGGTAACGGAGAAGCCTACCTGAACCAGTGGATACAGCGCTTCGAACTGAACGCTGAAGTCAACTACGAAGACGTCGGTGTGTTCGACACCCTCAGCTTCGTGTCCGTCATCCGTCCGGAATTCGACGCCGCCTACTATTACGGCGACTCGATCGGCCACGGCACGGCGCGCAACGCCGGCGGCACGAGCTACATGGGTGACACCTTCACCTACGACAACGCACCGCGCGAATTCGGCGGTTTCGACATCTACCAGAACGTGCGCTTCGGCGGCGTCAACTTCGGCGGCGGCGCGAACAACGCCATCGGCGATGTGAACCGCTCGACCGGCAACTGGAACGCCAATGTCGGCCGGCCGCTGAACATGACCGGTGGTCTGAGCAAGGTCGTGGTCAACGGCTTCCAGAACGCGTCCTGGCTGACGAACAACTTCGAGACCATCCTCAACCGCGCACCTGGCCAGGGCAAGTACAGCCCGACCAACACGGAACTCGGTGGCTTCTCCGGCGCCGCGGTCACCAGTCAGATGGAGCTGAACTGCATCCGCTGCTACGACCTCGACGACGACCCGCTCGACGTCGCGATGAACAACACCGGTTCCAGCGGCCGTCTGTACCCGTTCCGTGAACTGTATGTCGACGCCACCGCCGGTGACTGGTGGTTCCGCGTCGGCAAGCAGCAGATCGTGTGGGGCAAGACCGACTTCTTCCGCATGCAGGACCTGGTGAACCCGGTCGACTTCGGCCAGCACTTCTTCTTCGACTCGTTCGAAGACATCCGCATCCCGCAGTGGATTGCGTCTGCGCAGTGGAAGTTCGGCAACGTCGGCCCGACCACTGACAACGCCATCCAGTTCCTGTGGAACTTCGATGAGTTCCAGCGCGTGGGTCTCGGTAACCCCTCGCAGGGCTGGGCCCATCCGTTCTCGAAGGACATCAGCGTGTTCGCGATGTACAACACCTTCTTCGCGGTCGAGCCCTGCGTAAGCTCCGCAGTGGAACTCGAGCGTTCGCAGAAGGCCGCCGCCCTGGGTCTCCCGGGTGGTGCGTTCATCAACGACAACGTCTGCGGCAGCCGCGGTCCCCAGGACATGCGCTCCCCGGCTGGCTTCGGCTCGCCGGCCGGTCTGCGCCTCGACGACCGTCCGGATTGGGAACTCGGCAACACCGAAGGTGGCGTGCGCTGGGAATTCCGCCTGGGCGAGCTGCACATCGCGGCCTCGTACTACTATGGTTGGAACGACACCCCGGTGTTCCAGTACGAGAACATCAATGTGATGAACACGGGTCTGGCCGGCTTCCAGCCGCTGGGTGCGAACACCGCCGCGAACCTGGCCCTCGGCCAGCGTGACTGCACGGTCTCGGACCTGACCGGTGGCATCATCTCGGGTCATCCGTTCGCGGGCTTCGGTGCCGCGCTCGACCCGAACAGCGTCTGCCCCCAGGCCTCGCTCGGCTTCCCGATCCAGGTCATGAACCCGGGCGCCGGTATCGGTGCCATCGCGGCAAATGGCAGCCAGGACGTCGCGGTTGACAGCCTGACCGGTGAAGTGTCGACGATTTCTGACTTCGCGCAGCGCGCGATCACCCAGAAGGACGCGACCCTGTTCTACCGCGCCAGCACCAACGCGCTGACCGGCGGCCACGTGAAGATGTCGTACAAGCAGTCCCACACCCCGGGCCTGTCCTTCGACTACTTCGAGCCCTGGTCCGGTGTGGTGTTCCGCGTGGAATCGTCCTGGACCTTCGACGAGCTCGTGAACAACACGCGCAAGGCCGACTGGGTCGACAAGAGCGACATCATGAAGTGGTCTATCGGTCTTGACCGTCCGACCTTCATTCCGTGGCTGAACAAGGACCGCACGTTCTTCCTGTCGATGCAGATCTTCGACACGTGGATGATGGATCATGAAGGTGACAAGCACTCCGGCTTCCTGCAGGACGAGCACAACTTCATCACCACGTTCTTCTACATCGGCAACTACATGCGCGACAAGCTGAAGCCGGTTGGTTTCGTGGTGTGGGAAGAGGCGTCCAACTCCTACGTGTTCGGCCAGAGCGTCGAGTGGTTCATCGACAACCACTGGTCGGTCAAGGGCGGCCTGCACATGCTGTGGGGTGGCAACGAGAACTTCCGTCATGACGCGGGTCCGTACCACTCCTTCGCGCTGCCGTCCTCCGGCGGCCCGATGGGCTTCGGTGGCAACACCCCGTTCCACCAGCTGCCGCTCGGCGTTGCCCGTCAGGGTATCGGCGCGCTCAGCAACAACGACGAAGTGTTCTTCCAGCTGAAGTACCAGTTCTAAACTGGGCTTCGGTCGAGAGAGTCAATTTCCGCGCCGGCTGGTTGAACCGCAAACCACCGGCGCGGAACTCAACGGAACGAAGAGAACGAGGAGCTCCTTTACATGAAAAACCAGATTCGAATTGCACTGCTGGCCGCCTTCGCGGCACAGCCGCTGGCATCCAGCGCCTTCACGCCGGACGACTACCTGGCGTGGTTCAAGGCCAACCAGGATGCGCAGCCCCAGTTCGTCGACGGCGACGTCATCACCTATGACAAGGCCGACCTGATCCGCCCCTTCACGCCCGCCGAATATCAGGACATCCAGATTTTCGAAGGCATGGAAGTCAAGATCAAAGACGCGGGCGACCTGACGCCGCCCGAGGTCTACACCAAGGCCACCGAGCAGTTCGCCAACACCGCGACGATCGCGTCCGACGGCGCGCTCGAAAACTACACCGCCGGTCGCCCGTTCGATCCGGCCACCTTCAAGCCGGGCTCGGAAGACGGCTGGAAGATGGCGTGGAACTGGAACTTCCGCTGGCAGCTGGCCGGCCTGTCGGTCGGTGAAGTGCACTGGGTGTGGGTCCGCGCTGGCGGCGAGCACAGTGGCCACGAGGTCATGAGCGAAGCCGGCGGCAAGTACAAGCCGTTCTACACCGGCGGCGGTTCCTTCGAGCGCGTGCTCACCGGCCCCTACCGCCGCGTGATGTTCTCCCACCGTTCGGACCTGCCGGAATCGAACTACAAGGTCAACAACGGCGAAGGCTTTGCGAAGGGCACCGAATTCCGTGAATACACGGGCTTCACGTCGCCGTTCGACATCGCCGGTACCGCGTTCCTCATCCTGCGCTACGACGACCCGCGCAAGTCCGACGACTCCTGGGCGTACATTCCCAGCCTTCGTCGCGTCCGCCGCATCTCGGTGGAAGTGAAGTCCGACTCGCTGCTGGGCACCGACCACACGCTGGAAGACTTCTACTGCTTCAACGGCCGTCCGCTGGAACACGACTGGAACTACGTCGGCTCCGCCCGCACGCTGGCCGTTGCCCGTTCGCGTAATGCCAATGCGGTGTTCTACGGCCCGAACGGCTGGGCGATGCTCGACGACTGGGCCCTGCGCCAGGTCGACGTGCTGCAGCAGACGCCGAAGCGCTCGAGCCACCCGTACTCGACGAAGTTCCTGCACATCGACCGCCAGACGGGCGAGTGCTACCACGCGAACGCGTTCGACAAGGCCGGCAAGCTGTGGAAGATCTGGCAGCTGTCCAAGCTGTGGTCGGATGACCCGCACGCGCAGGAGCAGGTCACGAACTGGAAGGCCAAGGTCACCCCGCCGGGCACCCGATTCTCGATCTTCCAGTCCATCAACGTGATGGACGTGCAGAACAACCGCGGCACGCTCGTGCCGACCCGCGGCATCGCTGCACCGGCGACGGATCTCGACGAGGTGAAGAAGATCCTCGACGTGAACTACCTGACGGAAGGTCGCTAAAAAAACATTGCGCCGCCCACGGGCGGCGCAAGCACTCGATTCGCATATACTACGGGCCGCCTAGCGGCCCGTTTTTTTTGGGCGCATCTTTGAACCCTTGGCGCTATCCGGGCTCGAAGCCTTGCCACGTACCGGAGACTCCCATGCGAAACCTGATAGCCCTGAAACTTTTCGTCTGCTGCCTGCTGGCCAGCCCCTGGTCCGGCGCGCAGCAGAGCGACGCCGACACCGACCGCAGCCTTTACCTTGCGGTGGACGTGGCGCGCGAAATGATGTCTTCCGATGACATCTATGACCGCATCCTCGCCGCCGGCGCCCTTTCCGACATAGGCGACGCGCAGGCCCTGGTGCTGCTGGAGCGTTGCATCGCGATCGATGACATTGTCATCCGGCGCTCGGCGATCGATACCCTGATTTCCGGGTCCCATCCGAACAGCGTGAACCTGCTGTTCAAGGCCGCTTCCGGGGATGATGAAATCCTGGGCCTGATGGCCGAATCACTCGCCTCCGTACCGCGCGACGACATGGGCGACCTGCTGCTGGAAGCGCTGGACGGCCAGAGCGACTTCGTCAAGAAACACGCCCTGCAGGCGCTGGTCCGTTCGACGGGCTCGGCCGAAAACGCCGCGGTCCGCAAGCTGGTCGCGGCGAGCGGCACCTCCCCGGTGATCCGTGCCTATGGCAACTATGCACTGCTGAGCGGGGGTGACAGTTCGGTCGGGGCCGCGATGCTCGCCACTGTCGATGCGTCCTCGAACGCTGACGAACTCGAGGTCGCGGCCGTCGCCCTGGGTCTCATCGACAGCAAGGAGTCCCGCGCGGCACTGGAAAAACTGACCAAGGCGAACGACCAGCGGGTCGTGCTTGCCGCGATTGCGAGCAAGGCCGCGCTGGGCGACCAGGACGCCGTGGCACAGATCATCAAGACCATCGGCTACGGGCGGCCGATGGAAGCCACCGTCATGGCGGGCTCGCTGAAGCGCCTGCCACCGCAACTCGCGTCCCAGATCACAGAGACCCTGCTGACCTGCTGCCCGCTCAAGAACGACGCTGCGACCCGCCTGCTGGAATCCTGGGGCTGGATTGCGACCGATGCGGGCAAGGTCTATGACTGGGGGCTGTCGCACAAGGAAGCCGATATCCGCATGCAGACCATCTGGCTCATCGGGCAGCGGCGGGACGAGGCGGCAATCATGAGGCTCGTGCCGTTCCTGAAGGACGACGACGCCGGCATCCGCGGCATGGCGGCGTGGGCCATCGTGCACATCGCCGGACACCGTTACGTCGGCGGCATCGCGACCTGAGCGCCGGGGAGGGGCGCCGGACTCGAATACCGTCGTGGGGCGGGTTCGAGTCAGGCACGGGGCGAGCGGCCCCACGCACTTTTCCGTCTACAGTGATTTGGCGCATGCCCGGAGGCGAGGGCCGCAGGGCATACTGTATGGCAGCCTCTCCGGCTCCATGAGCCGCGCCAGGCGCCGCGGCGCAAGCCCTGGCAAACCAGGCCCCGCATCCAACACCCAAACAAGCAGGCAGCCATGACAGGATTCGCTTTCCACTTCACCGCCCGGCGGCGCTGGTACGCAGCCGCCGTTCTCACTGCGGCCCTGGCGCCGGCCAGTGCCATGGCGGGAGATTTCGATTTCAACTTCGTCGAGGTGCAGGAAATGGCGCCCGCACCCGGCACGGTGATTTCGTCGTCGTCGCTGGAACAGTATCGACAGATCCTGGACCCGGACGTCGCCGATCTCGTCGCCAAGGATTGGGTCAGCATCACGGTGGGTGAGCCGCTGTCGTTCGACCCGCATCCGAATTTCGTGGCCGCCACCCAGCAGTACGGTGGCCAGACCCAGCTTGGCGCGGATGCGGGCGCGCTGCTGAACTACGTCGCCGGCCGGCCCTTTCCGGGGGATCCCAGCCTGGAAGACCCGCGGGCAGGCGACAAGCTGGCCTGGAACATGCGCTACGCCTTCGCGGGCGACAGCGGCAGCATTCCGGAGATGTACTGGGGTTACCGCGACATGCGCAGCCAGACGCTCGAGCGGACCCTCACGTTCAACGCCCACGGCATGCGGTTCATGTATCGCCACGTGGTCGACCCGGTGCCGGCGCTGGAGCGCAATCCCTACGCCGTCTACAACGCAATCACGCTCGAAGCCGAGGACCCGGCCGACGTCTCCGGCACGAAGCTGCTGATGTTCTACAACAGCGACGACAACGCCGAGGAGCAGGGCTGGATGTACGTGCCGAACCTGCGCCGCGTGCGGCGTATCGCCACGACGACGCGTACGGATTCCTTCCTCGGCAGCGACCTCATGATCGAGGACTTCCTGGGCTACAGCGGCCGCATCAAGGACATGAAATGGGCCTACAAGGGCTCCACTTTCGTGCTGCTGCCGATGTACCGCCACGATCAGCAGAAGCACTCGTCGCTGAAGGCACGGCGCTTCGACTACCAGTTCGTCGATTTCGCTGGCCATTCCGGCTGTTTTCCGAATGTCAGCTGGCAGCTGCGCAAGGCGCATATCCTCGAGGGCGAACCGCTGCGTTCCGATCACCCGCTGTCCAAGCGGTACTTCTACATCGATGCCCAGACCTCGCTGCCGATTCTCGGCAAGACCTACGACAAGGCGGGCACGCTGTGGAAGCTGCTGATCGGCGGCGTTGCGCATCCGGACTACCACCTGCCGGAGAACAAGGGCGCCGGCGCGCCGCTCCTGGATTCCTCCGCCGCCATCGACCTGCAGAACCAGCACTGCACGACGCTGCAGATGGTCCTGGTGACGAATCCCGGCAATATCAAGCAGAAGGACTTCGAACCCGCGACCCTCAACGAAACCGGTCGCTGATTCAACGCGGGGCCCTGGGTTTTTCCAGGGGCCGCGCGCTCACGCCCCGGGGGCGGGGCAGGGCGGACCGCCGGTGCAGCTCCTGCCGTTCCGCGGCTGGGGCGCGTGACCGTCGCCGAGCCATTCCGTTATCCTTGCCTTCGACCGCATCTACCGACCCTCATGCCGGAGACGGCGCATGTGCGCGTGCAGGGGGTCACTACAAGAGACTGCATCGGGAGGAGACGAACAATGGCCAGCAAGCAGGCTGAGGCGCTGAAAGATTTGTACCGGGGTTGGGTGGTCGCGATGAACGCGAACCCGACCATGGGGCTCGACGAGATCCGCGACATCTTCGAACACTGGGGCGACGTCACCGTCGAGCCGGGCGGGGTCGATTACAGCGAGGTGGATGCGGGCGGCGTGCCCAGCATGTGGGCGGTGCCCAAGGGCTGCCGGGAAGACCGCGTGCTGATCTGCACGCATGGGGGCGGCTACGTCACCGGCTCGATGTACACGCATCGCAAGATGTTCGGGCACATGGCGAAAGCCATCGGCTGCCGCGCGCTCATCCTCCACTATCGCCGCGCGCCCGAACATACGCATCCGGCGCAGTGCGAGGACGGGGTCGCCGTCTACAAGTGGCTGCTCGACCAGGGCATCAAGCCCGGCCATATCGCGACGACCGGGGACTCCGCCGGCGGCGGGCTGTGCACCTCACTCGTCCTCGGCGCGCGCGCGCAGGGTCTGCCGCTACCGGCCGCCGTCATGCCGCTGTCCCCGTGGTACGACATGGAAGGCAAGGGCGCGTCGCTGAAGACGAATGCGGCCGCCGACGTGCTGGTGCAGGAGGCCATCCTGATGAACATGGCCGCGACCTTCCTCGGCAACGCGTCGAAGCAGGATCCGCTGGCGAACCCGCTTTACGCCGATCTCGCTGGCTTTCCACCGACCTTCATCCAGGTCGGCGCCGACGAGACCCTGCTGGACGACTCGGTTCGCTTCGCGGAGAAGGCGAAGGCCGCCGGCGTCGACATCAAGTGCGGGGTCTACCCGGAAATGCAGCACGTGTTCCATTTCCTGGCGGGTCGCGCGCCGGAAGCGGATGCCGCGATTGCCGAACTCGCCGCCTGGGTGAAGCCTAAACTCGGCCTCGCCTGACACGCGACGCGAGAAAGAGAGAACAGCGCAGGTCGCTGTGAAAGACCCTCACCTCTCCCGCGCGCGGGAGAGGTCGACGCCGAAGGCAGCGGGTGAGGGGCGCGTCAGCCGGCACCGTGCCACGCTGAAGCGACCCTCTCCCGTCCGCTGCGCGGCCGGCCTCTCCCGGGGTGGGCTGTCTTTTGGTCGCAATTTGGACGCGGGTACCGGGATACAGACTTTGATGGGCCACCGAGAACACCGAGAACACCGAGAGGATCGGGTGGGCAGGTGCCGCCCGGCCGGCATTGCCACGGCAGAGGCGCATTCCTCAATGCACCGTTCTTCTCCGTGTCCTCCGTGCGCTCCGTGGTCAACATTCGGCGCCTGTTGCCGCGGCAACGCCGGGTTTCA